>JBBRMV010000004.1:0-122911 GCA_038230675.1 Sphingomonadales bacterium | reverse complement strand
GGACTTACGTCATCATCCGGTATTAGCAGTCGTTTCCAACTGTTATTCCGAACCCAAGGGCAGATTCCCACGCGTTACGCACCCGTGCGCCACTAGACCCGAAGGTCTCGTTCGACTTGCATGTGTTAGGCATGCCGCCAGCGTTCGTTCTGAGCCAGGATCAAACTCTCAAGTTTGATGTACCTGAACGACCGGATGGAATGATCCGGACGAACAAGCTCATTTCAAGGAGCCGTTCCTGCACAATACATTTCACTGTGGATATGTATTAGGACATGTTGAACGCACCATCAGGCAAGCCTGTCTGGTGAATTCATGGAACGGCTTGTTTTTACCGAGTGCCGACGCCTTAAAACCGTCGGACCCGGAGCCGCCGCCCACATGTCCCTTCATCTGAATAACAATGTCAAAGAGCGCAAAAGACCGACGCCTTCCCGTTCCCCTTTTTCTTCGGGGGGCGGGCTAGCGCCGAAAATTTGATGACTGCAGAGGCAAACCGGTTGGTTCGTCGCTGCGGTGGAGTGGCTTATATGGGTGGCTCCAACACCCGTCAACGCCTTTTTGCAATTTTCTTACAATGGCTGCTGTGGGCCGCAGAACTCCTAGGGTTTACCGCTCCGTAATCACATCGGGTGCATGGAATATGGGTATGGAAACGACCGCATCCCCGATGAAACGCGATTCGCAATCGCTGTCGTCACAGGTGCGCAGCGCCGTGATCTGGCGATCGGGCAGCCAGATTCTCGCGCAGATCGTGCAATGGTCGGCGACCTTCCTGGTGATTCGCATCCTGGCGCCCGCCGATTACGGGCTGTTCGCGATGACCCAGGTTGTCCTGTTCCTGCTCAACATGCTCAACGGCTATGGCCTGGCGAGCGGGCTGATCCAGCAGGCGGATGTTTCGCGTCAGCAGATCAGACAGCTTTTCGGCATGCTGATCCTCGTCAACGTCGTGCTGGCGACGGGCCAGCTGCTGATCGCGCCTGTGGCCGGTGTCTATTATCACCAACCGATCGTAACGGATATGCTGCGGGTACAGGCGCTGATCTATCTGACGACGCCGTTCACCGCGCTCGCTTATGCCCTGCTGTCACGCGAAATGGAGTTCAAGCGCCAGGCGCGGGTGAACATCATCGCCTCGATTTCGAGCGCGAGCGCGGCCCTTGGCGGCGCGCTTGCCGGGCTCGGCGTGTGGACGCTGGTGCTGGCCCCTCTGGTATTGTTCACGGTGCGCGCCGTCGGCATGACGATCGCGGCGAAATCACTGATGCGGCCAAGCTTCGATTTTCGCGGCGCCGGCCATCTCGCGCGCTATGGCGGCGTGATGGCGGCGGGGCAGCTGTTCTGGTTCTTCGAGAGCCAGGCCGATGTGCTGATTGCCGGGCGCAGCTTCAATCCGCACTGGCTGGGCATCTATACGACCAGCCTGTTCCTCACCCAGATCTTCGTGTCGAAGGTGGTGCCGCCGCTCAACGAGGTCGCCTTTTCCGCTTATGCGCGAATCCAGAACGACGCTGGCGCGGTCGCGCGCGCCTTTGCCCACAGCACCCGAATCATCATGGTCGCGGCCCTGCCCTTTTATTGCGGGCTCGCCGCCACTGCAGAACCGCTGGTGCTGACGGTACTCGGCGACAAATGGCGTGAGGCCATCCCGGTCGTCCGGCTGCTCGCGCTGGCGATGCCGCTGATGACGATGCAGGTGCTGTTCGCGCCCGCATGCGATGCGCGCGGCCGCCCGGGGATCAGCGCGCGCAATGGCGCGACGGGCGCCGTCATCCTGACGACGGCCTATCTGATCGGGGTGAATTGGGGGCTGATGGGGCTCGCCTGGTCGTGGGTGCTTGCCTATCCGCTTTATCTCGGCATCAGCTTGAAGCGTTCCCTGCCGGTGATCGGGCTATCGCTTCGCGCGCTGGCCGAAGCGGTTTCGCCGCCTGCGACTGCCGCGATCGGGATGGGGTTTCTGGTGGTGGCGATCGACGGTTTCCTGCCGCCGATGCTCCCGCCGTTGCGGCTTGTGGTGCTTTCCGGCGCTGGCGTGATCACCTATCTGGGCTGGCTCGCGACATTTTCGCGAAGCGTCCTTGGCGAGATCACCGAGCTGATCGGCCCGCGTCCTCTGCCCGCCGCGTAATTGCTTCGTTGTCGGACGCCCCAGTGGGTCAGGCGTTCTGGATATAATCGCGCATCGCCGCCGCATCGGCCTCGATTCGATCGATCCTGAATTTGACGAGATCGCCGATCGAGACGACGCCGACGATCTTGCCCGCCTCGACCACCGGCAGGTGCCGGATGCGCCGCCGCGTCATCAACGACAGCGCGCCGATCACCGGCTCTTGCGGGCTGACGGTGACCGCGGGCGACGTCATCACATCGCCGACCTTGCGATCGAGCGCCGCAACCCCGTTCTCCTCGAGAGCGTGGATCACATCGCGTTCGGAAAAAATGCCGACCACGCTCGCCCCTTCCATGACGGGCAGCGCGCCGATCCGCCGCTTTGCGAGCAGTAATGCGGCGTCCATCACGCTTTGATGCGCGGTGACCGAGATCACTTCGCGGCCCTTGCCGACGAGGATCGCTGCGATTGTCATTTCTCTCTCCATCTCCGTCCTGCGCGGGTGGCGACGGACGGCCACTTGAGGATTCCACGTTTGACGTCCAATTGGAAGCGATGGCCCCGAATCTGCACCCGCCGCGATCAACGCACCTGCCCGGTCTCGACGATCCGGACAGCGCCGCGCACGCCTGGTCGCGCTATCGCCAGATCATGCGCTGGATGCTGCTGGCGACGGCGGTGATCGTGGCTGCGGCGATCTGGTTGCTGGATTATCTGTTCGGGCCATTGTCGGTAATCGCCATCCTGGCGGCGATTGGGGGTTTTGGCGGCACCGGGATAATGACGGCGGCGCTGATGGGGCTCGTTTTCATGAGTTCGGGCACGGGGCACGACGAGCGCGTGCGCGAAATCGACTAGAGCGCCCGCCTAAGGGTGTAGCGCAAGGTGGCGCTGCCGTTCGCAGGCACCGTCACAGCCCAGATCGACTTGCCGTCGCGCTTCCCGAGTCGCGTGCTGGATTTCGCGATCGCCTCCCCGCCGGTATCGATTTTCGCCTCATAAGCGACCGGCCAGCGATTGGCGTTGGTCACATCCAGCACATAATCGACCGCCTTTGCCGTTCGGCCGACCCCGCGCAGCACCGCGCGGACGCCCGGGGTCGGGCCGACCTTGAACTCGATATCCTCGCCGACCGCCTTGTCGTCGGTCGAACTCTCGCCGATCAGGATCGGGCGATCGCCCGCGTCCTCGAACACCGCGACCCTGCCTGCGGGCAGCGGCAGGCCAAGCCCCGCCGCCTTGCGATTTTTCGCGCGCAGCGTGAGCACCGGCGCGCCGCCCCCGCCCCCGGCAATCTCGCTAACATAGACGACCGCCAGCGGCACCGCCGATTGCGACAACAGCGCGACCTGCTTTTGCGCCTTCGATGCCACCGTGACGGGTGCGGGAATCCGGTAGAGCTTCAGATCGCCGAGTGCCTCCTGCACTGCCTTTCGCGCTACCGAGCCCGTGACGATGATGTCGGCGCGCATCGCCTCCATCGCCATCATCGGGGCGGGTGACACCACTGGCGGCGCAAGAGCAAGGGCAGGTTGTGCCTCAGTTTCCCAGCATTGCAGATCGAGCGCGCCACCCCCAAAATCGCCAAAGCTCGGCGCTTCTTCGCGATTGGGTTTGCCCGCGATCACGCTGGACCCGGCTTCGGGAAAGCTGGTGACGTCGCTCGACGCGAGCGTCACCCACGCAAATAGATCGGCGCTGCGGCCGTCGGGGCGCATCCGCATCACATAATCGGCCTGCCAATCGAACCCGCCGGCGAGATAGGAAAGGGTCAGCGTTGCGCGTACCGGCGCCGCGCTTTCGGTTTCAATCGACAATGTCGGTTTGGCGGAGAGCCCCGCCGGCACGCCGTCATAAACGATCGTCTCGGGCAATCCCGAACAGCGCAGCGTCTCGATCCCGCCGCCGGTTTGCAGAACGGCCGCGCCGTCCGCACCAGACCGGATGATCGCCTGTTCCTCCCGGATTTTGCCGGTCGCCTTGTCGGTGCGGCGGATGATCACGCGCCGGCCCAGCGCGCGATCATAAAGACTGCGCGGCGACAGCAGATCGGCGTCGAGATTTTTCTCGCGCACAGTGCCCGGCAACCCACTCACGATCGCGCTTTCGGGGAAGATGTTGCCCGCGACGCCTTCGAACCGGATCGTCGCCGTGCCTGCCGGCAACAGCACCGTCCGCGTTTCGGTGATAAGCGCATAGCCCTGCGGATCGCCGCGATCGATCGCCTGCGAGGCGTCGCGATCGGGTGCGCGGTAGACGGTGACCGACAGCGTGTCAGGACCTGGCGAGGTAATCACCTGCTGCGCGCCTAGGGGCATCGCCGGGCCAGCTATGCCTGCAATCAGCAACAAGAGGCGCGCGAGCCTCACCCCGGCGCGATCAGTAACGCGTGTCGAAGGAAACGGTCAGCACGGCCTCGCCATTGGCTGGCACCGGCACATGCCATACGCGCTCGTCGATCGATCGCTGTTCGCCGACCAAATTCTCGTTCGGCACGCGCGTGTCGTGCCAGTAATTGTCGAGACCCGCCTGCACCACGTCCACCGTCACGGGTTCGGGCCGGGCGTTGGTCACTCGGTAACTCATCGTCGTGCGGTAATAGGTGATCGCGCGTTCAACCGTCACCGTGCGCGTGCCGCCATCCTTGGTGATCCGGTAACGGCCGGTTCGCTCCCATTCGTCGCTGGCAATCTTTTCGCGCTTCTCGACGACGGGCTTCACCTTCACATCGAACGCCTCGCCGGTTTTGAGCGCCAGGCTCGACCCCATCGGCGTGTGGCCGATGCTGTTTTCGCCAATGAATTGCGGCTGGCCCTTGGCATCGCGTAGATAGACCCGCACCGTTCCCGCCGGCAGCGCGTCGCCAAGCCCACCGCTGCGCGATGTCGAGAAATTGAGCACGGTTGCAGCGCTTTGCGGCTCGTCCTGCCCCTGTTGCCACTCGTTGCGATATTCGTAAGCCTTGCGCGCCGGCACGCCGCCGATGCTCAAAAAGCTCACCTGCTTCTGCTGGTTGGCGGCAAGCGTGGTGCGGTGGCCGAGTGGGTAGAGATAATAATCGCCGAGCCGTGCCCGTTCCGCCGTCTCTGTGCCGGCGCGCGTGCCCGGCGCGAAGCCGGTGCGTCGAACATTGCCGCTATTGCCGTTACTGCTGGCGGGTGACCCGGCGACGAGCACGGTGTCGGCATTGGCAAAGCGCGTGCCGCCATTATTCTGGAGCGTTACCCAGCCCTGGACGTCGATCGTGTTCTTCGCTTCGTCGAACAGCGCGACATAATCGGCATTCCAGCTGAACCCGCCCGTCAGATAGCTGATCGTGACGGGGCGCGGGCCGGCCTTGGTGCTGTCGAGCGTTACCGACAGCGTCGGGCGCGCGCGCAAATTGGGGGGCAGCGATCCGAACACAACGCGCACGGGCAGCCCGTCATCGCGCAAGATTTCAATCCGGCTACCGATCTGGAGAACGACGCCCCCGTTGGACGCGAGCACCTTTGCCTGCTCGCGCGTTTCGGCGCCCGTCGCGGGATTGGTGCGGACAAGCGTGATCGTCTGGCCGACCGCCTTTTCCATCAAGGCCGCGGGACTCAGCAGATCATAATCGTAATTCTGCTCGACGATTTCGGTATCGGCGGCACTCAGCCTGACGGTCGCCGGGCGGATCTCGCTCGACACATCGGGAAATTCCTGCCGCGACACGCCCGAAGGCAGGCTCATCCGCCGCGTATCCTGGACGAGTGCGACGCCGTTGGAATAGATGGTGATCGCGACATCGCCCTGCGCGCTCGGCTCATCGGGGGCGGTTTGGGCAACCCCCGGCCCAGTTCCGACCGCGATCAGCGCCGTCAGCGTGGCCATCTTCAACAGCTGCATGCCACGCGCTCCCATTTTCGACCCGCCACGCCATGCTAGGCGGGTGTGACGCGGGGTCAACCGCTGACGGGCGCGACCCGTCGCAAAAGTCCCGACGCCGGCGCTACTCGGCTAGGGTCACCGTCGCAGGCGGACGACCGCGACGGCGCCGCGGCTTTTCAGCGTCATCGTCTACCATCGCAGAGATCGTCAACGACGCCGGCAGGCGGTCCTCCTCGATTGCTGCGGGACCGTCATCATGCTCGGCATCCGACGCTACCGGGGCTGCCGCACGACGCGGACGCCCGCGCCGAGGCCGCTCGGCATCGTCGGTTGTTGCAGGTGACGCGACCGGCGCATCGTCGCGATCGTTTTCGGCCATCTCGTCGGATTGATACCGCTGTGGCTGGCGATCCTGGCCCGCTTCACGACCGCCGTCGCGAGCCCCGTCGCGCTGGCCGCCGTCGCGCTGGCCATTGCCCCGGGCGCCATTCGACTGGCCATCATATCCATTGCCGCTGCGCTCGTTGCCGCGCTGAGCGTTTCGGTTGCCGTCACGCACGGGATCGCGGCCGGTGTCGCGATTGCCGGAGTCGCGATTGCCGTTGTCGCGACTGGCTTCACGACCACCCTCACGATTGCCGTCGCGCTGCTGGCGCTCAATGTTGCGGTCGCCGTTGTTACGATCATTGCCGCCACGATCATTGCCGCCTCGATCATTCCCCCGGTCGGCATATTGATCGACCCGGTCCTCGGCCATCGGCTCGCTATTGCCGTCGAAATCGTCATCGTCGCCATCGTCGAACTGGTCGTTCTGGCCGCGGCGCGGCTGGTTTTCCTCGAACCGCGAGCGCGTTTCGGCGAGCACGCGGAAATAATGATCCGCGAACTGCAGATAATATTCGGTGTTGACGCGGTCGCCCTGCATCTGTGCATCGCGCGCCAGCGTCTTGTATTTTTCGAGCAGCTGCGCCGCGTTGCCGCGCGCGCGATTATCGATGCGATTGCCGCTTTCGGAGCTGCGGCCCGGATTGCCACCCGGTGAGCGCTGCCCGCCACGGCCGCGACGGCGGCCGGCCTGACGATTGTTGATCAAAGTGTTGTTGTCCTCGTGCCTTGAAATCTAACCCGGCATTGCTCCGAAATCAGGATGCGTGCCCTTCGGCACTCCCGTTCCGATCCTTGGAACGAAAAGCGCTTGCCACGGCCGCCGGACGACAGCAGCTTCATGACGAAGGATATTGGCCATTGCGCTTTTTCAACATCTTAGGTCGAAAGCGCGTGTCCGTGACCCGTCAATAGCGGGTGCAAGCGCGATCGCCAAGCGGAAATATGTTACCGTTCCTTTGCGAAAATTTGGCACCGTCATCCGCTCGATCAGTGCGCGCTGGGAAACACCGCCAGACATCGCGTAATCCCGGCCAGATCGGCGCGGCGGGTCGATGTCATCCCGGCGTCGGCGATCAGCGTCTCGACCGCCGCCGCCTGCCCCTGCCCGATCTCGATTGCGGCGATGCCCCCGGGCGCGATCAGATCGAGCAATTGCGGCACGATGATCCGGTAGGCGGCGAGCCCGTCCGCCCCGGCAAAAAGCGCCCCCGCTGGCTCATGATCGCGCACGTCGGGCGGCAACGGATTGTCGACCGCGATATAGGGCGGATTGGCGAGAACTAGGTCGAAGCGCATGCCGATCCCCGCCCCCCAATCGCCGATCGCGAACTGCGCCCGGTCGGCCATTCCGAGAGCGTCGGCATTGCGCCTGGCGTAGTCGAGCGCCGCTGGCGATTGATCGATGCCCAATCCTTTTGCCTGGGGCCACTGCGCCAACGCGGCCAGCAGCAGGGTGCCCGGACCCGTGCCGAGATCGAGGATGCGCGCCGGCGGATTGTTGGCGAAATGCTCCACCGCCGCCTCGATCAATGTCTCGCTATCGGGGCGCGGGATCAATGCGCCCGGCCCGACCGCAAGTTCGATCGTCCAGAACGCGCGCCTGCCCGTAATATATGCGATCGGCTCGGATTGCAGACGGCGCGAAACCAGCGCCGGGAAACTGTCCGGCACCGGATCGCCGAGATGACCGAGCAGCAATGCCTCCCGGGTTATCCCCATCGCATGCGCCATCAGCAGTTCGGCATCGAGCCGCGCACTGGGAGATGCGCCGGCCAAGTGTGCGGCAGCGGCGGCAATC
The DNA here is from genome assembly GCA_038230675.1 of Sphingomonadales bacterium. Classification (GTDB taxonomy): domain Bacteria; phylum Pseudomonadota; class Alphaproteobacteria; order Sphingomonadales; family Sphingomonadaceae; genus Sphingomonas. Next base: position 114,758 of record JBBRMV010000004.1, on the reverse strand, counting down.
GCCGCGCGCGCATCAGACATCAAGGCCGGCGAGCCGTTCCGCTTCGTCCTCAGCGATCAGCGCGCCGAGCAGATCGTCCATTTGGCCCTCCAGGATTTCGGGCAGCCGGTGGAGCGTCAAGTTGATGCGGTGATCGGTCACGCGTCCCTGCGGGTAATTATAGGTGCGGATGCGTTCCGATCGGTCGCCTGAGCCGACCATCGATTTCCGGGTGCCCGCGCGTTCGGCATGCAACCGCTCGCGCTCGGCCTCGTAAAGCCGCGTGCGCAGCACCTTGAGCGCCTTCGCCTTGTTTTTGTGCTGCGACTTTTCGTCCTGCTGGATCACAGTCATCCCGGTCGGGATGTGGACGATGCGTACAGCGCTGTCGGTGGTGTTGACCGATTGGCCGCCGGGGCCGGATGAGCGATAGATGTCGATCCGCAAATCCCGGGCCTCGTCGATCTTCACGTCGACATCCTCGGCCTCGGGCAGCACCGCCACCGTTGCGGCGGAGGTGTGGATGCGCCCGCCCGCCTCGGTCGCAGGCACGCGCTGGACCCGGTGGACGCCGCTTTCGAACTTCAACCGTGCGAATACGCCCTGACCGTTCACGCTCGCGATTACTTCCTTGTAGCCGCCAAGCTCGGCCGGGCTCGCCGAAATGAGTTCGACGCGCCATCCCTGATTGTCGGCGTAGCGCTGATACATCCGCAACAGGTCGCCCGCGAACAGCGCCGCCTCGTCGCCGCCGGTGCCGGCGCGGATTTCGAGCATCGCCGCACGCTCGTCCGCAGCGTCGCGCGGCAGCAGCGTAAGTGCCAAAAACCGCTCGGCCTCGGGCAGGCTTTGCCTGATGACGGCGATTTCCTCACGCGCCATCTCGCGGATTTCGGCGTCGCTGTCGTGCGCATCGACAAGGCCGGTCAGCACCGCCAATTCGGCACGCAGCCGCCGTACCTCGCACGCCGCCTTCACGACGGGTTCGAGCTCGGCATATTCCTTCGACACGGCAACGAACCGCTCGGACGGCAGATCGCCTGTCGCCATCAACGCCTGGAGTTCATCACGGCGTGCGGCGATCTGCGCAATGCGCTCGGGGGAGATGACGCTCATGCCAGCGCCGCCAGCAGACGGGCTGCATCGACGGTGCGCTGCTCGCCTGTCGCCAAATCCTTCAGCGCCACCGCCTCGACGGCTGCTTCGGTCTCGCCGATGATCACCGCATAGCGCGCACCGGCGGTATTTGCCCGCGCCAGCCGCCGTTTGAAATTGCCACCGAAAGCCATGTCGGCGGTGATGCCCCCCGCACGGAGCCGCGCAAGGACTTGGGTCGCAAAGCCAAGCTCGCCCGGACCCATCGGCACGACCACGGCGACAGGTTTTTCGCTCGCCGGCTCTGCCACCAACATCGCCAGCCGCTCGATCCCCGCCGCCCAGCCCACACCTGCGGTAGGATTGCCGCCGAGGCTTTCGATCAGCCCGTCATAGCGGCCGCCGGCAAGCACGGTCCCTTGCGCGCCCAGCCGGTCGGTCACGAATTCAAAGGCTGTATGGCGATAATAATCGAGCCCGCGCACCAGCCGGCTGTTGCGCGTCCAGGCGACGCCGGCTGCATCGAGTCCCTTGGTCACCTGCTCGAAAAACGCCCCTGCGTCGCTGGTTAGGTACGAATCGATGCTCGGTGCATTGCGAGCGACGGGCACGTCTTTCAAATCCTTGCTGTCCAGGATGCGCAGCGGATTCTTGGCAAGCCGGGCCACGCTGTCTTCTGAAAGATCGCCGCGATGTGCTTCAAAATGAGTAACTAAGGCTGCGCGCCACGCCTCTCGCGTCGCCGCATCGCCAAGCGTGTTGAGCTGAAGCGTCACGCCGTCGGCTATCCCGAGCTCGCGGATCAACTGATCGGCGAATACCAGCAATTCGACATCCGCAAGCGGTTCGGCCGCGCCGATTATTTCGGCGTCGATCTGGTGAAACTGGCGGTAGCGTCCCTTTTGCGGGCGCTCGTAGCGAAACACCGGGCCGTGCGCTGCAAGTTTCAACGGCGCGTGCTGCTGCCAGCCCTCGGTCAGATAGGCGCGCGCAATGCCGGCGGTGAATTCGGGCCGTAGCGTGATCGAATCGCCGCCACGATCCTCAAAGCTGTACATCTCCTTCGACACGACATCGGTCGTCTCACCGAGCGAGCGGGCGAACACCGAAGTCGCCTCGAACACCGGTGTCTCGACGCGCTGGAAGCAGAATAGTTTGCGCACCCGCTCGAACGCATCGACGACGGTCGCGAACCTGCGCTGGTCGTCGCCGAAGATATCCTGCGTGCCGCGGATGCGATTGGGGGTTTCGATACGGGCCATGCGAGCGGCGTTGTCTAGGCGAGCGCGGCGCAATTTGCCAATAGCCCAAATCAACTGTGTGCCACGCTTGTTGACTCAGCCCGCGCCGCAGCGCAGCATAATAACAAGCCGGGGCGATATGATCCCGCCATCATCCGCAGGAAACCGACCGCCGACATCCCGTTGGGCGGGGAGTTTGCTATGGCCACGCACGGCGGTTCTTTCAGCTTGCATATGCCGCGATGACGGCAGCGATGGTACAGTGGCTGCCCGGGCTTGTCGCGCTGCTCGCCGCTGGCCTTCTCGCCGGCTTTGCAGCGGGACTGTTCGGCATTGGCGGTGGCTTCGTCGTGGTGCCTGCGTTTATCGCGCTGCTGCCCGCGCTTGGTGGCAACCACGCTGAATATGCGCATGTCGCGATCGGCACGTCGCTCGCAACGATCGTGTTCACCTCGCTGCGATCGGTGCAGGCGCATGCCCGGCGCGGTGCCGTCGATTTCGACATATTGAAAAGCTGGTCGCCGTGGATCGTCGCTGGCGTCGGCGCAGGCGTGCTCCTCGCGCGCATTATCGACGGGCGCGCGCTGACGCTGATCTTTGCCGGCGGCGTGCTGCTGATGTCGATCCATTTCATCGCGCCGTGGCTTGGCGACCGACAGATGCGCGACCGGATGCCGACGGGCGTGATGCGCGCGTCGATCGCGGGCGGACTCGGCACCTTTTCGTCGCTGCTCGGCATCGGTGGCGGCACGATCGCGGTGATGGTGATGACGATGTGCGGGCGATCGATCCACCGCGCGATCGCGACGGCGGCGGGGTTCGGCTTCGTGATTGCCGTCCCCGGCACGATCGGCTTTGCACTGATCGGGCTCGGCACGCCCGATCTGCCGATGGGTTCGCTCGGATTCGTCAACCTGCCTGGGGCGATCGTCATTGCCTGCGCATCGATGCTCACCGCCCCGCTCGGCGCCACCGCTGCCCACAGCCTGCCCGCCGGACCGCTCAAGCGCGTGTTCGGCCTGTACCTGCTTGTCGTTTCCGCCTTAATGTTCCGCCACGCCCTGCTTAGCTGAGAGGAAGCCTGATCATGGAAATTTCCCGCCGCAACCTGATGATCGGAGCAACCGTTGCTCCCTTCGCCACCGCTTTCGCCACGCCTGCGCTTGCCCGTCCCGTCTCACCGCCCGCACCAATGGTTGGCGGCATGTTCGGCCCCAAACAGGGCATCGCCCTGCTCTCGCGCAACGAGAACCCCTATGGCCCCAGCGCCAAGGCACAGGCCGCCGCCGAACTCGCGACCGCAAAGGGCGCTTATTATGCCGATGTCGCCAGCACCGTCCTGATCAAGCTGATCGCCGACAAATACGGCGTCTCGCCCGATCAGGTGGTAATCGGCAGCGGTTCGGGTGAAGTGCTCAATGCGATCGCGCTCGCGTGGAAGCCCAAGGGCGCTTATCTTGGCGCCGAGCTGTTCTGGGATACCACCGCCAAATGGGGGGTGAAGCTTGGCGGCACGCTGAAAACGGTGCCGATGACGGCGGCGATGGAGGTCGATCTGCCGGCAATGGCGGCGGCCGTCGATGACAGCATCGGCCTTGTCCATATCGTCAATCCCAACAACCCGACCGGCCTGCTGCTCGACGGCAACAAGCTGCGCGGCTTCATCAAGGCGGTAGCGCCGAAAAAGACGGTGCTCGTCGACGAGGCGTATAACGAGCTCGTCCCCGATCCCGACTACAGCTCGATGATCGATATGGTTCGCGCCGGCCACGACGTGATCATCACCCGCACCTTCTCGAAAATCTTCGGCATGGCCGGGATGCGCGTCGGCTATGCGATCACGACGCCCGCCAACGCCGCACTGATCCGGTCCTATATGATGACGTCGCTCAGCGCATCGGGCCTGGCCGCGGCGATCGCGTCCTATGAGGAGGAGGATTTCAAAGCCTTTTCCAAGGGCAAGATCGTCGAGGCGCGCGAGATGATCGTCGCTGCTGCCAAATCGGCCGGACTCCCGGTGCTGACCCCAACGGCCAATTTCATCTTCGTGAAGGTGGCGGATGCCAATGCCGTTCAAAAAGCGATGGCGAGCAAGGGAGTGATGATCCGCGGCACCTATGGCAAATGGGGCCAGTGGTCACGCGTATCGACCGGCAGGATCGAGGATGTCGCACGCTATTGCGCGGCCCTGCCCGAGGCGACGCGCACTTAGCCGACACCGACAATTGGGGATGACGCTACCCCTGCGCACCCGCTAAACGTGCAGGATGGCACCGAAATCTTTTTCCGCAAAAATGGGCGGCACGATCGCGCCGCCGCGCTTCCTGCTGTTCTGCGCGAGTTTTGCGGTTGGGCTCGGCGTCCTGATCCCCCTGCTCGGGCGTTCGCGGGGGACGCTTGCGGCCTTCGACATCGCCTGCGTGCTGTTCCTCGCGGCCATCGCGCCGCTGCTCGGCAGCGCGGCGAGCACGATGCGGCGGCATGCGCGGGAGAATGATGCCAACCGGGTGTTGTTGCTTGGGCTCACCTTCGTGGTGTCAGCGGTGATCCTCGTCGCGGTCGCCAGCGAATTGACCGGCAAGGCGAGCCCGGCCACGATTGCGCTCGTGGTGGGCACATTGGCGCTTGCCTGGCTGTTTTCCAACACCGTCTACGCGCTCCACTATGCGCATCTTTTCTACAGCGGCGACGGCAGCAATGGCGATGGGGGCAAGGACAAAGGCGGCATCGATTTTCCAAAGTGCAAAGAGCCGACCTATTGGGATTTCGCCTATTTCAGCTTCACCCTCGGCATGACCTTCCAGACATCCGACGTCGAGATCACCACGACACCGATCCGCAAGACCGTGATCGGCCAATGCCTGGCCGCTTTTGTGTTCAACATCGGCGTCCTCGCTTTTACGATCAACGTGCTGGGCGGCGGCTGAGGGGGTGGACGCCGGCGAAGCGCGCTGCTCTATTCGCGTAACGACCTCCGCTGAAAAAGGCGCTTCATCGATGATCCGTGCCCTGTTGTTGACTGCGCTATTGCTCGCGCTCGTTCTTGCCCCCGCCCGTGCCAGCGCCGAGAACAGCAAGCCGCAGCCAACGCCTATCGTCGGCGCGATCCCGCCTGCGCGCGACACGCCCTATCCCGGCACAATGACGCTCGACATCGACGCGACCGACGTGACGCGCGGCATCTTCACGGTGAAGGAGCATCTGACGATCGCCAATGGCGGGCATCTGGTGCTGCTCTATCCCAAATGGCTGCCGGGCAATCACTCGCCGACCGGGCAGATCGAAAAGCTTGGCGGGCTGAAGATCAGCAGCGGTGGCAAGCCGATCGACTGGAGGCGCGATGCTTCGACATGACCGCTTTCCACATCGATGTTCCGCGCGACGCGCGATCGATCGACATCGACCTGCAGTTCCTCTCCCCCACCGCAGCCAATCAGGGCCGAATCGTGATGACGCCCGACGCGCTGCGGCTGCAATGGCAATCGATGAGCCTGTATCCGGCGGGGTATTTTACCCGGCAAATTCCGGTCGAGGCGAGCGTGCGCTATCCCGAGGGATGGACCGCCGTATCGGGATTGCCCTCAAAACTGGCCAATGGCCGCTATCAATATGATCGCACCAGCTATGACACTCTGGTCGATTCGCCGGTTCTTGCGGGGCGCTATTACAAGGCATTCGCGCTGTCGCCGCAGGTGACGCTCGATGTCGTGGCCGATACGCCCGAGCAACTCGCCGCCACGCCCGAGCAGATCGCCGCGCACAAGAACCTGGTCGATCAGTCGATCAAGCTGTTCGGCACCCAGCACTACGACAATTATCATTTCCTGTTGTCGATATCGGACAGGTTGGGCGGCATCGGGCTCGAACATCACCGTAGTTCGGAGGACGGCGTTGCCCTCGGCTATTTCACCGATTGGGAAAACAGCACGCCGTCGCGCGACCTGCTGCCGCATGAATACACGCATAGCTGGAACGGCAAATTCCGTCGCGCTTCCGATCTGTGGACCCCCGATTTCCGAACCCCCATGCGCGACAGCCTGTTGTGGGTTTATGAGGGGCAGACGAGCTTCTGGGGCACCGTCCTCGCCGCGCGCGCTGGCATTGTGAACCGGCAGGACTCGCTCGATTCGATCGCGGTGCTGATGGCCGGGCTTGCCGACATCAAGGGGCGCGACTGGCGTCCACTCGGCGACACCACCGGCGATCCGATCTTTGCCTATAGCGCGCCCAAAGCATGGCAAAGCTGGCAGCGCGGCAAGGATTATTACATTGAGGGAATGGCGGTGTGGATGGAAGTGGACGGTATCATCCGCCGCCAGACCGCCGGCACCAAATCGATCGACGATTTCGCCAAGGCTTTTTTTGCCGGCAACGACGGCGATTGGGGTGAAGTCACCTATGATTTCGACGACGTGGTCGCCGCGCTCCACAAGATCGTGCCGCTTTACGACTGGACGCAGATGCTCGAACAGCGGCTGACCGAGACGGGTGCGCCGCCGCCCTTTGCCGGGCTGATCGCGCTCGGGTATCGGCTCACCTACTCCGACACACCGACCGCGTATTTCAAGGCGGCGGAGAAACAGCGCAAGCGCACCGATCTGTCGTCGTCGATCGGGCTCGTTATCGGCAAGGACGGCGATGTGACGTCGGTGACCTGGGACAGTGCGGCATTCAAGGCGGGCATCGTCGTCGGCCAGACGCTGGTCTCGGTGAACGGCGTCGTCTTTTCGCCGCAAGTGCTGAAAGATGCGATCGTGGCTGCAAAGGACGGCAAGGCCCCGATCACGCTGATCGTCAAGCAAGGCGACCGCGTCGAGCAAAGGCAGGTCGACTATCATGCCGGCTTGCGATATCCGCGCCTCGCAAAGATCGGCACCGCAGAAACCGGTCTCGACCGACTGCTCAGCCCGCGATAATCAGGACCCTGCTATGCGTATCGACATGATCCCGGTTGGCGACGATCCGCCCAACAGCCTCAACGTCATCATCGAAGTGGCAACGGGCGGCGAGCCTGTGAAATATGAGTTCGACAAGAAATCGGGGGCGCTGTTCGTCGATCGCATCCTGCATACGCCGATGCGCTATCCCGCCAATTACGGCTTTGTGCCGCACACGCTTTCGCCCGATGGCGATCCGCTGGACGCGCTTGTCGTCGCACGCTCGCCGTTCATTCCGGGCTGCGTGGTCCGGGTGCGGCCAATCGCGGTGCTGTTCCTCGAAGACGAAGCCGGTGGCGACGAGAAGCTGCTGACGGTGCCCGTCGACGCGACCTTCCCCTACTATAGCAACGTCGATGAGCATCACGATCTTCCCCAGATCGTGATGCAGCAGATCGAGCATTTCTTCACCCATTACAAAGATCTGGAGCCCAAGAAATGGGTTCGCGTTGGCAAATGGGGCACGGCCGAGGAAGCCCGTCGGATCATCGTCGAGGCGATCGAGCGGGCGGCAGCAGCTACCGCCTAACGGGGTTTGCGTGGTTTGCGGGCGGGCGCACGTTGCCCCGCAGCGACGGCAATCATCGCCCAGTGGCGCATCGCATCGGCATCGTCGTAGACATCGTCGGGGGCGCGGCGATAATTCATCGATCCGCTGCGGCCTTCGCCCATCTGGTAGGTGAAGCGTGGGCATCCCGCCTCGTCCCACACATCGTCGCTGACCGCATCGGATTTGAACCATAGCAGATCATCCGCGACGAGCGCGAAGATCGTGCCGTCGAGATACAGCGTCGCGCCACCCATCATCGCCCGTTTGGAAAGCGCTCCGATCGGCGCCAACGCCTCCTCGATCCACGCGATCAAGCCAGCGTCGACCGCCATTCAACCACGCCCTGCCAGCTTGACGAGCGCATCCCCCGACACCCGGTGGAGCTGCCATTCGGTCATCGCGACGGCGCCCATCGATTTGTAGAATTCGAGCGCAGGTGTGTTCCAATCAAGCACCGACCAGTCGAACCGTGCGCAATCGCGGTCGATCGCGACGCCCGCCAGGTGTTGGAGCAGCGCCTTGCCCGCGCCGTGCCCGCGGGCCTCCGGCGTCACGTACAGATCCTCCAGATACAGCCCGCGCAGCCCGCTCCATGTCGAGAAGTTGAAGAAATAGAGCGCAAGCCCGATCGCTGTTCCATCGATTTCGGCGATCACGGCTTCAGCGGCGGGAACGCCCTTGAACATCGCCTGTTCGAGCATCGCCTCGGTCGCCACCACCTTGTCGAGTTCACGCTCATACTCGGCCAGTTCCCGCACGAAACGCAGGATAAGCGGAACATCGGCAGGCGTAGCGGGGCGAATCGACAGGGTCATGCGGCAGCTTCCGTTTGCGGGCCGGGGGCGGCGGTGCCGCGAATGGCGATCAGACAACCGCCGACGATTAGCACCGCGCCGACGATAGTGAACGGCGACACCCGCTCATCGAAGAGCGCATATCCCAGGACAGCCGCCCAGATAAAGGCGGTATATTCGACAGGCGCCAGCACCTGTGCCTCGGCCCGGCCATATGCCCAGGCGAGCGCCATCGCGGATACCGATCCAAGCGCCGCCGCCGCCCCGATCGCCGGCAGCTGGGCTGTCGAAGGGAATGCGGACAACCACGGCGCCCCGATCAGCAGCAGTCCGCCAAGCACGATACTGGTGAACAGCGCGACTTCGAGCGGATCAGCGAGCTGTGCCTGCTGACGCAGCAGGATCAGGCTATAGGCATAAAAGATCGACGCAGCGAAGATCGCGATCGAGCCGAGCACATGCGCGGTCGATGCCTGCGCCTGCACCTCGCCGCCCGCAATCGCGAGCACACCGAGGCTTGCAACCAGCGACCCCGTGATCGCGGCGCGGCGGATTTTCTCGCCAAGCAGCAAGCTTGCGAAGAACAGCGCGATGATCGGCGCGACGAAGGTCAGCGCCACGCCCTGCGCCATCGGCACGCGCACCAGCCCCCAGAAGAACAGCAGCACCGAAAATCCCGCTGTCGCGCCGCGCGCGAAATGCAGCCGCAATGCCGCTCGCCCGGGCCATGGACGACGGCGAACGACGAACACCGTGCCCAGCATGGCCACGCCCACCACCGATCGCCACAGCACCGCGCTATACGCTCCACTCTGGATGCTTAGGCCCTTCATCAGCGCATCCATCACCGAATAGGTGGCGATGCCAGTGGCGGCGACCAGAAAGGCTTGGGTGGGGGAAGCGGGGCGCATCACCTGATCAGACGGATATCGATTCCGATGTCCAGTTCGGCCAACCTGCGGTCTCCGGTATACACGGTCCACCCCCGTTCCTTGCCCAGGGCAAGACAAGCACGGTCGCCGAGCGATGCCCCGACCGATCGGGTCGCCGGGCGCAGATCGGCGGTCGCCGCCGCCTGCCGCAATCCAAATGGCGCCACCTCGATCTCGAATTCGTCCAGCAGCGCCAGCGGCAGATGGGCCGCAAACCCCTTGTTGATTGCCCGCGAAAAACATTCCGAGGCGTTGACGGCCGACGTGGCGCTGCCGCGCATCGCCGCGATCACATTTTCCGATCCGCGCTCGTCGAGGAGAACCGCCAGCAGCGCCGAGGCGTCGAGAACGACGCTCATTCCTCAGCCCAGTCGGATCGCCGTTCTGCCAAGAATTGATCGACGCTGTAATCCTCGCCGACCATCGCGCGAAATCTGCGCTGTCCGTCCTTCACCACCTGCGCATAGGTCTTGACCGAAATGCCGCCGTCCTCGCCGCGTTCGATCACCAGCGAATCGCCGTCCTTGATGCCGAGTTCGCGCCGCAATGCGGCGGGGAGGACGATCTTGCCGCCGGCAATCACTTTGGCGCTATAGGTCATGCATCGCTCCGCAAGACCTATCTTATAACACAGTACCTATTCTGCTGCCACCGCTGCCAGCGCTTCGTCCGCCGCATCGATCTCGGCCGCCTTGGCCTCGACCAGCTTGACGATATGCTCGATCATGTCTTCGCTCTGCACGGTGTGGTCGGTGACGCCCGACAGATAGACCATGTGCTTGCCATTGCCGCCGCCGGTCAGGCCGATATCGGTTTCGCGCGCCTCGCCGGGGCCGTTGACGACGCAGCCGAGCACCGACAGCGACATGGGCGTGCGGATATGCTGGAGCCGCTCCTCAAGCGCTTGCACCGTGCGGATCACGTCGAAACCCTGCCGCGCGCAGCTGGGGCAGCTGACGACACGGACGCCGCGATTACGGATACCAAGCGCCTTCAAAATCTCGAAACCGACGCGCACTTCGTCCTCGGGCTCGGCCGAAAGCGAAACGCGGATCGTATCGCCGATCCCGTACCAGAGCAGCGAGCCGATCCCGATCGCCGATTTCACCGTGCCGCCCACGAAACCGCCCGCCTCGGTGATTCCAAGATGCAGCGGGCAATCCACGGCTTCGGCCAATTGCTGATAGGCGGCGACCGCGAGGAAAAAATCGGACGCCTTCACCGCCACCTTGAATTCGTGGAAATCATGGTCCTGCAGCAGCTTGATATGATCAAGCGCGCTTTCGACCAGCGCATCGGGGCACGGCTCGCCATATTTTTCGAGCAGGTCCTTTTCCAGACTGCCGCCGTTGACGCCGATCCGAATGGCGCAGCCATTGGCCTTGGCCGCGTTGACGACTTCGCGAACACGGTCGGCCGAGCCGATATTGCCGGGGTTGATGCGCAGGCACGCGGCACCCGCATCGGCGGCCTCAAGCGCGCGCTTATAATGGAAATGGATATCGGCGATGATCGGCACGCGGCTCGCGCGGACGATCTGCTTCAGCGCCGCCGTCGATTCGACATCCGGGCACGAGACACGGATCAGGTCGACACCGGCTTCCTCGCAGCGACGGATCTGGTCGATCGTCGCTTTTGCGTCCTCGGTCGGGGTGTTGGTCATCGTCTGCACGGTGACGGGCGCATCGCCGCCGACGGGGACGTTGCCGACCATGATCTGGCGGCTTTTGCGACGGGTGATATCGCGCCAGGGGCGAAGCGACATGATAAAGTTCCTCAACGGTTCGCAGGCGATATAGCGTTGCCGTGGCCTCTCGTCGATACGATAGAAGCCGCCAAGACTAGCCGGCGCCGCGAACACCTGCGCCGGCAGGAGGACATGTTGGGCCGACATTACGGGATGGACTGGTTACGGATCGGCGCGTTCGCGCTGCTGATCCTCTACCATATCGGGTTGGTCTTCGCACCCTGGGCCTATCATGCGAAGACAGCGACACCGATCGAATGGGTCGCGGTGCCGCTTCAGGCGGTGAATGCGTGGCGCCTGCCGCTGCTGTTCGTGGTGTCGGGCTATGCCAGCCGGGCGATCTTTGCGGGTGACCGGCGGGCGGGTATCTTTGCCTGGCGCCGATCGAAACGATTGATCGTGCCGCTGCTGTTCGGCGTGCTGGTGATCACCCCGGTGCAGCCCTGGATCGAGCTGGCGACGCAACACGGCTATGATCGCGGCTTCCTGGAATTCTGGACGGGCGACTATTTCCGCTTCGGCAGCCTCAGCGGTATCATCCTGCCGACCTGGCAGCATCTTTGGTTCGTCGGCTATTTGTGGTTCTACACCGTCGTGCTTGCGATCGGCCTGGCGGTGATGCCGGCTGCAGTCACAGATCGGCTGGCACGCTGGGCCGCCGCACTGCTCACCGGGCCGCTGATCCTGATCGTGCCCGGTGCGCTGTTGATCGGCAACTGGGCGTGGATTTATCCCGGCGTCCCTGAAACCCACGCCTTCATCGATGATTGGCCCGTTCACCGCGTCTATTTCGCGATGTTCCTGTTTGGCTTCTTGTTGCGCGAAAGCGATGGGGTTTGGCGATCGATCCGTCGTTGGTGGCGTTGGGCGCTCGCGCTGGCGATCGTCGCTTACGGATTTGTCGCGTGGGTGGAGATCGGCCATATCGGCCCGGCACATCCCAGCTGGACGATCTGGTTCTGGTTCGGCGTCGCCCGCGCAGTGCAGAGCTGGTGCGCGATCGTGGCACTGATCGGAATTGCCGATCGCTACTGGAACCGGGACCATCGCTGGCGGCCGGTACTCAACGAGGCGATCTTTCCCTTTTACCTCATCCACCAGTCAATCATCGTGCTCGTGGCGGGTGAATTGCTTGCCTTCGCTCTCCATCCCTTTGCCGAATTCACGATCATTCTGGCAGCGACGATCACCGGCTGCTGGCTGTTCTACCGGATCGGACGACAGATTGGCTGGCTGAGGCCGTTGATCGGGCTTCGGCGCAGACTGGCCCCCGGCAACGCTTCTGCTACTGCCGCCGCCTGACCCAAGCCGGAGCAAGAGCCCAAATGACCACGCCTGCGACATGGACGCTGATGATCCACGGCGGCGCGGGCATCCTGACCCCCGACACGCTGACGCCCGAACAGATGACGGGCGCGCGGGCGGGGCTGGCCAGCGCGCTTGATGCCGGCCGCGCGGTCCTGGTGGGTGGCGGGACGGCGCTCGATGCGGTCGAGGCGGCGGTGCGCGTGCTTGAGGACGATCCGCATTTCAACGCCGGGCGCGGCGCGGCGCTTGGCAGTGACGGGCGCGTCTCGCTCGATGCGGCGATCATGGATGGGGCGACGCGCGCCGCCGGTTCGGTCGCCGGCATCGGCACGGCGCGCCATCCGGTAAGCGTCGCCCGCGCAGTAATGCACAACAGTCCGCACGTGATGCTGAGCGGCGTCGGTGCTGAACAATTCGTGCGCGAGCAACGGTTGGAACCCGCCGATGACGACTGGCTCGTCCTGCCCGAACGTCGCGCACAACTCCACCAGCTGATTGCGAGCGGCGCGGGGTTCGATCAGGAAATGAAATATGGCACCGTGGGCGCGGTCGCCTGCGATATCCACGGCCATGTCGCTGCCGCCACATCGACCGGCGGGATCACCGGCAAGCGCTGGGGCCGTATCGGCGACACCCCCGTCATCGGCGCAGGGACCTGGGCCGATGACCGCGCCTGCGCCGTCTCCGCTACCGGATCGGGCGAGTATTTCATGCGCGCCGGCGCCGGGCACGAAATCGGTGCTCGCATGCGCATCGGCGGCGAGAGCGCTGGCACGGCTGCGGCAGCGGTAATGGCGGACATCGCAGCACTTGGCGGGACCGGCGGCGTGATCGTGGTGACGCCCGGCGGCGACGCGGTGTGGCATTTCATCACGCCGGGCATGTTTCGCGGCCATGTCGATTCAAAAGGCGCGTATAGGATCGCCATTCTGGGCGACGAATAACGCCCGGGCCGCTAAGCAACACGGCATGATTCGCTACGCCCCCGCCCGCCGGCTGCTCGCCCTTTTTTCAACCGTTGCATTGGCGATGACGGCGTCGCCAGCGCTCGCTTACGGGGTCTATGGCCACAATGTGATCGCACGGATCGCTATGGCCAATGTCCGCCCCGAAACGCGTGCTGCGGTAAAGTCATTGGCCGCCCGTGCGCGGCGCCTCGACACGCCGATGTGCAAAACGAAGGCGATCGATGATCTGAGCGTGTGGCCCGATTGCATCCGTGGGCTTGGCCCGCGCTTTTCGTATACCGCATCGTGGCACTATCAGAACGTCAACGTCTGCGCCGATTTCGATCTGAAGCCGCCGTGCAAGGATGGCAATTGCGTGTCCGCACAAGTCGACCGCGACGTGAAACTGCTGAGGGACAAGACGATCCCGGTTCGTGAGCGGATCGCGGCGCTGTCCTTCCTCCTCCACTTCACCGGCGACATGCACATGCCACTCCATGCCGGCGACCATGCCGATCTTGGCGGCAATCTGATCAAGGCCGATTATGGCGGTTTCACCACCGATCGGCTCAATCTTCACGGCATCTGGGACGGCGCGCTCGCCGAACGCGCAATCACCGACGGGCCGGACATGGTCCGCCGCTATGACCCTCAGGAAGCCGCTGCCATCCAGGCCGGCACGACCGAAGACTGGAGCCGCGAGGCGTGGACGGTCAGCCGCGACGTTACTTATCCCAGCGCACTCGGCGCCGATTACTGCAAGACGCCGCCGCCGGCGCATGTCTCGCTCGACGAGGCAACGATCGTCAGGCTGCTGCCCGTCGCGCGGCTCCAGATCGAACGCGCCGGGTTGAGGCTGGCGCGGCTGCTCGATGAGGCGTTTGCCTGAACACGCTCACGCGCGCCCCGAGCGCCACCTCCAGCCGCCGCCCGTCTTTGCGGCATAGAGCGGCAGCGGCAGCGGCAGCAACGCGATCAACAATGCCGCGACAATCATCGACACCGGTCGTGCAGCCAGAAGATGCACGGCGCCGCTAATCGCGACGACATGCACGACGAGCATCGCCCATCCCTGCCAGACAATCGGCAATCCGGCGCCGTAGCCGAAGCGTTTCGGCGCGAACCACGCTGTATCATTCATCATCTATCTCCCGTTGGGGCCTGCCCCGTTTGGGTGACGCGCTGATCGCTACCTTGATGCCCCGCCGCGCCAGCGCTTCGCGCAGGAGGCATTCCACTTGTGCATTGACGCTACGCAGATCGTCTGCCGCAGCACGTTCGATGGCCGCATGAAGCGCCGGATCAAGCCGCAGCGGAAACGCTTTTTTGGGAGAGACGGCCATCGCGCAAGCCGCTCAGTAAAGCGAGCCCGCATTGACGACCGGCTGGGTCTCACGTTCACCGCACAGCACGACCATGAGGTTCGACACCATTGCCGCGCGGCGTTCATCGTCGAGTTCGACGACATTCTTGGCAGAAAGCAGGGCGAGCGCCATCTCGACCATGCCGACAGCACCTTCGACCAGCGTCTTGCGCGCCGCCACGACTGCTTCGGCCTGCTGACGCCGCAGCATCGCCCCGGCAATCTCCTGCGCATAGGCCAGGTGGGTGAAGCCGCATTCATCGACGGTGATGCCGGCAATCGCGAGCCGCGCCCGCAATTCGGTGCGCAATTCGGCCCCCACCTGATCGTGATGGCCGCGAAGCGTCACCTCCTGGTGCTCGAAATCATCATAGGGATAGCGCGCGCCGATCGTGCGCACGGCGGCTTCGATCTGTACGATGACGAATGCCTTGTAGTCATCGATATCGAACAATGCCTGCGCCGTGTCGGTAACGCGCCAGACGACCTGGGCCGCCATCTCGATCGGATTGCCGCGCAAATCGTTGACCTTGATCCTCTCGGAAATCAGGTTGTTGGCGCGCAGCGACACCGTTTTCCTGCCCATCCACGGCAGCACCCAACGCAGGCCGGTCCCGCGATCGCTGCCCCGATAGGCGCCGAACAGCGTGATCGCCGCCGCCTGATTCGGCTGGAGCTTGTAAAAGCCCGGCGCCACAAATGTTGCGACCAGCGCGCCTGCAATAATCGGCATCAGGCTGACACTTGATCCATCGGCGCCCAGCAGCACACCGGCGGCGACGACCAAAAGCGCGCCGATCAACACCGCGAGCATCACATAGCCGCTCGACGCCCGAGCCGGATACTCCTTGCTCCGCGCCATCAATCCATCGCCGCCCACCGCTACATCGACCATGTCACCCTCCGTAAAGATGATATCATATTTATATCGGTGATCGGGATAATGCAATGGCAATCGACGGCTCGGATGGACGCGCCACCTGTAACTGAACAAAGCAACGCCGCCGGGACCAGACTGGTCCCGGCGGCGCCTCGATTTTTCCTGAAAACGCCGGCTTTTAGTTGACGACGATCGTCACTGCGCGGCGATTCTGCGCCCAGCTGGCTTCATCCGATCCAAGCGCGATCGGGCGTTCCTTGCCATAGCTGATCGTGGTGATCCGCGCAGGGCTGACCCCGCGCGCGGCGAGATAGTTCTTCGCGGCATTGGAACGGCGATCGCCCAGCGCCAGATTATATTCGCGTGTGCCGCGCTCGTCGCAATGTCCTTCGATCGTCACGCGGACATTGGGGTATTTCGCCAGCCACGCCGACTGGCTGTCGAGGATTGTGCGTGCCTGCGAATCGATATCGAACTGGTCGAGCGCGAAATGGATCGTGTCGCTGGCCACGGAACGGAGGAAATCCGCCGCCGAACCGGGGATGATCGCGTCATTGTTGCCCTGGGTCGGTGCTTGCGTGCCGACCGGTGCGGGGGGAAGGGCTTCTTGTCTTTTGGTGGTGCACCCTGCCGTTGCGATTACGGCGGTGGCGATGATGAGCTTCGTCGTCAGTCTGGCCATGGTCAGTCCTCCTTCGACCGTTTCTTCGTTCCCACTCTCGTATGAGCGGCGTGGTGGGGCGGATGCCCCCCTGCTGTCAAATGTTACTGCCTGAGCGGTCCCCAGCCGGGATCTGAACCATCAAGCGGCGTTGCGAGCTTGCGCTCGTTCACCCCGGTCAGATCGACTGACCAGAGATCGGCGGTGCCGGAGCGGCCTTGGCCGGACCGGAAGAACATCAAGACGCGTCCGTTGGGCGCCCAGCTCGGCGATTCGTCCTGCCAGTCGTCAGTGAGCAGACGCTCGCCGCCGCCCGATGGGCTCATGATGCCGATGCGGAAATTGCCCGATGTGCGGGTGAACGCGATCAGATCGCCGCGCGGGCTCCATGCGGGCGTTCCATAGCGGCCCCCGCCAAAGCTGATCCGCTGCTGATCCGACCCATCGGCGTTCATCACATAAAGCTGCTGCCCGCCCGAACGATCGCTTTCAAACACGATCCGGCTGCCGTCGGGCGAATAGCTGCCGCCGGTGTCGATGCCGGGCGAGTTGGTGAGCCGCTGCGGCTGGCCACCGCTCGAGGAGACGCGGTAGATGTCGGTATTGCCGCCCTCCGCCATCGAAAACACGATGTAGCGGCCATCGGGCGAAAAGCGCGGCGCAAAGGTAAGGTTACCCGGCGGCACGACCTGACGCTGGCGCCCGCTGCCGATGTCGTAAGCATAAATTGCCGGACGATCGCCGACATAGCTCATATAGACGATCGACTGCTGGTTGGGCGCGAACCGCGGCGTCAAGACAATCGACTGGCCGTTCGTCAGGAAGCGGTGATTGGCCGCATCCTGATCCATGATCGCCAATCGCTTGATCCGGTGATCCTTGGGTCCGGTTTCCGACACATAGATGACGCGGCTGTCGAAATAGGGGCCTTCGCCGGTCAGCCGGGTATAGACCATGTCGGCGCATTTATGCGCGGCGCGCCGCCAGTCGGACGGCGGCACGACAAAGCCCTGGCGGGTGAGCTCGGTGCGCGACAAAACGTCATAAAGATAGCAGCCCACCGTCAGCGTGCCGTCGCTATTGGCCCGAACAAAGCCCTGGACCAGCGCCTGCGCGCCCGTGCCGCCCCAATAATCGAAGGTCGGCGCGGTCACCTCGGGATAGGCGACCGGCTTTAGCGCATTGGCCCCGAGCGGGCTGAACAGCCCCGAATTCTTCAGATCCGCAGTCATCACGTCGGCAATCTGGCGACCGAGCACGTCGGTCGAACCCGCAGCGGTTTGCACAGCCGCAACGGTCGGCATCGCCGGAATAGCGATCGGCAGCGGCGCCGAAATGCCCCCCGTCACAGACACTTCGAGCGGGGGAGGCGCGCCTGCCTGGCCGCCAGCGGAGGCTGGCGTGGAGGCAGCCGGTGGCGGTGCGGCTGGTGGCGCCGTTTGCGCGGACACGGCAACGGCAAGGCCGATCAGCGCCCCGCCAACCGACACCGCCACCAATCGACGGACCGAATTTTTCAAGCGATCGATCATGCTCGCATCGTCCTCACCGTAATTGCCAGTTGTAGTTGATATTGTTCCAGCCGCCATTGGCCGTCTGATAAAATTCGGGCGGCAGCCGTAGCGGCGAGCACCCTTTAAATGCGGCTATTCCCAGATCGATGACGCGCCTTGTGTACCGGTCATTCTGGTCATCTGTCCCGGTTTGACGCACGACGGTGGGAGTCGAGGACAGCGTGCCGTCGGGGTTCAGCCGGAGATTGAGCGTCGTTACGATAGCATTCGCGCCGGGTCCGGGATTGACTTGCCGGTCGGCGCACGGCTGAATCTGGCGGCGGATCGCATCCTGAATGCCCGCCAGCGCCTTGGCATCGATCCGCGCGGCGCGGGGTGTCAGCGATTTGCTGGTCGACGGCTGGTCGGTCAGCCCTTTCAGAAAATCGTCGCCAAGCCGTGACCCGCGCGGCCGGGGCTTGAGCGATGCGGCATCGGTGCCGGTCGATGGCTTGCGGATTGGTTTTGCGTCGCTTGGTTGCGCGGCGTCGCGCTTTGGCGGCGTCTTGGCCGGCTTATCGGTTTTTTCCGGCGCTGCTTTTTTCGGCGGACTCGGCTTTGCGATGTCGGCCGGCTTGGGCGGCGGGGCGGCCTCTGGCTGGGGCGCGGGCGGCACGGGCAACGGCGCTGCGACAGTCGGCGCGGGCGGGGCGGCGTCTTCGGGCGGGCCGGGATCGGGCGCGCGCGACTGCGCCGGCGGTACGGTCGATTGCGGCGCGGTCGCGACCAGCCCGACCTCGTCGACGAGCGAAACGTCGATCGGGGTTTGCATCGGCTTCACCGGCGCATGGCTTGCAAGAAAACTGGCTGAAAGCAGCCCCAATATGATGACATGCCCGAAAAGGGCGACGGCCAGCCCGGTTTGTTCGGAGCGGTCCACGCGCGCCTCACCGCCCGTCCGTGCGGGGCGAACTGTCCTTGCCCACCGTCACCAGCGCCACCCGGTTGAGCCCGGCCCGGTTCAATTCCCCCATCACCCGCATGACCTGGCCATAAGCCAGGCTGCGGTCGGCGCGCAGATACACTTCGGGGGGCTTGTCCGACGGCGCCTTGGCCGCAATCTGGCCGAGCAGATCGGGCAGGATCGCCTCGGTCACTTCATCGTCGTTGACGAACAGCCGTCCGCGATCGTCGAGCGCGATCTGCACCGGCTTTTGCTCCTGATCGAGCGGCTTTGCCCGGCTGTCGGGCAGGTTGACGGGAACGCCCGCGGTCAACAGCGGTGCTGTCACCATGAAGATGATCAGCAGCACCAGCATCACGTCGACCATCGGCGTCACGTTGATGTCCGCCATCGGTGCCCGCCGACCGCGCGATCGCTGCGAGGGGAGGCCCGCTGCCATCAGGGCTGTTTCCCGATCGGGCCTTCGAGCTGACGGCTCAGCGTCGAATGAAAGCCATCGGCGAAGCGATTGAGCCGCGCCTCGATGCGGTTGATGGCATGGCTGAAGCGGTTATAGCCGATGACCGCCGGGATGGCCGCAAACAGGCCGATGGCGGTTGCGAACAACGCCTCAGCGATACCAGGTGCGACCACCGCGAGCGAGGTGCTCTGCGCCTGCGCGATGCCGGAAAAGGCGCGCATGATTCCCCAGACAGTGCCGAACAAGCCAACGAACGGCGCCACCGACCCCACCGTCGCGAGGATGTTCAGCCGATCGGACAACTTGTCGATCTCGCTGGCGACGGCAGCGCCCATTGCGGTTGCCAGCCGCTCACGCGTCCCCTCCCGGTCGATCGCGTTGCCGGTGGTCGATCGGCGCCATTCGGCAACGCCTGCTGAAAATACGCGAGCAACGGCGAGATCGCTGTCGCCCTCGATCCGGTGGAAGGCATCGATATCCTCGGCCTTCCAGAAATCGCGCTCGAAGCGCTCGCCACGCCGGCGCGCACGCCCGACCTTGAAGGCGAAGGCGACGATGATCGCCCAGGTCCACACGCTGGCCAGCAGCAACCCGACCATCACGATCTTGACGACGATATCGGCCTGCAGGAACAGCGCCACAGGCGACAGCGTCGATGCATCGGTGTTCAGGACGAAATTCATTGCGCGCTCAAATCCTCGTTGCCGTTCCACTCGTCCCAGATCAGCGGCTCGAATGCCGCCAACCATGCCCGTGGTTGTCGCCTCGGCCGCCCCGAAGGCGCGACGAACACCGCCGTCACATCCGCCTCGGCCACTATCAACCCGCTTCGCATGACTCGTTGATGAATGGTGGCACAAGCCGCTCGAATCGCCCGTAATCTGCTCGCGACGACCAGCGCATCGTCGAGCCGCGCCGGCGCCAGATAGCGAATCGCCACTTCGCTGACGGCATAAGCGCCCTCGCCAGCCTCATGCGCGGCGCGCTGATCGATCCCCGCCAACCGCAGCATGTCCGACCGGCCACGCTCCATCCAGCGCAGGTAATTGGCGTGATAGGCGACGCCCGACAGATCGGTATCCTCGAAATAGACGCGCACCCCAAGCGGGTGCTCGCGCCCTACGAAGCGGCCTCCCGTTGGCAGATCGGGTATCGGATCGTCTCGTTGCGGCATCGCCTCTGCCCTAGCGAAGCCGGCGGGCGCATGAAACCCCAAGGGTGGCAGGCACCGTCCCTTACTCGAACAGCCCGTCCTGCGCACCGGCCGGGGGATTGAGACCGAGATGTTTCCACCCCATCGCATTCAGACAGCGCCCCCGCGCGGTTCGCGCGACAAGGCCCAGCTGGATAAGATAGGGCTCGATCACTTCCTCGATCGTGTCGCGTGGCTCCGAAAGCCCCGCCGCCAGCGTTTCGACGCCGACCGGCCCGCCGCGATAGATGTCCGCGATCATCATCAGATAGCGCCGGTCCATCGCATCGAGCCCCAGCGCATCGACCTCAAGCCGGTTTAGCGCGGCGTCAGCGGCGATGGCATCCACTTCTGCATGCCCAGCCGCATGCGCGAAATCCCGCACCCGGCGCAGCAATCGCCCGGCAATGCGTGGGGTGCCGCGCGAACGCCTGGCAACCTCACGCGCGCCATCGGCGGTGAGCGCGAGCGCGAGTAACCCGGCAGCGCGCGTCACCACGCGCTCAAGCTCGTCGATCGAATAGAAATGCAGGCGCACCGGGATGCCGAAGCGATCGCGCAGCGGCGTCGTCAGCAAACCCTGCCGCGTCGTTGCGCCGACCAGCGTGAACTTCGGCAAATCGATCCGCACGCTACGCGCCGATGGCCCTTGGCCGATCATCAGATCGAGCGCGCGGTCCTCCATCGCCGGATAGAGGATTTCCTCGACTGCGGGCGCCAGCCGGTGAATCTCGTCGATGAACAACACATCGCCGTCCTCGAGATTGGTGAGGAGCGCCGCCAGATCGCCTGATTTCGCAATCACCGGCCCAGAAGTGGCGCGGAAACCGACGCCGAGTTCACGCGCGATGATCTGTGCAAGCGTCGTCTTGCCGAGCCCCGGCGGCCCGAAGAACAACACATGATCGAGCGCATCGCCCCGCGCCTTGGCGGCATCGATGAACACCCGCAAATTCTCCCGCGCGGCCTTTTGCCCGACAAAGTCATCGAGCGTTTTTGGGCGGAGCGCGGCGTCGATATCTTCGAGCGTGCGGATGGGGGTGAGAAGGGGATTGTCGGTCACTTAGCGGCCTTCCGTAGCGCTAGCCGCACCAGCGCATCCAGCGTCGCACCTACGCCAAGCTCCTCCTCAGCCGCTGCAACCGCGCTTGCCGCCTCGGCAGGGCGGAAGCCCAGATTGAGCAGCGCCGACACCGCATCCGCACCGGCAGTGCCGGGTACAACGGACACAGCACCACTAATTGCGATGCCGCCAACCTTGTCCTTCAATTCCCGCACGATCCGCTCGGCAAGTTTCGGCCCGACGCCGTTCGCCCGCGCGACCATCGCCTTGTCCTGTGCCGCGATCGCCCGCGACAGATCGGCCGCATCGAGCGCCGACAGGATCGCCAGCGCCACCCGCGCGCCGACCCCCTGCACTCCCGTCAGCATCCGGAACCAGTCGCGCTCGCTGGCGGTCGCAAAGCCGACGAGGCGGATGAAATCCTCCCCCACCAGCATTTCGGTGTGGAGCATCACCGCATCGCCAACCAGGCCGATCGCAGCAAGCGTTTTGGCGGACGCGCCAACCAAATAGCCGACACCGCCGACATCGATCACGGCGTGATCGATCCCCGTTGCGTCCAGCCGGCCCTTCAGATGCGCGATCATGCCGATGGTGTTACGGCAGCCGCCGGGCGCTGGCCAGATGGTGCGCGTGGCAGATCGCCACCGCCAGCGCATCGGCAGCATCGGCGCCGTCGATCGTCACCCCCGGCAACAGCCGCGAGACCATCGCGTGCACCTGCGCCTTTTCCGCGCCGCCGGTGCCGACAACGGCTTTCTTCACCAGCCGCGCGGCATACTCACCGACATCGATGCCCGCCCGCGCGACCGCGCAGATGACGACGCCGCGCGCCTGCCCCAGCTTCAGCGTCGATTGCGGATTGGCGTTGACGAACACCTCCTCCACCGCCGCGCTGTCGGGCGCATGATCGACGACAAGTGCGGCGAGCATTGCATCAAGATGCGCGAGCCGGCGCGGCAGCGGTGCGGCGCTGTCGGTTTTGAGGCGACCATTGGCAAGGTGCGACAGGCGATTGCCCTCGGCCCGGATCAATCCCCAGCCAGTCGTGCCGAGCCCGGGATCGAGGCCGAGGATGATCATGTGTTGGCGGTTGCAGGAAAAGAAGAAGATTGGTTCGCGCGGAGGCGCGGAGGCGCGGAGGAGAAAAAAGAAACGAGCGCGGCAGCGTTCAAATCAACACCGTATTGTTTTAGCTGAAGGCTATTTAGTCTTCCGATCGCGAGCACCGGTCGCAGCACCCTCTGCGCCCTTCTTTTCCGCGCCTCTGCGCCTTTGCGCGAAAAACTCTTCTCCGCGTCTCCGCGCCTCCGCGTCAACAAATCCTGTTCCTCAATCAAAGCGGCGACGGACGTTTCGCCTCAACCCAGCTTCTCCATAACCGCATCGGGCACATCGTAATTGCCCCACACCGTCTGCACATCATCATCGTCGTCGAGCGTGTCGATCAACTTGAACAGGGTTGCGGCATCGTCCTCGCCGACTTCGACCATCGTCTGCGGTCGCCAGGCGAGCTTTGCGCCCTCGGGCTCGCCAAGCACAGCCTCGAGCGCCTTCACGACTTCATGGAGATCGCCCTGCGCGGTCCAGATTTCATGGCCGTCGTCGCTCGACTGGACATCCTCCGCGCCCGCGTCGAGCGCTGCTTCGAAAACCTTCTCCGCATCGCCTGCTTTTGCGGGGTAAGTGATCAGCCCCATCCGATCGAAGGCATGGCTCACCGAACCACTCGCGCCCAGATTGCCACCATTCTTTGAAACGGCGACGCGGACGTTGGTCGCGGTGCGATTGCGGTTGTCGGTCAGCGCCTCGATGATCAGCGACACACCGCCGGGGCCGAAGCCTTCGTAGCGGATTTCCTCATAGGTTTCGGCGTCGCCGCGGGTCGCCTTGTCGATCGAACGCTGGATGTTGTCCTTCGGCAGCGACGCCGCCTTGGCCGCGTTGACCGCCATGCGCAGCCGCGGGTTCATATCCGGATCGGGCAGGCCCATCTTCGCGGCAATGGTGATTTCGCGGCTGAGCTTGGAAAATAGCGACGAGCGCTTCTTATCCTGCGCGCCCTTGCGGTGCATGATGTTCTTGAATTTGGAATGGCCTGCCATGATCGGTCTCTATCGGTGATGCGGGATGCGGGCGGCGATCACGCCAGCCCAAGCGCCGCCTTGTAAGTATCGAGCAGCATCTCGGCTTCGTCGCGGTGATGCTTTTCCATCTTTCGAAGCCGCACGATCGTGCGCATCGTCTTGGTGTCGAAGCCCGTTGCCTTGGCCTCGGCGTAGACGTCCTTGATATCGTCGGCCATCGCCTTCTTCTCCTCTTCCAGCCGCTCGATCCGTTCGATGAGGAGGCGGAGCTGTTCGGCGGAAATTGAGTCGGACATGGATGATCGGGCTTCCCGGAAAAAAAGGTGAAGGCGGGCGTCTAGGCCATCGCCCGCGCTCGCTCAACCACCGCCTGCATCAATTGGTCAAAATCAACACGCGAAGATCAATTGGGCGGAAATGCCAGCCGCTGCCCGCGCGCCTTCACCGCGACCCCGTGCCGCATGACGAAATCGACCTTTTGCAGCAAGGTCACATCGTTCAGCGGATCGCCGGCGACCGCAATCACGTCCGCCCACTTGCCTGGCTCAAGGCTCCCCAGTTCGCCCTTGCGATCGAGCGCATCGGCGGCATCGATCGTTGCCGTCTTGACCGCCTGAGCCGGCGTCATGCCGAGATCGACGAGATAGGTGAACTCCTTGGCATTCTCACCGTGGCGCGAAACGCCTGTATCGGTGCCGAACGCGAACTTCACGCCGGCCTTGAACGCACGACGATGCGCCTCGTGGAGCGCCTTTGCCGCCGCCTCCGCCTTGGGGATCACTGCTGCCGGCAACGCGCCCGCGCGCGCATTTTCGAGTGCTGCGATCGGTGCGACCTCGGTCGGCACCAGCCACGTGCCGTGCGATTTGAACAGCGCGATCGTCCGGTCGTCGAGATAGCTCGCATGCTCGATCGTGTCCGCGCCGGCCTCGATTGCTGCCGCCGTGCCCTCGGTCGCATGGCTGTGGACAGCGACCTTGCGGCCAAAGCTGTGCGCGGTATCGACGATCGCCTTCATCTCCTCAGGCGTCATTTGTCGCCCGAGCCCGCCCGCCACATTCGACAAGACGCCGCCGGTTGCCGCGAATTTGATCACCAGCGCGCCGAGACCGATCTGCTGGCGCACCGCGCGGCGGCAATCGTCGGGACCGTCGCACACATTGATCTGGTGCGCGCTGATCGCGTCGGCGAATTCCTCGCCCGCACCGTTGCGCCCGTCGCCGTGACCGCCGATGACCGAAATCATCTTGCCGGCATTGACGATCGTCGGGCCTTCCTCGTCGCCGCGATCGATCGCGTCGCGCAACGCGCGGATACCGCGCTCGTTACCCCCGAGATCGCGCACCGTCGTGAAACCCGCCATCAGATTCTTGCGCCCCTTGGCGGCGGCAAGGATCAGCGCATCGGCATCGTCGCGGGTCAGCGCATCGAGGCGCTGTTTGAGCGGATCGCCGTCGCTGTAGAGGTGGACGTGAAGGTCGACCAGCCCGGGCAGCACGAAGCGATCCTTTAGGTCGATCACGGTGGTGCCAGCCTCAGGCGTTGCAAAACCGTCGCGAACCTCGGCCACCTTGCCATCGCGAACGATGATCGTCGCGTTGCCCCGCGCCGGCTGGCCCGGACGATCGAGCAGTTGGCCGGCAAAGATATAGGTCGTCTTGCCACCGGCCGTTTGCGCGAGCGCTGGCGTGGCGAGGCAGGTCGCTGCCCCCAGCGCGGCGAGCATCATCTTGTTCATGGCGGATCCCCCTCATATTGATTTGGCGCGACCCTAGCGGCGTTTCGCGTGTCGTCAAACGGGGCTTTGGTGGTCCGCATTCAGGCGTTTTTCGCTACGCTTTCCTGCATGCGCGCAAGCTGTTCCGGCGTCGCCTCGCCCTGAAAGCGCGTCTTCCATTCGGACTGCGGCATGCCGTAGACGATCGTTCGCGCCGCCGTCTTGTCGAGCGGATGATCGGTGCCGGCGCTGGCCTCCTCCACCCAATCGCCCAGGCAGTTGCGGCAGAACCCCGCCAGCCCCATCAGATCGACATTCTGCGCGTCGCTGCGGTGGCGCAGATGCAACACCAATCGACGAAAGGCGGCAGCGGCCACGGTGTCGTCAAGGCTCTCAAGCGTCGTCATCGGCATTCTCCAAGGTTGATCCGCGCGAGATAGGGGTTAGAGCCGGGCACGCACAAGCCGAGGAGTGCCCCAATTGAGCAAGGCCACAAATCCGCGACGGCGCAAGGTGCGTGTGCTGGTGACGCTGGGCCCCGCGAGCAGCACCCCAGAGATGATCGAAAAGCTGTTCGTCGCCGGCGCCGACGCTTTCCGAATCAACATGAGCCACGGCGATCAGGCGTCGAAGATCGCAGTGATCGCCGCCATTCGCGCGATGGAAAAACGCACCGGCCGGCCATCGACCATCCTCGCCGATCTTCAGGGGCCAAAGCTGCGCGTCGGCAAATTTGCCGGCGGCAAGGTGGTGCTCGAGACGGGCTCGGTCTTCCTGCTCGACCGCGACCCCGAACCCGGCGACGCGCGCCGCGTCGAACTCCCACACCGCGAGATTTTTGAGGCGATCGAAGTCGGCGCACGGCTGTTGCTCGACGATGGCAAGCTGGTGCTGCGCGTGACGGCACACGACCCGGGCCAGATCGTGACTCGGGTCGAGGTCGGCGGCGCCCTGTCGGACAACAAGGGGCTGAACGTGCCCGATGTCGTCGTGCCGATGGCGGCGCTGACCGAAAAGGACCGGAGCGACCTGGCATTCGCGCTCGATCAAAAGGTCGACTGGATCGCGCTGTCGTTCGTCCAGCGACCAGAGGACCTGGCCGAGGCACGGCGCCTGATCGAGGGCCGCGCCGCGTTGCTCGCCAAGATCGAAAAACCCTCCGCGATCGACCGGCTCGAGGAGATCGTCGAACAATGCGACGGGGTGATGGTCGCGCGCGGCGATCTGGGTGTCGAGCTGCCGCCCGAGCAGGTGCCGCCACTGCAAAAGCGCATCGTCGAGGTGTCGCGCCGCATGGGCCGCCCCGTGGTGGTGGCGACGCAGATGCTCGAATCGATGATCACCGCACCCACACCAACGCGGGCCGAGGTATCCGACGTGGCGACGGCAGTTTATGATGGGGCGGATGCGATCATGCTCTCGGCCGAAAGTGCGGCGGGCGCGTGGCCGGTCGAATCGGTCGCGATGATGAATTCGATCGCGGAAGCCGTCGAGCGCGACCCGATGCACGGCGACCGCGTCCATTTCACGATCACCAAGCCCGATCCGACGACCGCCGACGCGCTTGCCGAAGCGGCGAAGAACATCGCCGAGACCGCATCGGCGGCAGTGATCATCTGCTTCACCACGTCGGGCTCGACCGCACGGCGCATTGCGCGCGAACGCCCCTCGGTGCCGCTGCTCGTGCTGACCCCAAGGCAACAGACGGCGCGGCGGCTGGGGCTGCTCTGGGGCACGCATGCGGTCCACACCCGCGATGTCGATTCGTTCGAGGAGATGGTGGCGAAGGCCAAACGCATGGCGCTGCGGCATCATGTCGCCAAGGCGGGCGACCGGGTGATCGTGATGGCAGGCGTGCCGTTCGGCACCCCCGGCGCGACCAATGTCCTGCATGTCGTCCAGATCATCGGCGACGAGCTGAAAAATTATCCGGGCTAGGCTGGCTGCAAATTCCCGGTGCCGGTCATAATGGCGCTGTCATGCCAGAGGCGGTGCATCACGGCATCGTCGCGCGCGAGTTCAGAAGGGTCGGGCCAGGTCAGCCGACCCTTGCGCAGCGATGCGTAGATCGCACCCGTAGGGGCCTGCGCGGTCGTCGCGAGATCGGCAAGACCCTTGCCGGCGGCCTGCAGCGTGTTCATGCCTGCAGCAAACGGCACCGCCAGCGGGAGCAGCGGCCAGATGAGCCGGCGGACCACCCAATTGTGATTGCCGGCGAGCCCTGTTCCCGGCGTAAATCCTGGATCATAAGCAACTACCCGCCAGCCGAGCCGGCGCGCGTCGTCGCTTTGGGCAAGCGCGCGCGCGGTGAGCAGATTGCACAATTTGGAGGCGGAATAAGCGCGCATGCCGGCGGTCATCGCGGCCTTGTCGATCGCGGGATCGCGCTCGGGATGGGCGAGCAGATCGGCATTGGCGTGGCGCGGCGGCGGCACGCCGCTTCGCTCGGCAGGATCATGTGTCCCGCTCGAGGTGATCGCGATCAGCGCACCGGGCGCAAGCCGCGGCATCACCAGGCGCAAGAGGAGATAATGAGCGAGGTGATTGGTCGCAAAGGTAGTCTCGAACCCGTCGACCGTGCGCGATTCGCTGTTCGCCAGTTGCAGGCCGGCGTTCAGCAACAGCCGGTCGATGGGGCCCTCCGGGATCGAGGCGGCAAAGGCGCGCACGCTATCCAGCCGGGCAAGATCAAGCCTCAGCCCGGTCCAGCCGGGCGGCGTGTCTGCCGTCCGGCGGGCACCCATCACCCGCAAACCGCCCGTCTGTTGCGCCATCAGCGTCGCGGTTACCCGGCCAAGGCCGCTCGTGCCGCCCGTCATCACTGTCAGCATAGCAATCCTTACGTCGTAAAGTTTGCACTGTCTAGATGATGCGCTAGAAGGGGTCAAGGATGGATGTGAACGACAAACCCTATCATCACGGCGGCTTGCGCGCGGCGCTCGTTTCGGCGGCGCTCGATGCGCTTGAACAGGGCGGCCCCGGCGCCCTGTCACTGCGCGGCCTTGCCAAGGCGGTCGGCGTCAGCCCGATGGCGCCCTATCATCATTTCGCCGATCGCAACGCGTTGCTGGCAGCGGTTGCCGCCGCCGGTTTCGAGCGGCTGCAGGCCGGCAAGGCAATGGCGTTGGCAGCGGCCATGACATCGCCCGAACAAGGGCTGATCATGGGCTCGGTCGCTTATGTGGAGTTTGTGCTCGCCCATCCGCAGCTCTATCGGTTGATGAAGGGTGCCGAATTCGCCGACAGCGCCGACTATCCCGATCTCAAGGCCGCCGCCGCTGCGCCTGTTGAGAGCCTTCTCGGCATGCTTGCGCGGCTCGCCGCCGAGCATCCGGGCCTTGCGCTCGACCTGGGGCGGTGCGCGCAAATGCTGTGGGCGCTGTCCCACGGCGCCGGCATCCTGGCGCTCGATGGGCAGATCGAACGGACGGCGGCGGCGGCGTTGGTGGAAGACGGCGCGCGGACATTGATCGCGGGATGGCTCCACCCCAGATGGCAGGCGTCGAGCGGTCGCTAGACGGGCAGCCCGCAACCCTGCAAATCGCGCCGGAGCGTCGCCGCATCGGTGAACAGCCGCGCAGCGATGCCCAACGCAGCCGCGCTTTCGACATTGGCCGGATTGTCATCGACGAAAAACGCTTCTCCGGCCTCCAGCCCGAAACGGTCGAGCGCCAGCCGGAAGATCGCGGGATCGGGCTTCACCAGCCGCTCCTCGCCCGAAATCACGAAGCCCTGGAAGCGGTCGAACAGCGCCGATTCGCGGGCCCGAAAGGGCGGCCAGAATTCGTGGCTGAAATTGGAGATGACGAATAGCGGCACGCCGGCTTCGTGCAGGTCCTCGACGATGGCGTGCACCCCCGGCATCGGATCGCCGATGCTTTCGATGTTGCGATCGCCCCACACTAGGATCAGGTCCTCATGCTCGGGATGCTCGGCAATCAGTTCGGCCGACGTCTCGGCAAAGGGTCTGCCGGCATCGTGCTGAAAATGCCACTGCGTCGTCAGCACGTCGCGCAGGAACGCATCGAGCGCCCGATCATCGCTGATCTGGCGCTCGCGGAAAATCTTTTCGTAAAGATATCGCGGGTGCCAATCGTACAGCACCCGCCCGACATCGAAGATTGCGGCCCGGACGCGCACGTCCGCGTCGATCAGCCCTGGCGGGCCTTGAAGCGGCGATTGGTCTTGTTGATCACATAGGTGCGGCCACGGCGGCGGATCACGCGATTGTCGCGGTGCCGGCCCTTGAGCGACTTGAGGCTGTTGCGGATCTTCATGGGAGCGCGTTTCTTCTTGGCAAGCTGGAAAGGCGCTGCGCCTATAGGCCGGGTGTGGCCGAGTCAAGCATTACGGCCTGTTTTTGGCAGAATCGGACCCCATATTGCCGGCAGGCGTTGTCGTAAAACGCCGCATTCAACGTCAGGGATTGTTCGCCATGCACCGCGCCACCGCCTTCATTGTCGCCAGCAGCATGATCGCCGGATGTGCCGCCGCTGCCAGCCCGGTCCGCGTGACGCGCTTTCACTTGCCCGCACCAATTGAGCGTGCCGCCGTCATCGTCGAGCCGGTCACCGGCACCGACCCGGCTAGCCTCGAGGGGCGCACCTATGCCGATGCCGTCGCCAACGCGATGCGCCAGCAGGGATTTCAGCCGATACAGGCGGATGCGACCGCGCCGTTGCTCGCCACCGTCACCTTCAGCCGTCAAATCCGCGATCTCGGCACCGCACCGCCGCCAGTGTCGATCGGCCTTGGCGGCGGCAGCTTTGGCGGCGGGGTCGGCGGCGGCGGGAGCATCGGCTTCGGCATCGGCAAGGGCCGCCACCGTGAGGCGTATGTCACCGAATTGTCGGTCCAGCTGCGCCGCGCCAGCGATCGCATCGTCATCTGGGAGGGCCGCGCCCAGAACGAGACCGATAGCCGCGCGCGCGATGCCCAGCCGGCCGCTATCGCCGAAAAGATGGCCCGCGCGCTGTTCCAGGGGTTTCCGGGAGAATCCGGGCGGACTATCAGCGTGCGATGAACATCGACATCAATGCCGCCTTCGATGGCGGCAACATCCACGTCCTGAAAATTGCCGGGGATATCGCCGATCTCGAAATCGTGAAGGATCGCGATTCGGATTTCTTTCAGTGGTTTTATTTCCGGGTCGGTGGCGCGAAAGGCCGCACCCTCACGCTGCGCATCGTCAACGCCGGCGGCAGCGCCTATCCGGGCGGCTGGCCAGGGTACAGCGCGCGCGTGAGCCATGATCGCGAGACCTGGTTGCTGGCAGAGACGCGCTACGCCGACGGCGTGCTCGAAATCACGTATGAATCGGCGCATGACCTGGCCTGGTTCGCCTATTTCGCGCCCTATCCGATCGAGCGACACAATGCGCTGATCGCGCGCTGCGGGATGCTGGCCGGAGTATCGCACCGCACGCTCGGCCATTCGCTCGACGGTCAGCCGATCGATTGCCTCGACATCGGCCACGGCCCGAAACATGTGTGGCTCTATGGTCGGCAGCATCCGGGCGAGACGATGGCCGAATATTGGATGGAGGGTGCGCTCGACCGCCTGACCGATCCGGCGGATCCGGTGACGGCGGCGTTGCTCGACAAGGCGACGTTCCACATCGTGCCCAACATGAACCCCGACGGCTCTTCACGCGGCCATCTGCGCACCAATGCGGTGGGGGTGAACCTCAACCGCGAATGGGCCACCCCGAGCGCTGACAAAAGCCCCGAAGTGCTCGCTGTGCGCGATGCGATGGATGAAACCGGCGTCGTGTTCGCGATGGACATCCACGGCGACGAAGCGATCCCCGCCAATTTCATCGCCGGGTTCGAGGGCATTCCGGAATGGACCGTGGCGCTCGGCGCCAAGCTTTATGCTTTCCAGATCCCGCTTGCCGCGCACAGCCCCGATTTCCAGACCAAGCTCGGTTATCCGAAATCGGGCGCGGGCAAGGCCAATCTGTCGATGTCGACCAATCAGCTCGCCGAGCGTTTCGGCGCGGTGTCGATGACGCTGGAAATGCCGTTCAAGGACCATGACGAGAACCCCGATCGGCTCCACGGCTGGAGTCCGGACCGCTGCCGCAAGCTCGCGCACAGCTGCCTCGAAGTGCTCGCCGATCAGATCGACGGATTTTAGCCGATGCCCACCCTTGTGCTCATCCGTCATGGCCAGTCCACCTGGAACCTCGAAAACCGCTTCACCGGCTGGTGGGACGTCGACGTGACCGAAAAGGGCGCCGAGGAAGCGCGCGCAGCGGGGCGATTGATCGCCGCAAAGGGCCTCGATTTCGATCAGTGCTTCACCTCGTTGCAAAGCCGCGCGATCAAGACGCTCAACCTCGCGCTTGAGGAAATGCAGCGGCTGTGGCTGCCCGTCGAGAAGGACTGGCACCTCAACGAGCGACATTATGGCGGGCTGACCGGGCTGAACAAGGCCGAGACTGCGGCCAGGCACGGCGATGCGCAGGTGCTGGTGTGGCGGCGCAGCTTCGACGTGCCGCCGCCGCCGATGGAGCCCGGATCGCTGTATGATCTGTCCGGCGACCGTCGCTATGCGGGCATCGCCGTGCCGGCCGCCGAGAGCCTGAAAGACACGATCGCGCGGGTGCTGCCTTATTGGGAGGGCCGGATCGCGCCTGCCCTGCGCGCTGGTCAGCGCGTGCTCATTTCCGCGCACGGCAATTCGCTGCGCGCGCTCGTCAAGCATCTGTCGAACATCCCCGACAACGAGATTACGAGCCTTGAAATCCCCACCGGCCAGCCGATCGTCTATGAGCTTGACGACGCGCTTGCCGCCACCGATCGCTATTATCTGAACGAGCGATAGCGGCCGAGGCATTGGTTGCGCGGACCCAGCGCACAAGCTAACCCGTCGCGATGAACGCGCTTGTCGGCATCATCATGGGCAGCACCTCCGATTGGGAGACGATGCGCCACGCCGTCGCGATCCTCGATGAGCTGGGTGTCGCGCATGAGGCCAAGGTCGTGTCCGCACACCGGACGCCGCATCGGCTGGTCGATTACGCAACCGCCGCCGCAGACCGGGGCCTGAAGGTGATCATCGCCGGAGCCGGCGGGGCCGCCCATCTTCCCGGTATGGCGGCAGCGATGACGCATTTGCCCGTGCTCGGCGTGCCGGTCCAATCCAAGGCGCTCGACGGGATGGATAGCCTGCTCTCGATCGTCCAGATGCCCGCCGGCATCCCCGTCGGCACGCTCGCGATCGGCAAGGCGGGCGCGAAAAATGCCGGGCTGTTGGCGATAGCGATCCTGGCGCTCGCCGACGACGCGCTGAGCGAGCGGCTGAAGGCGTGGCGCGCGGCGCAGACCGAGAGCGTCGCGATCGGTCCCGAATGACGCCGCTTCCCCCCGGCGCCACGATCGGCATTCTCGGTGGCGGGCAGCTCGGCCGGATGCTGGGGGCTGCGGCGGCACAGCTCGGCTATCACACCCGCGTCCTCGCCCCCGATGAGGAGGCCGTCGCCGCGCAGACCGCGTCCAGCTTCACCCGCGCCGATTATCACAGCCGAATCGTCCTCGATGAGCTTGCCGCCGCGTGCGACGTGATCACCTATGAATTCGAGAATATCGATATCGAGCCCGTCGCCTATCTGGCGGGTAAGGTCGCGGTGCACCCTGGCCCCCAATCGCTGTCGGTCGCGCAGGACCGCGCGCGCGAAAAGGCGTTCGTGCGCGATCTGGGCGGGCGGACAGCCCCCTGGGCACTCGTCACCACGCTCGACGAACTGCGCGCCGCGATCGCCGATATCGGCTGCCCCGCGATCCTGAAGACGTTGCGGCTGGGCTATGACGGCAAGGGGCAAGTGAGGCTGCATACGCCCGATGATATCGATGCCGCGTGGGAAGCGATCGGCGGACGCCCGGCGGTGATCGAGGGGTTCGTCGCGTTTACACATGAATTCTCGATCATCCTGGCGCGCGGGAGCGACGGCGCGATGGTCAGCTATCCGCCGCCCTGGAACGAGCATATCGACGGCGTCCTCGCGCGCTCCACCCTCCCCGCACCTACCGAAATCGCGCGCGTTTGGGGAGAGGCGGCGGCGCTGACCGGGCGGATCGCCGATCGGCTCGGCCATGTCGGCGTGCTGGCGTGCGAGTTTTTCGTGGGCAGCCAAGGTCCTGTATTCAACGAAATGGCGCCGCGCGTGCATAACAGCGGCCACTGGACGATCGAGGGCGCGGTCACTTCGCAGTTCGAAAATCACATCCGCGCGATCTGCGGCCTACCGCTCGGCGACCCCGGGCTCACCGCACGACAGGTGGTGATGGAGAATCTGATCGGCGATCAGGCGGAAGGCGCCCTCGCAGTGCTGGGGGAGCCGGATGCGCATCTGCATCTGTATGGCAAGACGATGCGCGCGGGGCGCAAGATGGGGCATGTGACGCGGTTGATGCGGTAAGGGGTAACGGAGGCCAAAGGGAATGTCTGCTTATGGGTGCTTAGCTGCCTTTCGCACCATCCGCTAATTTGAGCACCCAGACGATCGCGCACCAGCAAGCCCATATGTCGAGCGCCACCAGCGGCGTGAATAGGAACCCAAAAGATATCTTTGCAGGAAACCTGACAAAGAGAAGCACGGCGACGTGCGACAAAAGCGACTAATGCCCATAGGAGCCATCTTCGTCGCATGGGCCAAGTAAGACCTATTATTACGCAGATGACTCCCACTGAGAGTGCCGCAAAGAACGGTCTTGAGTCATCCGTTACCTAGGCAGTGCTGATGAAAACACCGAGGCCTATTGCAGTGCCCAAATATGAAAGCGGTGCTGGCGGATCGAACTCCTGATATATGCCTCCATCTGCATCGGCCATAAGGAAACAGTACGCTCCAAATAAGCATCCGCAAGTGGGCGATTGCCAACCACTCTGATTCGCAACGGGACAATAATTGCCACCGAGCGAGTCGTCACCCCGGACTTGTTCCGGGGCCCACCAGGCCGCTTGGCGAAACGATCAGAGGTTCGAGTCCCAAGCCCACCGCAAGGTCATTCCACACCGGGTTTTCGCGTTCGATCAGGTTGCGTTTCCAGTCGCGGCGATAGCGTTTCAGCTGCTTCTCGCGCGCGATTGCGGTTGCCATGTCGTCGAAGACTTCGAAGTAGACGAGGCGGTGGATGGCGTATTTGTTGGTGTGGCCGCCGAATGTGCCGTCGCGATGTTGTGCGCAGCGGGCGATGAGGTTTGATGTGACGCCGACGTATAGCGATCCGTTATAGGCGCTCGCCATGATGTAGGCGCAGGGTTGGCTTTCGAGTCGCATGCGTTGCCGCGGGCCGCCCGGTGGACCCCGGCACGAGGCCGGGGTGACGTAAGGGCGGAGACCTTAGGCCTTCCCCCGCGCCACGATCCATTCATTCCCGACCTGCTCGAGTATCTCCAGCGGCACCCGGCCCGATCCGAGCACGGCCTCGTGGAAATCCTTGATGTCGTATTTCGGCCCCAGCACCGCCTTGGCCTTGTCGCGCAGTTTGTTGAAGGTCGAGTGGCCGAGCTTGTAGCTGCAGGCCTGCCCCGGCGATCCGCAATAGCGATCGATTTCGCGCTCGGCGAAGCCCGGTGCCTCGCCCTGCCCGTCGATGAACAGCGCCATCGCCTTTTCGCGGCTCCATTTATAGTGGTGCAGGCCGGTATCGATGATGCAGCGATGCGCGCGGAACAGCGCCTCTTTCAGATAGCCGATCTGGCCCAACGGATCGCCTTCATACATGCCGAGCTCGTCGGCCACCTGTTCGGCATAGAGCGCCCAGCCCTCGCCATAGCCCGAAAAACCGCCAGTCTTGCGGATCAGCGGCAGGTGATCGTTCGACAGCGCGAGCCCGCCCTCGAACTGATGCCCCGGCAGCCCCTCATGATAGATGACGGTATCGAGCATGAATTTCGGCCATTCTGCCGAATCCTGCAGGTTGAAATAGACGAGGCCGGGGCGTGACCCGTCGATCGCGGGCGCCTGGCTGAACGCGGAGGCGGCGCCTGCCTCGATCTCCTTGGGCACGCGGCGCACCTCGAATTTGTATTCGGGCAAGCGCTTGAACACGCGCGGCAATTGCTGGCGGATCGCGGCCAGCCGTTCGTTGCAATAAGCGATCGCCGCCATCTTGCCTTCATCGGTATTGGGGAAAATCTGGCCCGGGATTTTGTAGATCGCCGCCAGCCGTTCGCCGATGCTGCCCTTGCTCATCCCCGCCTTCACCATCAGTTCGTTCATCCGGTCGGAGATCATCCGCGCCTGATCGAGCCCGAATTTGTGCACCTCCTCCGGGGTCAGCCGGGTCGTCGTCGTGTTGGCGAGCGCGACCGCGTAAAATTCATCACCCCGTTTGAATTTCCAAACGCCCGCGTCATGCGTCGCCCGCGCGCGGACTTCCCTAGTGTAGGCGATCTGCCGGTCGATCGCTGGCAGGATCTTTTCGGCATAGAGTTGCGCGGCCTGCGCGCCGTAGCTGTCGGCAAGCCCCTTTGCCTTTGCGCGCCGCATGATCGAGCGGACGACCAGCGCTTCCTGAGCGGGGAGGCGCTGCGCGGTCATCTGGGTGAGCGTCTTGTCGAGCAGGAAATCGGGCGGCACCACGCCCATCCCGACATCGTGACGCATCCGCGCGGTGTTGTCGTCGAGCTGCCCCGCAAAGGCGGCGAGGCGTGACAGATACGCATCGGCATCGGCCGCGGTGTCGATCGGGTGTTTGGTGTCGAGGAAATTGGGGGTCGACTGATACGCGCCCGATTGCTGGCTGATGACATAGGGCGACGGGCCATAAGCGCTCGCGCCGAAATCGAACGCTTGCACCTTGGCCGATGATTCGCGGGTGTAGAGCACGGTTTCGTAATTGATCCGGTCGGCACCGGTCAGGCTCTTCGCATCGACTGCCTTGAGCCGTTTCAACTGGTCCTGCGTCATCGCGCGCGCCGCTGCCCGGCCGCTATCGCCCTGATCGTTCAGCTTGCCGCGCGCGGCCGCATTGGCGCCCTTGTCAAAACCGAGCTGCGTCGCGCCTTCGGGATTGAGCGCGAGCTGTTCCTTGAACATCGCATCGAACAGCGCGTCGAGCGCGGGCGGCGGCGCGGCATGCGCCATCGCCGGGAGCATCGCCAGGCCACCAACAGCAACCCCGCCCTTCAATATCGCGCGCCGATCGATCATGCTCATGTCCGTCTCCCCAAAGGCTTTTCGGGCGCAACATGACCGAGCCGTGGGCCTTTCGCAATGAAGAAGGCCCGCCTGCCATGCGGCAAACGGGCCTTTTCAACGCATTGAAACAAAAGGACGTTCAGGCGACGCGCGTGCCCAACATCGGGAAGCTGCCGAACGCGCCGGCGCCGATCGATCCGGTGATCGAATCGCCGTCCACCGTCGCGCTGCACGTCAGCGTCATCGGCATCGGCACGGTCATCTGCATCGTCCAGTTGAGCGTATCGCCGTCGAGCGTGCCGTCGGTGATCTCGGTCGATCCCATCGCGCCCGTGCTCGTGCCTGTCCAGCTATTGCCGTCGCTTTTCACGACGATCGTCGATTTCTGGTCGCCAAGCGGCGATTTGACGACGGTTTCCCAGGTTCCATCCACTGCGGCCATGATCGCTTCTCCTGTATGCTTATATTCGTGCTCGCCCGCGATGAGCACGGGTGCGGCACCACCTCAACCCGGCAAGCCGAGCCTGTCAAGCCGCTGGCCAACGCGGCGCGGCGGGCCGGATCGGCGGCCCGCCATGCCGCAGCGTCAGGGCCGATAACGGCGTTCGGTATGCTGGGCGAGTTGCGCCGGATCGAACCAGACGGGCTTCAAACGGTGGCCCGCGAACAACGCCATCTGATCGGTATAATGCTTCGATTCGGGCCGCGTCGATGCCGACCCATAGGGCTGCACCGATTCCGAATGTACCTTGCCCGCCTTGTCCCAGGTCACGAACATGATGAAGCTGTCGCCGTGCTTCACGACCAGCCGGCCATCGGGCGCCTCATCCCAGGTCGATGTCGCGCGCAGCACATCCGGGCCGCCATCGAGCGGCAAATCCACCTTGCCCTGCCGCAGCCGCAGCACGGTGCCAAGGGGCGGATCGAGCCTGCCGAAATGCTTCATCAGATAGTCGGCCGCCATTTTCAGCTCGTCGCGCGCGACGGGCCAGGGCTTGCGCGGATAATGGATGCGGTTGCCGACCCGCAGCAGGATCGCGGCCATCGCATCTGCCGGGCCCTTCCCGTCATAATTCCAGTCCCACTGCGCCATCACTGCCTTTGCGTCGGTCAGCAGCCTGTCACCCTTTGGATCAACCGCGTCGATGTCGTGGAACCAGCGCGCCGCCCAGCTATATTTGCTGATCGCGCTATCATATTTGATCCGCTTCAGGTCCGCATCGCTGATCGACGGATCGGCACCGAGCAGCTCGATCGCGCGGGTGCCGCGATTGGTAGTGTCGGTTTCGATGCCCAGCAATTTGGGGAAATCAGCCGGGTTGAGTTCTGAGCCCGTACCCGCCGCCTGGAACGGCGTGTTGTTGGCGTTGGTCAGGAACCCCGATGCCGGGTTGATGTTGCGCGGGATCATGCTCCACGGGACGGTGCCGGGTTCGTAATCGCGTGAGGTGTCGCCCGGCAGGACATGCGCGTAATCATAGCCCGGTTTGCGCTTCAGGAACGCCGCATTGTAGAAATAGGCGATGTTGCCGGCAGCGTCGCCGTAGAGGAAATTGGTCGCAGGCACCGCTTGTTTGCTAAGCGCCCCCTGCCACTCGGCGAAATCGCGCGCCTTGTTCAGCCGGTAATATTCCTCGACCATGCCGAGCTGTTCAGGCGCTGCATAATGGATTGCGAAGGCACCCGCCTTGTTGATGATCACCGGCCCCTGCACCGCGCGATACGCCATGCGCGGCACCGGCAGCACGAACGGCCCCCACAGTTTCACATGCAGCCAAACGCGCTGCTGCTCCAGCGGCAGCCATTTCCCGTCATAGCGGTAATGCGTCCCGTCCTTGTCGAGCACGAGCTTGTAGATATCGATCAGATCGGGGCGATTGACGGTGTTCGTCCAACCGAGTGTCTTGTTGTGCCCCAGCAACGGGTACGGCGCGCCAGGAAAAGTGGCGCCGGCAAAATCCCAGCCCTGTCTGGAATGCACCACCAGTTCATACCAGGCCACCCCGCCGCGATAGGGCTGGTGCGAATTGGAGACGAGCCGGGTGAAGCCGTCCGACGACCGCTTCGGCGCGACGACGAACGCGTTGGAGCCGTTGAGATTGCCCTCATTGACATCGGCGATGGGATCCGGGGCGCCCGCCGGGATTGGCGTGATATCGGGCGAATCGGGATGCGGACCGGCATTCTCGACGGGCAGCGGCTTATCCCCGACCAGCGCACCAAGCACAGCGTCCAACCCAAAGAAAAACGGCGATCTCAGCACAAAGCCTGCCGTTACATCCTGCCCATCGACCGGGAACAGATTGTGCAGCCGCACCTCGCCCGGATGCTGATCGGCATAATGATTGAGCCCAGCGGCATAGGCATCGAGCAACGCGCGAACATCCGCCGGCTGCTTCATGTAATTGCGTGCCACCGTCTCGCGCGCACGCACCAGGCGCAGCGCGAAATCGACCCCCGCGCCATCCTTGCCGAGCAAAGCACCGGCCCGCCCCCGCGTCATCGCGATCACTTCCTGCAGCGTCGAGAAATCATCCTCGGCATGCGCATAGGCAATGCCGTAACCGACATCGGCATCGGTCGCGCCAAAGATGTGCGGCACGCCGAAGGTGTCGCGGACAATGCGAACATCATATTTCTGCACTGGCGGCGGCGCGGCAGCGGTTGCCGTCAACGGCTCCCAGACGGCAAGGCCGATCCCGACGATGATCAGCAGCGCGACAAACCCGATCAAGACTCTACGCAGCATCATCGTCTCTCCAACGCCCCGGGTTTGTTCCGCGGTCCTCATCTGCCAGACATCGCCCCCGCGATCCCGGCGCGCCATGGATGCCGCAACCGGCACGGCATGACGAGCAATAACTTGTGTGGCGAAAATACAACACTATCTAGCGATGGTCGAAACACAGGGACGCATTCATGAACCTCGATAAATTCACCGATCGCGCCAAGGGCTTTTTGCAATCGTCGCAAACCGTTGCGATCCGGATGAGCCATCAGCGGATTTCGCCCGAGCATATTCTGAAGGCGCTGCTCGAGGATGAGCAAGGCATGGCATCGGGCCTTATCAAGGCAGCGGGTGGCAATGCACCGCTGGCGCTTTCGGAGATCGACGCAGCACTCGCCAGGCTGCCCTCGGTCTCGGGCAGTGGCGCACAAACCGCGCCCACGCTCGATAACGATGCGACCCGCGTGCTCGATACGGCCGAGCAGATCGCGCAGAAAGCCGGCGACAGCTTCGTCACGGTCGAGCGGATGCTGATCGCGCTGTCACTCGCCGGCACCACCGCAGCCGGCCGGGCGCTGGCCGCTGCCGGGGTGAAGCCCGAAGCGATCAACCAGGCGATCGAAGCCCTCCGCAAGGGCCGTACCGCCGACAGCGCGGGTGCCGAGGATCGCTATGATGCGCTGAAGAAATTCGCGCGCGACCTGACCCAGGCAGCGCGCGACGGCAAGCTCGATCCGGTCATCGGCCGTGACGAGGAAATCCGCCGTACGATCCAGATCCTCGCGCGGCGGACCAAGAACAACCCGGTGCTGATCGGCGAACCCGGCGTCGGCAAGACCGCGATCGCTGAGGGACTCGCGCTGCGCATCGCCAATGGCGACGTGCCCGATACGCTGAAGGGGCGGCGGCTGATGTCGCTCGATCTGGGCAGCCTGATCGCCGGCGCCAAATATCGCGGTGAATTCGAAGAGCGGCTGAAAGGCGTGCTCGACGAAGTGCGCGGCGCGGAGGGCGACATCGTCCTGTTCATCGACGAGATGCACCAGCTGATCGGCGCCGGGAAATCGGAAGGCGCAATGGACGCCTCCAACCTGCTGAAGCCAGCGCTAGCGCGCGGCGAACTCCACTGCGTTGGCGCCACGACGCTCGATGAATATCGCAAGCATGTCGAAAAGGACGCCGCACTCCAACGCCGTTTCCAGCCCGTGTTCGTCGGTGAGCCGACGGTGCCCGACACGATCTCCATCCTGCGCGGGCTCAAGGAGAAATACGAACTGCACCACGGCGTCCGCATCACCGATGCGGCGATCGTGAGCGCCGCCACCCTCTCCAATCGCTACATCACCGATCGTTTCCTGCCCGACAAGGCGATCGACCTGATGGATGAGGCCGCAAGCCGTATCCGCATGGAGGTTGAGAGCAAGCCCGAGGAAATCGAGGCGCTCGACCGCCGCATCATCCAGCTCAAGATCGAGCGCGAGGCGTTGAAGCGTGAGACCGATGCGGCCTCGCGGGATCGGCTGGCGACGCTCGAAGGCGAACTCGCCAATCTCGAACAACAATCCGCCGAGCTGACGACGCGTTGGCAATCGGAAAAGGACAAGATCGCCGCCGAGGCGAAATTGAAAGAGCAGCTCGATGCCGCCCGGCTCGAACTCGAACAGGCGCAGCGTGGCGGCGATCTCGCGCGTGCAGGCGAGCTTTCCTACGGCACGATCCCGCAAATCCAGCGCCAGCTCGACGAAGCCGCTGGCGCCGTCAAGGGTGCGATGCTGCGCGAGGAAGTGACATCGGAGGACATTGCCGGCGTCGTCGCGCGCTGGACGGGCATCCCGGTCGAACGGATGATGGAGGGCGAGCGCGACAAATTGCTCCAGATGGAGGAGGCGATCGGCAAGCGCGTGATCGGCCAGCGTGAGGCGGTCCGCGCCGTTTCCACCGCCGTGCGCCGTGCGCGGGCCGGTTTGCAAGACCCCAATCGCCCGCTCGGATCGTTCCTGTTCCTGGGACCGACCGGCGTCGGCAAGACCGAGCTGACCAAGGCGCTGGCGGAATTCCTGTTCGACGATCCCGCGGCGATGGTGCGGATCGACATGAGCGAGTTCATGGAAAAACACGCGGTCGCGCGGCTGATCGGCGCGCCTCCCGGCTATGTCGGCTATGAGGAGGGCGGCGTCCTGACCGAGGCCGTGCGCCGTCGCCCCTATCAGGTGATCCTGTTCGACGAGGTCGAAAAGGCGCACGGCGATGTCTTCAATGTGCTGCTACAGGTGCTCGATGATGGCCGCCTGACCGATGGCCAGGGCCGCACCGTCGATTTCACCAACACGATCATCGTGCTGACCTCGAACCTGGGCAGCCAATATCTGACCGCGATCGAGGACGGCCAGGATGTCGCGAGCGTCGAACCGCAGGTGATGGAGATGGTGCGTGCGCATTTCCGCCCCGAATTTCTCAACCGCCTTGACGAGATCGTGCTGTTCCACCGGCTTGGAATGAGCGAAATGGCGCCGATCGTCGACATCCAGGTCGAGCGCGTTCGCCGGTTGCTCGCCGATCGAAAGGTGTCCGTCACGCTGAGCGATGCGGCGCGCGCCTGGCTCGGGCGGGTCGGGTATGACCCCGTCTATGGCGCGCGACCGTTGAAGCGCGCGGTGCAGCGCTATCTGCAGGATCCGCTCGCCGACCTGATCCTTCGCGGCGAGGTAAAGGACGGCGCCGCGATTGCCGTTGACGAGGGTGACGGCGAATTGACGATGCGCATTTCGTAGCGCGTAGAGCTTAGCTTGACCCCCGTTCGGGCAAACGGAAGCGCCTCGTTTCAGCGAAACCGGCGGACGTCACGCTGAACCCTATTCGGTAATCCGGCCGGAGCTGCCGGGATCGAGGCCGCTTTGATCGGCGACGGCGAAGAAGGTCCGGAGCAGGTCGCGCTCGACGGCGGTGATATGCGGGTTCCAGACGTCGAAGATCAGGACCGCACGGAGCTGATCGCTATCGTTCCACGCCTCATGTTCGATCGTATCGTCAAAGGCAAAGGGTTGCCCCTCGACCCATTCGCGCGTCTCGCCGCCGACCCGAAAACCACAACCATTGGGAACGATCAGCGGCAGATGAACGATCGCGCGCGTGTTGGTGACGCCGCTGTGCGCCGGCAGGCGCGTGTGCGGTTTCAGGATTGAAAAGAAAATCGTCGGCGCGCGACCGGGCATGTCGGCTAGCGGCAGCGCCTCTATGGCGGCCGCCGTTTTGGGGCATCGCTCGCAGGCCGCGTCGATCCGTTGGCCGAATTTCCAGAGGAAAAGCGCGCTCCAGTCGAGCGAGTGATCGAGCCCGCTCCATTTGTTTTCAGGCGTGCCCGGCGCCATCGTGACATAGGGCTCCATCCCGTCCGATCCGCTCGCCAGCAAAGCGAGCAATTCGTCGCGGATTGCATCGGTGTGCGATCCGATCTCGGCCAGCCAGGGAAAATGCCGTGGATCGAAGAATTCATCGGCGGGCAGGAAGGGAAAATGCATGCCCGCACATTCGTTGAAATAGACGCGGCGGCGACCGAGGACCGTATCGATACAGGCATCGACCCGGCGCCTGTCGAGCGGATCGATCGCGGCGCGCTGATCGAGCAGTCCCGAATCTATCGCCGTGCCGAGCGCCGCCTGATGCCGCATGACATAACCCTGCGCATGCGCGACAACCTCGGCGAGGCCGGGCGGCAGATCGGGCATCATCTGGCTTAGCGCGACGAGATTCGCCCAGCGTTCTGCAGCGGCCGGCGCTTCGCCAAGGCGTTCGTGAAGCTCGGCGAGGCGGATTATCGCCATGATGTTGCGCTGGTCGATGTCGAGCGCGCCGATCAGCGCCGCGCGCTCGCCAGCATCGTCCCCCAACCCGCGCTGCGCGCTGGCTAGGTTCATCCACAGCGGCGGGGCCCCGGGATCGCTGACAATCGCCTTTGAGAAATATCGCGCCGCCGAAGCGAAGTCCTTGCCGTCGAGGGCGCGCATCCCCGCCGAATTCAGGGCGATCGGGTTAGCGGGATCGACCAGCAACACCTGCTTCAACGCCGCATCGGCGCCCGCCGTGTCGCCCCGCTGTTGTGCCGTTGCAGCCTGCCGCAGCAGCGCCTCAGCCTGCGCGCTCACGCCATTCATCCGGGTCGTCCGCTACAGATCACTGGCCTGTGGGACGTGATGCGCCATCCTGGACGATGCGGGTGGCGTTTTCACGTCCCGCCAGCGCGATCCGGTCCCATTCCGCCTTGGTATAGCAGCGTTTCTTGCGCGGGATGAGCGAGCCGATATCGGCTTCGCGCTGACAGATCAGCTTTTCGCCATTGGCGTCGACCTTGTCGGGCTCCTTGGCAGCAATCGGCGAAGCGCAGGCGAGCACGGCTGCGCAGCCGGCAAAGGCAACAGATGCCCTGATCA
This sequence comes from Sphingomonadales bacterium, assembly GCA_038230675.1. Taxonomy (GTDB): domain Bacteria; phylum Pseudomonadota; class Alphaproteobacteria; order Sphingomonadales; family Sphingomonadaceae; genus Sphingomonas. The sequence goes on along the minus strand of JBBRMV010000004.1, from coordinate 71,044 downwards.
TCATGGATGGTTCCTTTCACGTCGATGAGGACTGGCGTCGCTGGCATGCTGCCAAAAAAAAGGGGAGCGCGAAACCCCGTTCGCGCTCCCCGATATTTCCCGGTCGAGAACGCTTTAGAAGCGAACGCGCGCCGTAGCTGCGAAGCGGCGGCCCAACGAGTCATACGTCGATGGGAAGGTGTTGCCGCTGTTGTACGTGGTCGAACCAGCTGCCGAACCAACGAGCGGCGGCTGCCGATCGAACAGGTTCTGCACCGAGAGCGTAACCGTCAGATTGTCGGTCACGCTGTACTGCGTGCTGAGGTCGAAATAATGATAGGCAGGAATGCGGTTGAAGTCGACCTGGCGGTTGAGACCAGCAAGCGTGCCCACGAACAGCGTGCCCTGACCAGGCTCATAACGAACGCCGTCGATGTAGCGCCACAGGAGCGAGAAGGCGACCTTGTCGATCGTCAGCGTCGTGCGCTGCGAGAACTGGAACTTCGGCTGGATCGAGCCCGTGAACGAGCAGTTGGTGCTGTAGAAACCAACACACTCACGGTTCACGCTCAGCGGCGTCGCCTGGAAGGTCTGGCTCTGCGTCCAGTTACCGACAAAGTTGAGCGCCAAAGCACCAAAGCCGAGGTTCCGGCGATAGTTCGCCGTCAGATCGATACCCGACGTCTTGATGCGACCGCTGTTCGACAGGAAGAGCGGCAGACCAAAGGTCGTGGTGAAATCACCGCTCAGGCCACCCGTGAGCGGATCACGGCGGATCGAGGTACAAGCAGGGCTGGTTGGGCTTGGTGCGAGCACGAAGCAGGCATCGAGCGCATCCTGCGGCGCGGGCGCCGCCACTGCATTGGTGATGTCGATATTGTAGTAATCGATCGATGCGTTGAAGCCCGCCAGGAAGGTCGGCGTGAAGATCGCGCCGACGGTCCAGCTGGTCGAGCTTTCAGGCTGCAGGCGGATGTTGCCGCCCTGCTGCGACTGCGCCTGGCCCGCGGTTGGGACCGGGATCAGGTTCAGCGCATTGGCAGGCGCACCCTGTGCGACGCAGATCGCCGACAAAGCAGCGTTCGCCGTCGTCAGCGGGCGACCCGCAATACGCGTGCCGGCATCGGTGATCTGAGCGCAGGGATCAGCCGTTGCGGTCAGGTTCGTGAGACGAATGACCACCGGCGTGAACAGCTCGGTGATATTCGGCGCACGAACGGCCCGCGAATAGGTGCCGCGGATACGGAGGCTGTCGACAGGCTCCCAGGTGCCCTTGAAGCTCCAGGTCGTTGGCGAATAGCCATTCGCACCAACCGCGTTCACCTTGTACGAAGAATAGCGAATGCCGCCTTCAACGACCAGGCTCTTGAAGAAGGGGCGATCCTGAACCAGCGGGATGATGATTTCGCCGATACCTTCGGTCACTTCATAGCCACCGAAGATGTTCGGCGCAGCGCCACCCGAGCCACCAAGGTCACCCGACTGCGACAGCAGATCGGACTGCTGCGAAGCCACATAACGCCGGTATTCACCACCGACAGCGAAGCTGATCTTGTCGTTCGCGAATGGCGAACCAACGCCGAAGTCGCCGGTGATCGTGCCGCGGACCTGCGCCAGCGACGTTGCCGTCAGCGAATTGCTGTTCGCCGTCAGGAACGGGATCGCCGCCTGCTGGATCGTCCCTGCGGCACCGAACCAGTTGACCGGGATACAGCCATTGGCGGGATTGACGCAGGCCAGCGTTGCGCCGGTGCCGGTCGTCAGCACCGACTGCGTCACGCGCGAATTGAGCGTGTAGCCCGACTGCACCTGATTGTTCTCGCTCTCGCCATAAGCGCCGAAGACATCCCAGTTGATCGAGTCGGTGATGCCGCCGCGGAAGCCGATGCGGTAATCGAAGATCTGCGTGGTGTAGTCACTGACGCGCGGACCACCTTCGACAAAACGACGCGAAAGGTTGGTGGTGACGACACGGTAGTTCGGGTCAGTGCTGTTCACAGCAGCAGTTGCTGCGGCGCAGTTACCAGCGTTGAGGCTCTGAACGCCGGGCTGGAACGGGTTGAAATCCGCCGTGGACGCAGCGTTGGCGGCACAGAGTGTGTCGCGCACACCCTGTGGCAGATAGGGGTTGCTGATGTTGATCTGCACTGGCACGCCGAACGAACCCGAAGGCGCGATGATCGTGCTGACGACGTTCTTCGAATACAGGCCGCGCGTGTAGACTTCGACAGCGTCGTTGATCTCGTAACGACCCGCCGCATAGATGTTGTACCGGCGGAACGGCGTGTTGAAGATGTTGTAAGGGTTGAAGTTGAACGACGTGAATGCCGTCCCGGGGTTGAAGTTGCCCGTGGTCGGATCGATCTGGCGCGTGCCCTGGCCGGTCACCGACAAGCGCGTCGGCACCGAGGTACCCGAACCGCCTGGGCCACCGGTGGTACTGTCATAACCAAAGTTCGAGAAGTCGCGAGCGCCCTGATAGACAGGGTCGGACTGCTGATAGCCAACGCTCAGCACGACGTTGCCACGACCGCCCTCGAGATTGGCGCCGATCGTCGCGTCGGCGCGCAGCGTGTAGCCGTCACCACGACCGGTAACCTGGTTCGACACGGCAAGATCGAGGCCGGTGAAATCCTGCTTGGTCACGAAGTTGACGACACCCGTCACGGCGTCTGCGCCGTAGGTGGTCGAAGCGCCGCCGGTCAGCGAATCAACGCGCTGGACGAGCGCTAGCGGGATGTTGTTAAGGTCGAACTGGCCGCCGAGACCGGCCGGCGCGAGACGAACGCCGTCGATCAGCACCAGGTTGCGGTTCGAGCCGAGGCCGCGAAGATCGACGAACGAGGCGCCGCCATTGCCGTTGTTGACGGCCGCGCCGATGCTGGGGACGACGCCAGGAATCTGACGGACCAGATCTTCTGCGACGTTCGACTGGCGGAACTGGATTTCCTGCTCGCCGATCACGTTGACGGGGTTGGCCGACACGAGGTTCGGGTTGCGGATCAGCGATCCGGTGACGACGATGTCATTGCTCTTCGTCGCTTCAGGCGCTGCGGTATCATCCGCAGGGGCTGGCGCTGGCGCTGGCGCAACCTGCGCAAGAGCTGGAGCCGCGCTGAGCATGGCGCTTGCGCAGATCGTCGATACGAGCAGGCGCCGACGGAAAGTGAACGACATTTGGTATTCCCCTTTTAGTTGCATCCGCGTCGGAGCCGGGCGGCATCGACAAGGATTAAGACAAGCGTTCTTCCTGGCTTCAGGACGATCTGGATGGACGACTACGCCATCGCGCGACGTGCTTTCAATCCACCGTTTCGCGCAAATGCGACAATTTGGATCGGGTGTAGCATTTTAGTCACAGGATCGACCCTTGCTCGACGCCGAGCCTGCCGCTAGCGTTTTTCCAGCAATGGCGAAAGCAGCGGTGAACATGATCGGTCGGCAAAGCGCAATCCAGGTCCTGATCAAGGGCGCAGCGATCATGTCGATGGCGGTGGTGGTCGCACCAGCCGCCGCGCAGGAGGCGCCGAAGCGGCTCCAGGAGCTGCAGGGCTGCCGCGCGATCAGCGACAACGCGGCCCGGCTCGCCTGCTTCGATCGGACGGCGGCGGCGCTGGACACATCGATCAAATCCAAGGAACTCGTCGTTGTCGAGCGCGAGGAAGTTCGCAAGACAAAGCGCAAGCTGTTCGGCTTCTCGCTCGACGAAAAGTCGGTGTTTGGCGACACCGGCGATCCCGAAACCACCCAGATCACCACCAAGGTCACCACCGCGCGCGAGATCGGCCAGTTCATTCAGTTCGGCATCGAGACCGGCGGAACCTGGCAAACCACCGAATATTCGGCCTTCACACCCGCAAAGGGCAGCACGGTCACGATCAAGAAGGGCGCACTCGGCAGCTTCTTCATTCGATTCGAACAGGGCGCTGGCGTGCGCGGCAAACGCGTTCAGTAAGGCGCAACAGTCGCAACGGGTTAGCCGACCGGCATCGGTCCTGCCAGCAGGATCGGATCGATCCGGCTGTCACGCCACCGCAGGCTCCAGTGAAGATGCGGGCCGGTCGCGCGGCCCGTCATGCCGACAGCACCGATTGCCTGCCCCCGCTTGATCCGTTCGCCGACTTTCACGTCGATGCGCGACAGGTGCAGGAACGCGCTGTTCAGCCCCATGCCGTGATCGATCATCAGCAAATTGCCTTCGAGCGTGAAGGGATGATCGGCGGCGAGGATGACGACGCCGTCGGCAGGCGCGATAACGCGTGTGCCGCTTGGCTGGGCAATGTCAGTGCCCGAATGATAGGCCCCCGCCTCCCCATTCTGATAGATGCGCTGTGATCCGAACATGCCCGAAACGCGGCCGATTGCGGGCCAGAGAAAGGGCTGACGCCATCCGGCCACATCGGCATTGCCCCGCCGCGCCGCGTTGATCTGGGCGATTTCTGCGGGGCGCAGCCTGTTGAATTCCTCGGTCGGTTGCGCAAATTTGGGCAGCGTGGCGAGCCGCTCGATGTTCCAGGCGCGCCGGGCCACCGACAGCGTATCGCTTACCAGGCGGCCGTCACTGAGCGTGGCGACCAGTTTTGCGCTTGGCCCCGCGTCGCGGTCAAAGGCGATAAGGAACGCCCCGTCCGACGCCACCGGGACGGGCGCACCGTCAAAGGTCAGCAATGTCGTGCCAGCGGGTGCAGTGCCGATCAGCGCCCCACCCTGAACCAGCGGCCCGCGATAGACGAAGCCCGCCTGCGTCGGCGCGGATTTCGGGATGGTGGGTGCGGTTGGCTTTGGTGTCGGCATGGCGAGCGGGGTCGGCCGGACGTCGGGCCGGGGCAACAGCGGTCGCTGGGCCGGCGCGATGCAACTCCCCTGAAGAATGATGATCACCGCCCCAGCCGTCCACCGGCGTGGCGCGTTTATTCCCCTGCGCCGCATCCTCAGCTCCCCATCGCGGCCATCGCCACGGCGGCGCTGGCAAAGGGTTGCTGGAGGGCAACGCTCCAATAACGCAGCTCATCAAGCGCGATCCGATCGCCCGTCACCGCACATTCGACATGATCGCCCGGCGCCAGCACGCGAAAGCCGTTCGCCATATAATGCAGTTTGGCGGCGCGATCGGTATTGGACATCAACATTTCAGGGGCCTTTTCAACGCGGACGGACGGGCAGTTCTGCAGCGAGCGTGCAGAAGCGCGATTTTACAGAAGTGATGGCTGCGCACCCTCTTGCTTCTCATAGGGCTTGGCGGCGGCGCGCTCAACCCGCGCGGCGATGGCCCCGTCGCCGAAATGGAGCGTCAGCGTGGCTGCCTTGCGGGCCGCCGCCGCCGTCGTAATCGCAGCACCTGATGCCGACACCCGCACATAGCCGCGCGCCAAAAGCCGATCGGGATTGACGACGACCAGCAGTTGCGCGGCATGGGCCAGCCGGTCGCGCGCCGCCGCCAATTGCCGGTGCAGCATCGCCGGGCGCAGGATGCCTCCGGCGCGGTCGAGCTGACGCTGGCCCCGTGCCACGCGCCCTTCCAGAGCACGGTCGAGCCGGGCGCCGAGATCGTCGGCTTTTTGCCGCTGTGCGCCGAGCAAGGCATCGCGACGCGGCAACACCCGCACCAGCGCATCGAGCCGTTCACGGCCACGCGCCTGATAGCGGCGGGCGCAACGCTCCGCTCGAAGCCCGTAATCATCGACAGTCGCGATCAGGTCGGCACGCACCGGCACCGCGATCTCCGCTGCTGCGGTCGGGGTCGGCGCGCGCAGATCGGCGGCGTGATCGGCCAGGCTGGTATCGGTCTCATGGCCGACAGCGGAGATGATCGGGATGTGACATTCGGCGATCGCGCGAACGACGATCTCCTCATTAAACGCCCAAAGATCCTCGATCGACCCACCGCCGCGCGCGACGATGACGAGATCGGGGCGCGGCACCGGCCCCCCTGGCGCAATCGCATCGAATCCGCGGACCGCATTGGCAATCTGTGCGGCGGCCCCTTCGCCCTGCACCGCCACTGGCCAGACGATGACATGACTTGGGAAACGATCTGCCAAGCGGTGGAGGATATCGCGGATCACCGCCCCGGTCGGCGAGGTGACGACGCCGATCGTGCGCGGCAGGAAGGGCAGGCGCTGCTTGCGTGCCTGATCGAACAGGCCCTCTGCGGCGAGCTTTGCCTTCAGCTTCTCGAGCAGCGCCATCAAGGCGCCCTCGCCCGCCAGCTCCATCCGTTCGATGACGATCTGGTATTTGGACCGGCCGGGATAGGTGGTCAGCCGGCCGGTCGCGATCACCTCGATCCCATCCTGCGGGGCAAAGGCGATGCCGCTGAACGATCCCTTCCAGATCACCCCGTCGATGACGGCGCTTTCGTCCTTCAGGCTCAGATAGGCATGGCCAGACACCGCGCGCTTATAGCCCGAAATCTCGCCGCGCAGGCGGACATGGCCGAACTCGCTCTCGACGACGCGCTTCAACCTGCCCGCCAGCTCGCCGACACTCAAGGGCGCTGCATTGTCGCCGAGGATCGTCTCGGCTACCAGCCGGGAACCGCTGCCATCCCTGGTCGCTGCGTCTCCATCCGGGAAATTATCTGCCATGAATGTCCTGCTGATCGGATCGGGCGGCCGCGAACATGCGCTGGCATGGAAGCTGGCGCAATCGCCGGGCCTGTCCAAACTCTATGCCGCCCCGGGCAATCCCGGGATAGCCCAATTTGCCGATCTTGCGGCAATCGATGCGGCAGATCACCGCGCGATCATCGATTTCTGCCTGCGTCATTCGATCGAGCTCGTGGTGATCGGTCCCGAAGCGCCGCTTGTCGATGGCCTTGCCGATAATTTGCGGACGATGAAGATCGCGGTGTTCGGCCCCGATGCCAAGGCGGCCCAGCTCGAGGGATCGAAAGGCTTCACCAAAGACCTGTGTCGCCGCGCGAAAATTCCGACGGCGCGGTACGCGCGCGTCACATCGCACGACGGGGCGATCGCCGCGCTGGACGATTTCGGCCTGCCCGTCGTCATCAAGGCCGACGGGCTTGCCGCCGGCAAGGGCGTGACGATCGCCGCCACCCGCGAGCAGGCAGAGGCCGCCCTCGACGGGATGTTCGGCAAATCGGGCGGCGACGCCGTGATCGAGGAGTTTCTGGAGGGCGAGGAGGCCAGCCTGTTCATCCTGACCGACGGCGAGGCGATCGTGCCGTTCGGCTCCGCACAGGATCACAAGCGCGTCGGCGAGGGGGACACTGGCGCCAATACCGGCGGGATGGGCGCCTATAGCCCCGCCCGGGTGCTGACCCCCGTGCTGGAACAACAGGCGATCGACCAGATCGTGGCCCCGACATTGCGCGCAATGGCGGCGGCCGGGATGCCTTTTTCAGGCGTGCTCTACGCCGGGTTGATGCTGACAGCGGACGGCCCCAAGCTGATCGAATACAACGCCCGTTTCGGCGATCCCGAATGCCAGGTGCTGATGGCGCGATTACAGGGCGATCTGCTGCAATTGTTGCTGGCGACGGCGCGGGGTACGCTTGGCGAGTGCTCACCGCCTGAATTTTCAGCTGATGTCGCGGTGACCGTGGTGATGGCGGCAATCGGTTATCCCGGCACACCGGAGCTCGGCGGGACGATTTCCGGTATCGCTGCGGCAGAGGCCGATGGCGCGGTTGTCTTTCAGGCCGGGACGCGGCTGGAGGGCGACAAACTGGTCGTGGCTTCAGGCCGCGTCCTCGGCGTCACAGCGCTTGGCAGGACGGTTGCCGAGGCCGCAGGCGCCGCGTATCAAGCGGTGGATCGGCTTGATTTCCCAAGCGGTTTTTGTCGCCGCGACATTGGCTGGCGCGAAATCGCACGCGAACGGGCATGATCGTTTGGCATCACCGCGCACATTGCCGCTGACTGGAAGGATCACCTGATGGATACGGCAATCACCCCGCCCGGCGCGGCGATGTGGACGACGACAACACTCGTTCTGATCGCGATCGGCATCGTATGCGCATGCGCCGTCATCTGGTGGGGCGCTGCGATGCGCCGGCGGCAAAAGAAGGCGATCGCCGAATCGGATGCGCATGCAGAACTGGCCGGCCATCCGGTCGGACCCGAGGCGGCTGATCTCGATCCGCCCAAGCAAGCCGAGGCCAGTCCGCCGCCGGCACCTGCAATCGCCCCGGCGCAGGCCGCAATGGCAACTGCGCCGGTCGCCAGCCCCGACAGCGCGGGTGGTACGCTCACGCAATTGAAGGGGCTGGGTCCACGAGCGGCAGCGCAGCTCGCCTCGCTTGGCATCGATCGTATCGATCAACTTGCCGCACTGACCCCGGCAGAGGTGAACACCCTCGACGCGCAGATGGGGGCGCTTGCCGGCAGGATCGCGCGCGACCGCTGGATCGAACAGGCCAAGCTGCTGTCCGCAGGCGACAAAGCGGGTTTCGAAGCGGCGTTCGGCAAACTCGGCTAACCGTCGGCCAGCGAACTCACCAGCAACTTGTCGATCCGTCGCCCGTCGAGATCGACGATCTCGAAGCGCCAGCCCTGCTCGACGAAACTCTCGCCCTCGCCCGGCAAATGGCGGAATACCGCGAGCGCCAACCCGGCGACGGTTGCATAATCACGATCCTCGGGCAGCTCGATGCCGAGCCGTTCGGCCAGCGCATCGGCGGCCATGTTGCCGGCGACCAGCAACGAGCCATCGTCGCGCACGACGACCGAGGGCGCATCGTCGGGGTCGCTGTCCGACGCGAATTCTCCGGCGATCGCGGCGAGGAGGTCGGCGGGCGTCACAATCCCTTCAAAATGCCCATATTCGTCGTGGATCAACGCCATCGGCACTTCGGCAAGCCGCAGGGCGTTGAGCGCATCCATCGCATCGATCTGGTCGAGTACCACCGGCGCCTGACGCATCAGCGCGCGCACGTCGATCGGATCGCCACGGATCAGCGCGATCGCGATGTCGCGCGCCTGGACCACGCCGATCACCGCATCGACTGATCCTTCCGCGACCGGCAGGCGGCTATGCGATGCCGTCATCAGCGCGGCGCGGATCGCGGCATCGTCGCCGGTATCGTACAGCGTGGCGTCGATCCATTCGATGTCGGTGCGCGGTGTCATCACCTCGCGCACCGGCCGGTCGGCGAGCCGCACGACACCGGAGATGATCGAACGCTCATGTTCCTCGAGTACGCCCGATTTGGACGCTTCGGCGACGATCATGTGCAGTTCCTCCGCCGTCACATGATCCTGCGATTCGCGTTTCAGCCCCATCAGCCAGAATAGCCCCGCGCTGGTCGAATCGAGCAGCCACACGACGGGCGCCGTCGCCCGCGCCAGCCACTGCATCGGCACAGCGGCGGCAACCGCAATTCGCTCGGGCGATCGCAGCGCAATCTGCTTGGGCACCAGCTCGCCGATCACCAGCGAGGCAAAGGTCGTCAGCCCGATGACGAGCACGAAGCCCAGTGTCTGCGCGGTCTCGTCCGTCATGCCCATCCAGCCCAGCCGCGCACCGACCGGCGCGCCAAGGCTCGCGCCGGAATAGGCGCCAGCGAGAACGCCGATCATCGTGATGCCGATCTGCGTCGTTGACAGGAACTTGCCGGGGTCGCTCGCCAGATCGAGGGCTGCCTGCGCGCCGCTCACCTTGGCGCGCGCCATCGCCTCGAGCCGGGCCTTACGCGACGAGACGATCGCCAGTTCGGACATCGCGAAGACGCCGTTGATCAGCACCAGCACGAAGATGATCGCAACGTCGATCCAGGGAAAAGGGGGAAGTGCCATGGCGCTGGCACGTCCCTTGCCGCTTTTCGGCGCTTTTCACAACCGGTGCTGGGTCATCCACCCGGTTCAGCGGCGCGCGAGGAAGAAGTCGCGCAACAGGGCGGATGCCTCCCGTTCGCCGATCCCGGCATAGATTTCGGGTCGGTGATGGCAGGTTGGCTGGGAGAAAAAGCGCGGACCGTTGGCGACGGCACCGCCCTTTTCATCCTCGGCGCCGTAATAGAGCCGATCGATCCGGGCGTGGGCGATGGCGCCTGCACACATCGCGCACGGCTCAAGCGTCACCCACAGATCGCACCCGTCGAGCCGGTCACGTCCGAGGAGCGCCGCCGCCTCGCGAATCACCCTGATCTCGGCGTGCGCGGTGGGATCGCTGAGGCCGCGTGGCGCATTGGCCGCAACCGCGATGATCTTCCCATCGTGGACGACGGCCGCACCAACGGGCACCTCCCCTGCCAAAGCAGCGGTACTGGCTGCATCGAGGGCGGCGCGCATCGGGTCGGGTAGCGAAAACATGGCAACGCTTATGGGCGCAACCACTTGTCATTCGCTAGACCCTGCGCGGGCCGAGCACGCGCAATAACGCAAAGGCGACGCCGGGAAGGAAGCCCGCCACCGTGAGCCCGCAGGCAATGGCAAAGTCCACGCCAGCCCCCGCCTGGCGATAAACGCCGAGCGGAGGGAGCAGCACCGATGCGGCGATCGTGCCTGCGCTCACGCGGGGCAGCGAATCGCCTGCAGGACCGTTCACTGCGCGGCCTGCGCGTTCGATGCCTCGGCAGGCTTGTCGACCCGGAGCGTCGGCACCGAGATCGTCTGTTGCGTGGTCGTCACCGTCGGCACGTTGATCGTCTTGTTTTCGGTGCCGAGCTGGATCGTCGCCATGTTGGCGTTCACCTCGGGCGCCTTGCCGCCTTCAAAGGCGAGATGCGGGATATTACCGGGGCTGACGTTGAGCGTCATCATGCCCGATGCCAGCAGGCCGGCAACGACAAGGGCGGCAAGACCGACCAGAACCAAGAGTGCACGCATTGTTCAGTCTCCAATAATTGGCGTCATGAAATCGAATCGTTAGCGTAATAACGCCGCGTTGCCGCGGAAGGTTTCATCAAAAGTCGTGAATCGGTTGACGGGGTTGCGGGAACTGGTTATCCGCGCCCTCTTTCCGGGCAACCAGATTCCAGGATATTAAAGCAATGTCGCGCATTTGCGAGCTGACCGGCAAGGGTCGGCAAGTGGGACACAATGTTTCCCACGCCAATAACAAGACCAAGCGGACCTTTCTGCCGAACCTGCAGAATGTGACGTTGATGTCGGATGCCCTGGGCACCAGCGTAAAGCTGCGCGTGTCCACCAACGGCCTGCGCTCGGTGGAGCATGTCGGCGGGCTCGACAACTGGCTCGTCAAGACGGCGGACGACAAGCTGTCGCTCAAGGCGCGTCGCCTGAAGCGCGATGTGCGGAAGAAGCTGGCCCCCGCCAAGGAAGCTGCTGCGGCCTGAAGGTGCTACGGCGCGGCAATACTGCGTCGTCCAGCCTGAACTTCATCAACAGGCTTTCTTCAAAGAACGCTTGATTGTCGTCGGTAACGAGCCAGAGCTTCGTCCCGTCGCGTTCCTGAACGACCGCGATCCCCTCAAAATTATCGCGCGTGATCGATCCCTCGAACCGCGCGATCTCATAGCCGGCGATTCGCGCGCCGGGCAAGACGCCGCCAAGATCGACGATGGTCACGATGGCCGTGAAGCCCGCCGCCAACGTTACCCGGCGATTGAGGATGATCAATCGTCCGTCGGGCAGCTCAGCCATGTCGGAGGGATCATATCCTTTGGGCGGAAGGTAGCTGAAGCGAAATCCACGGCGCGGCCCCCGTGTCGGATCGCCGGCGAACAGGATCGCGGCACGGCCGACGCCGTGCGGCCACGGATCATCCTCTGCAAACACCACGAATCGGCCATCGTGTAGCCTGACCATTGCCTCCGCCCCGACATTGAGCGGCCAGGCCGCCATCGCCGGCGGCGCGGCATGGCTTTCGACACGGGCAAGTCCCTCCGAATAGCGCCAGATCTCGTTGTAATTTTCAAAGCCCACCCAGAATCGCCGGGTTGCCGGATCATAGGTCATCGATTCGGCATCCCGGTCGCGTTTTTCCCAACCCGTGCCGGGTCCGCCGGGAAGATATCCGGTCGCCCGGTCGCGCAGGTCGCCGCGCGGCCCGAGCGCGAAGCGGATGAAATTGCCCCCGTCATTGAGAAGCAGAAACCGGTCGCCGGACACGATCAGCGACGAAAATCCACCAAAGGCCGGGTCGTCGCTCTCCAGCCGATAGCCGCGCTCGAAAATCAGCGCGCCGATCCGCTTGCGTTCGGGATGCGCCCGATCGAGCAGCACGGGCACAGCCGAAAACGGCGCCGATCGATCGAGCAGCGGCAACCGGCTGAAGACGCTCCAGCTGGGTATGAAGAGAAGCATCAGGACGACCGAGAGCAGCACGCGCATCCTGCGGCTCTTAAGGCCGATCCCGGGCGGGGAAAGGGCCTCGCATCATGAACGCGCGATAACAGTCGCATTCAGGGACGGCTCAATGCGACTCGGGCAGAACGGTTTTCGAGATGAGGACGTTGTGCCCTCGACGCTTGAACCGGGAGATAAGTCGATGATCAGGAAATTCACTTTCGCCGCCGTCGCCCTCGCGATCAGCGCCAGCGCCATTTCAGCAGCGCCTGCTGCTGCACAAAATTATCCCCGCGATTACCAGGGCAGCTATTATGGCGACCAGTATCGCGGCGGGTATGACGCTCGCTATGATGACCGGCGCTATGACGAACGTCGCGGTTATGACGATCGTCGCGGTTATGACGACCGTCGATATGTCGATAACCGCCGTGGCTATAACGATGCCCGCCGCTGCAACGACGGCACCGGCGGCGCCATCATCGGCGCAATCGCTGGCGGACTGCTCGGCAATTCGGTCGCGGGTCGGCATGATCGCGGCGCGGGCACCATTCTTGGTCTCCTCGGCGGTGGTCTTGCAGGTCGTGCGATCGAGCGCGGCGGCAACAATGGCTGCAGCAACTATCGCCGCTGACGCAAACGATCTTCAAGCTTCTCTCGCGTAGCGTATCGAGAGCGAGGGCCGGTGCCGAAAGGTGCCGGCCCTGTGTGCGTCGGCGCAGCCGCCGCCACGCCGGCGGCGGTGCGCACCGCGCAGCGCCGAGCACGGCCGGCGGACGAGCATGGCCCGATCCGGCCGACGGCTTTGCCGGCGGCATCCCGAAGAAAGGCACGCGCCGACGGCAAAGCCCCCGCCGTCGGAAGGGTTCGGCCTGATGCCGACCCGCCGGCCGTGCCGGGCGCTGCTGGCGCAGCGGCGCGGGCGTCGCCGCGTCTGCGCCCGTCAGTACATATGCTGCCCGCCATTGATGCTCAGCGTCGATCCGGTCACGAAGCCGCCATCGTCCGAACACAGGAAAACGACACCGCGCGCGATCTCCATCGCCTGACCCAGCCGACCCACGGGTATCTTGGCGACGATCTTTTCGAGCACATCGGCGGGTACGGCGGCGACCATGTCGGTATCGATATAGCCCGGCGCGATCGCATTGACGGTCACCCCGGCACGCGCGCCTTCCTGAGCGAGCGCCTTGGTGAAACCGTGGATGCCCGATTTGGCGGCCGCATAGTTGACCTGGCCATATTGACCCGCCTGGCCGTTGATCGATCCGATATTGACGATCCGCCCCCATTTGCGGTCGCGCATGCCCGGAAACACCGCCTTGGCCATGTTGAAGCACCCGCCAAGATTGGTGTCGATCACCTCTTTCCACGCCTGATAGGTGAGCTTCATGATCGTGCCGTCACGCGTAATGCCGGCGTTGTTGACGAGCACATCGACCGGCCCCAGCTCGTCTGCCACCTGCGCGCATCCCGCCTGGCACGCATCGTAATCGGCGACGTCCCATTTATAAGACTTGATGCCGGTCCGGTCGGAAAATTCGCGCGCGCGCTCGTCATTGCCCGCATAATTGGCGGCGACGGTAAGCCCTGCCTCCTGGAGCGCCAGGCTGATCGCCTCGCCAATGCCTCTCGTGCCGCCGGTGACGATCGCAACGCGTGCCATATCTCTCTCCTTGTCGGGCCTTTGGCGGCCGCTTCATTATCGTCAGGGCTTAAGCGTCCGCGCGCCAGCCTTCAAGTTCGCGTGCGATCAGCGCACGCAGCATCGCGATACCGGGCGCGCCGTCGTTGAGACAGGGAATATAGGCGAAATGCGTGCCGCCGGCCTCCTCAAAGGTCTCACGGCCCCGGATCGCCAGTTCCTCGAGCGTTTCGAGGCAGTCGGCGGAAAAACCCGGCGCGACAATCGCGATCTTCTTGGTGCCCTTGCCCGGCAATTCGCCGAGCATGTCGTCGGTTGCGGGCTCGAGCCAGATCGCCCGCCCGAAACGCGACTGAAAGGTGATGATCACCTCCCGGCCAAGCGCCTCGCCAAGCAGGCGCGCGGTCTTCTGGCAGTGGCAATGATAGGGATCGCCAAGCATCAGCGTGCGCTGTGGCATGCCGTGGAAGCTGATGACGATCGCATCGGGCGTGAAATCGAGCGTGGTGAGGTGCGCCTCGATCGTCGCTTTCAGCGCGCCGATATAGTGCGGATCGTCATGATAGGGTGGCAAGGTGCGGATTGCCGGCTGCCAGCGCATCTTCGCCAGCGCCTCGAACGCCTTGTCGTTGGCAGTCGCCGTCGTCGCCGCGCAATATTGCGGATAGAGCGGGGCGAGCAGGATACGGTCGCACCCCGCCGCCTTCATCGCCGCCAGCCGTTCGGGGATCGGCCGTGCGCCATAGCGCATCGCCCAATCGACCAGCACGCCGTCGCCGAACGCGCCTTGCAGCGCCGTGCTCTGCGCCTTGGTGATCGTCGCCAGCGGCGATCCGTCCGGCCCCCACACCTGCGCATAGGCCTCGGCCGATTTCCTTGGCCGGGTGTTGAGGATGATGCCGCGTAAAATCGGCTGCCAGGCGATCGACGGGATTTCAACGACACGGCGATCCGACAGAAACTCGAGCAGATAGCGCCGCACCGATTTCACATCGGGCGCATCGGGCGTGCCCAGATTGGTGAGCAGCACGCCGATCTTGCGTGTCGGCACGGGCGGATGATCGGGAGGCAGGATCATGTCGCCGCCGCCGTAAACGGCAAGCGCCGCAAACGAAACCCCGCCGCTGCCTGAAGCGCGTTGGCGATGGCGGGGGCGACCGGCGGCACGGCAAGCTCGGAAACGCCGCCGGGCTCTGCTTCGCTGCGGATGATCTCGACGGTGATGTCGGGCGAATCGACGAGTCTGGGCAGTGCAAGCTGGCCCAGATTGTGCGCCGTCGGCACATTTTCGCTGAAACCCGTGCTCGCGCCCATCGCCATCGCCATGCCGAAGATCAGCCCGCCCTCGATCTGCTGGCGGATCAGATCGGGGTTGATCTGCCGACCGCAATCGACCGCCGCGACGAGCCGGTCGACCCGGGGTTGCTGGCCATCCTCGAAATGCGCCTCGGCCAGCACCGCGATGTGGCTGCCGCGAAAGCTGTGGCAGGCGATGCCCTGGCCGCTGCCCGCGACGCCCCCCTCCCAACCGCCAAGCGCCGCTGCGGTCGACAGGCACCGCACAAGGCGCGGCTCGCCGGTAATCGACACCCGAAACGACAGCGGCTCGGTGCCCGCGACATGCGCCAGCTCATCGAGGAAACATTCGGTGAAAAACACGGTGTAGCCGTGCGCACCACCGCGCATGTGCCCCGTCGGCACGCCAATATCGGCGGGGTGATGATCGATCGCGTAATTGGGAAAGCGATAAAAGGGCAAGGCGCCGGCCACCGCATAAGGATCGCCATCGCCTTGCGCCGCCAAAGCCGCTGCGACTGCCGGATCCCCCGCCATCAACCGGCGGGCGAGTTCGCGGCCGGTCGCCGGCGCGGCGATCTTGGCGAGCCAACCCGCGATCGTGCCGTTGGGGCCAAGCCGCGCCGTCATCCGCGCCGCCGCCGGGGGACGATAGCAATCGTGGAACAGGTCTTCGATCCGCGACCAGACGAGCTGCACGGGACGTTTCAGCTTCACCGCCAGCACCGCCGCCTGCTCGGCAACGAGATGCTCCAGATTGGCGCCGAACGATCCGCCGATCAGCATCGGATGGACGATCACGCTGTCTGCGGAAATGCCCGCCGCCGCTGCGGCTGCCGCACGCGCGAGTCCCGGCGCCTGGGTCGGCAACCAGAGCTCCAACCGGCCGCTGTCATAATGCGCGGTCGCGGTCATCGTCTCGACGGGCGCATGGACGCCGAGCCCGACATGATATTGTGCCGTCACCACCTGCGCGCCCTTGAACACCGCCGACAGATCGCCACCGGCAGCCATACGCTGTCCAGGGCCGTCTAGCGCCGCCGTCAGTGCGGCGTCGATCGAATCCGAATTGACGATCCGGCCATGCGTCGCAAATTTGGGCGCCAGCGCATCGAGCGCCTGGTTCGCCGCCCACCAGTTATTGGCGACAGCGGCCACCCAGCGTGCGGTTTCAACGACCGCGATGACGCCGTGTACCTTTTTTGCCGCCGCCCGGTTCATCCCGATCAGCCGGCTGTCCCCGACAGGACCCTGCCGGATCGAAGCATAGACCATGTCCGGCAGGCGGATATCGCCCGCGAAATTGGCGGTGCCGTCGACCTTTGCCGGCACGTCGAGCCGGGGCAGCGACTGGCCCGTGAGCCGTCCGGCATCGCCGACGCGCATCGGCAGGTCACGCGGCACATCGAAGCGCGCCGCCGCTGCTGCCAGTTCGCCGAAGCGCAGCCGCTTGCCGCCATGCCCGACAAAACCCGCCGCCGTTGCGCAGGTGCGCCATTCGACCCCCCATCGCGCCGCCGCGGCGCGGCAGAGCAGCACGCGCGCGGCCGCACCCGCCATCCTCAGATCATCCTCGAAGCCGCGGACCGAGCTCGATCCCGCCGTCAGGACGAGCGCGGTTCGGGCGCCATGGGTTTGCTTGAGCGCATCGGGAACGCTCTCGAACAACCCCTCGAACAGCTCGGCGGCGCCAAGCGGATTGGCATAAAGCGGGTTGAGCGGCGCCGGCTCAACGGCGACCGTGCGCCAGTCGGCGCCAAGCTCGTCGGCGATGATCTGTGGCAGCGCGGTATAGACGCCCTGGCCATGTTCGGCCTGCGGCACCGCGACGGTCACGCGGCCGTCCTCGCCGATCTTCAGCCAGGCGTTGAGCACGGTTTCACCGGGGCCCGCGGTGAGATTGGGCAGGTAACGGCGCGGCCATAACGCCCAGGCGACGAACAGCCCGACGCCCGCGCCGCCGCCGATCAGCAGCGTGCGTCGATCGATCGCCCCGATTGGTTCGCCTGCCGCCATCACCCGGCTCTATCGCGGGGACACGCCCGGCGCCAGATCAAGTGGCTGATCAATCGGCAGATCAGGCAGCGGCGGCTTCGCCCGCATACACCGATCGGTAATGCGCGCGGATCGATACCTTGTCGATCTTCTCGGTGCCAAGCCGCGGCAACGGATCGGCCGCGATCCAGATTCGCCTCGGCACCTTGAACGCGGCGATCCGCGCGCTCAGGAATTCGCACAGCGCCTCGACATCCATCACCGCGCCGTCGCGGATGTGGACGACGGCGCCCGGCACTTCGCCGAACCGCTCGTCGGGCAGGCCGAAAACCGCCGCTTCGGCGACGCCGGGGTTTTCGTAAAGCGCCGCCTCGACTTCCTGGCACGAGATGTTCTCACCGCCACGAATGATGATGTCTTTCTTGCGGTCGACGATGAACAGATAGCCGTCCTCGTCGAGATAGCCGATATCGCCCGTCAGGAAATACCGATCGGCGGTAAAGGCGTCGCGCGTCGCATCGGGCCGCCCCCAATATTCCTTGAAGTTGCAGATCGAGCGGATGGCGACCTCGCCGCGCTCGCCCTGTTCGACGGGGTTGCCGGCGCCATCGAGGATCGCAAGATCGACCAGCGGCGGGGATGCCCGCCCGGTCGAGTTGGGCTTTTCCAGATAGTTGCTGCGAAAATTGCCGCAGCCCACGCCGTTGGTTTCGGTCAGGCCATAACCGAGCAGCGGCGCGCCTCCCCCCATCTCCTCGTTCAATCGGCGGACATGCTCGACCGGGCGGGGTGCGCCGCCTGCGGCAAAATCGGTCACGCTCGACAGATCATAAGCCGAGCGGTTGGGGTGGGTGAGGATTTCGAAGCTCATCAGCGGCACGCCGACGAAATAGCTGATCTGCTCGCGTTCGATCAGGCGCATCGCGCTTTCCGCATCCCATTTGGGCATCAGCACGAGTTTGCGCCCCATCGCGAAGCTTTGCAGGAAAACCGGCACTTCGGCGGTGACATGGAACAGCGGCACGTTGAGCAACGTAGAGGGCTGGCCAAGCGGCGGCTTGCCGTCCTCGGTCGAGATACCGAGCATCACCAGCGCCTGGGCGAGA
The DNA here is from genome assembly GCA_038230675.1 of Sphingomonadales bacterium. Lineage (GTDB taxonomy): Bacteria > Pseudomonadota > Alphaproteobacteria > Sphingomonadales > Sphingomonadaceae > Sphingomonas. The sequence continues at coordinate 52,811 of JBBRMV010000004.1, read as the reverse complement.
TAATTGAACACCGCCTGCATGACCGCGCGGTGATCGCTGAGCGCGCCCTTCGATTGGCCGGTCGATCCGCTTGTGAACAGGATCGTCGCATGATCGTCGCCCGAAAGCATCGGCAGCGCGGTCTCCGCCGACCCGCCGGCCGCTGTCACCCCGGCCAGCGCTTCGACGAGCGGGAGGCGGTCGTCGATTGCGATCACCCGGCAGTCGAGCCCCGGTGCCTCGGCGAGCCGCTGCGCGCGCGGCGCGTCGGCAAAGACGAGGTTACAGCCGACATCGCCGATCGCGTCGGCGAGTTCGGCGGTCTGCCACCACCCGTTGAGCAATGTCGCGACGCCGCCGGCCATGGTGATGCCCATGTAAAGCGCGATCCATGCAGGCGAATTGCGCATCGCGATCCCGACACGGTCTCCCCGCGCCACGCCGTGCCCATCGACAAGCGCGCGCGCCGTCGCCTGCGCCGCGGCATAGACCTCGGCAAAGCTGAGCCGTTCATCGCCGGCGACCAGGAACGTCTTGTCGTGATGTTCGGCGCAGAAATGCGCGAAATAATAAGATAGCGCGGGGGGCGCGACGGCGATGGCCGGATAGGATTTGCCCTCCAGCTCGACCATCGTCAGCGGCATCTGCCCGCCCGCCCCGGTCAGCGCGGTAATTGCAAAATGTATGCGGCGATCCAGCACGCTCGGCATCTGTCTCTCTCCCCCTTGGTCTTGTCGCCAAGCCCCTTTATGGAAGCCCCACTATTTGGGGAAAAGCCTTGATCCTGTCTACCGCCGCTTTGCTCGCTGCCGCTACTGCAAGCGCGGGTCACGCGCATCTGCGCTTCGATGATCTCGGGCTCGATCCGACGATCGTTTCGATCGGCTGGTTCAACCTGAAATGGTATTCGATCGCCTATATCGCGGGCATCGTCGTCGGCTGGTGGTATCTGCTGAAATTGCTGCTCGCGCCCGGTGCCCCGATGGCGCGGCGCCATGCCGATGATCTGGTCTTTTACGCGACGCTTGGCATCATCCTTGGCGGACGGCTTGGCTATGTCGTGTTCTATGCGCCGCAGATGTTCATCCATCCGCTTCAGATCCTGCGGCTGTGGGATGGCGGCATGTCTTTCCACGGCGGGGTCATCGGCACCTCGATCGGGCTCATCCTGTTTTCGCGGGCACACAAGCTGGATTGGCTGCGGGTGCATGATTATGTCGCCTGCGTCGTCCCGTTCGGCCTGTTTTTCGGGCGGCTCGCCAATTTCGTGAATGGCGAGCTATGGGGAAAGCCCGCCGACGTGCCCTGGGCGATCATTTTTCCGCGCACCGGCGACGATGTGGCGCGGCACCCGAGCCAGCTTTACGAAGCGGGGCTCGAGGGGATCGCGCTGTTCGCCATCCTGTGGTTCTTCTTCTGGCGCACGAAAGCGCGCTACGAACCCGGCAAGCTGACCGGCATTTTCGTCGCCGGTTACGGCGTCGCACGCTTCATCGTCGAATATTTCCGCGAGCCCGACGCGCAATTCGCGGGCACCTTCATCGAGCGGACGGGCATCCATATGGGCCAGTGGCTGTGCGTGCCGATGATCATCGGCGGCGGCTATCTGATCGCGACCGCAAAGGCGCGGCGTGAGCGGATCGAGCCGATTGCCGGCGGCGAGAGCGTGGCCTGACAGGGTCCGAGACGATGGTCGAACCACCCCTTCCCGAGCGCCTTGCCCGCGCGATCACGCTTGGCGGCCCGATTCCCGCCGCGCACTATATGGCGGCGGCGAACACGCATTATTATGCGACCCGCGATCCGATCGGCAAAGACGGCGATTTCACGACTGCGCCCGAAATCAGCCAGATGTTCGGCGAGCTGATCGGGGCGTGGCTCGCGGATCTGTGGGAGCGCGCCGGTCGCCCGCCCGCCGCTTATGTCGAACTCGGACCCGGGCGCGGGACGCTTGCGGTCGATGCGCTGAGGGCGATGGCGACGGCCGGGCTTGAGCCCGACGTGCATTTCGTCGAGACGAGTCCCGTGCTGCGCGACGCCCAGGCGGAGCGTATTTCCGCAGCGACCTGGCATGACGATCTGTCGACGCTCCCCGCCAATGCCGCGCTGCTCTGCGTCGCCAATGAATTTTTCGATGCCTTGCCGATCCGCCAGCTGCTCCGCACCGGGGAAGGGTGGCACGAACGCGTCGTCGCCTGCCAGGACACGCTGTTCGTGCCGGTGCTGGGAAAGCCCGTGCCCGACGGCCTGATCCCGCCGAAATTGCGCAAGGCGGCAACCGGGTCAGTGCTCGAGACGTCGCCCGCCGGCGTCAACGTGATGCGTCGGCTCGCCAATCGGCTGGTCGCACAGGGGGGCGCCGCGCTGATCGTCGACTATGGCTATAAGGGACCGGCGATCGGCGATACGCTACAGGCCGTCCACGCGCATCATTTCGTCAACCCCTTTGCCAGCCCGGGCGAGAATGACCTGACCGCGCATGTCGATTTCGCGACATTGGCCGCCGCTGCGATCACGGAAGGCGCAAAAATCTTCGGCCCGATTGATCAGGGCGCGTTCCTGATCAATCTGGGCATCGATGCCCGTGCGCTCGCGCTCGCCGCGGCATCGCCCGGCCGCGCCAAGCAGATCGAGGCCGATCGGAAACGGCTCGTCAGCCCATCGGCGATGGGGCGATTGTTCAAGGCGATGGGGATGACCGGCGGCGGCTGGCCGAAACCGGCGGGCCTCGCATGATCGTCTACCGCGATGCGTGCCAGGCCGACGGCCCGAAGATCGATGCGATGGGCAAGGCGATCTGGCTCGAAACCTTCGAACATTCGGCGTCGCCTGCCGATATCGCGCTCTATATCGCCGGCGCCTATGGGCCGGAGGGCGCGCTGATCCGCGATCTCGCTGATCCCGCCAAGCTGTTCCATGTCGCCTGTGACGGCGATGCGATCATCGGCTATGCAAAGATCAGCAAGGCCTGGCTCACCGATCCGGCGATCACGCCCGGCGCCTGGCAGCTGAGCCAGCTCTATATCGCCGGCCCCTATCACGGCCGCGGCGTCGCCCAGGCGCTGATGGCATGGACGATCGAGACCGCGCGGGCGAACGGCGCCGCTGCCCTGGTGCTGACGGTGTGGGAGCATAATCCCCGCGCGCAGCGCTTCTACGAGAAATACGGCATGGTCCATATCGCGGATTATGCGTTCCCGACGGGCAACCAGATCGATCGCGATCTGATCATGCAGATGCCGCTATGAGCGAGATCGAGATCAACACCGCCGCATCGCTGGAAGGCGTCGCACACGGTTTTCTCGGGCGGCGCGGCGGTGTTTCGACAGGGGTGATGGCCTCGCTCGACATGGGCCAGCGCGGCCAGCCGCCAACCGCTGACCTGATCGAAAACCAGCGACGGGTGATCGAGGCGGTGTTGCCCGGCAGCGCGCTGGTCACGCTTTATCAGGTGCATTCGGCAGAAGCGGTGATCGTCTCCGCGCCGTTCGATGACGCCGCTCGGCCGCGCGCCGATGCGCTGGTTACCGATCGACCGGGGCTGCTGCTCGGCATCCTGACGGCCGATTGCGCGCCCGTGCTGTTCGTCGACGCGCAGGCGGGCGTGATCGGCGCCGCGCATGCCGGGTGGAAGGGTGCCATCGGCGGCGTCACCGATCGAACCGTTGCCGCGATGGAGGAATTGGGCGCCCGGCGCGATCGCATCGCCGCGGCCATCGGCCCCTGCATCGCCCGCGCCAGCTATGAGGTGGACACAGGCTTTGCGCGGCGTTTCGAAGAGGCCGATCCCGCCAATGAACGCTTCTTCTCGCCCGGCCGCGCGGGCCATCACCAGTTCGATCTGGAAGCCTATGTCGCGCACCGGATCGCCAGTGCCGGCATCGGACGCATCGAGATGCTCGGCCTCGATACCTATTCGGATACGGAGCGCTTCTTCAGCTACCGCCGCGCGACCCACCGCGGCGAGCCCGATTATGGGCGGCAGATTTCGGTAATCGGGCTTCGCTGAGCGCCGGTCCGGCCTCGCCTGCCGGCGATAGTTGCGCTAGATACCAGATCGACCCCTCCCCTGAATGAAGGCTGCCGCGATGACCGACGAGACCGAAGCCGATCTGACCGGCACCACCGCGCGCCGTCACCCAAAGCCCGAGATCGAAAAGCTCGGCGGGCGCAAGCTGAAGCCCTCGACGCTGATGATGGGGCATGGCTATGATCCGATGCTGTCGGAAGGATCGCTGAAGCCGCCGATCTTCCTCACCTCGACGTTCGTCTTCCCCAATGCCGCGGCGGGCAAGCGCCACTTCGAAGGGGTGACCGGCAAGCGTCCGGGCGGTGCGGACGGCCTCGTCTATTCGCGCTTCAACGGCCCCACTCAGGAAATCCTCGAAGACCGGCTCGCGGTTTGGGAAGATGCCGAGGACGCACTGACCTTTTCGAGCGGCATGTCCGCGATCGCCACGCTGTTCCTGTCGCTCGTCCATCCCGGCGACACGATCATCCATTCGGGGCCGCTTTACGCCGCCACCGAAACGCTCATCGCGCGCGTGCTCGGGCGGTTCGGCGTGAAGTTTCTCGATTTTCCAGCTGGCGCCACGCGTGAGGAAATCGATGCGGTGATGTCCCAGGGCGCGACGGGTCGTGTCTCGCTGATCTATCTCGAAAGCCCCGCCAATCCCACCAATGCGCTCGTCGATATCGAGGCCGTCGCCGCCAGCCGCGACGCGATCTTCGGCGACCGTGACGACAAGCCGCCGATCGCGATCGACAACACCTTCCTCGGGCCGTTGTGGCAACAGCCGCTGAAGCACGGCGCGGATATCGCGGTGTACAGCCTGACCAAATATGCCGGCGGCCATAGCGATCTGGTCGCGGGCAGCCTGGTCGGCAGCAAGAAGCAGATGGATGTCATCCGCCTGATGCGCAACACGATCGGCACGATCACCGATCCCAACACCGCGTGGATGCTGCTGCGGAGCCTGGAAACGCTCGAACTGCGGATGACGCGCGCGGGCGAGAATGCCGTGAAGGTGTGCAACTATCTGCGCTCGCATCCCAAGATCGAACGCGTCGGCTATCTCGGCTTTCTCGAATCGACGCCGGGCGACGAGCGCCAGGCCGATATCTATCGCCGGCATTGCACAGGGGCTGGCAGCACTTTTTCGCTGTTCCTGAACGGCGGCGAGAAAGAGAGCTTTGCGTTCCTCGACGCATTGCGCATCGCTAAGCTCGCGGTCAGCCTCGGCGGCACCGAAACGCTCGCCAGCCACCCCGCCGGGATGACGCATCTGTCGGTGCCCGAGGCACGCAAGAAGGCGCTCGGCATCACCGACAATCTCGTGCGCATTTCAATCGGGGTCGAGGATGCCGACGATCTGATCGCCGATTTCGAACAGGCGCTGGCGGCGATTTGATCTGTGCGCTGGCGGCGCGGCCTCGGCTCGGTTTGGTTGCACCAGCGACCTTGAACTTCTGGCGCTCGGTCGTTCATCGCCGGCTCAGGCCGCAGGGTGCAATCGGCGGTTCAAGCCAACCCGTTGGAAGCTCAAGACAATGAAGCGCATTCTACTCGCCCTTGCCACAGCCGCGATGATCCTGCCCACTGCTGCATCGGCGAGCACCCCCGCTGGCGTGTGGGCCAATCCGAGCAATTCGGTCCACGTCACCTTCGTTGCCTGCGGACGCGCAATATGCGGTCGCGTGATCTGGGCGAACGAGAAGGCCAAGGCAGACGCGCTTGCCGGCAGTGGCGAGCCGCTGGTCGGCAGCCTGTTGTTCCGCGATTTCGTCAGCGAGGGCAATCATCGCTGGGCGGGCAAGGTGCGCGTGCCCGATATCGGCCAGACGCTGTCCGGCACGATCGAGCAGATCGATGCGAAGACGCTGCGCGGCGAAGGCTGCCTGATCGCGGGTTTTGGCTGCAAGGAGCAGACCTGGCGGCGGGTGCGCTAGGCTAGAACAGCCCGACCACCGCACCCTTCGCATCGAGCCCGATCGTCTCCGCCGCCGGCACGCGGGGCAGGCCCGGCATCGTCATCAGATCGCCGCAGATCGCGACGACAAACCCCGCCCCCGCCGCCAGCCGCACCTCGCGCACTGGCAGGACATGCCCCTCGGGTGCGCCGAGCAACGTCGGGTCTGCCGAGAAGCTGTACTGCGTTTTGGCCATGCACACCGGCAGATGCCCGAAGCCCGCCACCTCCCACCGCTTTAGTTGCGCAGCCACCGCCGGTGTCGGTGCAATGTCGACGGCGCGATAGATGCGCGTGGCGACCGTCCTGATCTTGTCGACAAGCGGCATGTCATCGGAGTAGATCGGTGCGAAATCAGTCTCGCTCTCGGCAAGCTCCGCCACAGCGTCCGCAAGTGCGACCGCACCCGATCCGCCGTCCGCCCAGTGCCGGCAAAGGACCGCCCGTACGCCCTGCCCAGCGCATGCGTCCTCGATCACGGCGATCTCCGCCGCACTGTCGCCGCCAAAGTGATTGATCGCGACGACCACGGGCACGCCGAATTGTCGGACATTCTCGATGTGACGGACAAGATTGACGACCCCGCGCGCCACCGCTGCTGCGTCTTCGGCGGCCAGATCGGGCTTTGCCACCCCGCCGTTCATCTTCAGCGCCCGCACCGTCGCCACGATCACCGCGGCGCTTGGCGCCAGCCCCGCCTGCCGGCACTTGATGTCGAAAAATTTCTCCGCCCCAAGATCGGCACCGAACCCCGCTTCGGTGACGACATATTCGGCCAGGCCGAGTGCCGCCCGCGTCGCGATCACCGAATTGCAGCCATGCGCGATATTGGCGAACGGGCCGCCGTGGATGATCGCCGGGTTGCCCGCCAGCGTCTGCACCAGATTGGGCTTGATCGCGTCGGCGAGCAGCACCGCCATCGCGCCGTCGGCCTTCAGGTCATGCGCAGTCACTGGCTGGCGGCCCCGCGTTTCCGCCACGATGATCCGCCCCAGCCGCGCCTTCAGATCGGCCATGTTCTCGGCCAGGCACAGCACTGCCATCACTTCGGACGCGACGGTGATGTCGAAACCCGATTCGCGCGGGAAGCCGTTGGCACGGCCGCCAAGCGATTGGGTAATGTGCCGCAGCGCCCGGTCGTTCATGTCGAGCACGCGCCGCCAGGTCACCCGCCGCGCGTCGATATCGAGCGCGTTGCCCCAGTGGATATGGTTGTCGATCATCGCCGCGAGCAGATTGTGCGCCGCCGTGATCGCGTGGAAATCGCCGGTGAAATGCAGGTTGATATCGACCATCGGCGCGACCTGAGCGTACCCGCCGCCGGTTGCCCCGCCCTTGGTGCCAAAACAGGGCCCGAGCGATGGTTCGCGCAGCGCCAGGATCGTCCTTCGTCCCGTCAGGTTGAGCGCATCGGCCAGCCCGATCGATGTCGTCGTCTTGCCTTCGCCCGCCGGTGTCGGGTTGATCGCGGTAACGAGGATCAGCTTGCCCGTACGCATCGCCGCCGGCAATTCGGCGAGATCGATCTTGGCCTTGGCGCGGCCATAGGGCTCAAGCGCCGCCGCCGGGATACCTGCCTGCGCGGCGACATCGGCGATCGGGCGCAGCGTGACGGTATTGGCTATTTCGATATCGGTCGGCATTTCAGTTTTTTCGCCGGGATGGCTGTTGCCGCACGGCCATCTCCACCGCGCGCGGCAAATGGCGGGCAATGAGCTTCGCGGCAAAGGATGCGCCATCATTGGCCCGACCACCCGTGGACACATCGGGCACGATGCCGGCGACTTCGTTGGAGCCATCGGCGCGCAAGCGCGCGCAATCGGGTAGTTCGAGCACTGCGCCGCTATGCGACAGCGTGGTCGGCGTGCCGCCAAAGGTATGGCCGCATCCGGCGCCCCCACTGCGTTCCCCCAGGATGATCGCTGCCCGATTGTCCTGCAGCATTGCCGCCACCTCTTCTGCGGCCGACCAGGTTTCTTGATTGATCAGCACGATCAGCGGCCCGCGCCATTCGCCGTCGCGGTAATCATGCTGTCCAGCCGAGAAGACGTAAGCACCCCATGGCTGATTGAGATAGTCCCCGGCCCGCGCCTGCCCGACCAGCCCCGTCGCAAAGCCCGCCTGACCCAGTCGATTGCACCTCGCATCGCGACACGGCGTTTGCGCCTCTGTCCGTGCGGCATCGGCCATCGCCGCCCACTCCAGCAAGCGCGCCCTGTCGGCCGGATGGGCAGTGGCGACATGGCCGCGCAAGCGATCCGCCAGTTCTGCCCAATGCTTCGCCCAATGGGGTCCACGAACAAAGGCAAGGCGCGCCGATTGCAATCGCTTGCCAGTCAGCATTCGCGCCGCTGCCTCCGCCCATTCGGCACCCCCGCCATTATCGCTGATGTCGAGCAGCAGCACATCGGCGCGTTCGGCACGCAGCCGTCGAACGGCCCTGGCGAGCGAGCGCGTCATATCGGCAAAACCAGCAGTAACGATCGCATTCTCGCATTCCTCCGCGCAGGGCGCGGCCGGATCGATCTTCAGCGTGGCGACCGCGCTTTCGCAAAGCGACGGGTATCCGCTCGGCTCGAACAGCCCGATCCGGACCACCCCGACGCGCCGACCGCCAGCCACCAGCATTCCTGTGGGAAACAATGTCGATGGCAACGCACGATAGCCCGGTAGCGCACTGGCCATGCCGGGCGTTGCGCGCGTCGCGTCGTAACCAATCGAGCGACAAAGACCGGTCGCTGTGGTGACGCGTTCAGGTTGCACGGGTTTCGCGGCGACCGAAGGCCATCTGATCGACACATGGCCATCGGCGATACGCTCGATCATCCGGTCGAAGGCACGCCGGGCATCGCCATCGTCGCGCGCCGCCCGAACGGCTTTCTCGGCACGCATGAATAGCGCATCGAGATCGACGCCGCGGGTTTTGGTCAACCAGTCGCGGTTGGCATATTTGTCGTCGATCGCCGTCCGTATCTGCGCCAGATCGGCAAGCCACGGCGTCGCGTCCCAGCCGGGTGCCGCCGCGACCAGTAGCAGTGCCGCAGCCAGCATCGCCAGCGCCCTCACCCGTCGCTCACGCGCTCGATATCGGCACCGACCGCCGACAATTTTTCCTCGAGCCGTTCATAGCCGCGATCGAGGTGATAGACGCGGTTGACCTGGGTTTCGCCGTCCGCCGCCAGCCCCGCGAGGATCAGGCTCATCGACGCGCGCAAATCGGTCGCCATCACTGGCGCGCCGACCAGCCGGTCAACGCCGCGCACCACGGCGGTGCGCCCGCTCACCCGGATATCGGCGCCCATCCGCGCGAGTTCGGGCACATGCATGTAGCGATTCTCGAAGATCGTCTCGGTCAGCACGCTGGTGCCCTCGCCGAGCGCCAGCATCGCCATGAACTGTGCCTGCATGTCGGTCGCGAAACCCGGGAAGGGTGCTGTCGAAAGCTCGATCGGGTTGAGCCCGTTGGTGGCCGACACGAACAACGAACCGGGCCGTTCCTCGACCGTCACGCCGGCATCCTCAAGCGCGACGATCGTCGCGCGCATGTCGGCTGCCTGAATACCGACGAGATCGAGCGCACCCCCGGTGATTGCGGCCGCACAAGCATAGCTGCCCGCCTCGATCCGATCGGGCATCACCCGGTAGGTTGCACCATACAAGCGGTCACGGCCTTCGATCTCGATCGTCTCGGTGCCGATGCCGTCGATCGAGGCGCCCATCGCGACCAGGCAATTGCACAGATCGACGATCTCGGGCTCGCGCGCGGCGTTTTCGATGATCGAGGGGCCACGCGCGGTAACCGCAGCCATGATCGCGTTCTCGGTCGCGCCCACCGACACCAGCGGAAACGAGACCCGCCCGCCCGGCAACCGCCCGCCCGGCGCGACTGCCTTCACATAGCCCGCCGCCAGTTCGATGTCGGCACCCAGCGCCTCCATTGCCTTCAGGTGCAGATCGATGGGACGATTGCCGATCGCGCAGCCACCGGGCAGCGACACCGTCGCCTCGCCTGCGCGACCGATCAGCGGGCCGAGCACCAGGATGGAAGCGCGCATCTTGCGGACAATATCGTACGGTGCCTCGGTCGAGGTCAGCCTGCCCGCGCGGATCGTCATCACCCGGCCGAAATCCTCGGGCCGCGATCCCTCGATCTGCGTCGATGCGCCAAGCTGATTGAGCAGGTGCCCGAATCCGTCGACATCGGCGAGCCGTGGCAGGTTGCGCAGCGTCAGCGGTTCTTCGGTCAGCAGCGCGCAGGGCATCAGCGTGAGCGCCGCGTTCTTTGCGCCCGAAATCGGCACGCGGCCAGACAGCCGGTTGCCCCCGCGAATGAGAATTCGATCCATTACCGAGCTTCTACCGCGTCCCTTGGCCGGTGCAAGTGTGGGTGGGGCGAACATCGGCAGCTTGATCGACTTTAATGCGGGCATCGCCAGTCGCTGCTTTGAGTGCGCCTCAAGGGGAGAACAAAACGTGTCGACAGGTTGCTTCGCTGATCGGATCAGCGATTTTATTGCACTGACTCCCAATGAACGCCGGACGCTCGAAAGCCTCGAGGAGCGCGAACGCCATTTGCGCCGGGGCGCGATTTTGCAGCGTGAGCATGACCGGGTGAGCGAGCTGTTCATTCTCAGCAAGGGATTGATGATGAGCTATGTGCTGCTCGACGATGGCAGCCGGCAAATCCTCCGCTTCCTTTTTCCCGGCGACATGCTGGCCGCAACCAATCTCGTCTACCGCGAGGCGCCCGAGACGATCGTCGCGCTCACCGATTGCACCGTCTGCCCGTTCGAGCGCGCATCGCTGAGCCAGCTGATCACCGAGCATCCGCGTTTGGCGGCGGTCATTCTGTCACTGAACCAGATCGAGCGCGTTTCGCTGACCGATCGCCTTGCCGCACTCGGACGGACGACGGCGAAGACGCGTGTGGCGGCGATCCTGCTCGAATTGCGCGACCGCCTGCGCATGCTCGACAAGGGGATCAGCAACGCCTTCACGCTTGGCCTGACGCAGGAGGAGATCGGCGACGCAACGGGACTGACGGCGGTGCATGTCAACCGGATGCTGCGCCAGCTCGAGGACGAAAATCTGATCGAGCGTGAGGCGGGCCGGGTGACTTTCCTCGACGAGCGCGGGCTGATCAGGGCCGCCAACTATGTCAATCGCTACGAAGGGCTCGATCTCGGCTGGCTACCCGAGGGGCGATAGGCAGAGGCTTTGCCCAGTCGTTCCACCGCGAAAGCGGGGGAACAGGGATTCAAAATGTCACCCCGCTCTGGCGAGGCTTCCGGCTCAGGCCTTTTCGAGCGTGCATTGCAGCGGATGTTGGTGCTGCCGCGCAAAATCCATCACCTGGCTCACCTTGGTCTCGGCAACCTCATAGGTGAAGACGCCGCAGACGCCGACGCCCTTTTGATGGACGTGCAGCATCACCCGAGTCGCTTCCTCGATGCTCATCCGGAAAAACTGCTGCAGGCACAGGACGACGAATTCCATCGGCGTATAATCGTCGTTGAGCATCAGCACGCGGTAGGGCGTGGGCTGCTTCGTGCGCGTACGCGTCCTCGTGGCGACGCCGACACCGGTGCCGGTATTGTCGTCGTCATCGCCGGGCGGCTCCGCCATTACGGTTGGTATGCTGGTCATTCGGGTCATGCAGCCCGAAAATATGGCACTGCCGCCGCCAAGGGCAAGGGGGAAGCGCGGGCAACACCCCCTCAACGCGCGAATATCTGTGTCGTCGCGGTCCACTGAAACGAAAAAAGGGCAGCCGCCAGCTGGCGACCGCCCCGTTTTTCTGGGCACCGGCCATGGCCGGCGACGATTTATGCGCTGATCTTCATCTTCTCAGCGGCAACGGCCACGCGGTTCGAGATCGGCTGAGCGATCTCACCGGCGAGCTTCAGCACGGCTTCGGTCGTCTTCGACGATTCGGCGACGAGCGCATCGAACGACTGACGAACGAAATCGCTGTGGAGCTTCATGAACTCGGTCGGCGACTTGACCGACGCAAGCGTCTTCACAACCGCAGTTGCATGCTCGAACGACTTGCGCGTGTATTCAGCGGCGTCCTGGCCCATCGATTCGATGCCCTTGGCAGCGATCTTCGACGATTCGACGATGGCTTCGACGTTGCCCTTATTGAACTCGGTCATGTCGGCCATCATCGTCTGGCTCTTCGCCATCGCAACCTTGGCGCGATCGTTGATGTCCGAAAACATGGCCTGGCTCTTCTCGGTGACGTTCTTGACGGTGTTTTCCATGATAGTGACTTCCTTTTTGATGGTTTCGGAAGCCGCAACTGACGCGGCGACCGGCGTGGGCAGAGGGGTAGATGCCGGTGTGGATACCGGGGTAGAAACAATCGGAGCGCTCGACTGAACGGGTGCTGCGGCGACGGGCTGGGCAGGCTTGGCTGCCGGCGCCGGCTTGGCTGCAACTGGCGCGGCAGGTGCAGCGACCGGCGTTTTAGCCGCGACGGGCGCCGCGACCACGGGCGGCTTGATAACCGGGGTAGCCGCCTTGGCTACAGGCTTGGCAGCCACCGGCTTTGACGCAACAGTGGCCGGCGCTACGGCCTTGGGCGCGGCGACGATAGCGGCCTGCGGGGCGACCGGCGCCACAGCAGCAGGTGCAGGCTTTTTCGTATCGGACTTCGGATCTTTGCTGGCCATTGATGGCTCCTGCCAATTGCGTTGCTGCACTGCAATATAAATGGTGCGGCGCCTTTTGCAAGCGCTTTTTGTGCGCTGCAGCATAACCGCAATATCTGCAGAGAAAGAGCAATGAGGTCAGAGGGTTACATCGAGGCCACATAAGTGCCCGGCGCATCGGCAAGCGCAGCGAGCTTGCCCTGGCCGGGTTGTCGCGCGCCCTCGGCCGCGACGGTTTCGCCGTCCTGTGCCCTGATCCAATCGATCCAGTCGGGCCACCAGCTGCCCTTTGTCTCAACCGCGCCAGTGACGAATTCAGCGAGCGTCTTGCCGATCACCGGGTTTGTCCAATATTGGTATTTTCCGGCGGCCGGCGGGTTGACCACCCCGGCGATATGGCCCGACCCCGCAAGCACGAACTTCATTGGCCCTTTGAAGTGCTGCGTCATCGACCAGACGCTTTCCGCCGGCGCGATATGGTCTTCGCGGCCGGCCTGGATGTAACTCGGCGTCTGCACGATTGTCAGATCGATTGGCGTGCCCGATATCGACAGCGCGCCGGGCTGCACCAGCAGATTGTCGCGGTAGAGATCGCGCAGATAGCTCAGGTGCCACTTCACCGGCAGGTTGGTCGTATCGCCATTCCAGTGGAGCAGATCGAACGGCGCATAATCCTGACCCAGCAGATAATTGTTGGTGACATAGTTCCAGATCAGGTCGCGTCCGCGCAGCAGGTTGAAGGTCGCGGCCATATAGCGACCATCGAGGAAACCATCGGGCGATAGCTGCTCGATCAGCTTCATCTGCTCGTCCTTGACGAAATGCAGCAATTCGCCGGCCTGTGCGAAATCGACCTGAGCTGTAAAGAAGGTCGCGCTCTTCACCTTCGCTGCCTGGCCGCGCGCGGTGAGCACCGCCAGCGTCGCCGCCAGCGTGGTGCCGGCCACGCAATAGCCGATCGCGTGGACCGCCTCGACATCCAGCAGATCGCGGACGGTGTCGATCGCATCGATCTGGCCACCCTCGACATAATCGTCCCAGACGACATCCTTCATGCTGGCGTCGGCCGATTTCCACGAGACGATGAAAACCGTCAGCCCCTGGTCCACCGCCCATTTGATGAAGCTCTTTTCCGCCGTCAGGTCGAGGATGTAGAAGCGGTTGATCCAGGGCGGGAAGATCACCAGCGGCACCGCCAGCACATCGGGCGTGGTCGGTGTATATTGAACGAGTTCGTAAAGCGGGGTGCGTTTCACGACCTTGCCCGGCGTCATCGCCAGATTGCGGCCGACCGCAAAGGCATCCGGATCGGTATGCGTCAACTGCCCCTTGCCGATATCGGCGAGCATGTTCTGCATACCCTGCAACAGATTCTCCCCGCCCGTCTCCAGCGTGCGTTCGAGCACGAGCGGGTTGGTCGCGGGGAAATTGGTGGGGCTCATCGCGTCGACGAAACCGCGCGCTGCAAAACGCAGCTGTTCGCGCTGCCGCTCGTCGACGCCCTCCAGTGATTCGACCCCGCGCAGCAGGTGATCGGACATCAGGAAATAGCTCAGGCGGATCCAGTCGAACACGGGATTTTCGCGCCACTGCGGGGCCTTGAAGCGCTTGTCACGCGCCTGTGCGGGGGTTTCCTCGATCGGATCGGCGCTTTCGGGGCTGAGGAAGCGTTGCCACAATTTCATGCTGTCGGCCCAGAAATCATGCGCGCGCGCCATCGTCGCGCGATCGGTGAAACCGGGGATGATCGGCATCGCCGGCGTTTCCTGAAGCGTCTGCAACCCCGCCTCGAGCATCATCTGCTGCGCGCGGCCCATCACCCAGGTCCAGTGCTGCAGGTCCTCAAGGCTCGGGATCGACAGTGCTGCGGCAGGGGCAGTATCGGGCACGGTGTCGCTCATGGCATCCTCGATTCTTGTTATTTGCGCCTGACTAACGCAGGCTTGGCGCCGCGTCATTCACCGCGAGCGCGAAATGCCCTATGATCGCGCCAGAATGGCTCCTTACACCGATGGAAAGCACGTGATGTCCGACGAATTCTACCGCATCAAACGCCTGCCCCCCTATGTCATCGCCGAAGTGAACGCGATGCGGGCGCAGGCGCGCGCAGGCGGCGAAGACATCATCGATCTCGGCATGGGCAATCCCGATCTGCCGCCGCCGCCGCATGTCATCGCCAAATTATGCGAGGTGGCGTCGAAGCCCGATGCGCATGGCTATTCGCAGTCGAAGGGCATTCCCGGTCTGCGCCGCGCCCAGGCCAATTATTACGGACGTCGGTTCGGGGTCGATCTCGATCCAGAGAACGAGGTTGTCGTGACGATGGGATCGAAGGAGGGGCTTGCCAGTCTCGCCACCGCGATCACGGCACCAGGCGATGTCGTGCTCGCGCCCAACCCCAGCTACCCCATTCACACCTTCGGCTTCATCATTGCCGGCGCCACGATCCGCGCCGTGCCGACGACCCCCGATGAGCGTTATTGGGAGGCGCTTGAGCGGGCGATGAATTTCACCGTGCCGCGCCCATCGGTGCTGGTCGTCAATTATCCCTCGAATCCGACCGCCGAAACCGTCGATCTGGCCTTTTACGAACGGCTCGTCGCCTGGGCGCGCGAGAACAAGGTCTGGGTGATCTCCGATCTTGCCTATTCGGAGCTGTATTTCGACGGCAAGCCGACCAGTTCGATCATGCAGGTGGCCGGTGCAAAGGACGTCGCGGTCGAATTCACCTCGCTTTCCAAAACCTATTCGATGGCGGGGTGGCGGATCGGTTTTGCGGTCGGCAACAAACAGCTGATCGCGGCGATGACGCGGGTGAAATCCTATCTGGATTACGGTGCCTTCACGCCGATCCAAGCCGCCGCCTGCGCAGCACTCAACGGGCCGCAGGATATCGTCGAGAAGAACCGCGCGCTCTATCACCACCGCCGCGACGTGCTCGTCGAAAGCTTTGCCCGCGCCGGGTGGGAAATCCCGGCGCCGGCCGCGTCGATGTTCGCCTGGGCACCGCTGCCGCCGGCGCTCGCGCATTTAGGCAGCCTTGAGTTCAGCAAACAATTGCTGACATGCGCACAGGTCGCGGTTGCCCCAGGAGTGGGGTACGGCGAGAACGGAGAGGGCTTTGTGCGGATTGCGATGGTCGAGAATGAACAGCGCCTGCGCCAGGCCGCGCGCAACGTGAAGCGGTATCTGACGAGCATGGGCGTCAACACTCCCGCACAGCATACGGGCTGATGACGGTCGCGAAACCGTTCACATCACAGCGATGATCAACCCGCTTTATTCGCTGGCCGGCGTGCTGGTGGGCCTGCTCGTCGGGTTGACCGGCGTTGGCGGCGGATCGCTGATGACGCCGATCCTCGTGCTGTTCTTCGGCTTTCACCCGGCAACGGCGGTCGGCACCGATCTGCTTTATGCATCCGCCACGAAGACGGCGGGCACCTTTGTCCACGGCCATCGCGGGTCGGTCGAATGGCGCGTCGTGCGGCGATTGGCGACCGGCAGCCTGCCGGCGGCGATCGTGACCCTCACCATCCTCGCCTTTTCTAACCGCACCGCAAAGGACACCGGCGACCTGATCGCGACGATCCTAGGCCTGGCCCTGGTGCTGACCGCGATCGCGGTATTTTTCCGGCAGCGGATCGTCGCACGTTTCGCGCCCGCGCTCGAGCGGATCGACGATGACCGGATCGGCTGGATGACCGTGGTGCTCGGCGCGGTGCTGGGGGCGCTGGTGTCGTTGACGTCGGTCGGCGCTGGTGCACTGGGGATGACGGCGCTGCTCATCCTCTACCCCAAACTGCCAACCGCGCGGCTGGTGGGATCGGATATCGCCCATGCCGTGCCGCTCACGCTGATCGCAGGGATAGGCCATCTGTCGATGGGGTCGGTTGATTTCAACCTGCTCGCCTCGCTGCTGATCGGATCGGTGCCGGGCATTATCGTGGGCAGCCTGATCGCCACGCGGGTGTCGGACAGGGTGTTGACGCCGATCCTCGCCGTCACGCTCGCGGCCGTCGGGGTGAAGCTGCTGTTTTGAGCCGCACCCGGCGGGATTGACGCCGTGCCACACGCGCGCCAACACGCCCGCCATGACGCGCCCCGGCTTTGCCTTTTCGACCAAATTCAAGGTCCGCTATGCCGAGGTCGATGCTCAGCGCGTCGTCTATAATTCGCGCTATCTCGAATATGCCGATCTTGCGGTTTCAGAATTTTGGCCAACGACCGATATGGCGGCGCTTGGTCCCTTATGGACCGAAGCCGAATTTCACGTCCGCCATACCGAAATCGATTATCACAAACCGTTCGGGATCGGAGACGAGATCGAAGCCTTTGTTCGGATCGAACGGATCGGCGGCAGCAGCCTGACCCAGCGGTTCGAGATGTGCCACGCCGCTACGGCCGAGCTCCACTGCACGATCCTGATGACGATCGTGCATGTCGATCTGGCGACTGGACGCCCAAAGTCGATCGAGGGGGCGGTCCGGACTGCGCTGGAAAAGCTCATCGGCGGCTGAAGGTTATTCCGCCGCGCGGGCTTCCGGCTCACCTTGCACGACATGCTCGGGCAGCGACCATAGCAGGTCCCCCTTGGTCAGCACGCGGCCATCCCAGGCATGGACCTCGATCTGCGCGATCGGTCGGCGGTCGCGCTCGTCGACGAGCACCGGCGATGCGGGAAATCCGGTTTCCCACCGTTCCCCCCATTGGCGCAGCGCAATCATCGTCGGCAACAGCGCAAAGCCCTTTTCGGTCAGGCGATATTCTATCTTGCGGCGATCATCGGGCATCGCCTCACGCATCAAGATGCCGTGTTCGACAAGCCGCGCCAGCCGATTGGCGAGGATGTTGCGCGCAATGCCAAGCTCGGACTGGAATTCCTCGAAATGATAAAGGCCGTTGAAAGAGGCCCGCAAAATCAGGAACGACCAGCGCTCTCCCATCGCCTCAAGTGCTGCCGGCAGGCTGCACTCGGCCAGTTCGCGCAGTGACTCTCTGAGTTTGCCTTCCATCCGCTCCTCTATCCTTATCCGGTGGTTCTAAAGCATTTCATCCGTCATGCGAATGAAATATCAGTTTTCAGTTGCAACTGGAAACCTAATGCACTAGGTAGTGATTCGCAACCTAATTCGGTTGGCGTAAAGCGTCCCTCCCCGAACCGATCCGCAAACCGATCATGGAGTTCATCATGACCCGCATTCTTTCAGTCGCCGCAGCGCTCGCAACCTCGGTAATGCTTCTCACCGCCACTGCCGGCCATGCCCAGTCGAGCGGCTATTACAACGCGACCCCGGTGACCGCGCCGACCAAGGTCAGCGTCATCACGTCAGGCACGCTTTGGAAGTGCAATGATGGTGTGTGCGTTGCCAGCAAATCCACCCAGCGCGATCCGATCATGTGCCAGATGGTCGTGAAGCGGGTCGGGGCACTCAGCGCGTTCAGCGTTGGCGGCACCGCATTCGACGCCAATGCACTCGCAAAGTGCAACACCGCGGCAAGCTAAAAAATCTAAATGTTGCAAAGCAGCAGCACGCGGCCCCATCTTGGCCGCGTGCTGCGGCAATATGAACTAGTCGATCGAGTCCTGAGCTACGATCCCGGCGCCGACGAGGCGTTGCTCAACCGCGCCTATGTCTTTTCACTGCAGGCGCATGGATCGCAAAAACGCGCTTCGGGCGATCCGTATTTCTCGCACCCCAACGAGGTCGCGGCTAACCTCACCGACCTGCATCTCGATGACGAGACGATCGCGACCGCCATCCTCCACGACACGATCGAGGATACCGTCGCCACCCCCGACGAAATCCTGAAGCTGTTCGGCGCCAATGTCGCGCGGATGGTCGACGGCGTCACCAAACTGTCAAAGATCGAGGCGCAGAGCGAGAATGAGCGCGCCGCCGAAAATCTGCGCAAGTTCCTGCTCGCTATGTCGGACGATATCCGCGTCCTGCTCGTCAAGCTGGCGGATCGGCTGCACAATATGCGCACGCTGCATCACATCGCCAATCCCGACAAGCGCCGCCGCATCGCGCGCGAGACGATGGACATTTATGCCCCGCTTGCCGAACGCATCGGCATGTATGAATTCATGCGCGAAATGCAGACGCTGGCGTTTCGCGAGCTTGAACCCGATGCTTACGGCTCGATCAGCAAGCGCCTCGTCCAGTTGCAGGAAGGCGATGGCGACCGGATCACCAAGATCGCCGGCGGGCTGAAGCAACTGCTTTCGCGCCACGGCATCGAGGCCGAGATCTGGGGTCGCGAAAAACATCCCTATTCGATCTGGAAGAAGATGTCGGAACGGCACATCAGCTTTGAGCAACTGTCGGATATCATGGCATTTCGCGCGATCGTCCCCTCGATCGAGGAATGCTATACCGCCCTCGGGGTCATCCATCGGCGGTGGCCAATGGTGCCGGGGCGCTTCAAGGATTATGTCTCCACGCCAAAGCGCAATGGCTACCGATCGCTCCACACATCGGTGATGCAGGCCGAAAATACCCGCGTCGAAATCCAGATCCGCACCGCCGAAATGCATGCCGAAGCCGAATATGGCCTCGCCGCACACTGGGCCTACAAGCAATCCAAGGTGCGGCCCGACACTCAGGTCCGCTGGATCGCCGATCTCGTCGAAATCCTCGAGACTACCGACAGCGCCGAGGAGCTGCTCGAACATACCCGGATGGCGATGTATCAGGATCGCATCTTCGGTTTCACGCCGCGTGGCGAATTGATCCAGCTTCCCAAGGGCGCGACGCCCATCGATTTTGCCTATGCGCTCCACACCGATCTCGGCGATCAGGCGGTAGGCGCCAAGGTGAACGGCCGCGTCGTCCCCTTGCGCACCCGCATCGAAAATGGCGATCAGGTGCAGATCCTGCGATCGAAGGCGCAGGCGCCGCAGCCCGGCTGGCTCAATTTCGCGATCACGGGCAAGGCGCGTGCGGCGATCCGCCGGCATCTGCGGATCAAGGAGCATGACGAGACACAGGCACTCGGGCGCAAGATCTATGACGATATCGTCCAGCGACTGCCGGCGGCCCTTGCCGACGATGCGATCACCGTTGCGCTCCAGCGGCTCAAACTACCCGATATGGCCGCACTACTCGCCGCCATCGCGCGCCGCAGGCTGACCGATGGCGAGGTGATGGAGGCGCTGATGCCGGGGTCAGCGGGCAAGGACGCTTTACGCAAGCTTGCGCCGCAATCGACCGCCATCTCGATCCGTGGCCTCACCCCTGGTGTCGCCTTTGATCTTGCCGAATGCTGCCATCCCGTGCCGGGAGACCGCATTGTCGGGCTTCGCCGGCCCGATCAGGGCATCGAGGTCCACGCCATCGACTGCAAGACACTGATCGATGGCGACGACGCCGATTGGGTCGATCTGTCCTGGGGCGACAAAGCCGATGGCGCCGTCGCCCGGATCGCCGTCGAGCTGAAGAACGAGCCCGGCGCCCTCGGCGTCGTCTCGACGATCATCGGCGCACACAAGGCCAACATCATGAACCTGCGGCTCGATAACCGCGATTCGGGTTTTCACACCAATCTGATCGACATCGAGGTCCACGACGCATTGCACCTGATGCGCCTGATCGCCGCCCTACGGGCCGCCGATGCGGTGAGCGCTGTCGAGCGGGTTTGACCATCCGTAAACGCGCTTGCCAGCCGAGCGCCTATCGCTAAGTTT
This sequence comes from Sphingomonadales bacterium, assembly GCA_038230675.1. Lineage (GTDB taxonomy): Bacteria > Pseudomonadota > Alphaproteobacteria > Sphingomonadales > Sphingomonadaceae > Sphingomonas. The sequence continues at coordinate 32,523 of JBBRMV010000004.1, read as the reverse complement.
CGCGCATCCCCTGACCGATGAGGAATTCAACATGGATCGCCGCCGCTTCTTGACCTCGACCGGCGCCGTAACGGCGATGGCATTTACCCCTGGCATGCTGCGCGCGGCGGGTGATCCGGCCAGCGGCGATGCCGTGCTCGACAAGGTGCTCGACGATGTCTTTGCCGACAATATCGGCAATTCGCCCGAGGGGGCAACGGCGCTTGGCCTCGACAAGGGCGCGCGCGCTGCGCTGAAAGGCAAGTTGGACGACAATTCGCTCGCCGCACGCGCCACCGATCTGGCCCGCGCCAAGAAATCGATCGCCCGTATCGAGGCGGTCGATCCCGCCACGCTCAGCAAGCAGGGCAAGCTCAACCGCGAAGTCGTGCTCTATTCCGGCCGCAGTCAGATCGTCGGCGCCGACAAGTTTGGGCTCGACGGCACCATCCGCCCCTATCGCATCTTCCAGCAGGGCGGCGCCTATTTCTCGATCCCGGATTTCCTCAATACCGCCCACACGGTCCAGAACAGCACCGATGCCGAGGCCTATCTTTCGCGGCTCGACGCGTTCGCCGTCGCGCTCGACAATGACAGCGACGTTCAGAAGCATGACGCGGCACAAGGCGTCGTCGCCCCCGATTTCTCGCTCGACCTGACGCTCGGGCAGCTGGCAGCGCTGCGTGGCAAACCCGCTGCACAGAATTCGATGGTTCAATCGCTCGAACGCCGCAGCAAGGCGGCGAATGTCGCCGGCGACTGGGGCGCGCGCGCAGCCAAGATCGTCGAAGAGAAAGTCTATCCGGCGCTCGACCGCCAGATCGCGCTCGTCAAGTCGCTGCCGCGCCGGAAGGAAGCCGGGCTCTGGGCATTGCCGCACGGCGACGCCATCTATGCTGAAGCGCTGAAAGCCGCGACGACGACGAATTTCACCCCAGAGGAGGTCCACAAGCTCGGCCTGGAGCAGGTCGCGACGATCACCGCGCAGCTTGACGAAATCCTGAAAAGCCAGGGCCTGACGCAGGGGTCGGTCGGCGCGCGGCTGACCGCGTTCAACGCCAAGCCGGAGCAGCTCTATGCCGACAGCGCTGCGGGTCGCGCCGAGCTGATCGCCGGACTGAACGAAGGGGTCAAGGCGATGCAGGCCAAGCTAGGCCAGGCGTTCATCAACCCGCCGGCCGCTCCGCTCGAAATCCGCGCGGTCCCCGTCGAGATTCAGGACGGCGCCTCGAACGGCTATTACAATCTCGCCGCGCTCGACGGCAGCCGCCCGGCGATCTATTTCATCAACCTGAAAAGCGTCGGCGACTGGCCGAAATATACGCTGCCCTCGCTGACTTATCATGAAGGCGTGCCGGGCCATCACCTCCAGCTGAGCCTGATCGCTGGCTTGAAGACACCGCTGCTGCGCCGCCTGACCTTTTTCAGCGCCTATTCGGAAGGCTGGGCGCTTTATGCAGAACAGCTCGCCGACGAGTTGGGTGGCTATGCCGGGCCGATCGAGCGCGCTGGCTATCTCCAGTCGTTCCTGTTCCGCGCGGCGCGCCTGGTGGTCGATACCGGCATCCATGCCAAGCGCTGGACCCGCGAGCAGGCGACCGATTATTTCGTCGATACCGTCGGCTTTGCGCGGCCCCGCTCGCAGCGCGAGATCGAGCGTTACTGTACCCAGGCGGGCCAGGCATGCAGCTACAAGCTCGGCCATATCAGCTGGCTGCGCGCGCGCGACAATGCGAAGAAAATCCTCGGCGCGAAATATGACGTGAAGCAGTTCCATGAGGTGCTGCGCGACGGCGCGGTGCCGCTGACGATCCTGGAACGCCTGGTCGAGGAGCGGGCGCGGGCGCTCGCCTGATCGCACGCCTTCGGTCTGGGGATTCCCTCGGCGGCGGCGATGCACTAAGGGCGGCGTATCATGCACCGCCCAGCGCTCTCCGTCGTCGTCCCCTGCTATAACGAAGCGGCGTGTCTCGATCTGCTGCACGCCCGCATTTCCGCAGCAGCACAAGCGGCGGTGGGCGACGATTACGAGATCGTGCTGGTCAATGACGGCTCGAAGGACGCAAGCTGGCCGGCGATGCAGCGGCTTGCGGGCACGGACCCGAGGCTCGTCGCCATCAACCTGTCGCGCAATCACGGGCACCAGCTGGCACTGACCGCGGGCCTCGATCTGTGCAGCGGCAGGCAGATATTGATCATCGATGCCGATCTGCAGGACCCGCCCGAGCTGCTGGCCGACATGCGCGCGACGATGGCGGCGGAGGAAGCCGATGTCGTGTTCGCGGTGCGCCGCACGCGCGAGGGCGAGACGTTCTTCAAGAAACTCACTGCCGCCGCCTTCTACCGCGTGCTCGACCGGGTGACCGATACGCCGATCCCGCTCGATACCGGGGATTTCCGGCTGATGAGCAGACGCGCGCTCGATGCGTTTCTCAGCCTGCCCGAACAGGCGCGCTTCATTCGCGGGATGGTCGCCTGGGTGGGCTTTCGGCAAGTGCCGTTCGCCTATGACCGGGCGGAGCGGCACGCGGGCGAAACCAATTACCCGCTCGGCAAGATGATCCGCCTCGCGCTCGATGCCGTCACCGGGTTTTCAACCGCCCCTTTGCGGTTTGCCAGCCACGCATCGGTCATCCTCGCCGGGGTGTCGTTGTTGCTGCTATTCTACATCGCGTGGGGTTTCTTTGCCGGATCGCCGGTGCAGGGCTGGACCTCGACGATGCTCGTCGTCGTCGTGCTGAGCGCAGTGCAGATGTTCGTGCTGGGCATGATCGGCGAATATCTCGGTCGGCTCTATGTCGAGTCGAAACGGAGACCGCTCTATCTCGTCGCCGATGTCGCCGGACCGATCCGGGGCAGCGCGACGCTTGGCTATCGGGCCGAGCCCCCCGAAGCGCCCCTGGCTGCCCAATCGAGCGTGCCCCCGCTGCCCAAGCCGCCACGCCCGGCGGCGTAGCGCAAGGCCCCCGTCAAGGCGCCGGCACCGCCAGCGTTATGATGGACACGCCGGGCGGCAATGGCACACGCCCGACCAGATGACGTTCCAGCCGGAAGATCGCCTCGAACAGGCCGTTGACGATGGGCGGCGGGGGCGAATCGTCGCTGTCATCACGGCCCGTCAACCTCCCGGCGACGCGCGCTGTCGCGGCAAGCGGGAACAGCAGCGAATTGAAATAGCCGAGCTTACGCGGCGCCAAACCGGCAGCCGCGATCGCCTTCACAAGCGTCGCCTTCGAATAGCGGCGATGATGATGATTGACGGTATCGTGCGCACTCCACATCCATTGATGCGCGGGCACGGTGATGAGGATCTTGCCGCCGGGTTTGAGGCACGCCTTCATGGCGGCGAGCGCGCCGACATCATCCTCGATATGCTCGACGACATCGAGGACCGCGATCAGATCATAAGCACCCCGCTCGATGCCAGGCAGCGCGGGCAGTGGGGCATCGCCCACTGGTTTGCCCAGGCGCTCGCTGGCGATGCCACGCGCGACCGGATCGATCTCGATCGCCTCGACGTGGCCGAAAGCGCCAAGCATCGCCAGATTATGCCCGGTGCCGCAGCCTACTTCCAATATCCGCGCATCCGCCGGCAACGCGGCCTCACGCCGTAGGTAATCCGCCAGAATCTCGCGGCGGGCCCGGTACCACCAATGCGTGGAATCATGCGCCGCCATCCGGTCGTAGACGATCCTATCCATGCGGTTGCGTCATCACGAAAACACCAGCCAGCGATTGAGGACGAAGGTGACGACGGTTCCGACCGCGATTGCCGGCAGCAGCGGCACCCACGCATCGAAGCCGAGCACTGCGGTGCCAAACCAGGTAATCAGCGCATTCAGCGCCACGCCCGATGCCTGCACGATCACGAATTTCGCCTGCTGCACCGGGCCTTTATCCCGCTCGCCATGCCCCTTGAAACTCCATCGGCTGTGCAGGAAATAGCCCGCCGTTACCGCAACGGCAAAGGCAAAGGGTACAGCGTAAACCGCGCGCGCGCCGGTGAAAATCCATGTCGTGAGCGGCAGATAAACAGCCGCGTAGATCACCGTTGAGATGCCGCCGGCGATGGCAAAGCGCACCATTTGCCCGACGATCGGGCGTTCGCGGAAAGCCGCCACCTGTTGGAAAGTCTTCAAGCCAGCTTGCCCTTTGCGCGCGCCGCTCTAGAGGGCGAAGCGATGCGAGGGAAGCACCTTTGAACCAGGAAGCTGACAAGCCAGTTAACCTCGCCCGCGAAATCGACACGCATTGGCTGATGTTGACGCTGCTGGCGTGGCTGGCGATCGCCGCCTGGTTCGTGTTCGATCGCTGGGGATCGATCCGCTGGCTCGCGCTGAGCGACACCGATGACAACATGCGGCTGATGCAGGTCCGCGCGCTGCTGAACGGGCAGGGCTGGTATGATCTGCGCCAATACCGGCTGAACCCGCCCGCTGGCTTCGACATCCACTGGACGCGGATCGTCGACCTGCCGATCGCCGCACTCATCCTGGGCTTCCGGCCGTTCGTCGGCACCTGGTGGGCGGAACGGCTTGCATGCGGCATCGCGCCCTTGCTGCCGCTATCGATCGCGATGGGAGCGCTGTCGTTCAGCGTGCGGCGGCTGGTGTCGCGGCATGCCTGGCCGGTCGCGCTGGCGTTTCTGTTGCTGTGCACTGCGACGATGCTGATGTTCATGCCCGAACGCATCGATCATCACGGGTGGCAGCTTGCGGCGCTTGGCATGACGCTGGCGGGGCTGGTCGACCCCGAACGGCGCCGCGGCGGCGCGATCGTCGGCATTGCGAGTGCCTTTTCGCTGAGCATCGGGCTTGAACTGTTGCCCTATGCGGCGGGCGCCGGCGCGATCATCGCGCTGCGCTGGGTGTGGGACCGCGACGAGGCGGTGCGCCTTGCGATCTATGGCATCACGCTCGCTGGCGGCAGTGCGCTTGGATATGCGTTGTTCGCATCCAACGCCAACAGCGTGCTGCGCTGCGACGCGCTGACGCCGGTGTGGCTCAGCGTCATGATCGAGGCGGGGACGCTGCTGTTCGTGCTGGCGCGCTTCGGCCCTCGGTCGCGCTGGCTGAGGTTGACGATGGCGGCGGCAGCGGGGATCGCGATCGTCATCGCCTTCGCGCTGGTCTTTCCGCAGTGCCTTGGCCGTCCCGAGCAGGTATCCCCCGAACTGGCGGCAAACTGGCTCAACAATGTGCGCGAGGCCAAACCCATCTACATGCACGCGTTTCGTAATGCCTTCCCTGTCGCCGCGCTGCCGGTGATCGGCATCGTCGGCGCGTTATTTGCGACATGGCGCGCGCGCGAAACGCCGATTTTCAGCGCCTGGGCGGCAATGCTGCTGTTCACGATCTTTTCGGGCGCGATGCTGTTGTGGCAGGCGCGCGCCGGGCCTGCCGCGCAAATGCTCGGCATTCCAGGCGCGGTGGCGCTGGCATGGATCGTCCTGCCCTGGACATTGGGCCACCGGTCGGTGCTGGTGCGCGTGTTCGGCACGGTCATCGGTTTCATCGTCATCTCGGGCGCGTTCGCCGCCTTCGTCATCCGCTATCTGCCGATCGACCGGCCCGATGCATCGACCAAGGCAGTGCTGCGCGCAGGGTCATATTGCCCCGCGATCACCTCACTGGCGCCGCTCGATCGCCTGCCTCCGCAGGTGATTTTCACTTTTATCGATCTGGCGCCGCGCCTGATCGCCGTCACGCATCATTCGGCGATTGCCGGGCCCTATCACCGCAACGGCGATGCCATCCTCGATGTGCAGCACGCTTTTTCGGGCAGCGCGGATCAGTTTCGCAGCATCGCAAAGCGCCACGGCGCGACGCTGTTGCTCACCTGCCCCAACATGGCCGAATCGACGGTTTATCGCGTCCGCCACAAAGGCGGCTTTTATGACCGGCTGGCGAATGGCGAGGCCCCGGCTTGGCTTGAGCCGATCGCCATGCCCCGCCAGTCACCGCTCAAGCTGTGGCGAATCCGCTAGAGAAAGCTCGCGCGCAGCCCGTCGATCACGAATTGCGCGGCGAGCGCTGCCAGAAGCACGCCGAGCAGCCGCGTCACCACCGCCTCGATACGCGCGCCCATGATCCGCATCAGCGGCCCGGCAAGCACCAGCGCCAGCATCGTCAGCGCGAGGATGACGCCAAGCGCGGCGAGGATGATGAACGTGCGTTCAAGCCCATGCCCCTTGGACATCAACAGCATGATGGAGGCAATCGAGCCCGGCCCGGCGATCATGGGCATCGCCATCGGGAACACCGAGACGTCCTCGATCTCGGGCGTGTCGATCAGCTTTTGCGCGCGATCCTCGCGCCGCTGGGTGCGCTTTTCGAATACCATCTCGAGCGCGATCAGGAACAACATGATGCCGCCCGCAATCCGGAAACTGTCAAGGCTGATGCCAAGCGCGCGCAAAATATCCTGCCCGAACAGCGCGAACACGACGAGGATTGCACCCGCAATCAGCACCGCACGGATCGCCATCGCGCGCGCGTGCACCGCCGGCACGCCCGCGGTCAGCCCGGCATAGATCGGTGCACAGCCGGGCGGATCGATCACGACGAAAAAGGTGATCAGCGACGAGATGAAAAGTTCGATCAAAACGCGTCCTTCGCAAGCGGCACGCCGGCGCGCCGGTGCGCGGAGACGAGCGTATTGCGGAGCAGGCACGCGATCGTCATCGGGCCGACCCCGCCGGGCACTGGCGTGATGGCCGCCGCAACGCTCAAAGCCCCGGCAAAATCGACATCGCCGACAAGACCCAGATCGGTCCGGTTGATGCCCACATCGATCACTGTCGCGCCAGGCTTGATCCAGTCGCCCTTCACCATCGCCGGCTGGCCGACGGCGGCGACGACGATATCGGCGCGCCTCACCACGCCCGACAGATCATGCGTCCTGGAATGGACGACCGTGACCGTGCAGCTTTCGCGGATCAGCAATTGCGCCATCGGCTTGCCGACGATGTTCGATCGACCGATCACCACCGCGTCGAGCCCCGCCAGATCGCCAAGCCTGTCCTTCAGCAGCATCAGGCACCCCAGCGGCGTGCAGGGGACAAAGCCGTGAAGCCCCGTCGCCAGCCGTCCGGCATTGACGGGGTGAAACCCGTCGACATCCTTTTCGGGGTCGATCGCCATGATGATCACGCGCTCGTCGATGTGCGCTGGCAGCGGCAGCTGGACGAGGATACCGTCGATTGCGTCGTCGTGGTTGAGCCGATCGACCAGCGCACGCAGATCGGCCTGGCTCGTCTCGGTGGGCAGCAGATGCTCGACGCTGGCGATGCCTGCCGCCGCGCAGGCCTTTTGCTTGTTGCGGACATAGACGCTCGACGCCGCATCGTCACCGACGAGCACCACCGCCAGCCCCGGCGCGCGCCCGGCAGCGACCCGGAACACCGCCACCTGCGCGGCGATGCGCTGGCGCAGGGCGAGCGCGAACGCCTTGCCGTCGATAATCTCTGCAGTCATGGCGAGCGCTCTTAGAGGCTGACGCCGCGTTTCGCCAGCACTAGCCGGTCAAGCTTAAAGCGGGCCGCCCGTCACCGCCGACACCAGCAAGCGGTTGAGCACGATGTTGAGGATCGCGATCAGCAACAGCACGACAGCAGGCGAGAAATCGAGCTGGCCGAAATCGGGAAGCACGCGACGGATCGGACGATACACCGGCTCGGTGATCGTGTTCAGCCCCTGGTAAATCTGTCGGACGAAATCATTGTAGGTGTTGATGACGTTGAACGAGATCAACAGCGACAAGATGATCTGGACGACGATGATCCACCAGACGAGATCGAGCAGCACCTGCGCGATCTGGATGAGCGTAATCAAGCCAAAAGCCTCCGTTTGAACAAGAGAGCGTTATACTAACCTAAAACACCTCGGCCGTACAGCCCCGGCAATTCTTTAGCGATGAACCAGCGTGCCCGCACCCGCCGACGTAAAGATTTCGAGCAGCATCGCATGCGGCACCCGCCCGTCGAGGATGACAGCGGCGTCAACGCCCGCCTCGACCGCCGTCACGCAGGTTTCCAGCTTGGGGATCATGCCGCCCTTGACGGTGCCGTCCGATTGCAGCCGTTCGATCGCCGCAGGGTCAAGATCGGTCAGCAGGCCACCCGATTTATCGAGCACGCCAGCAACATCGGTGAGCAGGAAAAGCCGCTTTGCGCCCATCGCCGCGGCGATTGCACCCGCCATCGTATCGGCGTTGATATTATAGGTGAGCCCGTCGGCGCCGATGCCGATCGGGGCCACCACCGGGATCATCCCTGCGGCTGAAATCGTGTCGATCACGCGCCGGTCGATCGCCTCCGGCGTGCCGACAAAACCGAGGTCGATCGCGCGCTCGATATTGCTATCGGGGTCGCGTGTCGTCCGCTCTACCTTGGTGGCGCGCACGAAGCCGCCGTCCTTGCCCGAAATGCCGATTGCCCGTCCGCCCGCCTGTCCGATCCAGGCAACGATTTCCTTGTTGATCGCGCCCGACAGCACCATCTCGGCGACCTGCGCGGTCTGCGCATCGGTCACGCGCAAGCCGTCGACGAAGCGCGATTCGACCCCAAGCTTGCTCAGCATCGCGCCGATTTGCGGCCCGCCGCCATGGACGACGACCGGGTTGATGCCCACCGCCTTCAGCAGCACGACATCCTCGGCAAAATCGCGCGCCAGCTCGGGATCACCCATCGCGTGACCACCATATTTCACGACAAAGGTCGCGCCTGCATAGCGTTGCAGATAGGGCAGCGCCTCGGTGAGCGTTTCCGCTTTCGCGAGCATTGCAGGATCGGGGGCGTGATTGGTCATGCGATCATCCCTAGTCGATCGAAAAACCAAGCCCAACCCCGTTCGTGCTGAGCTTGTCGAAGCACTGCCTTTTCTTTTTAACGTCTCAAAGAAAGTCGGTCCTTCGACAAGCTCAGGACGAACGGCAGGCTGTTAGGCGCGGTCCAGCCACCGCCCGATCGCCACGAAGAGATAGATCAGCGGCGGCACGATGAGCGCGGAAAGCAAGATCTTCGCCACCATCTGGCCGGCAAGCAGCGGCCCGATCGGAAATTCGCCGTAAAATGCAATCGTCACGAACAAGAGCGTATCGACAATCTGCGACAATACGCTCGCAACGCCCGCACGCAGCCACAATAGGCCACCGCCTTCCCGCCCCTTGAGCCATGAAAAGATGGTGACGTTCAACGTCTGCGATATTCCGTAGGAAATGATGCCGCCGAGCCAGATCCGCCAGGTCGCGCCAAGCACAATTTGGATAGCATCACGATTGGCGGGCATCATATCGGGTGCGGCAGGCAGCGCCCACACGATCAGCGACAGGAATATGGACACGATCAGCGGCACGAAACCGAACTGCACGAGTCGATTGGCGACCGCCGCACCGTGCAACTCGGCAACTGCACTGGACACGATCACCAACAGCAGAAAGGCAAAAATGCCCGCCTCGATCGCCAGCGGGCCAAGCCCGAGCATCGGCCCGATCGCCGACAACGGCCCGAGCGACACCTGCTTGTTGCCGAGCACCCCGGCAATGCACACCATGCCGCCGTAAAAGATCGACAGGGCAAATAGCGATCGCGGGATCAGGGGAGCCGATTTTTCCATCGCCGTGACGCTAGCCGGTTCGCACGCCCCGTCAATCGCGCGCCGTCAATCGCGTCCCGTCAATCAACCGCGGCGATGCCGTGCATGCCCGTCACCCGGTGATCGACGGAGATATCGATCAATATGTCGGCGCGCGCAGGCAGCGTCAGCAGGATATGTCGCGTCAGCCGTTCATAATGCATCACGAAGCGTGCGACCTCGGCCTCGCTCATCCCCTGCCCGGTGGCTTCGCGCAGCTTTCGTTCCTGCAACTGCCGCCAGCCCAGCACCGCATCGAACCCGGGCGCCCGAAGCATGACCAGCAGATCGAGCCGCGCGAACAGGCGTTGATAATCGCCAGCAAGCGCTTCATTGGCAAAGCGGCGCCACCGTCCCTGCGCATCCTCCGCCGCCTCGAGCGTATTGATCGGCAAGGCTAGCGCTGCGGGCGATTGCGGCGCGGCGGCAATGCACCAGCCCTCGAACAGCACGATATCGACGGGCGCTGCCATCCGAAGCCACAAGTCCGACGGCTGGCGATCGTCCTTGGCCTTGTCGAAACGGGGAATGGCGACATTGCCCGCCCCTTCGAGCAACTCGGCGATTACCCGTTCGCCCAGCGCCACATCATGCGTTCCCGGCACCCCGCGCGTCGCGAACAACGGGTGCACATCGCTGGCGAGATCCTGACGCTCGGCACGGGTCAAATAGATATCGTCGATCGACAATGTTGCCGCCCGCAAACCGAAATCTTCAGACAGAATCGCTTCGAGAAACAGGCAAAGCGTCGATTTGCCGCTCGCCTGCGTGCCATTGATGCCGATCAGGATGGGACGCCCAGCGCGCGCGCGGCGCATCGCCAGATCGCGCGCCAGCGGTCGCCAATAATCATCAACGATGGCCGCATAGCCGGGCGGCAGCCGCTCGCCCGCCAACAATTCGGCTAGTTGCTTCGTCGTCAATCGCCTGCCCTGCCCGTCATGCCGCCCCCTTCCGCCAGCAACTATGCCAGCAATTCCCTTGCGCAGTGCATCAAAATCCTGCGAAGCTCCTCAAAACGGGGGCGACGCCAGCGAATGAACAAACTCCTGATCGGCCTGGCCGGCATCGTCGTGATCCTGGCCATCGCCGTGCTGCTCTCTTCGAACCGTCGCGCGATCCGGCTTCGCGTGGTCGGCGCGGCCTTCGCCTTGCAGGCAATTGTCGCCTGGCTGGTACTCTATGTGCCCGCCGGTCGCGCCGTCATCGCGGCGATGTCACGCGGGGTATCGGCCCTGCTCGGTTATGCGGGTGCGGGGACGCAGCTGATTTTCGGCAAGCTCGCGACCGACGCCACCTTTGGCTCTGCCTTCGCCTTTTCGGCGTTGCCGGTGATCGTGTTTTTCGCAGCTTTAGTCGCGGTGCTCTATCATGTCGGCATCATGCAGCTCGTCATCCGATGGGTCGGTGGCGGGATCGAATGGCTGGTCGGGGTTTCGCGCGTCGAGGCACTGTGTGCTGCCGCCAACATCTTTGTCGGACAGAGCGAATCGCCGCTGGTGATCGCGCCGTATCTCGCGGCGCTGAAACCAGCGCAGCTGTTTGCGGTGATGACGGTCGGGATGGCCGGAGTCGCAGGCACCATCCTCGCTGCATATGCCGCGTTGCTCGGCCCGCAGGCGCTCCCCTATCTGCTCGCCGCCTCGTTCATGGCGGCGCCGGGCGGCTTGCTGATGGCAAAGATCATGATGCCCGATGAGCCCGAGATCGAGGAAGATCTGATCGGCACGGTCGCCAGCGCACCGGTGCCGGGCGATGATCGACCCGCCGTCACGCCGGTGCCCGCCGTGGCCGAGGTCGAGGTGGAGCGCGCGGCGAACGTCATCATGGCCGCTGCGAACGGCGCACAGACCGGCGTTCGGATTGCGGTGGCGGTGGCGGCGATGGTGCTTGCTTTCGTGTCGCTCGTCGCGCTGGCAAACGGCCTGCTCGGCGGGGTCGGTGGCTGGTTCGGCTATCCCGATTTGAGCTTCCAGTCGATCCTGGGAACGATCCTGTCGCCGCTGATGCTGCTGCTCAACATCCCGCCGAGCGAGGCGGGCGCGGCGGGTGGCCTGCTCGGCACCAAGATCGTCCTCAACGAATTCGTGGCGTTCATCGATCTGGGGCAGATGAAGAATTTGTCGGCGCGCACCACCGCCGTTATCACCTTTGCCTTGTGCGGTTTTGCCAATTTCCTGTCGATCGCGATTCAGATCGCCTCGACGGGCAGCCTTGCCCCCAATCAACGCCCGATGATCGCCAAGCTGGGCATTCGCGCGATGATCGCCGGCAGCCTGTCCAACCTGATGAGCGCGGCGATGGCCGGGCTGCTGATCGGCTGAGCGCCAGTGTCGGGCGATCATCCGCCAGCGGCGCGAGCGCTCGACCACGGGATCGAGCGGCTGGTGTTTTTCACCGACGCGGTCTTTGCGATCGCGATCACGCTGCTCGTCATCGAAATCCATGTGCCCCACCTGCCCGGTAACGCGAGCGACACGCAGTTCCTCCAGGCGCTGGCCGATCTCACACCCAATTTCATCGGGTTTCTGGTCAGTTTCCTGGTCATCGGCGCGTTTTGGCGTGGGCATCACCGCGCATTCCTATGTGCTGTTCGATGGGACGACCGGCTGATGCCGGCGTCCATCTTCCTGCTCTTTGCGATCGCGGCGATGCCGTTCTTCACCGCGTTCATGAGCAATTACGGCAATCAACGGGTGCCCGTAGTCGCCTATTGCTGCTGGCTGTTGCTGACGGCGTTGCTCAGCATGCGGCTGCAATGGCTCGCGACGACCCCGCCGGTCGTCGATGAATCGGTGTCTGCCGATGCGATCCGCGCCATCCGCCGGCGCAGCTTCGCCGCCATTCTCGGCGCGCTGACCGCGATCGGCGTCGGCCTTTCTGCGCCATATCCGGTGCTCGGCCTGTGCGCGTTGATCTCGATCACGCTTTGGCGCCTGATCCTGAATGCTGTTGCCGCACGGCGTAAACCCGGGCCTGAAATTAGCGCTTGAAGTTGACCTAACGTCAACCGCTACAAAGCCGGTATGACGCAGATCATCGACATATCCGAGGTGGCCCGCCGCACCGGCCTCACCGCCAGAGCGCTCCGCTTCTATGAAGCACGCGGCTTGGTGAAGCCGCTGCGGACCGCGTCCGGGCGGCGGTGTTACGGCAATGGTGAGCTTGAGCGACTGCATCAATTGCTTGCCTTCAAGCGCGCCGGGCTCAGTCTCGCCCAGATCAAGACCTTGTTCGACCGCCGCCCGATCGACCTGCGCGCGCTCATCGCGCTGCAACTCGAAACGATCGAGGCGCGCGCCCGCTCTTTGGCCGAGGTGCGTCGCATCCTCGCCTCAACCCTGTCCCGCATCGACCGTGGCGAGCCGATCGACGCCGAGACCCTCTGCTCGCTGATCAGACACGGAGAAACGCAGATGACCGAGGAAGCCGAAAAATGGAAAGAGGTGACCGACAATTACATGAGCGAGCAGGCCAAGGCCGATTTCGCCGCTTCGTATGAAAAGATGGACCCCGAATTCAGCCAGGCCGAAACAGCGGCCAAATGGAAGGATCTGGGGAGCCGGGTGAAGGCCGCATTGCCGCTCGATCCGGCGAGCGACGAAGCGCTCGGTTTCGTGCGTGAATGGTTCGCGCTGCTGGCGCCGTTCACGGCCGTCGCCACGCCGGCGATGTGGGAGGGCAGCCAGAAAATGTACGGCGACATGAAATCGTGGGAAGGCCGGGCCGATCCCGGCTTCGACCATCAGGTCGTCGAATTCATCCAGCAGGCGACGATCGCCTCCAAGGCAGCGGGCCATGACGTGGGGCCGATGCCCGCCTTCATGAAAAAATGACTTGCGGCCGGTGTCGGCGCACTCAGCGCGTCGGCACCGGTTCGCTTCCCGAATAATCGTAAAAGCCGCGCTTCACCTTGCGGCCATACCAGCCGGCCTCGACATATTTGACGAGCAGCGGCGCGGGGCGAAATTTGGGGTCGCCCGTCCCCTCGAACAACACGCGGGTGATCTCGAGGCACGTATCGAGCCCGATGAAATCGGCGAGCGTCAGCGGGCCCATCGGGTGGTTGAGGCCAAGCATGCAGGCGGTGTCGATATCGGCGATCGTCGCCACGCCCTCGCCGAGCGCAAAGCATGCCTCGTTGATCATCGGCATCAACACGCGGTTGACGATAAAGCCCGGCGCATCATTTGCGTGGACGATCTTCTTTCCCAGCGACTGCCCGAACGCCTCGACCACAGCGACCGTCGCATCGCTTGTCGCGAGCCCGCGGATCAGCTCGATCAGGCCCATCACCGGCACGGGATTGAAAAAATGGACGCCCATGAAGCGCGCCGCATCGGGCGCTGCCTGCGCAAGCCGGGTGATCGGGATCGACGATGTGTTGGAGGCAAGGATGGCGTCGTCGCCAAGCACCTGGCCGACCGCGCCGAAAATCGAGCGCTTGATTTCCTCGCGCTCGGTCGCCGCCTCGATGACGATGCCGCAGGGCGCAAACGCCTCCAGCCCCGCCACGGGCTCGATCAGCGCGAGTGCGGCGTCGCGCGCATCGGCGGTGATTTTATCCTTGGTGACGAGGCGGTCGAGCGCCTTGGCGATGCCCGCCTTCCCGGCCTCTGCACGCGCCATATCGACGTCGGACAGCAACACGGTGTAGCCCGCCTGCGCCGATACCTGTGCGATCCCCGCACCCATCTGGCCTGCGCCGATGACGCCGATTGTCTGCATGATCTTTTTGCGCTTTCGCTGGAGGTCGCCAAGGCGCGCCTATCGCCGTTTTGATGCCGTCAGATCAAGCGTCGATGCGGATCACAGCAGAACGGGGACGACGGGCTGGACCTGCCAGTCGACAGGAACATTGGTGAAGGCATTGGCGTCGTTTGGCGAGAAGCCGCCATCGGCGCGCGCCAGCCAGTCGCTGAGCGCGCCATTGGCGTTGCGCCACAAAATGTCGTCGCGACCGTCACCGTTGAAATCGCCCGTGCCGACGACTTGCCAGCCGAGATCGACCTGGGTGAAGGCGGCAGCATCGTTGGCGCTAAAGCCGCCATTGCTGCGGCCGAGCCAGTCGCTGATCGCGCCGTTATCGTTGCGCCACAAAATGTCGGTACGCCCGTCGCCGTTGAAATCGCCCGTGCCGATGACATGCCAGCTGGTCGGCACCTGGTTGCTCGCCGCAGCATCGTTGACGGTAAAGCCGCCATCGGCGCGGCCAAGCCAGTTGCTGAGCCCGCCGCCCACGTTGCGCCACAAGATATCGGCACGGCCGTCGCCGTTGAAATCACCCGTCGCCGCGACCTGCCAGCTGACCGGCACCTGGCTGAAGGCCGCGCCGTCATTGGGGCTGAAGCCGCCATCGGCGCGCCCAAGCCAGTTGCTAAGCGCACCACCGTCATTGCGCCACAAGATGTCGCTGCGGCCATCGCCGTTGAAATCGCCCGTACCCGCGACCTTCCAGCTCGTCGCGACCTGGGTGAACGCCGCGCCGTCATTGGCCGCAAAGCCACCGTTGCTGGCACCCAGCCAGTCGCTGAGCCCGCCATTGTCGTTGCGCCACAAGATATCGGCACGACCGTCGCCATTGAAATCACCCGTGCCGACGATCTTCCAGCTGGTTGCCACCTGAGTGAATGCGGCGGCATCGTTGGGCGAGAAGCCGCCATTGGTCCGGCCCAGCCAGTCGCTGAGCGCGCCGCCGGTGTTGCGCCACAAAATATCGTCGCGACCGTCGCCGTTGAAATCTGCCCCGGGCGCGGCGACGACGAACCGGCTCGTCGCCGTCGACGCATAGGCAAGCGCAACCCCGCCCTCGACGGCGGCACTCGCGGTCAACCGATATCCTGCCGGCACCGCGCCGAGCGTCAGCGAGCCGCCGGTATAGCTGAGGGTGTTGCCGTTGAGCGCAAAGCTGAATCCTGCGAGCGACGCGTTGCTGATGACGATCCGCTCGCCGATGTCGAAGTCAGTGATCGTGTCACCGTTCAGCCCGGCGGCGGTGTCGGTGAACAGATCGACGCCCGCACCCCCCGTCAGCGTGTCGGCGCCAAGACCGCCGCGAAGCGTGTTGTTGGCATCGTTGCCGATGATCGTGTCCGCGCCGGAACCACCGATCGCATTTTCGATGATCGTCGTGAAAGCGATGCCGAGATTGTTCTTGAATTCATAACCCACAGCGCCCTGGGCCGTGATCGTTGCAAGCTGATTTTGCGCAAAGGCCTGAAACTGCTGCCCGATCAGTCGATCGGACTGCGACGACGAGTTGAGATAGGGTGCGGCGACATCGCTGATCTGCTGCGCGACGCTGTATTCGCCGATGTTCGAATAGCTGCCCGGCCGGAGATCGATCATATTGGGCCGGGTGAAGTTCGACACGTCGATCGTGTCGATACCGCCGGCATCGTAGATCGTCTGGATGGTCAGGCTACCCTGTGTGAAGGTGTAGACATTGTTGCCGGTGCGCGTGGTGAGATCGGCACCGTAAATCGCCTGGACAGCCGCAACATCGAGCACCATCGGGGTCGATGGGCGAACGGGGACCGATGTCCGGTTCAGCGAACCGCCGGGCTGTATCGACCATTGCAGGAAGACGGTATTGTTGGTGTACGAAAGCACGGTGTAGAATTGATTGTCGAAACCGGCGGGCAGGGGCGTGCCTTCAAACGGATGTTTTAGGCCAAGCGTGTGGCCGACTTCGTGCAATATTCCCGCATAGCCCACCGAATTGGGGCTGAAATCGGCGCTCAGCTTGGTCGGGTCGAACCAGATGTCGCCAATCTTGCCGCCCGACCGTGTCGGCGCGCCGCTATAGGCAAAGCCGAATGCCGCCCCGTCAATCTGTGTAAAGGCAACGCGAACTTCGCCGCGCGAGGTTGCATTATCGGCGACCTCGACGAAGTTTGGCGCGATCAGGTCATCCCAGTTCTGGAGTGCTGCACGAAACGAATTGGCCTGGGCGGCGCTGAGCGTGCTGTAGCTGACGAACGGCTCTTCGCCGGCGATATATCCCGGCCAGACCGATGCCGCGCCCGGAATCGAATAGGTGAATTGCGACGGCCCAAGCGATGCGCCCGGCTCTCGCAGCCCGGCGCTGATCTGTGACGGCGTCAGTGACGTCTGTGTCATCGCCAGCCCCTACGCAAAGATACTCAACAAATGCCGGTGCAGGCCGCTGCCATCAAAAGGTTTGGCCGGCAAACAGCGCCACTGCGGGAGCAACGATTTGCAAACACTTGTTAAGATTGCATCAATTTGGCAATTCGTCAAGGGCGTGAGTGGCTCGCCACAGCCAATATGGCGGCGTTTTTGTCATCCTCTCGCCGGGCCTTGTCTACATTACCCAACGAAAAAAGCCGGCTATTGATGGTATGAGCGGTGTCGCTTGTGGCGGCACCGCGATTGATACACGACTGTCTCGGGGTGGGCTTTACGGCAGTCGATGATTGCGGGGGGTGGGTGAATGGAAAGTCGCTTTGGACGTGCATTGGCGCGCGCGCATCCCGCCATTTTCACAGCGGCTGCCGGAACCGCAGGATTTTGCGCCTATTTTGCCATGTATGCGTTTCGCAAGCCGTTTACGGCGGCGACCTTTGAGCAGGTGCCGGGCTGGGATTTCGTTCTCGATTACAAGATTGCGCTGATCATCGCGCAGGTCGCTGGCTATGCGCTGTCGAAATTCATCGGCGTCAAAGTGATTTCGGAGATCGACCCGCGTCACCGCGCGGTGGCGATTATCGGCCTGATCGGCATGGCATGGCTGGCGCTTGTCGGGTTTGCGGTGATCCCTGCGCCGTGGAATGTCCTGACGCTCTTTCTCAACGGCGTCCCGCTCGGGATGATCTGGGGGCTGGTATTCGGCTTCATGGAAGGGCGCCGCGTTTCCGAAGTGCTCGCATCGATGCTGTGTGCAAGCTTCATCATCTCCTCCGGGGTGGTCAAATCGGTCGGCACCTGGCTGATGCAGTCGGCGCATGTCGATCGCTTCTGGATGCCGGCGGCGACTGGCGCGCTATTCCTGCCGCTCCTGCTGCTGGCGGTGTGGGTGCTCAGCCAGCTGCCGCCGCCAAGCGCTCGGGACGAGGCCGAACGCACCCGGCGCGCGCCAATGACCCGCGAAGAACGGCGCAGCTTCCTGAAAGCCTATGCGCCGGGGCTGATCGCGATCGTCATTGCCTATGTCCTGCTCACCGCATTCCGGGATTTCCGCGACAATTTCGCTCCCGAGATCTGGACGGCGCTGGGCTATGGCGGGCAGGCGGCGATCTTTACCGCCAGCGAGCTGCCCGTCGCGTTCGTCGCGCTGGCGGGCATGGCGCTGGTTATCATCGTGCGCGACAATCGCCGCGCGCTGCTGGTGATCCATGCGATGATCGGCGGTGGCTTTGCGCTGCTCGGCCTGTCGACGCTTGCCTTTCAGCTGCACTGGATATCACCACTGATGTGGATGATCCTCGTCGGCTCCGGGGTCTATATCGCCTATAGTCCGATCAATGCGGTGCTGTTCGACCGGTTGGTTGCCGCCAGCGGGCGGATCGCCAATGCCGGCTTTCTGATCTACGTCGCCGATTCATTCGGGTATCTTGGCAGCGTGACGTTGCTGTTGTGGCGCAACTTCGGACAGAGTTCGCTCGACTGGCTGCAATTTTTTACACGTGGCGCCTATGCGACGAGCATCGTCGGCACTGTATTGACGATCGTCGCTGGATATTATTTTTATCGAAGAACGGCCACGCGGTCGGGCATCAGCGCTGCAAACGTGCCCCGGCAGCCGCCAAGCGCCGTACGCTGATGGCGCGCTACCCGCGCCGATGCCGCCGGCTCCTCGACATTTGGTCCTGACCACCCAACCAGGGTATCTCGGGCGACCGGGGCAAAGGGAGACGGGGTGTGCAGCATCGGTCGTATGACCTCGCGGTCGTCGGTGCTGGTATTGTCGGGCTGGCGCATGCGCTTGCCGCGGCACGCAGTGGCCGCCGCGTAGTCGTCTTGGACCGCGACGCACAGGCCAATGGTGCCTCGATTCGCAATTTCGGTTTCGTCACGGTGACGGGTCAGGAAGCCGGCGCGGTGTGGCGCCGGGCGCGGCGATCGCGCGAGGTCTGGCTGGAAGTCGCTGGCCCCGCCGGCATCGCGATCGAGCAGCGCGGCCTCGCCATGGTGGCGCAGCGACCCGAAGCGCGCGTGGTGTGCGAGGCGTTTCTCGAGACGGAAATGGCCGAGGGCTGCACCTGGCATGATCGCGATGCCGCCACGACGCTGCTCGGCAAGCTTCGGCCGGCGCATCTTGAGGGGGTGCTGTCGAGCGACATCGACATCCGTGTTGAATCGCGCACGGCAATCCCCAGGCTCGCCGCCTGGCTCGCCGATCGCTGCGGCGTTGATTTCAGGCGAGGCGTTGCCGTCAACGGCGTCAGAACGGGCCAGCTCGACACAAGCGAGGGGCCTGTTCACGCGTCGGCGATTATCGTTTGCCCCGGCGACGACCTGACGACGCTCTTTCCCGATGCGCTGAGGGCGGTCACGCGCTGCAAACTCCAGATGCTCCGGCTGGCCGCGCCGGGCTATCGCCTGCCCGCCGCGATCATGTCGGACCTCAGCCTGGTGCGCTATCTCGGCTATGCAGCGCTTCCGGCGGCGGCGGCGTTGCGGCAGAGGCTCGCCGTCGACCAGCCCCACCATCTCGCCAACGGCATCCACCTGATCGTGACGCAAAGCGCCGACGGCAGCCTCGTCGTCGGCGACAGCCACCATTATGCCGCGACGCCCAATCCCTTTGCCGATGCGGCGGTCGATGATCTGATTCTCGACGAATTTCGCGCAGTATTCGGCCATGTGCCGCCAGTGATCGAGCGCTGGACGGGCACCTATGCCTCGGCCGACCATCACAGCCATGTCAGCCAGCCGCTGCCGGGAGTCCACCTCGTCGTGGTGACGAGCGGCACCGGCGCGTCGACCGCCTTTGCGCTGGCCGAGGAAACCATTGGTGCCATCGCCAGCCAAGGAGTCGTCGCATGACCTTTCCCGTCAAGGCCGTCATCCTCGAGTGGGCCGGCACGATGATCGATTTTGGCAGCCGCGCGCCCGTCGTCGCGCTGCAACGGGTGTTTGCCGATGCCGGCGTCGCGATTTCGGAAGGCGAAGCGCGCGCGGACATGGGCCGGGCCAAGCGCGACCATATCCGCGCGATTCTGGCGATGCCGCGGATCGCCGAGGCATGGCGCGATTTACACGGCGCGGCGCCAAACGAGATCGATGTCACAGCGTTGCACGACGCGGTCGAGCCGATGATGCGCGTCGCCGCGAGCGATTGCGCGACCCTCATCCCTGGCGCCGCCTCACTGGCCGCACAATTGCGCGCCAATGGCGTCAGGATCGCTTCGTGCACCGGCTATACCCGCCCGATGATGGCCGACATCCTGCCCTTGGCAGCGGCACAGGGATATGCGCCCGATGTCGTCGTGTGTTCGGGCGAAACGCACGAAGGGCGCCCCTCCCCGTTGATGCTGTGGAAAGCGCTGGTCGAGCTTGGGGTGTGGCCGGCATGGAGCTGCATCAAGGTCGATGACGCAACCGTCGGCATCGGCGAAGGCCGGGCTGCAGGCGCCTGGACGGTAGGAGTGGCGGCATCGGGCAACGGTGTTGGCCTTGACGAAACCGCGCTGGCTGCGTTGACACCCGACGAGCGCCGCCGCCGCATCGCCACTGCCGCCGCCGATTTGGAGGCGGCCGGCGCTGATTACGTGATCGACAGCGTGGCGACGCTGTGGCCGGTGATCGAGACGATTGCCGAGCGGATCAGATTGGGCGAGCGACCGCCCGCTTGACGGCGGCGGGGACGGGGTGCGCGATTTTCGCGACCGGCTGTCCGGTGAAATAAATGGATCGGAAGCGTTTTCGGCTGGAAACAGCTATTCGTTATTCGATCAGCTCGGGTGCTTTTTCCCACGCCCGCATTGTTTGCTCGGACGCCTTTGCATAAACCCGAGCTCACGCCATCACCGCACCGCCACTGACATGGATGACTTCCCCCGTCAGATAGCGCGACGCGGGGCCAAGCAGGAACAGCATCGGCCCCACGATATCCCCGGCGATCGCCAGTCTGCCGAGCGGCACCTGGGCGAGGTAGCTGGCCATGTCGAAGCGCAGTGGCGCATCGAGCACCTCTGCCCTGCCCATCCCGCCGCGCAGGAAGGGCGTATCGACCGCACCGGGCGACACGATGTTGACACGAACGCCCGGCGCCCATTCGCGGGCGACCGAGCGGCCAAGCGCGACGATCCCGGCCTTGGCAGCGACATAGGGTGCGTAGCCGGGCTGCGGCGCATAGGCCATGTCGCTCGACAGCAGTACCACGGCGGCTTCGGTCCCGCGCAAGATGAGCGGCGCGGCAGCCTGAAGGACCAGCGCAGTCAGGCGCAGGTTGCCGGCAATCACCTCATCGATTGCGTCGATCGGCGTCTCCGCAAGCGGCAGGCGCGGGCCGGCAAAGCCCGACGCAATGATCAGGCCGTCGATACCGTCCCAATGCGCCGCGAGCGCGGAGAAAGCCCGCGCAACTGATGCAGGATCGCGGCCGTCGATTGGCTGAACGAACGAGACCTCTTTTGGCGGCGGCGCACGCTCCAGCGATGCGGGCAGATCGAGCGCGGCGACGGCGCACTGCACCTCGATCAACGCCGCCGTGACGGCTGCCCCGATGCCTCCACAGGCACCGACCACCGCGATCCGGCGGCCGGGCTCAGGCGCGAGCCGCATCGATTTCCTTCAGGGCGCGCGCATAGGGGCGGATCGCGAGCGCCAGCAACAGCGCACCGATCATCGTCGAACAGCCAATGACGAGCGCCATCGACCGACCGATCGCCAGCGGATCGCCAAACACCCGGTCGTTCAGCAGCCCGACCGACAGCGGTCCCAGCCCGATACCGACGACGTTGATGATCAGCAGAAACACCGCCACCACCATCCCGCGCAGATGCGGCGGGGCAATCAGCTGAGTCATCGTGGCGGAGGCGCCGGTCGGCATCGCGCCGAAGAAGATGAGCGGCACCATCAGCATGAAGGACTGGCTCGCCGATCCGGCCAGCGGCGTCAATGTGCCCGGCACGATGGCGAGCACCGTCGCGCCAACGGCGACGGCGAGATGCCCGGTCGCGACACCGCGCCGGACCAGCCAGTCCGATACTGCGCCACCGCTCACCAGCCCCGCCGTGCCTGCTACCGCCAGCACGCCGCCATAACCTAGCCCGATCGTGCCACGATCAAGCCCGTGGATGCGAATGAAGTAGGAGGGAAACCAGGCGACATTGGCATAAGCCATCAACGTCAACACCGCGAGCCCGCCAAAATAGCAGGCGACAAGCCACGCGCGACGGCGGAAGAAAGCGCCAAGGGTCTCGCCTGCCACTTCCATCTTGCCGAAGCTTCGACGTGGCGGCTCCCGCAACGTGGCGAGCAGCGGCACCAGCAACAGGCTTGCCCCGCCAACGATCAGAAATGCCGCCTGCCACCCGCGCACCGCGCCGATCAGCGGCAGGGCAATGCTGCCCGCCGTCCCCACGCTTTGCGCGATCAGCCCGCCCAGCATGATTGCCAGGCCGCCGCCGATCGGGATTGCGACGCCATAAAGGCTTTGCGCCAGCCCGAGCCGTTCACGGGGGAAATAATCGGTGACCAGGCTTTGCGCCGACGGTGAAAGCGCCGCTTCACCAAGCCCGACGCCCAGCCTCGACACGAACAAGGTCGTGTAGCTGCGCGCCAGCCCACACCCCATCGTCATCACCGACCAGATCGCGACGCCGATGACGATGATGCGGATGCGCCCGTGCCGCTCTGCCAGTCGGGCAACGGGGATAGCGAGCGCGCAGTAAAACACCGCAAAGGCCATACCCTGCAACAGGCCGATCTGCGTATCGCTGATCTTGAGGTCCGCCTTCAGCGGCTCGACCAGCAGGCTCAATATCTGGCGGTCGATAAAGCTCACCGCATAGGCGATGATGAGGACGATCAGTGACCACCATGCGCGCATGCCTGTTCCTTCAACCCGGCGCGACGGCGGCCCAGCTGGCGCGCCAGCTCCGCATCGATTTGAGCGCGGCAAGCGCGCGGCGGTGGATGGCGACGGGGTCGAGATCGCCCGCCGGCCGGCGGGCGGCTCCAGGGCTCGGATCACACCACGGATCGAACAGCGCGCCATCGCGCGCCATCCGCCATGCGCCGAGCAGTCGCCCGGCATGCTCACGCGTCGCCAGAAAATCGTCGATCAAGGCAGCGCCTGTTGCGTGCTGCACCGCCGTCAGTTTGAAGGGGCGGCATTCGTGGTGGAGCGGAAAGCGCCCCGGCACCGATACCGCAGCGGCGACGCGCGCGCCAAGGCCGATCCCGCAAAGATGCGCATCACGCAAGCCGATGCTCGACAGCGCGTCGCGCACCAGCGCGCCATTGTCTGCGAGCGTGGTCTGCCATGCGACCGTCGACTCGCCGTGGCCGGGAAGATCGATCGCAATGGTCGGACGTGGCCCGGCGGCCTCGCCGGCTGCCACATCTACACCCGTTGAATCGTCGTGATGGTCGTGGATCAGCACCAGTGGCCGCCCGGCACCTGTTCTCGAGCGATAAAAGATGCCGTCGGCAAAACCGCGATCGGACGCCGGAGCGGCGGGCATGGCGGCATCGGCGGCGGCGGCATGAGCAGCAAAAAGCCGTTCGATAACCGGGACGATTTCCGCCGGATCAGCGCCGAGCCGCACCCGCTCGATACCCTCTGGAACGCGCAGCGCTTCCATTTCGGCGTATAGCGGGTCCCAACTTGCCGACACGATCGCAGCGGGGCCCTTCAGCCTCGTCACCAGTCGCTGCGTTGGCACTCGAAACGCGGCTTCATAGGCATGGCGATACGCGTCGCCCGCGCGCAACAGCTCAAGGCAAGCGTCGAACAGGGCATCGCCGCCGGGCGGGGTGAAACCGACCCGGTCCGTATCGGCGTCGCTGAACCACGGATAAAAGATCGTCTGTTCGCGAAGCCGCGACCATAGCCACACGAGATGCGCGCCGTCCCAGCTCGGCGCGAACGGCACAAGATAGCGCGCGACATCCGCATCGACCGTGCGCCTGTCGGGCACCGGCACCCCGTTCAGCACAGCCACCGCCACGCGCTTGCGGTGCCTCGCGGCAAAGGCCAGCCCGATCGCCGCGCCGGTGTGAAAGCCATAGAGCAGGACACGATTGACGCCGATCGCGGTCAGAAATTCCGCCACCGCGTCGCCGTAATCCTCGATCGTGCGGCGGCCTTCGGGCAACAGCGTCGACAGGCCGTTGCCGGGATTATCCGGCGCAATCACCGTGTAGCGATCCGCCAGTCGCATCATCAGCGCAGCATATTCGGCCGATGACCGCGGCGATTGATGGACCAGCAGGACGACAGGCCCGTTACCCGCCACGCGGTAATGCACCACCCGATCGCCAACCTGCACGAACCGGCGGGCGGTGGCGCTGCTCACCGCACAGCGCCTTTGGGCTTGCCGTAAAATTTCTGCTCGGTCTGCTGCGTAATCAGCGGCAGTTCGCTGCCGTCGGGATCGAAAAATCGCCCGGTGTCGGCGATCGTCAGCCGGTCGATCACCTTCATCAACATGTCGGCGCTCATCGACGGGGTGAGCGGGGCCAATCCGTGTTCGGCGGTCGCCTCGGTCCCGACCCAACCCGGATGACAGGCAGCGACGGTGACGCCTTGTGCCTCAAGCGCGAGCGAGACTTGCTTTGCGACCTGGTTCATCGCCGTCTTGCTGATTACATAGCCCGAATAGCCGAAAAACGGGTGTGCGCCGAGCCGGCTGCCGATGAAGAACATAACCTTGCGCTCGCTCATCGCGACATTGGCCGCGAGCACTTCGGCAAGCTTGAACGGGGCCATCGTATTGACCCGCAGGCACTGTTCAAAGCGCGCATAATCGGTTTCGCCGAACACGCCCAGCGGCCCGCCCGTCATGGCGGCGTTGGAGATCAAGAAGTCTATCGCCACCCCGCGCAGCCGCCACCCCAACGCGTCGATCGTTTCGAAATCGGCGAGGTCGAGCGGCACCGTCTCGACACTCAACGCGGGATCGGCGACCAGTTCCGCCAGTCGCCCTTCGGCTTCGCTTCGGACAGCCGCGATCGTTCGCCATCCGCGCGCGGCATAGGCCTCCACGAACGCCAGGCCGAGGCCACGGCTGGCGCCGGTAATCAATATCGTCGGCATCGAGCTTTCCTACCCAGTCTCGCTCAGAAATTGACCCGCAGCGTGGCGGTCCAGCTCCGCGGTGGATTGATGTAGGAGAAGTTGGAGAGCGCGGACTGCACATAGACTGTGTCGAAGCAATTGTCGCACGCAACGGTGACCCGGAAACGATCGTCGATGCTGTTCCATGCAAGCGATGCGTTGACCACCGCCGTCGGATCATTATGCGAGCCGAACACCAATGTTCCCGACCGCAGATTGTAAGCGCCGGCCGCATCCTGGTAGATGTTGACGTTCGATGATCCCGTTTCTGAATCGCTGTAATAGGATACGGCAACGTTGGGGGTGAAGCTGCCCACCGGCCCCGCCTCCAGCTTGTAGCTGACCCCGCCAGAGATGCTCAATGTCGGCGACCGGACCACCTTTGAGATATCGCCGTTCGGCGTGACGATGCCGGCGCCGCAATAGGCGCCCGCGCGGGTTGCGGCCGGGCGGACATCGGCGACCAGCGGCGATGCGGTTCCCGCCAATGCTGCGCGGCATTCCTGCTGCTGCGCGTTGAGCGACAGCACGTTGTACGTGCTGCGCAGCGGCGCATTCCGGTCGATCACATAACGCGGGTCCTGAATACCGATATTGGCGAACAAGGTCAGGTTGCGCACGGGCACCGCCTGAAACTCGAACTCGACGCCCTTGTTATCCTGATCGGCATAATTGCCCGAGATAAAGGTCAGCGCGCCGCTGGTCGGATTGACGAACGATGACAGCACCTGAAGATCAAAGATCTGGGTGTAGAACAGCGTCACATTGGCCCGCAGCCGATTGTCGAAAAACTGCGTCTTGGCGCCCAGTTCATAGGACCAGGTCGTCTCCGGCCCGAACGGCAGGATCGTCGTGACCGATGAGGACCGGGCATTCCACCCGCCCGAGCGGAAGCCGTTGGTCGCCGATGTGAACAGCAGGAAATCGTCATCAGGCTTGTACGTCACCGCAAAACGCGGCGTCACGCGGTTGACCGTTTGCGACAGCGGGATCGTGGCCCCGCTCGGAAAGATCGTGGTCGCAAAATTGACGCTGCTCAGGCATCCCGCCGTCGCCTGGCTGACGGCACATTGCGGACGATTGTCGAAGAAATCGATCGTCTTGTTTTCGTTGGTGTAGCGCAAGCCAACGGTTGCCGTCAGCGCCGGCACGATGTGCCAATCGACCTGGCCATAGACCGCATAGGACGTCACGCTGTTACCCAGCACGCGGTCGGCAAGCAGCGTGTTGCCGAAGATGTCGGCGTAATCGGTACGGTTGCGTTCCTGAAAATAGAACAGCCCCCCGACATAATCGAGCGCGCCGGCAAATGCCGATCCGGCGATTTTGATCTCCTGGCTGAACTGTTCGAAGCGGCCGATATTAGTCAGCGAGAAATTGCCGTTCGGGTTGTTTGAAATCGGCGGGTTGACCTGGGCCGCGCTGAAAGTGGGTACCGGCGGCGTCCCGGCAAAGGTGTAGCCCGGCGCATTGGTGCGACCATCGAAGAAATCGATCGCATAATGCTGTCGCGTGTCGATGAAGCCGGTGATCAGATCGAGCTTGGCCGAGCCGAGATCGATCTTCAAATCCGATGTGACCAGTAGATTGTCGACGACATTGCCAAGCCCGAACCCACCCTTGGCGCCCGATACGGGCACGGTGGTCGCAAACCTGCCCGTCGGCGTGCGGAGCGGGTTGGCGATCGCCGTTGCCGAAAAGCGCCCGTCGCACTGCGTTGGCACCAGCCGGCTGCACGGCGTGTTGAGGATGTTGAGCGCCTCGTCATGGATATAGGACACGGCGGTGTCCCAGGTGACGTTGGAGGCGAAATCAATGGAAACCGCCCCGCGCCCACCCCAACTATTGTCGCCGTTCAGCCGCTGGCCGGTGGTAACGTTTCTAACGTAGCCGTCGCTATAGCGGCGATAGGCAGAGAATTTGGTTCGGATCTTGCTGGACAGCGGAATGTTGACGTTGCCGGTAACCTCATACGCCCCGTAAGCGCCGACCCCGCCGGAGACATAACCGGTGAATTTGTCAGCGGGTTTGCGCAGATACAGGTTGACCGACCCGGCGGATGTATTGCGACCGAACAACGTTCCCTGTGGCCCGCGCAGCACCTCGATCCGGTCGACATCGAAAGCATAAAAGTTATTCGAGTTCTGCCGCGCGACATACACATCGTCGATGTAAGCGCCGACGGGTGTATCGAAAGTCGCGATAGATTCCACGTTGCCGACGCCGCGCAGATAATAGCCATTGGCGGTGCCGAGCCCGGTATTGTTCTGCGCGACCAGATTGGGCACGAAGCTCGCGACTTCGAGCGTCGACTGGATGTTCAGCCGGT
The DNA here is from genome assembly GCA_038230675.1 of Sphingomonadales bacterium. Classification (GTDB taxonomy): domain Bacteria; phylum Pseudomonadota; class Alphaproteobacteria; order Sphingomonadales; family Sphingomonadaceae; genus Sphingomonas. The sequence goes on along the minus strand of JBBRMV010000004.1, from coordinate 5,330 downwards.
CAAGCTGGTTCTGGCCGAACGCGCTCGCGGCGAGCGGCACATCCTGCAGCCGTTCCTCGCGGCGTTGCGCCGTGACGACAATCTCATCGACGCGCGATGCAGCATCGCGGGTTTCTGTTTCGGCCGGCTTGGTCACCGTCGCAGACTGCGCACTGGCGGTGCCTGTCACGAGCATCGCCCCAATGATGGCCGTGCTTGCACCCATCAGCCGAATGAGCCGAACCTGCTTTTTTTCAACGATCAACATCACCGCATGCTCCCCATTGACCCCAACGGACAGCTTACACATTGCAGTTATCCGGATAATCGGGATAATTGACAAATCATCATCCGGAATTTCAGACCAATGGATCGCTTTCTATCGATGCAGGCTTTCGTCCACGTCGCCGAAACGCGGAGTTTTGCCGAAAGCGCCCGGCGGCTCGGCATTTCCCGATCGGTGATCTCGGAACGGGTAAGGCAACTTGAGGACTTGCTGGGCGGACAATTGCTCCACCGCTCGACCCGAGCAATCAGATTGAGCGAGCTCGGCGATAGCCTGCTGCCGGACTATCGCACGATCGTCCACCGGATCGATGATCTGGAAAACGCGGCGCCCACCTTGCGTCAGTCGCTTGCCGGGCGGCTTCGAATTGCCAGCGTCACCGATCTGGGAATTCATCTCGTCGCGCCGATTGTTTCCGCATTTGCGATCCGCCACGCTGATCTGTCGATCGAACTCGTGACTGAAAATCGCGTCATAAACCCAATCGAAAGCGGCTTCGATATCGCCTTCCACGTCAGGCAGGGGGCAGCCAGCGACGTCGATGAAACCAACATTACCGATATACCAAGCGTCTATTGCGCGGCACCCGGCTACCTCTCGCGCGCACCGTGCATCGAGTATCCCGGCGACCTCAAGCGGCATTTATGCGTCAATTACAGCTTGCAGCCCAACATCAATGAATGGGTTTTCAATCGGGGCAAGCAAGTGGAGCGGGTGAATGTGCCGTTTCGGCTGTCCTCGAATAGCGGCCATGTGCTGCGTGACTACGCGCTTGCCGGGCACGGGGTCGCTGTCCTGCCGCGCTACCGCGTCGATCACGACTTGCGAGAGGGTCGGCTTGTCGAGGTGCTGCCCGATTGGCACCCGCCCGAATTGCGGCTGACCGCGACCGTGCCCAGAAGCCACCGCCACACCCACAAAGTGCAGCTGTTTCTGCAAGCGGCAAAGGATAGCGCCTTTGCCTAGAACAGAGCGATGGGCTCATCGACGAAATAATTCTGTGCATCAATGAGTCGGCGTGGATCATAAAATCGGCGCGGCGGCGACCTCATCTAAGTCAGCTGTTCTGACGATGAGGCAATTGCCGCAGTCGCGAGCCCCGTCACATCAACCCGGGCTTTCAGCCGGGCTGCCAGCAATGCCGTTCCACTGACCTTGCGCTGTACAAAGAGGGTTTCGACATCAGGAACGTGCCAGGTGGCGCGATCCTCAACCAGCGCCGGCACTTCAGCGCGGACGATGGGGACGAACGCACGGTCGGCGAAATCGAACAGACCGGGTCGCGCCATCGTGTCGTCGATCGCTGCGATGATACGGTCGATCGCGGGGCGGTGCGCCGCCACCGCCTCCGCCCCGAGAAAGCCCGTCCGGACCAGGATTTCCCTGATCCGGTCACGCTCGTGCGCAAGACCCGCCTCGACAAGCTCACGGTACGCAGCGGCAGTGCCGGCGGGGATTGCCCGTGTCGCCCCGAAGTCGAGAAGCACAAGCGCACCGGTGTCCGGCTGCCAGCGGTAATTGGCGAAGTTTGGATCGGTCTGCATCACGCCGAACACGAACAGTTCACGCAGCACAAGATCGATGAGCGCGGTCATCGCCCGGTCACGGACGTCCTGCGCTGCGTCCTCCAGCGTCTCGATCGGTCGGCCTTCGACGAAATCCATCGCGAGCACGTCGGTTGTTGTCAGCGCTTCGTGCAGCGCGGGGACGACGTAGCGCGCGTCACCGCCGAGCCGCGCGCGATACGCGCGCATCTGCTCGCCTTCGCGGATATAGTCGGCCTCTTCGGCAAGCTGGCGCTTGGCCTCCGCAAGCAATGGCTTGAGATCGAGCGTGGCCGGCAGCAGGTTGGAGACGCGCAGCAACGTCGCGACGTTGTCGACATCGGACTCGATGCTCTCCCTCACGCCGGGATACTGAACCTTGATGGCAAGTACCCGCCCATCGGGAAGAACCGCGCGGTGGACCTGCCCGATCGAGGCTGCGGCGATCGGCGATGCATCAAACCGGGTGAACTGTCGCCGCCAGTCGGCACCCCATTGCGCTTTCAATACCGTGTTGAGCTGCGCCGGCGGCATCCGGTACGCCTGGTTGCGCAGCGTTGCGAGGATCGTTGCCAGCTCGGGCGGCAGCAGGTCGCCGGCATCGAGCGAGATCATCTGTCCAAGCTTCATCGCGGCACCGCGCAGGTGCGACAACCGGTCGGCGAAGCGTTTGGCGTTCCCCGGCGTCAGCACCAGATCGCCGATGCTCGGTCGCTCACCCGCCGCAAGCCGGCGCGCGCCCTCCGCCAGCATGCCTCCCGCAACGCCGCCTGCGAGACGGCCGAAATGGCCAAATCTCGACAGGCGGCCCTGGGGGATCGAACGGTTGCGATACTGTGCGGGGTCGTCACTCACGAAATCATCGTCCTGTGCTGCCGGCTGGATCTGGCCGGTTCTGGTTGCGGCCTCATATCGGCGACATCCAGCGAACGGCGCGTTGCAGCATCGGCCTGACGATCAGGAATCCCCGATAGGCCATCTCAAGCAAGTGAAGCACCAACGGAGAGCGCGCGGCAAGACCGAGCGGCCGAAGCAGCGGTATCGCTCGCCACATCGCGGCAAAAGCAGCGGCGCCCGACAGGAGCTTGCCATTTTCTTCCGCGTGAAATCTGGCGAGCAATTCGGTTCGATCGATCGGACAGGAGGACGCCCCCTGCGTGGTCGCATCGACGAACCGGATCGCACCGCGCGCATCGAGCCTGCGCATCAGGGCGATTTCGCGAAGGCAAAGCGGACAACCGCCATCATACCAGACCGTAAGGGTGCTCATCGGGAGCATATGGGAAGTTCAGCGGCGGAGAACACCCGCAACGACCGCTTTGCCCCGAGAAAAGAATGGCTGCAGCGAGCTGGTTGATCTGCGACGATGACATCGGGCAAGGATGGAGGATGCAACGCGGACCGGCGGCCAAAATCAGAACCCCAAGTCGCGATGCTGGATGCCGCTTCCCGGGTCGTTTCGGTCTCGTCATTAAAATCGGTCTTCCTCAAGCTCGAAGACGCCCCGCTCGCGTGCCGGGCGTCGAGCGAAGCCGATGACCATCCTTATCCCCATCCTCGGCGATCAATTGTCTCATGGCCTCAACTCGCTGAACGGGGTCGCGAAGGCGGATGCAGTCGTGCTTCTCATGGAAGTCGCGGACGAGGCCGTCTATATGCGCCACCACAAGCGCAAGATCGCGCTCATCCTGTCGGCGATGCGCCATTTCGCGGAGGAATTGCGCGGCGACGGCTGGACCGTGGATTACGTCCGGCTCGATGACCCCGGCAATAGCGGAAACTTTACCGGCGAAGTCGCGCGCGCGATCGAGCGGCACCGGCCGAGCGCGATCCGGATTGTCGAAGCTGGAGAGTGGCGCGTCCAGACCATGATCCAGGGTTGGTCGAAGCGGTTCGGCTTGCCGGTCACGATCCTGCCCGACGATCGCTTCGTGTGCGATATCCTTGAATTCCAGACCTGGGCGCAAGCGCGAAACGAGCTTGTGATGGAGTTTTTCTACCGCGAGATGCGCCGCAAAACCGGCTTGCTGATCGCCGCCGACGGCAAGCCCGAGGGCGGGCAATGGAATTTCGACAAGGAAAATCGCGCCCCGCCAAAACACGGTCTCGATTACCCCGAACCCCTGCAATTTGCACCCGATGAGACAACGGCCGCCGTGCTTGCGCTGGTGGGCGAGCGCTTCAACGACCATTTCGGTCGGTTGGAAAATTTCGCGCTTCCCGTCACCGCAGCGCAAGCCCGCACGGCGCTTGAGCATTTCGTCCGGACCGCGCTGCATGATTTCGGCACGTATCAGGATGCGATGGTGACCGGGCAGGACTGGCTGTATCACAGCTGGCTCAGCCCCGCGCTCAACCTTGGCCTGCTCACACCGCTGGAGGTGGCGCAGGCCGCCGCCGATGCCTATGCCGATGGCGACGTCCCGCTGAATGCGGCGGAAGGGTTTATCCGCCAGATCATCGGCTGGCGTGAATATGTCCGCGGCTATTACTGGATGGAGATGCCCCAGGTCGCCGGCGCCAACGCGCTCGACGCCACCCGGCCGCTGCCCGAATTCTACTGGACCGGCGAAACCGAAATGCTGTGCATGGCAGAGGCAATCCGCAACACGCGCGACAACGCCTATGCCCATCATATCCAGCGGCTGATGATATTGGGTAACTTCGCGATGCTTGCCAGCGTCCGGCCGCAGGACGTCGCTGACTGGTTCCTCATCGTCTATGCCGATGCCTATGAATGGGTGGAATTGCCCAATGTCATCGGCATGAGCCAGCATGCCGATGGTGGACGCCTGGCGACCAAACCCTATGCCGGCGGCGGCGCCTATATCAACCGCATGTCCGATCATTGCGGCAAATGCCGGTACGACGTGAAACAGAAATACGGACCCGAGGCTTGCCCGTTCAACGCGCTCTACTGGGATTTCCTTGCCCGGCACGAGCGCCGCTTCCGCCGCAATCGTCGGATGGTGCAGATCTATGCCAATTGGGACCGGATGACGCCCGAAGTTCGCGATGCCTATCGCGCCAGCGCGACCGCGTTCCTGGACGCGCTGGAGCCGGCTGCGCCGGGTTGGGCCCGGTGATCGCGGCAGGCGCGCGAGGTGCCGTCAGTCGAACGCGGAGCGGTGTGCCGATGATGAAAGTCGGTCTTCGAGCTTTTGGGCCTGGCTGGCCAGCGATTGCCACCCGAGCAGTGCGGCCGACCGGCGTCCCCTGCAAGTTTGGCCGTCGATGCGGCGCGATCAGAAACGCGTGGAAAAGCCCAGAAAAGGGGCGAGGCGATCGGCCTTGCCGGAAACGCCAAAGCCGATGCCGGTATCGAGCTGCAAATTATCGCTGACGAGCCAGGTGATCCCGGTGTTGAGGCTGATCGTGGCTGTGTTTCGGCGTGAGATTGGGGACCACCTGACCCGGTAATCGGCACCTAAACGGGGACCACCCTTCCGGGTCATCTATGTTCGTCGGCTGTGTTGGCTGGCGACGAGGTGGAGGATGACGACGGTGGAGACGATAGGACG
>JBBRMV010000003.1:0-126469 GCA_038230675.1 Sphingomonadales bacterium | reverse complement strand
TCGCAAAGCCCAATGCCGCCGATATCGACGTCGACGAATGCGCCGCACCGAACGGATCATACTCGCTCTCGGAGCGCTTGGTGAAACCCGACAAGCCGCCGCCCGCGCGCAGCGTCCGGATACGGTCACGCCTGCCCGTCAGCACCTTGTGCGGATAACATTGATGGCCAACATCCCACACCAGCCGGTCAACCGGCGTGTCGAACACATAATGGATCGCCGTCGTCAGCTCGACAACACCCAACCCAGAACCAAGATGACCCCCCGTCACCCCAACCGCAGATATCACCTCAGCACGCAACTCAGACGCCAACTGCGGCAACTGATCCGGCGATAATGTACGCAAATCAGCGGGATAGCTGATGCGGTCTAGCAATGGCGTATGGGGTTGCGAAGACATTGAACCAAAAATTCCCTTATCTCAAGCGGTCGCCTTAACCGATTGGAGGGCAAAGGTGAACACCACGAAATTGCGGCCCCGACGCGCCGCACTTGCGGCGTAGTCAGCGGGCGCACGCATCGTGGGGGATGACGCACAGCGGCGCTGCGGCTAACGAAATGCCCATGCCCGCCACCCCCGCCTGGCCCCCGCAGTCGACCCCGCGCCTGTTCGTGGCAGCGCCGCTTTGTCCCGGGATGATCCGGATCGACGGCGCGCAGGCGCATTATCTGATCGCGGTGATGCGCGCAAAGCCCGGCGATCCGATCAAATTGTTCGATGGGGATAGCGGCGAATGGCTTGGTATCGTCGATGCGGTCGGCAAGCGCGATCTTGCGGTCAACGTGACCGAACTGTTCCGCCCGCGCGAGCCGGTGCCCGATTTGTGGCTGTGCGCGGCGCCCCTCAAAAAAGGGCGAATCGACTGGCTGGCGGAAAAAGCGTGCGAGCTGGGTGCCGCCCGGCTGGTGCCGGTGCTGACGCGTCGCACGGTGGTCGACCGGCTCAATCTCGACCGGTTGCGGGCGCACATGATCGAAGCCGCCGAGCAATGCGGGCGGACGGCGGTGCCCGAACTCTCCGAGCCGGTTAAGCTCGGCGCGCTGCTTGCGGACTGGCCACCGCAGCGAACGCTGTTCTTCGCCGATGAAACAGGCGGCGTGCCGGCGTTCGAGGCGATGCGGGCATGGCCGGGGCCGGCGGCGATCCTCATCGGTCCCGAAGGCGGCTTCGACGATGACGAACGCGCCGCGATACGCGCGCTGTCCCAGGCGACCGCGATCAGCCTTGGCCCGCGTATTTTGCGCGCAGACACGGCGGCAGCGGCGGCGCTCTCGCTGTGGATGGCGGCGGCAGGCGATTGGCAGGCGCCCCACTAGCCTAGCGTGACTGCCAGCGCTAAAGGCGCAAGCCATGAGCACGAAGACCGTTTCAAATAGCAACGCAGCGGTCATCGAGCACCGCGACCAGCTGATCGCGAGCTTCGCCAAGGGCGAAAAGCCGCCCGAGCGCTGGCGGATCGGCACCGAGCACGAAAAGTTCGTCTACAAGACCGACGATCACCGCGCCCCGTCCTATGACGAACCCGGCGGCATCCGCGATCTGTTGCAGGCGCTTGAGGAATTCGGGTGGGAGCCCGTGCTGGAGGGCGGCAAGGTGATCGCGCTTTCGGGCAGCGACGGCAGCGTCAGCCTTGAGCCCGCCGGTCAGTTCGAGCTGTCGGGCGCGCCGCTCGACAATCTCCATCTCACTTGCGCCGAGACGGGGCGGCATCTGGAACAGGTCGCGCGCGTCAGCCAAAAGCTGGGCATCGGCTTTCTGGGGATGGGCATGTGGCCCGACAAGACGCGTGCCGAACTGCCGATCATGCCCAAGGGCCGCTATGCCATCATGCTGCGGCACATGCCGCGCGTTGGCAGCATGGGGCTCGACATGATGCTGCGGACCTGCACGATCCAGGTCAATCTCGACTATCAGTCCGAAGCCGATATGGTGAAGAAATTCCGGGTCGGCCTCGCGCTCCAGCCGCTGGCGACGGCGCTGTTTGCGAATTCGCCCTTCACCGAGGGCAAGCCCAACGGTTTCCTTAGCTATCGCAGCCATATCTGGTCGGATACCGATCCGGCGCGCACCGGCATGCTGCCCTTCGTCTTCGAAGACGGCTTCGGCTATGATCGCTATGCCGACTATGCGCTCGATGTGCCGATGTACTTTGTCTACCGCGACGGCGCCTATATCGACGCGGCAGGACTGAGCTTTCGCGATTTCCTGCGCGGCGAATTGTCGGTGCTGCCCGGCGAGCTGCCGACGATCGATGACTGGAACGATCACCTGTCGACGGCCTTTCCCGAAGTGCGGCTGAAGAGCTTCCTCGAAATGCGCGGCGCCGACGGTGGTCCATGGAATAAGATCTGCGCGTTGCCGGCGTTATGGGTTGGCCTGCTGTACGATCAGGGCGCGCTCGATGCGGCGTGGGATGTCGTGAAGCACTGGACGATGGATGAGCGCGAGGCGCTTCGTTCATCGGTGCCAAAGCTCGGCCTCGATGCGCCGATCCCCGGTGGCACGCTGCGCACGATCGCCGGCGAAGTGCTCGATATCGCGCATGCCGGGCTTGCGGCGCGCGGGCGCCTGGACTCAGGCGGCAGCAACGAGACGGGGTTCCTCGATCCGTTGCGCGAGGTCGTCCGGTCGAGCAAAGTGCCCGCGCAACTGCTGCTCGACCGCTACAATGGCGCCTGGGCCGGCGACGTCAGCCGGATTTACGAGGAAATGCGTTTCTGAAGCCGCTCGGTCAGCTTACCCTGACCGACAGGAAGAGCACCGCGACGAGGCCGATGCCGCCGATCAGGGTCGTTACATAGCCTGCGCCTCGACCGCGCAGCCAGCCGCTCGCCATGATCCCGCCGAGCAGGCTGACGATACCGAGCAGAAAAGCGACGTTCATCATCAGCATTGTCGATTGGAGATAGGGACGGTTGGCGACGTCGCGTGCGGCGCCGGGGAGCATCCCGACGCTGAGGAAGGTCGCCGCGAGCGCCGACACGATGAAGCAGACCGCGGCGGTCACGAAGGAGCGGATCGTCAGCTCCATCAGTCGAGATCGCGGCGCGGCGAAGATCAGCAGCCCGAGAAAGGCGACGGCGACGCCGCCGAAAAAGGCGCTGATCGACCCCAGCTGGGTCGCAAAGGCGCTCATCGCCACCTGCGCTTCGCCACCCATACCGCACGCCTCCCCCGATAGGTGGAGCCTAGGCAGCGTCGGTCGGCGCCGCAAGCCGCGTCAGATGGGCGGTTTGCGTCCGGTGAGCCAGCCGAAGAAGCGCGGAACGGCGCCGTTACGCGCCATCCACTCGGTATAGGCCTGATAGGCGGGGTCCGTGCCCAGGTGCCATTCCTCGGTCTGCGCGCGCCAGTAATAGATGCCCGCGACGACCAGCATCAGGATGGTCGCGCGCGCCGCATCGACGAGATTGCCCGTCGACAGGAAGGGGATCGTCGAAATCAGCCAGAACAGGTTTTTCGACAGATAGGCCGGGTGGCGCGAAAAGGCATAGGGGCCGTGGGTCAGCACGCCGCGATGCGTGAGGTTTGAAAAGCGGAACCCGAACGCGACCGTCGCCCAGGCATAGATTGCCGTCAGCGACACCAGCACTGCGCCGGTGATCGCAAGCAGCACCGGGTGGCCGGCATACCAGTGCGTCCAATCGGCGGTGCCAGGGTGATAATCGAGCGGGCCGCCGTCCCCCATCAGCACGAAGGGCGGGTAGCAGATGAGCGCCGCCAGCCAGGCGGCGGCATAAGGATTAGCGCTGCGGATGTGCGAATCGAGCGGCCGCATCGTCAGCACATAGCCGATGGTTGCAAACGCCACGTCGATCACGAACATGAAGGTGATCAGCCAGTTCGACAGCGCGACCGGATCGCTCAGCAGGCGGCTGGTATCGGCGCGGACGAATTCGGCAAAACCCGGCGGCACGATTGCCAGCATGAAGGCGAGGAAGAAACCCTTCACCCCCCAGCTGCGCAGATGATTGTAGATCGCCTCATGATCGCCGTTTCCCGTGCCCATCAGCCACGCGCCAAGCGCCCAGGCGCCATCCTTTGGCTCAACGAGCTTGCGGTCGAGCCAGATGACATAGGGGATCGATGCCACGAACAGGAAGGGCGCGGCATATTGGAACGACCACATCGAGAAAGTGAAATTGCCCCGCCAGTAAAAACGTGCGGTGCCGTAAACGAGGGCGATCGCGAACCAGGTGCACCACAGCCCGGCAAGCTTGGTCAGGCTGATATCGAGCGTTTCGCGCCAGCTCGTCGTCGATTCCCAGTTGATGCCCGTCGTCGGGTTGCGGTGTACCTTGTCGACGAAGATCGACCAGAGCACCATCGGCAGCCCGCATGCCGCCACGTTCACCAGCGCCGCATAGGGCCCGTCCATGTGATTCCAGCGGGCGAAAAAGGCCCAGCTCAACATTCCCGCAAGGCCGGCGATGCCAACGCCGGTGCTGACGGCGGATTGGGGTCGCGGATCGGCCTTGGCGGCGCGGGCGAGGGCGGGATCATGCAGCATATGCCTGCGTGGGTAGCGCAGAAATGGTAAGCAAGACGTGAAGGATACGCGTTTTGGCGGCGTGCTTGCGCGGGCGCGGACTTGCCGGTAATCGCTCACCGATCAAGCGGGTATAGTACAATGGTAGTACAGCAGCCTTCCAAGCTGAATACACGGGTTCGATTCCCGTTACCCGCTCCACCTTCCAGCCGGGCAATATGATGAGCGCAGCGACGTTGGCCGACGCGAAGGCGCAGATCATCGCCGCCGGGCGCTGGCTCGACGGCAAGGGATGGGCGCCCGCCACCGCCGGCAATTACTCGATGCGGCTGGACGAGTCCGATCGTTTCGCGATCACGGTATCGGGCTGGCACAAGGGGAGATTGACCGAGGACGGGGTGATGACCGTCGACGCCGCAGGCAAGTCGCTCGACGGGAATAAGCCATCCGCCGAAACCGCGCTCCACATGGCGCTTTACGCGCGCTTCCCCCAGGTCAATGCCGTCCTCCACAGCCACTCGCCCGAGGCGGTGGGGATGAGCCGCGCTTATGCAGGCGTGCCGAGTTACCGGCTCGAGGGGCACGAAATGCTGAAGGTGCTGCCCGGTTTTTCGACGCACGCCACTCAATTCGATCTGCCGATCGTCGACAACAGCCAGGATATGGACGAGATCATTGCCGCGCTTTGGCCTGCGATGCTGGCGCAATCGCCGCCGCCTGCTTATCTTATTCGCGGGCACGGCCTGTATGGCTGGGGCCGTGACATGGCCGAGGCCGAGCGCGTGATCGAAGGCGTCGAATGGATGATCGCCGCCGAACTCGCCGAGCGCCGTTTTCGAGAAGGCATGAAATGAGCCATTTGCAGATTTTCGACGAAGCCGATGGCAACACGCCGCTTGTCGATACGCGTGATGCCGATGTGATGACGCGCGAGCTTGCCGCGATCGGAGTCCGTTTCGAACGCTGGCCGACGCGCGAGGTTGCCAGTGCCGATGATGTGCTCACCGCCTATGCGCCCGAAATCAAGGCACTGACCGATGCAGGCGGCTACCAGTCGATCGACGTCATGGCGGTACAGCCCGATCATCCCGACCGCGCGACAATCCGCACCAAATTCCTGTCCGAACATACCCATGCCGAGGACGAGATTCGCTTTTTCGTCGAGGGGCAGGGGCTGTTCACGCTCCACGAACAGGGTCGCGTGTTCAACATGCTGTGTACGCAGGGCGATCTGCTGTCGGTGCCTGCCGGCATGCGGCATTGGTTCGATATGGGCGAAAACCCGCATTTCTCGGTGATCCGCCTCTTCCTCAATCCCGATGGCTGGATCGCCAAATTTACCGGCGATGATATTGCCGCGCGCTTCCCCCGGCTCGAGCCCGCGCACGCGTGAGCGACCCGGCGAATATCAGGGCGATATTGACCGATATCGAGGGGACGACATCGTCGATTTCCTTCGTCACGGACGTTCTGTTTCCCTATGCGCGTGCCCGGCTCGCAAGCTACTGCGCGGCGCACGCGGTTGAGGTGGCGCCGATCCTCGCCGAGGTGCAGGCGATCGAGCCAGGCGATCCGATTGCGACGATGCAGCGCTGGATCGATGAGGACAGAAAGATCACGCCGCTGAAAACGCTGCAGGGGATGATCTGGGACGGCGGCTTTCGCGACGGCGCGTTCAAGGGGCATGTCTATCCCGATGCGGCAGCGGCGCTGAAGCGCTGGTACGCGGCCGGACTGAAGCTCTACGTGTTTTCGAGCGGGTCGGTGGCGGCGCAAAAACTGATCTTCGGGTTCAGCGAGGCCGGTGACCTTACCCCGCTCTTCTCGGGCTATTTCGATACGACCACCGGGCCGAAGCGCGAGGCGGTGGCCTATACGCGGATCGCCGAGGCGATCGGTCTGCCGCCGAGCGACATATTGTTCCTGTCGGATATCGACGCCGAGACCGAAGCCGCCCGCGCGGCCGGCATGGGCGCATTGCTTATCGATCGCGCGGGCGGCGAGGCGGATATTCACAGCTTTGACGATATCGAACTTTAGAAAACTACCCCTTCCCGTTCGGGCTGAGCTTGTCGAAGCCCTGCTTTTTCTTTTCCACAGCCGAGAAGAAGAGCAGCCCTTCGACAAGCTCAGGGCAAACGGCATTTATCAAGGCTGGCGCACATGAAACTCGATGGCATCCATACCCGCTCGATCATGCGAACCACCGACGGCAAGGGCGCGCGCATCCTCGATCAGCGCGATCTGCCCTGGAAGGTCACCTGGGTGGAACTGCGCGATGCCGCCACCGCCGAGCGCGCAATCCGCGAGATGTGGACGCGGGGCGCTCCGCTGATCGGCGCGACGGCGGCTTACGGGCTGGCGCTGGCGCTGGCCGACGACCCGAGCGACGCCGGGCTCGCCAAGGGGCATGCCTTTCTGCTGGAGGCACGACCAACGGCGGTCAATCTGCGCTGGGCGCTTGACGATGTGGCAGAGCATGTCCGCCCGCTGGCGCCCGAACAGCGCGCGCAAGCCGCCTTCGCCCGCGCCGATACGATCGCCGACGACGACGAGGCGATGAGCCGTGCGATCGGCGCGCACGGCCTGGAAATCCTCCGCGATCTGCACGCGAAGAACCCGGATCGCCCGCTCAACATCCTCACCCATTGCAACGCCGGCTGGCTCGCGACGGTCGATTACGGGACGGCGACTGCGCCGATTTATGTCGCGCACGATGCCGGCATCCCGGTGCACGTCTGGGTCGACGAAACCCGCCCGCGCAATCAGGGCGCGTTGCTCACCGCCTTCGAGCTCGCCAGCCACGGGGTGCCGCACACCGTGATCGTCGACAATGCCGGCGGCCATCTGATGATGAACGGCCAGGTCGACATGGTGATCGTCGGCACCGACCGGGTCGCGGCCAACGGCGACGTCTGCAACAAGATAGGGACTTATCTGAAGGCGCTGGCGGCGAAGGACAATGACATTCCCTTCTACGTCGCGCTGCCCTCGACGACGTTCGATGCGAAAACGCCCACCGGCGCAGATGTGCCGATCGAGGAGCGGACGGGCGATGAGGTCACCCATGTGCATGGCGAAGGCGGCGCCATCCGGGTTACGGCCTCTGCCGCCGCCAACCCCGCCTTTGACGTTACGCCCGCGCGGCTCGTGACGGGCTATATCACCGAAAAGGGCGTGAGCGACACGATCTGACAGTTCAAACGGGCACCTCGCGCTCGTCTTCGCCGTCCCAATAATGCAGCCGCTCGGCATGGACCTTGATGAGGATGAGGCCGGGCGTATCGGTGCCTTCGGGGAACCAACGATCGAGCGACTTCTGCCAATGATCCGCAAACTGTGTCTTGTCGCGGATCAGCTCAGCCTTGCCCTCGATGTCGATGAAAATGGGCGGCTTGCCCAGCAATCCCTTCGCGCCGGTGAAGGTGAGCCCCACCCGCGGTTCGCGTGCAATATCGCTAATCGACCGCGCCGAATCATAAGCGAAGAAGAACGAATCGCCGTCATAATCGACCTCGCGATTGTTGCTCATTGGCCGGGCCGCGATCGCGCCATTATCGGTGATCGTCGACAGCATCCCGAAATCGATATCGCGGATTTTTTCGGACAGGTCGGCAAGCGTCATATCGGCCATGAGCATTCTCCTAAAAAGCGTGGCGGCATCGCCACTTGAGGGGGAGAAGCATCGGCCCGGCGATCGGTTCCGATCAGGGTGTGCGCGTCATCCTGTCAAGCGCGCCGTCGATCGTCTCATCGGCCTTTGCAAAACACAGCCGCACCACATTCGTTACCGCGTCCTGCGCATAAAAGGCGCTGACCGGAATCGCCGCGACCCCGGCTTCCTCGACCAGCCATTCGCAAAAGGCGACATCACCCATAGCAATGCCGCTCGCCGCCAGATCGACCGATAGGAAATAGGTCGCCGCACTAGGCAGCACCTTATACCCAAGCCCTGTCAGTCCCGTCGCCAGTCGGTCGCGCGATCGCTGGAAGGCGGCGCGCATGCCCGTGAAATACGCGATATCCTTGCCAAGCCCGTAAGCGGCGGCGGCCTGCAGATTGGGCGGCGTGGTGAAGGTCAGGAACTGGTGTGCCTTGGCGATTCCTTGCGACAAGGCGGGCGCGGCGCAGAGCCAGCCGACCTTCCATCCGGTCAGCGAGAAGATCTTGCCCGCCGAACCGATCTTGACGGTCCGTTCTCGCATGCCGGGCAGCGGCATCAGCGATATATGCTCGTGCCCGTCGAACACGACGTGCTCCCACACCTCGTCGCAGATCGCGGTGCAATCATGGGCAACGCAGAAATCGGCGATGAGCGCGAGTTCTTCGCGGCTGGCCATCGTCGCTGCGGGGTTGAGCGGCGTGTTGAGGATGATGAGTTTCGTGCGCGCGCTCGCCACTTTTGCGAGCGCTTCTGCGGTGATTCGCCACTCGGGCGGCTCGAGACGTACCAGCCGCGCGACCCCGCCTGCCCGCTGCACCAGCGGCAGATAGGCATCGTAAAGCGGTTGAAACATGATGACTTCATCACCCGGCGTCACCAGTGCGAGGATGCTCGCAGCGAGCGCCTCGGTCGCGCCTGACGTGACGATCACCTCCGACGCATCGAGAGCGAGCCCCTGATGCGCTGCATAATGATCGGCGACCGCCTGGCGCAGCACGGGCAGCCCGGCCATCGGCGGATACTGGTTCGATTCGCCGAGCAAAGCCCGGGCGGCGGCTTGAAGCACATCATCGGGGCCACGCCCGTCAGGAAAGCCCTGCCCCAGATTGATCGCGCCTGTCGCGCGCGCGCGTGCCGACATCGCCTCGAATATGGTCGTGCCCAGATTGGCGTAGAGCGGGTTCATGCCCTAACCATGCCGCACCCGACGCGACTCCGCCAGCCGATGAAAGCCACCCATGCCAAAGACATCGAAGACCGATGCCGAACACAATGCCATCTCGAAAAAGCGGCAGACGGTCGCCAATGCCCGCGTCGCAGCCGCGACCCGGGAAAAGGGCCTGCTGATCGTCCATACCGGGCCGGGCAAGGGCAAGACGACCGCCGCGCTCGGCATCGTCGTGCGCGCGATGGGGCACGGGATGAAGGTGGGCGTTGTCCAGTTCATCAAGGGCGCGATGACGACGGGCGAAAAGGTCATTTTCGATGCGTTTCCCGATCTCGTCGAATTCAAGCCGATGGGCGAGGGCTTCACCTGGGACACGCAGGACCGCGCGCGCGATATCGAAATGACGCGGCTCGCGTGGGACGAGGTCAAGCGGATGATCGCCGATCCGTCCTATTCGGTGGTGGTTGCGGACGAACTCAACATCGTGCTGCGCTATGATTATCTGCCGCTCGACGAGGTGCTTGCCGGGCTCGCCGCGCGGCCGACGATGAAGCACGTCGTGGTGACGGGGCGCAATGCGCCGCCCGCGTTGATCGAAGCCGCCGATCTCGTCACTGAGATGGCGCAGGTGAAGCATCCCTTCCGCGCCGGCATCAAGGCGCAGGCAGGGATCGAGTTTTAAGGTGTGCGGGCGTCGGCTTGTTTTGGCCAGTCCCCATCAAATCCGTCACCCCGGACTTGTTCCGGGGCCCACCGGGCGGCGGGCGCATCGTCATATTTCTTTCACTCAACAAGCGGCACAGTGGACCCCGGAACAAGTCCCGGGTGACGATTTTTGATCAGTTTGTCGCAGTCAAAGACCTGGCTACCACCGGTCTTATTTCCAACGACCCATCTCTCCCGAATTGACCGGCGTCGCTTGCCCAGCTATCCGCATCTCCGCGACAGGTTCTCCGTCAACAGCGGGGACTAAGAGGGAACGGGAAAACCCCGGCTGCCCCTGCAACTGTAAGCGGCGAGCCGCTGTGCCAATTGCCATTGGGGGCTCACCCTCCCGAGAAGGCGGCACGGACCGGCACTGACCCGCGAGCCAGGAGACCTGCCCGTCGCGATCGTCTTTCGTCCGGCCAGGGTGCGCCGTGCGAAACGGGATGTTCCCGCATGACGATATCGTCTGCTCGTTGAGCGGCGGCGTTGGTGGGCATTCGCGCTCCTCCGGCCCGGCGATCACGGCTCGATCGTCGCGAAGGGGAATATCGTGCTCAGAACTGTCGCTCTTGTCGGGATCGCCGTGGCGACGCCTGCCACCGCGCAAATCGCTGTCAGGCCAGATGCCGCGACCGATCCGCGTGCCGCCGTCATCGACGCAAAGGACGGCGACGCGATCATCGTGACCGCCACGCGCGCGCCGACGCCGATTGACCGGGTCGCTTCTGCCATCACCGTGCTCGACAAGGCCGCGATCGACCGCAACCAGGATCTGGGCGCGACCGAATTGCTGCTCCGCACGCCGGGCGTCAGCATCGCGCGCAACGGCGGCTATGGCACTAATACGACGCTCCGGATCAGGGGCGCTGAGACCGACCAGACCGTCGTCGTTATCGATGGGGTGAAGCTCAACGATCCGGCGTCGGCGGGCGGCGGTTATAATTTCGCCAATCTGCTGACCGGCGATGCGGCGCGGATCGAGGTTCTGCGCGGGCCGCAGTCGATTTTGTGGGGCAGCCAGGCGATCGGCGGAGTCGTCAATGTCGTGACGCCGCTGCCCCAGCGCGCGCTTGAGGGCAGCCTCGATCTGGAAGCCGGATCGCGCAAGACGATTTCGGCGCGCGCGGCGATCGGCGGCAAGGCGGGGCCGCTCGCTTTTCGGATCGGCGGGCAGAGTTTTCGAACTGACGGCATCTCGGCGATTTCGCCCGCATTCGGCGGGGCCGAGGCCGATGGATATAGCAACCAGAGTGTGAGCGGGCGCGCGGTACTGGAACTCGCCAAGGGGCTGAGCGCCGACCTGCGCGGTTATTATTCGAACGGCCGCACCGACATTGACACCAGTACCGCCGACAGCCCTGAATTCACGCTCAACCGGGAGTTCGTCGGTTATGCCGGGCTGAATGTCGATCTGTTCGGCGGGCGGCTGCGTAACCGGATCGGCTATGGCTACACCGATACCAAGCGCGACAATTACAACCCGGCGCTGCCCCGCGCACAGACCTTCGACTCGTCGGGGCGCAATGAACGGATCGACTATCAGGGCAATCTGGCGATTGCGCGATGGTTGAATGCCACCTTCGGCATCGAGCATGAACGCTCGCGCTTCAGCAGCGTGTCGCCGCCCGCCGCCCTTGCGACGCCGGTGCCGGCACCCGCCATCGGTCGCGCGGAACTGACGGGTATTTATGGCCAGTTCAATGCGCAGCCCATCGCCGGGCTGACGCTCACCGGTGGCGTTCGCCGCGACGCGCATAGTCGCTACGGCGCCAAGACGCTGTTCGAGGGCGGGGCTGCATGGGCGTTGCCGACGGGCACGGTGGTCCGTGCGCGCTACGGCGAGGGTTTCAAGGCGCCGACACTGTTCCAGCTTTTCTCCGATTTCGGCAATCAGGCGCTCAATCCCGAACAGGCAAAGGGATGGGAGGCGGGGGCCGAGCATCATCTGTTCGGCGGGGTACTGACTTTTGGCGCGACATATTTCGAACGGCGGACGACCGATCTCATCATCTTTTCCAGCTGCACGACGTCCGCGACGATCCCCTTGTGCTTCCAGCCGGGCACGACGATCCGCCGATCGGGCTATTACCAAAATGTCTCGCGCAGCTTTGCGCAAGGCGTGGAGGTGGCGACGGCGGTAAAGCTTGGGTCGCGGCTGAGCGTGGACGGGAATTACACCTACACGCTTGCCGTGGACCGTTCGGGCGGCGCCAATCAGGGCCGGTGGCTGCCCCGGCGTCCGCGCGAAACCGCCAACGCTTCGATCAGCTATGCCATGCCGCAGGGGCTATCCGCGAGCGTCGCGCTCCGCTGGTCGGGCGCGAGCTTCGACAATGCGGCCAACACCGTCCGGCTCGCGCCCTATGCGCTCGTCGATCTGCGCGGCGAAGTGCCGGTCACGCGGACGCTATCGATTTATGCGCGCGTGGAAAATATCCTCGACAAGAGCTATCAGACGGCGTTTCGCTACAATAGCCTGGGGCGGAGCGTCTATGCCGGCTTGCGCGGTCGGTTTTGATGATGATGACCAAGAGACAGACGAAGATGGAGACGATGATGACCAATGCTCTTTCCCGTCCGGCGAATTCGGCGCTGTGGATCGCGCTGATGACGGCGGCGAGCACGGTGACGACGCTGATCTTTGCGTGCGCCACGCCCTTTCCCTCGCTGGCGGCGATTGCGGCGGTGTATCTCGGCCGGCGTGACGGCGTGCTGCTGATGCTGGCGGCATGGGGCGTGAGCCAGGCGGTCGGCTTCGGCTTGATGGGCTATCCGCACGATGCCGGCACGATCATGACGGCGCTGGCGCTGGGGATTGCGGCGGTCGCTTCGTTCGCGGGTGCCAGCATGGTTGCGCGGGGTCCGGCGCCGCAGGGCCGGCTGCTGATGCTGCCGGCGGCGTTCATCGCGGGCTTCATCGTCTTCAAGGCGACGATCCTGCTCTGCTCGCCCGTCATTGGCCACACCGATGTCGCGCTGTCGATGCCGATCATGCTGCGTCAGTTCATCCGCTATGCCGGCATCCTCGTCGTGCTGGTCGCGCTTTATCATGCGCTGACGGCGGTCGGCGTGCCGGCCCCGCGTCGCCGCGCCGCCGCCTTCTAAACGGACCAGACGATGCTGATCCCGGTCGACGACGGCCCTGCAGTCGTCGCCTGCAACAGCTGTCGCCACAGCAACGAAGCGCGAAGCGACGATGATGGCACAACCGGCGGCGCAACGCTGATTGCCGCCCTTCGCCGGTTGAAGGCGAGTGACCCGGCTTATGCAGCGATTGCAGTCCAGGAAATGCCGTGCCTGTTCGCGTGCGATCGTTTCTGCGTGGTGCATCTGCGCGCGCCCGGCAGGATCGGTTATGTGATGGGCGGCTTTTCTCCCGATGAGGCGGCTGCGCGAGCGATCCTCGATTACGCGGCGCTCCATGCGCAAAGCGACGCCGGACAGGTCGCTTACCGCGATTGGCCCGAGGGCGTGAAAGGGCATTTCATCACCCGGATGCCGCCCCCTGGCTTCGTCGTCGAATGATGTTCGGCTCGCCGGCGGCCTTTGCCGAGGCGCTCGGTGATCTCCCCGCCGCCGATCAGCCCTCGATAGCAGCGGCAGCGGCGCGGCAGGCGATGCTCACCAAGCCGCCGGGCTCGCTTGGCCAGCTCGAGGAAATCGCGCTATTCATGGCAGGGTGGCAGCGCCGCGAACGACCGAGGGTGGAGCGCGGGCGGGTGGCGGTGTTCGCGGGCAACCACGGCGTTGCCGCGCGCGGCGTGAGCGCCTTTCCGACATCGGTGACGGCGGCGATGGTCGCAAATTTCAGCGCCGGGGGGGCGGCGATCAACGCGCTGTCGAAGGTCGCGGGGCTTGAGCTTGTGGTGGTGCCGCTGTCGCTCGACCAGCCGACACAGGATTTCACGACTGGTGCTGCGATGAGCGAGGGGGAATGCCTCGATGCGCTCAATGCCGGCGCTGCGGTCGTCGACTCTGGCCTCGACCTGCTCGTGCTGGGCGAAATGGGGATCGCCAATTCGACGGCGGCAGCGGCGCTGTGCGCGCTCAGCCTGGGTCGCAGCGGCGCCGACTGGGTCGGGCCCGGGACGGGCGTGGACGGTGCCGGCGTGGCGCGAAAGGCGATCGTCGTCGATGAAGCGCTGGCACGTCACCGCGATGCGGGCTCGCCGTTCGACATTCTTCGCTGCGTCGGCGGGCGCGAGATTGCCGCGATCGCTGGCGCCGTGGTTGCAGCACGACTTGCGCGCGTGCCGGTGCTGCTCGATGGCTTCATCTGCTGCTCAGCGATCGCCCCGCTTGCTGCTTCGTGCCCCGATATCACCGCCCAGTGCCTTGCCGGCCATGTCTCCGCCGAGCCAGGGCACTGGCGGTTGCTCGACCGGTTGGGGCTGGTGCCTTTGCTCGCGCTCGACATGCGTTTGGGAGAGGGCAGCGGCGCGGCAGTCGCGGCGGGCATCGTTCGCGCTGCCCTTGCCGCTCACGACGAGATGGCGACCTTTGCCGAAGCCGGTGTCGAGACCGCGTGAACACGCCTTTGATCCTGCACCTGATGCGGCATGGTGCCCCTGAAATGCCCGGGCTGATGCTTGGCCATAGCGATGCGCTGGCAAGCGCAGCCGGCGTTGGCGCATGCGTTCGCAACGTTGAGGGGTTGGCTTTCGATGCCGTCATCACCTCCGACCTGATCCGGGCTGTCGGCTGCGCGGAGGCGATTGCGAAGGATGCCGGCGTCGCTGTGCGCGGCGACCCGCGCTGGCGCGAACTCGATTTCGGCGCGTGGGACGGGCTTGCCACCGACGCGATCGATGCCCCTGCTTTGGCCGCATTCTGGGATGATCCCGATGCCAGCCCGCCTCCTGGCGGCGAGCGGTGGCAGGAATTGTGCGCCCGCGTTGCCGATGCGCTGGCGGCGATCGCGGTGCCGACCCTGGTCGTGACCCATGCCGGCGCGATCCGGGCGGCATTGTCGGTGCTGTGCGGCTTCGATTATCGGCAGGGCTGGGCGATCGACCTGCCCTATGCGGGGGTGATGACGTTGCGAATCTGGCGCGAGCCAACGCCTGCCGCGCAGATCACCGCGCTGCGCCCGTGAGGCGCCTGATCGTCGCGCTGAGTTTCCTGACACGGTTACCGGTGCCGCGTGTGCCGGCCGATGGCGATGATTTTGCCGCGTCGATCCGCTGGTATCCCGTTGTCGGGCTGGCCATCGGCGCGGGCGTGGCGCTGGCCGGGTGGAGCGGCGCGCTGATCGATCCTTGGGTGGGCGCGCTGGCAGCGCTGATCATGTGGATCGCGATTACCGGCGCGCTGCATCTCGACGGGCTTGGCGATCTCGCCGACGGGCTTGGCGCGGCGCACGGCGATCGGACGCGGTTGCTGGCGGTGATGGCCGATCCGCATATCGGCAGCTTTGGCGTCGTCGCCATCGTTTCGCAGTTGCTCGCCAAATTGGTGCTGCTGCATCTGATATCACCGCTCGCCTGGCCGGTCGTGGTGGTCATTCCGTTTGCCGCGCGGATCGGGCCGCTGTTCTGGGCGCGATTGCTGCCGCCGCTTCACGAGGGGCTTGGCGCATCGGTGGCGCGGGCGGTGCGCGGTCGCGATCTGATCGGCTGGGCGCTGGTGCTGGCGGGGGCGACGGTGGCGGTGCCCGCACTGCTGGCCGCGCCGCTGCTGATCGCGGGCTTCGGGCTGTGGCTCCGGCGCAAGATCGGCGGCATCAACGGCGACGGCCATGGCGCTGGGATCGAACTGGTGGAAACCGGATTGCTGGTGGCGCTAATCCTGGTCGGCGGTCGCGGCTAGCGCCAGGATCGCTTCGATATCGATATGGGCCTCTAGGCTGGCCGCAATCGCATCGAGCGCGGCGTCGATTGAGGCGGCATGATCGGCGCCGCTGCCTTCAATGCCGATCCGCGCCAGCCAGGCGCTCCGCTGGCGCGCATCGGCGAGCAGACCGTGGACATAGCATCCGGCGACCAGCCCGTCACCGCGCATCGCGCCGTCGACGCGGCCATCGTCGAGCATCGCCAATGGTCGCGCGGTATCGGCGCCAAAGGTCGTGCCGATGTGCATTTCATAGCCTGAGAAAGGCGCGCCGATCGCGCTGCCGGTCACGTGACGCAGCGCCTTTTCACCCGTCAAAATGGTGTCGATATCGAGCAGACCGAGTCCGGCAACACTGCCGGCAACGCCCTCAATGCCGTCCGGATCGCGTACCGTCTTGCCGAGCATCTGATAGCCGCCGCACAGCCCGAGCACCGTCCGCCCGCGCCGTACATGCGCTGCAATGTCGATGTCCCACCCTTGTGCCCGAACGAACGCCAGGTCGGCGATCGTCGCCTTCGATCCGGGCAGGATGATGAGTGCTGCTTCGGCGGGGATCGGTTGGCCCGGCGGGATCATCGCCAGATCGACATCGGGCTCGAGCTTGAGCGGATCGAGATCGTCGAAATTGGAGATGCGCGGCGTGATCGGGCATGCGATCATCACCTTGCCGTGGCGGCGCGCGGAGGGGCGCTCGAGCGCGACGCCGTCCTCGCTCGGCAATCGCGCGGCGTCGGCCAGCCACGGCACGATGCCCATGCCGCGCCACCCCGACTGTCGTTCGATGGCGCGATATCCGTCCTCGAACAGCGCTGTGTCCCCGCGAAACTTGTTGATCAGGAAACCCTGGATCATTGCCGCGTCGGCCGGATCGATCACCGCCTTTGTCCCGACGATCGATGCGATGACGCCGCCACGATCGATATCGCCGACCAGGATGACGGGCACGCCGGCGGCGCGGGCAAAGCCCATGTTCGCGATATCGGCGTCGCGCAAATTGATCTCAGCGGGGCTACCGGCGCCCTCGATCACCACGATATCGGCCTGCCCGCGCAATCGCTGATAGGCGGCGAGCACATCGTCGAGCAGCCCGGCGCGCCCTTCGCGCCAATTGGCGGCGGCAAGTGTGCCACGCATCCGGCCGTTGACGATAAGCTGCGAGGTGCGATCGCCCTGGGGCTTGAGCAGCACCGGGTTCATGTCGGTGACGGGTTCGGTGCGCGCGGCGATCGCCTGCGTCGCCTGCGCGCGGCCGATCTCGCCACCATCGGCGGTGACGGCGGCATTGTTCGACATGTTCTGCGGCTTGAAGGGCCGCACGATCAGCCCGCGATTGGCGAAAGCGCGGCACAGCCCGGCAACCAGCACCGATTTACCGACATCGGAACCGGTGCCCTGGAGCATGACCGCGTGCCCCCTCAATGTGCCCATGCAACGGCTCCCGCGATGATCCAAAGCATCAGGCACGCAGTGCGATAGAGCCGCAGCGCGCGGAGGATGTCGTTGGCGTCGGCTTCGGCGCGACCCTCGCCGATCCACGGCTTGTCCTGCACCACGCCGTCATAGGCGATTGGCCCGGCTAGCCTCAGCCCGAGCGCGCCCGCCATCGCCGCTTCGGGCCAGCCGGCATTGGGGGAGGCGTGCTTCGTTGCATCGCGCGCCATGATCCGCCAGCCGCTGCCGCCAGCGATGCAGATCAGCGCCCCCGCCATCCGCGCCGGAACGAGATTGGCGATGTCATCGGTGCGCGCCGCCGCCCATCCGAAATCACGCCAGCGTGGCTCGCGGTGGCCGATCATGCTGTCGGCGGTGTTGATTGCCTTGTACGCCCACAGCCCCGGCAGCCCCAGCAGCAGCAGCCAGAACAGTGGTGCCGCGACGCCGTCGCAAAAGCTTTCAGCAAGACTCTCGATCGCCGCACGGGCGACACCGGCTGCATCAAGGGCGGCGACATCACGCCCGACGATCATCGCCACCGACCCCCGTGCGGTGGCCAGATCGTCTGCGGCGAGCGCCTGCGCGACGGGCTCGACGTGATCGTGAAGGCTGCGTTGCGCGAGACCCGGTGCTGCGCAAAGCGCCACGATGATCCAACCCCACGCCCCGCCAAATCGCAAGGCGAGCAGCTGGATCGCCCAGCCGATCGCCGCCGCCCCGCCTGCCACGATCGCGAGCGTGACGATCCCCGCGATACGCCGCTTCAACGCGCCATGCGTCGCGACATTCCAGCGGCGTTCGCAGCCATCGATCACGCGGGCAAAGCCGCCGACGGGGTGGCCGATCCGTGCGTAGAGCCATGCTGGCCAGCCGAATGCCGCGTCGATGGCGAGCGTTGCAAGGGCGACGGGTTCAGCCACCGCTAAGCGCTCGGTCGAGACGATCGAAATCCTGGTCGCTGCCCGGCAGGCCGATCCGCAGCCAATCGGCGCGATAGGCGAAGGGGCGCGTCAGGATCGCGGCATTGGCGAGTTGCTCGAAGAGGGCGGGGACGCGGGCATCCTCGATCAGGCGGAACAGCGGGCAATCGCCGATCGCCTCGAGCCCGTGGCGTGCGAGCACCGCGTCCAACCGGCCCACGCGCGCGCTGATGTCCGCACGCGCGTTCGCCGCCCATTCGCTGTCGAGGTAGGCGGCGGTGCCGATCGCCAACGCAGGCGTCGACACCGGCCAGCTCCCGATCCGCGCGCGCATCGCCTCGACCAATGGCGCGACGCCGCACGCAAATCCCAGCCGCACGCCGGCGAGCCCATAGAATTTGCCGAACGAGCGCATCACCAGCACGCGGTCCTCGGCTTTCAGGTGCGGCAGGACGCTGATCGCGGGATCGACATCGGCAAAGGCTTCGTCAACGGCAAGCGTGCCGCCCTTTGCCCCCAGCCGACGCGCCACCCCGATCAGCTTTTGCGGATCGTGAACCGCGCCGTCGGGATTATTGGGATTGGCCAGGATGATCGTTCCGCCAAGCTCGGCCTCAGTGTCGAGTTCGGCGAAAGTGATCGCCCGGGCGGCGGGAAAGGCGCGGGCGTAACTGCCATAGCCCGGCGCGACGACGCGCACGGGGCCGGGCAGATCGAGCGTTGCGAGCAGATGCAGGCCGATTTCCGTGCCGGGCAGCGCCGCGATCGAGCCACCCGGCATGCCAAAGGTATCCGAAGCCGCAGCCTCCAGTGCTGAAAGCGCGGCACTGGTCGGCAGCGCGGCCAGATCTGGAACCAACGCGGTCGGCACCGGCCAGGGCATTGGATTGAGGCCGGTCGAGAGATCGAGCCAGGGGTGCGCCGCGGCCGGAAAGGCGCGCCGTGCGGCGTCGATCTGGCCACCATGAAAGCGCAACGCGTCGAACTGTATCGCCTCCAACTTATTTCCTCGACTTCGGTGCCGATCGTCGCCACCCCTTTGCCACCCGCTCGACCCGAAGGACCAAGCCGTGCCCCCCGATTTTCGCCAGCTGTTCGTGATCGGCGGCGCGCGTTCTGGCAAGAGCCGGCATGCGCAGCGTATTGCGGAGGCAAGCGGTGGG
Source organism: Sphingomonadales bacterium (assembly GCA_038230675.1). Classification (GTDB taxonomy): domain Bacteria; phylum Pseudomonadota; class Alphaproteobacteria; order Sphingomonadales; family Sphingomonadaceae; genus Sphingomonas. The sequence goes on along the minus strand of JBBRMV010000003.1, from coordinate 107,090 downwards.
GCGCTGGTGTTCATCGCGACGGCGCAGGCGTTCGACGACGAAATGCGCGAGCGAATCGCCCACCACCAGGCCGATCGCGATTCACGCTGGCGCACCATTGAAGCCCCGATCGATCTTGCCGAGGCAATTGCGCGCGAAGACGCTGCGGGCACCACGATTCTGGTCGATTGCCTGACCTTGTGGGCGAGCAACCTGCTGCTCGCGGAAATCGACGCTGAACCCTACATCGCCGGATTGATCGAAGCGATTGGCAATCTGCGCGGGCGGATCATTCTCGTCGCGAATGAGGTGGGGCTCGGCATCGTCCCCGATAATGCGCTGGCGCGCGCCTTTCGCGATCTGGCGGGAACGATCAATCAACGCGTCGCCGCCGCCTCGGGCCAGGTGGACCTGATCGTGGCGGGAATTGCGCTCCCGTTGAAGGGACCCGACCGGTAGCGGCGATCGGGGGGTAATGTGCCTTGCCTACCCAATAGCTAAAGTTTTTCGGCCGCCGGTTGCCGCCCCTTGCAATACGGGTGTCGCATCCGCACCTCATGGCAGTCTGAGCAAGTGCAGCATGGTCTGCGCCTGAATGATCGGTGGCGGGGTAGGGGCCCCTCCGCTGGAAAAAGGGGTGAGCCATGCAGAACCGGTCGAACGCTGTCGAAATTGCGCTTGCGATTGGGCTGTCGGCGATCCTTGCGGCTTGTTCCAAGCAAGCGCCTCCGCCGCCCCCGCCCGCGCAGGTGACCGTCGCCGTCCCCTTGCAGCGCGAAATTGTCGATTGGGACGAATATATCGGCCGGTTCGAGGCGATCCAGGATGTCGAACTGCGGCCGCGCGTGTCGGGCGCGATCGACCGCGTGCTGTTTTCCGACGGCCAGAATGTCCGTCAGGGCGCGGCCTTGTTCATCATCGATCCCCGTCCCTATCGCGCGGCCCTAGGCCAGGCGCAGGCACAGCTGGCCAAGGCACGGGCCGCGCTCGCCAATGCCAACAGCGAGCTGGTGCGCGCTAAGACGCTGCTCGACGCACAAGCGATTTCCAAAGAGGAATATGAAACCAAGCTCGCCAATGTCCGCACCGCCGGTGCCGATGTCGCAGCGGGGCAAGCGTCGGTCAGCACCGCAAGCCTCAATCTGGGGTTCACGACGGTGCGCTCGCCGATCAGCGGGCGGATTTCGGATCGCCGGGTGAGCAAGGGTAACCTGGTCAGCGAAGGCACGACGGTGTTGACGCGCGTCGTCTCGACGGATCCGATCTGGTTTTCATTCGATGGCGCCGAAAGCTTTTATCTCAAATATCTGCGGCAGGACAAAGCCGGCGAGCGCCAGTCTTCGCGCCGCGCGCCCAATCCCGTCGAAATCCAGCTGGCCGATGAAAGCGGCTATCGCTGGCACGGCCGGATGGAATTTGTCGACAACGCGATCGACCCCAATTCGGGCACGATCCGCGCACACGCCGTGGTCAGCAATCCCGAGGGTTTCCTGACGCCGGGCTTGTTTGGTCGCGCCCGCCTGCTCGGTTCGGGCACCTATCATGCGATGCTGGTGCCCGATGAAGCGATCATCACCGACCAGACGCGCAAGCTGATCTACGTCGTCGGCAAGGATGGCAGGGTGTCGCCGCGCCCCGTCGTAACCGGGCCGCCGGTCGAGGGCTTGCGCGTGGTGCGTGAGGGCATCGCTGCGACCGATCATGTCGTGATCAACGGTCTGACGCGGTTGCAACCCGGCATGCCGGTAAAGGCGACGATGACGACGCTTCAGCCGCGCGCGGGCAACACATCGCCCGTGTCATCGCCCCTATCGGCGCCGCCCGCCGCCGAAGCGCAAGCGAAGTAACGGGATATGCGCTTTCCGCATTTCTTCATCGATCGGCCGATCTTTGCGGCCGTATTATCGGTACTGATCATCGTCTTCGGCCTCGTCGCCTATCCCGGGCTGCCGGTCGCGCAATATCCCGAGATCGCCCCGCCGACCGTCGTCGTGACCGCCAATTATCCGGGCGCGACCGCCGAGACGCTGGCCGAAACCGTCGCCGCCCCGCTCGAGGAATCGATCAACGGCGTCGAAGGCATGATCTATATGTCGTCGTCATCGACGGGCGATGGCGCGATCGCGATCACGGTCACCTTCAAACAGGGGACGAATGTCGATCAAGCGCAGGTGCTGGTGCAGAACCGCGTCTCCTCCGCCGAGCCGCGCCTGCCCGAGGAAGTTCGCCAGATCGGCGTCACGGTGCGCAAGAACTCGCCCGACATCCTGCTCGTCGCGACGCTCTATTCCCCCGACAAATCGCTCAGCCAGCAATATATCTCCAACTATGCGACGACGCAGATCATCGATCGGCTTGCGCGCATTCAGGGCGTTGGCGGCACGCGCACCTTTGGCGGGCGCGATTACGATATGCGGGTGTGGATCGATCCCGATCTTGCCGCGGCGCGCAATCTGACGGTTGACGAGATCACCAACGCCATCCGCGCGCAGAACGCGCAAGTCGCGGTCGGATCGGTCGGCCAGCCACCCTTCAACCGTGGCGGCACCGCGTTTCAGCTCGGCATCCAGACCGAGGGGCGGCTGAGCACGCCCGAACAATTCGGTGAGATCATCATCAAGCGCGACGATCAGGGGCGTCTAACCCGCCTGCGCGATCTGGCGCGGATAGAACTCGGCGCGCAGGATTATGGGATCAACGCGTTCCTGAGCGCGCAGCCGACGACGGCGATCGCAATCACCCAGCTGCCAGGCTCGAACGCGCTGACCACGGCGGAGGCAGTGAAGGCCGAGCTCAAGCGCGCGTCGGCAAACTTCCCCCCGGGGCTCACCTATCGCATTCCCTATAACCCCACCGAATATATTCAGGCATCGATCGAGGCGGTGTATCACACGCTGTTCGAGGCGCTGATCCTCGTCGCCCTCGTCGTGCTGCTGTTTCTGCAGAGCTGGCGTGCGGCGCTGATCCCGATCATCGCAATTCCGGTGTCGCTGGTCGGCTCGCTGGCGGCGCTGGCGGCGTTCGGCTTCTCGATCAACTATCTGTCGCTGTTCGGGATGGTGCTGGCGATCGGCATCGTCGTCGATGACGCGATCGTCGTCGTCGAGAATATCGAGCGACTGATGGAGGAAAAGGGCCTTTCCCCCCGCCAGGCCGCGCATGAAACGATGGACGAGGTGTCGGGGGCGCTGATCGCGATCGCGCTGGTGCTGTGCGGCGTGTTCATCCCGACGAGTTTCATTCCGGGGATTTCGGGGCAATTCTATCAGCAGTTCGCGCTGACCATCGTGTCGGCGACCGCAATCTCGGCGTTCGTGTCGCTTACCTTGTCCCCGGCGCTTGCCGCGCTGGTGCTCAAGCCCAAGCATGCAAGTGAACCCGCCCCGGGCTGGCGCGGCATCGGCGCGCGGTTTGCGCGCGGTTTCAACCACGGCTTTGACACGCTGTCGGACAGGTTCGGCAAATTCACCGCGCGTGCCGTCCGCGCGCTCGGCATCGTCGTCATTTGCTATGCCATCCTGATCGGCTTGGCGGGCTGGCGCTTTACCGCGACGCCGACGGGATTCATTCCGGCGCAAGACCAAGGCTATCTGATCATTGCTGCGCAGTTGCCGCCTGGCGCGTCGCTCCAGCGCACGACCGAAGTGCTGCAACGCGCGCAGGCGATTGCCCTGAAAAACCCGGCGACCGAGGCGACCGTCGCCTTTGCCGGGCTCGACGGCGCGACCTTCTCGACGGCGCCCAATGCGGCGGCGATGTTCGTTGCGCTGAAGCCGAGCGGCGACCGCAAATATGCCGATGTCGTCGCCAACGAAATCCGCCAGGCGCTTGGGCCCATCACCGACGGCGTTCTGCTCGTTATCCCGCCGCCGCCGGTGCGCGGGATCGGCACCGGCGGTGGCTGGAAGATGCTGATCGAGGATCGCAGCAACGCAGGCTATCCCGCCCTCGAACAAGCGGCCTTTGCGATGATGATGAAGGCCAATCAGGCAAAGGGCCTGACCAGCACCTTCACCACCTTCAACGTGCGCACGCCGCGCCTTTATGCCGATATCGACCGTCCGCGCGCCGAACAGCTCGGCGTGCCGGTGCAGAATATATTCGCCACGCTCGGCACCTATCTCGGTTCGTCCTATATCAACGATTTCAACTTCCTTGGACGTACATACCGCGTCACGGCGCAGGCCGATGCGCCGTACCGCGACGAGGTCGCCGATGTCGGCAAGCTGAAGACGCGCTCGGCATCGGGCGCGATGGTGCCGCTCGATGCGGTCATGACGCTGAAAAACGACAGCGGGCCGTACCGCGTCGTGCGCTACAATCTTTATCCATCGGCCGAATTGCAGGGTGATACGATGCACGGCTTCTCATCGGGCCAGTCGCTGACGACGATGGCGCAGATCGCCAGTGAGACGCTGCCGCAGGGCATGACCTTTGAGTGGACCGAGCTGGCGTTCGAGCAGCAACAGGCGGGCAGCACCGGCACATTGGTTTTCGGGCTTGCCGTGCTGTTCGTGTTCCTGCTGCTCGCGGCGAATTACGAAAGCCTGGTGCTGCCCTTTGCGGTCATCCTGATCGTGCCGATGTGTCTGCTGGCGGCGATCGTCGGGGTCAATCTGATGGGCCTCGACAATAATATCCTGACGCAGATCGGTCTCGTCGTGCTGATCGGGCTGGCCGCCAAGAACGCCATCCTGATCGTCGAATTCGCCAAGCAGAACGAGGATGCGGGAATGGAGCTGCGCGCGGCAGCCGAACATGCCGCAGCGCAGCGTCTGCGCCCGATTTTGATGACCTCGATCGCGTTCATCCTCGGCACGCTGCCGCTGGTGATCGGGTCGGGTCCGGGTTCGGAGTTGCGCCGCGCACTTGGCGTTGCCGTGTTTTTCGGGATGATCGGCGTGACCACCTTCGGGCTGCTGTTCACGCCGAGCTTTTACGTTATCAGCCGCCAGCTTGGCGACCGGGCAAGCGCGTGGATGAACCGCAATCGCAAGGCCGATCAGGGGCCGGACGGGCCGCCTGTTGCCCCAAGCCCGGAGGTGCCGGCATGAACCGCGCGATGCTGATCATGGTTGCAGCGTTCGGCTTGTCGGGCTGCGTCGTCGGCCCCAATTTCAAGCCACCCTCAACGCCCGACACCGCCGCCGGTCCGCTTGCCGAAGTGGTTCGCGCCCAAAGCGCCGCCAATGCAAGCGCGCTGCCCGATCATTGGTGGCGGCTCTATAATGATCCGGTGCTCGACCGGCTGATCGCCGATGCACTGGCCCATAATACCGACATCCGCGTCGCCGCCGCCAACCTGACACGAGCGCGTGCGGTGCTTTCCGAACAGCGCGGTGCCCGGCTGCCAACGACCAATTTGACGGGATCCTACCAGCGCCAGCAGGGCAACAGCGCCAATTCAGCCGCATTTGGCGGTGGCGCCGGCCCGCCGCAGACGTTTCAGTTCGATCTGTTCAAGCTGGGTTTCGATGCTTCCTATGAGGTCGATCTGTTCGGCGGGGTGACGCGCGCGATCGAGGCGAGCCGGGGGGATTTCGAAGCATCGGTCGCGCAACTCGATGCCGCGCGCGTGTCGGTTGTGGCTGAAACCGCCAATGCCTATGCCACTGCCTGCTCGAACGCCGCACAGCTGGCGGTCGCGCGCGAGACGGTCGATCTACAACAGAAGACGCTCAAACTTACCAACACGCTGTTCGACGCCGGGCGCGGGACGAAGCGCGACGTCGAGCGTGCCGATGTGCTGCTCGCGCAGACGCAGGCGCAGGTGCCGGGCTTCGAGGCCGAACAACGCGCGGCGCTCTATGCGCTGGCAACGCTGACCGGGCGCCCGCCCGCCGAAATCGACGCCGATGCCGCGCAGTGTACGCGCGCGCCGCAAGTTACGACGGTGATCCCGGCCGGGGACGGCGCCGCCTTGCTCGCGAGGAGACCCGATGTCCGCGCCGCCGAACGGACGCTCGCGGCCGATACGGCACGCATCGGCGTCGCGGTGGCCGATCTGTATCCCACGATCACGCTCGCCGGTAACATCGGCCTCAATTCGACACGCGGCAGCCAGTTGTTCAAGCCGACATCGGTCAACTACGCGATCGGCCCGCTGATCAGCTGGAGCTTCCCGAACCAGACGATCGGGCGCGCCAGGGTGCGGGAGGCGCGCGCGGGGGCGGATGCATCGCTCGCGCGGTTCGACGGCGTGGTGCTGACGGCACTGCGCGAGACCGAGCAGGCACTGGCACGCTATGCCGGCGAACTCGCCCGCGATCAGGCGTTGCAGCGTGCCGAGGCGTCGAGCAGCGAGGCGGCCCGACTTTCCCGTCTCCGCTTCGACAATGGCGCTGACAATTTCCTCCAGCTGATCGACGCGGAACGCGACCGCGCCAACGCCCGCGCCGCGCGCGCGCAGGCCGATGCAGCGGTGGCCGCCGCGCAGATCAGCCTGTTCAAGGCGCTTGGCGGCGGCTGGCAGGATGCGCCTGTTCCGACCCGCCGCGAGCAGAATGGCCCGGCAATATCGACGCCGACCGAACCCAAATAGGATATCTGCGATGACCGATCAGCGCCCCGTCCCCGCCTCGCGCGAACAGCTTTGGGCGATCCTGTTCGAGGCGGCCGAAATCGAGCACAATCTGATGTGCTGCTATCTCTATGCGATGTTCAGCCTGAAGGATTCGCTGGATAAGGATCTGAGCGAGGCCGAGCTTGCCGCCGTCCGCCGCTGGCGCGGTGAAATCCTCGATGTCGCGATCGAGGAGATGGCGCATCTGGCGATCGTGTCGAACATCTTGTCCGCGCTCGGTGCGCCGGCGCATTTCTGGCGGCAGAATTTTCCGGTGGCGCCCGGCTATCATCCCGCCGGCGTCGTCGTGAAGCTGGCACCGTTCAGTGTCGAGACGCTCGATCACTTCATCTATCTCGAACGCCCCGAAAGCATCGAGATGCGCGACGGCGCGGGTTTTGCATCGGACCGCAGCTACAGCCGGACGATGGTCGCCGAGCGGCTGATGTCCGGCACGTTCGATTATGCAACGGTCGGCCAGCTTTATGCTTCCATCGAGGACGGCCTGCGCGCGCTGGCGACAACACTCGGCGAGGACGCGCTGTTCGTTGGTGATCCTATTCACCAGATCAGCCCCGAAGTCGTTTCCCTCCCCAACCTTACCGTGGTGCGCTGCGTCAAGACCGCGATCGAGGCGATCGATGCGATCGTGCGACAGGGCGAGGGTGCCGGCGCCGAGACCGAGGGATCGCATTATTGCCGCTTCCTGAAAATCCGCGAGGAATATCAGGCATTGCTGGCCGCACGCGCCGATTTCCGGCCAGGCCGTGCCGCTGCGCATAACCCGGTCATGCGCAAGCCGCCGCTGCCCGAAGGCAAGCTTTGGATCAGTGCGGAACCGGCCGCCAGCCTGCTCGACCTTGGCAATGCCATCTATAATCACAGCCTGCGGTGTCTGGCGCTGGGTTATGCCGGTGTCGATCAGGCGGCGCAGCGCGGGCTGGTGAATGCCGCGATCGAACTGATGCGCATCCTGACCCCCGTGGCCGAACGGCTGACCGCGCTGCCCGCCAATGCCGACGCGCCGGGCTGCACCGCGGGCCTGAGCTTTGCGACGCTGCGATCGGCGTCGGCCCTGCCGCCAGAACCCGGCGCGATCTTGGTCCTGGCGGAACGGCTCGTGGAAATCGCGTCGCGCGCAACGTCGATCGGCGCTGGCGACGAAAGCGTTGCCGAACTGACAGAACGGACCGCCGCCGAATTGCAAAGCCTCGCGGCAAAGGTTGGACGGATCACGATCGCCGATCGCGTTGGGCTGCCGGTGGCAGACAGCGCGCCGGACATGCAGGCGGCTCCTGTTGCGCCACCCGTCGACGCGCCCCTCGTGGCCTCGGCACCCGTCCCGGTTGATGAGGGCGACGGCGTGGAGCGGATTCCCGGCGCGGCGATCGACCTGATCTTCTCAGGCACGCGTTGCATCCATGCGCGCCACTGCGTGCTCGGCGAGCCGGCGGTGTTCAAGGCCAATGTCGAGGGGCCGTGGATCGATCCCGATGCGACGACGACCGAGCGACTGGTGACGGTCGCGCATATGTGTCCTTCGGGCGCCATTCAGTACCGTCGTCACGATGGTGGTCTCGAGGAAGCCCCGCCGCCCGTCAATCTCGTGCAATTGCGCGAAAATGGCCCGATCGGCGTGCGTGCGGACATGCTGCTCGACGGCGAGAAGATCGGTTACCGCGCGACTTTGTGCCGGTGCGGCGCGTCGAAGAACAAGCCCTTCTGCGACAGCAGTCATCTCGCCATCGAATTCGCGGCGACGGGCGAGCCGGCTACGCGCGATTCGCAGCCATTGGTCGCGCGTGGCGGGACGCTTGCCATTGATCCCGAAAGGAACGGCCCGCTCGTTGTGACGGGCAATTTGGAGCTGTGCGCGGGCACCGGGCGCACCTTCGATCGGGTGACGTCGGCGCGGCTGTGCCGCTGCGGCGGTTCGGCCAACAAACCCTATTGCGACGGCACGCACCGGCGGATCGGGTTTGTGAGCTGAGCGGGATTCAACGCGTCAGCCGTTGTTCCAGCCAGCGCGCGGCCTGCTCCGGGCTTACCTTGCCGGTGTCGCGATCGACCATGTAATTCGCTTCGCGCATGAGCGCCACGGGGACATGCCCGACGAGCGGCGCGATTGCGTTGTTGAAATCGTCGTCATGCGCATGCGCGGGCCCGACAAGCAGGATCGCGTCATAGCCTGGAATCGCGCCACGCGGATCGGCCAGCACGGCGAGTTTTTGTGCAGCGATCCGCCCGTCCGATGAAAACGCCGAGATCACGTCTGCCCGCCCGCTTTCGACAGCGCGGTACATGAAGGTCGGGTTATAAGCCTGCGCAGTCTTGAAACGCAGCGGATAGGCGCGCTTCACCGCCGCCCATTCGGGCCGTTCCAGAAATTCCAGGTCCGCGCCGAAATTGAGCGCTGGTGCCTGCGCGACTAGATCGTCGAGCGTGCGGATGCCCAACGCCGCCGCGCGGCTCCCGCTCATCGCAAAAGCATAGGCGTTTTCGAACCCGAGCGAGCCGAGCAAGTTGATCTGCTTTTTCGCGGCCCAGCTGCCGATGCCCTTCACGATCGCCTCGCGCGCGGGCACGTCGGTACGCTTCATCTCGTTGGTCCAGATCGTGCCCGAATAATCGACATAGACGTCGATGTCGCCGCCCTTCAGCGCGGCAAAGGCGACCGCCGAGCCAAGCCCTTCGCGGTAAGTGACTCGGTAGCCCGCGCGTTCGAGCCGGTGGCCGATCAGCCGGGCGAGGATATATTGCTCCGAAAACCCTTTGGCGCCGACGACGACGCTCTTCTGGCCAGTCGGTAGCATCGGCGCGAGCGCGACCAGGATGCCGGCAACCAGCACACCGACCGCCAAGAAGGCGCGGATGCGTTTGCGATGGGCGATGCCGTGTTCGACGACGCCGAGCAGCGCATCGACCACCAGCGCCAGCGTTGCGGCGGTGAGGCAACCGGCAAGCACCAGCGCCCAGTTCTGCGTCTGGAGCCCGGCAAAGATCATGTCGCCAAGGCTCGGCTGCCCGACCGTGGTGGACAATGTCGCCGCGCCGATCGTCCATACCGCCGCCGTGCGGATACCCGCCATCAACACCGGCGAGACGAGCGGTGCCTCGACCAGGCCGAGCTTTTGCCAGCTCGTCATGCCGACGCCGTCGGCCGCCTCGATGATCGCCGGATCGATACCGGTCAGCCCGGTGACGCCGTTCCTGAGGATTGGCAGCAGCGCGTAAAGGGTCAGGGCGAGCAACGACGGCAGGAAACCGAGCGCGGGAATGCCGCCGCCGACCATTGCCGACAGCGATAGCAACAGCGGATAGAATAGTGCGAGCAACGCAAGGCTCGGGATCGTCTGGACAAGGCTTGCAAACCCGAGCGCCGCGCGCGCCACCAGCGGTCGCCGGGCCGACCAGATCGCGAGCGGCAGGCTGATGATGAGCCCGAGCGCCAGCGATGAAGCCGCGAGCAGCACATGCGCCGCCAGCAGATCGGGCACCCGCGCCATTGCATCGAAGAACGGGCTGCTCATGCCGCGCTGCCATCCTCGAGCGCGCGCAGCCGCCGGGCCTGTTCGCGCGGCACGGCAACCAGCGCATCCGCCTCGGGCCCGCCCTCTCCGGCGATCAGCGCGCGTGGGGTGCAATCGGCAACGATCCGCCCCTTGTCCATGACGATCACCCGATCGGCAAGAATCAGCGCCTCGGCCATGTCGTGCGTGACCATGATCGTCGTCAGGCCGAGCCGGTCGTGCAGCGAGCGGATCGCCTCGCCGAGCTGATCGCGCGTTACCGGGTCGAGTGCGCCAAAGGGTTCGTCCATGATCAGCAGGCCGGGTTGCGTCGCCAGCGCACGCGCGACGCCCACCCGCTGCCGCTGCCCGCCCGACAGCGCATCGGGCGTGCGCCCCGCGAAATCGCGCGGCAGATCGACGAGATCGAGCAAATCGCCGATCCGCGCGGCATAATCCTTCGCCCCGCCGATCCTGAGGCCGATCGCGATGTTTTCGGCCACCGTCATGTGCGGGAACAAGCCGACATTCTGAAAGATATAACCGATCCGGCGGCGCAGCAGATGCGGCGCATCCTCATCGACCGGGCGCCCGGCGATCAGCACCCGGCCCTCGCTCGGCTCGACGAGGCGGTTGATCATCTTGAGCAGCGTGGATTTGCCCGATCCCGAGCTGCCGACGAGCGCGACGAAGCTGCCGGCGGCGAGGTCGATCGAGACGACTGCCACCGCCACGGTGCCACCGGGATAGACTTTGCTGACGCCCTCAAAGCCGACCGAAGGCCCGGTGCTGCCGGTATGCGGCATTGGCGATTCTTGTGGCATCGGCATGCGTGATGCGGGATGACGGCGGCGACGTCAAACGGGGAGCATCATGACCAAGGCGATTTTCATCACCGGCGGCGGATCGGGCATCGGTCGCGCCGTTGCGCAGCTTTTCGCGAGCAAGGGCTGGCGCGTCGGGCTTGCCGATGTGAATGCTGCTGGGCTTGCCGAAACCGCAGCGATGCTCCCCGATGGCATGACATCGACGCATGTCATGGACGTGCGCGACCGCGATGCGTGGGCGGCAACGCTCGGCGATTTCGTGAAGATCAGCGGCGGTCGGATCGACGTTTTGTTCAACAATGCCGGCATCGCTGCCGGCGGGCAGCTTGCCGACAATGATTTCGACGAGATCGACCGGGTCGTCGGCGTCAACCTGATGGGCGTCATCAATGGTGCAAAGATCGGCTATCCGCATCTGAAGGCCACGCCGGGATCATGCCTGCTCAACACCGCATCGGCGGCCGGGATTTATGGCGGGGCGGGCATCGGCATCTATGCCGTCACCAAATTCGGCGTGCGCGCACTCACCGAATCGCTCGACGGCGAATGGGCGCCCGATGGCATCAAGGTGCGATCGCTGATGCCGAGCTTCATCGACACCCCGCTCATTCAGGCGGGCGTGAGCGGCACCAATCGATCGGTGCGCGACCTTGTCGTCGAGCGCGGAATGGAGATCACGCCTGTCGCCGAGGTGGCGCAGGCGGCCTGGGATGCGGTGCACGGTGAGCGGCTGCACACGCCGGTCGGCAAGACGGCAAAGCGCATGATGTTTGCCGCACGCTGGATGCCGGGCGGCCTGCGAAAGCAATTAAAGGCGCGCACGACGGCGTCGACCTAATCCCCGACGATCGCGTCGATTGCCTGCGCCAGATCGATGTCGCGGTGGCTCAGGCCGCCGGCGTCGTGTGTCGTCAGCGCGATTTCCACGCGGTTCCACACGTTCGACCATTCGGGGTGGTGATCGGCTTTTTCGGCCAACAGCGCCACGCGGGTCATGAAGCCGAACGCCTCGACGAAATCGGCAAAGACGAGGCTGCGGGTGATCGCGTCGCGCGCCTCGTCGAAATCCCAGTCTGGCAGGCCATCGAGCGCTTCTGCGCGTTCGGCTTCGCTCAGTTGCTCGATCATCGCGTGCGCTTCCCTTGCCGTGGCTTTGCTCCCCGGCCTATGTCGGTGGGGATGACGGGGCAAGCGCCGAGTTTGGGGGATATCGAGCGGCTCGCGCGCGCCACGCTTGCCCGGCTGCCCGCGCCCTTTGCCGCGCATCTCGCCGATATCGTGCTGATCGTCGAGGATTTCGCCGATGACGAAACGCTCGATGCGCTCGGCATCGATGATCCGTTCGCGCTTTCCGGCCTGTATCACGGCCGGCCGGTGGGGGAGAAGGAGTCGGGGGTTTCCGGCGCGACGCCCGATCGCATCCACCTTTATCGCCGCGCGATCCTCGACGAATGGGTCGATACCGGCGTCTCGCTGACCGACCTTGTCGCGCACGTCGTCATCCATGAGGTCGGCCATCATTTCGGGCTGTCCGACGCCGATATGCACGCGCTTGAGGACGGCGCGTGAGCGGGCTGGCCTTCGATCGCGTCGCCTGTGCGCGCGGCGGGCGGCTGTTGTTCGAAGATGTGTCGTTCGCGCTCGATGGCGGCGACGCGCTGATCGTCAGTGGGCCGAACGGCGTTGGCAAATCCAGCCTGATCCGCATCGCCGCCGGGCTGCTCGCGCCAGCCGCTGGGACGGTAACGGCAGACGTCGCGCGCGGTTTTCTGGGCGAAGTGCATGCGCTCGATCCCGAACGCAAACTCGCGGACGCGTTGCTGTTCTGGGCAAGACTGGACGGCGCAGAGGGGGCGGCGGTGGATGCAGCGCTTGCGGAGATCGGGCTGGCGCACCTCGCCGATGTGCCCGTGCGGTTGCTGTCGACCGGGCAGCGGCGGCGAGCAGCACTTGCGCCGCTGATTGCGGGCGGCGCACCGGTCTGGTTGCTCGATGAGCCGGCGAGTGGCCTCGATGTCGCGGCGGTCGAGCGGTTGGCCGAGATCATCGCCGCCCACCGGGCCCGTGGCGGCGCCGTGCTTGTCGCGACGCACCAGCCGATCGCGCTGCCGGGTGCGCGCGAGATGAAGCTGGCGGGGAGGGTGCAATGATGCTGCTCCTCATCCTGCGCGATGTCCGCCGGGCGTGGAGCGGCGGCGGGGCGGTGTTTCCCATCGCTTTTTTCCTGCTCGCCTGCATCCTGTTTCCGTTCGGCATTGGCCCGGATCGCGAACTACTCGCGCGGATCGGCGGCGGGGTGATCTGGGCAGCGGCACTGCTGGCGGCGCTGCTGCCGATCGAGCGGCTGGTGGCACCCGATGCAGACGCTGGCGTGCTCGATCAGATCGTAGTGCGCGGCGGGAGCATGATCGCGCTGAGCGCAGCCAAGATCACGGCGCACTGGCTGAGCTTCGGGCCGCCGTTGATGGTGGCGGCGGTGATTGCCGCGGGGTTGCTGGGCATCGATGCCGCAACGCTTGGCAAAATCGAACTCGGCTTGCTGATCGGGACGCCGGGGCTGGCGGCGCTGGCGGTGGCGACGGGGGCGCTGGTGGCGGGGCTGCGTGGCGCGGGGGCGGTTGCGGGGCTGGTGATGCTGCCGCTCGCGGTGCCGTTGCTCATCTTCGGCGCTGGCTCGATCGAGGGCGGTGCGGCGGCACTCAAGTTGCTTGGTGCTGTGTCTTTGTTGCTGCTGGTGGGCGCGCCGGTCGTCGCTGCTGGGGCGATTCGGGTAGGGCGGGATTGAAGAAGATTTGGTTCACGCAGAGGCGCAGAGGAGGAGAAACGAGCGCGGCAGCGCTCAATGCCATCGGATCGCCCTGTCTGCATCGATCATTGTCTTCCGATCGCCGGCCTCGGGCGCCTTTTCTTCTCCGCGCCTCCGCGCCTCCGCGTGAACCAACCTTCTCCTAACCCGCCCTCGACCACCGCGCAAAAATCGCCGTCGGCAGCAACAGCCCCCGCGCTTCCTCGCGCACCGCCATCTCGCCGACCTCCACCGTGCCGCCAAGATCGGCCATCGCCTGACGCACGAGTTCGCCGATCGCGAGCGCCGACATCCGCACCGCATAGACCGTCAGCACCAGGAACTTGCTGTCGGCATCCATCAACCGCCGGCAATCCGAGATAAGCCCCGGCAGGTGCTCCTCGAGCCGCCAGATTTCGCCCGTCGGCCCGCGCCCGAATTTGGGCGGATCGAGGAAAATGCCGTCATAGCGCTTGCCGCGTCGTACCTCGCGGGCGGTGAATTTGGCGGCATCGTCGACCATCCAGCGGATCGGGCGATCGGCCATGTCGGACAGGAACGCGTTCGCCTTGCCGGCATCGACCGATTTCTTGCTGGCATCGACGTGCGTCATCCGCGCGCCCTTGCCGGCCAGTGCGAGCGTGCCAATCCCGGTATAACCGAACAGGTTCATCACTTCATCCCCCTCGGTTACCCGCGCGCGCATCCATTCCCATTGCGGCGCCATGTCGGGGAAAAAGGCGAGGTGGCGAAACGGAGTGTTCTGTGCGGTAAAAAGCATTTCCTCCCAGCGGATATGCCAGCCGCCGCGCGGCACATCGGCGGAAAGATGCCATTTGCCGCCGCCTTCATCATCGGATGCGCCAATGAAATCGCCATCGGCCTCCCAGCGGTCCGATGCGGGCGCCCACATCGCCTGCGGTTCGGGGCGGATGAATCGGAAACGGCCATAGCGTTCGAGCTTTCGGCCATGCCCTGAATCGACCAGGCCGTAATCGGCCCAGGGCTCGGCGATCAGGGTAACAAGGCTCATCGCGTCGGCGTTGCCCGTTCGGCGATATAGGCCGTCACCGCCTCAAAGGTCGCGGGCAGCGTCGCATAGCGTTCTTCGCGTTCAAACAGATTGCCGATCCGCGCGGGCAAAGCGGGCCGGGCGCCCGTCGCGCGTTCCACCGCATCGCTGAACTTTGCCGGGTGTGCGGTCGCGAGCGTTACGACAGGCACGTCCCCGAGATCGGCACGGCGCGCGGCCGCCAGCCCGATGGCGGTGTGCGGATCGACGATCTGCCCCGCTTCACCGTGCGCCCAGCGCATTGCCAGGGCCATGTCGTCAAGATCGACCCGGTCGCTGGCGAACAACCTTGCTGCGCCCTCCCGCTGGCTATTGGTCAGCCGCATCGCCTTGCTCGTTTCGAAACCGTGCATCTGGGCAGCGATCGCAGGACCGTCTCGCCCGCCAAGATCGAACAGCAGGCGCTCGAAATTGCTCGAAACCTGGATGTCCATCGACGGGGTCGGTGTCGCGACGACATGCCCTTGCGCATAGTCCCCGGTCGACAGTGCGCGGTGGAGGATGTCGTTGACGTTGGTCGCGACGATCAGCTTTGCGATCGGCAGCCCCATTTTGGCCGCGACATACCCCGCGAACACATCCCCGAAATTGCCCGTCGGCACCGAAAAGGCGACCGCGCGATCGGGTGCGCCGAGCCGGACGGCGGCATAGAAATAATAGACGACCTGCGCCATCAGCCGCGCCCAGTTGATGGAATTGACCGCGGAAACGGTGAACCGACCGGCGAAATCGGCGTCGTTGAACATCGCCTTCACCAGCGCCTGTGCATCGTCGAAGCTGCCTTCCACCGCGATATTGTGGATGTTGTGCGCCAGCACCGTCGTCATCTGCCGCCGCTGGACGTCGGAGACGCGGCCCTTTGGGTGGAGCATGAACACATCGACGCCCTGCCGCCCGGCCAGCGCATCGATTGCCGCAGAGCCCGTATCGCCTGAGGTCGCGCCAACGACGGTCAGATGCCGATCGGTGCCGCTCAGGAATCGCTCGAACAACAGCCCCAGCAGCTGCAACGCGACATCCTTGAAGGCAAGCGTCGGCCCGTGGAACAGCTCGAGCAGCCATTGCCGCTCGTCGAGCTGGACAAGCGGCGTGACTGCGGCGTGCGAGAAACCGCCATAGGCCTGCGCGCACAGCGCGCGCAGTTCTTCGCGCGAGAGCGTTCCGTCGACGAAGGGCGCCATCACGGCCACTGCCGTATCGACATAGGAGGCACCGCGCATCGCCGCGATCTCGGCCGCCGGGATCGTCGGCCAGGTCTCGGGCAGGTATAGACCGCCATCGCGCGCCAGTCCGGCGAGCGTCACCTGCTTGAAATCTAGGATCGGCGCGGCGCCCCGGGTGCTAACATAATGCATCGCCCGGTCGATACCGTCCCGGGTCGGGCCGCACAAGCGTGCCTCAGCCGCCGCCCATCCGGCGGCGCAGCGCGATCGCATAGATGCCAAGCGCGATCGCGGCGAACAAGAACCACTGGACCGCATAGGCCAGGTGATTGTTGGGGATCGATTCGGGGCTAGGCTGCGCGGTCGGTTTCAGGCCGGGCAATGCGGTGTCCGACACGATCATCAGGGTTTTCACGGGGCGCGCGAACAAACCGGAGATCAGGCTTTGATGCGATGGGGCCTGCGTAATCGTTCCATGCACCTCGCCGCCGCGCCACTGCGGCTTGTAGTTCAAATCCTGCGACGCGCCCATATCGATCGCAAAGCCCGGCCCTTCGGCACCGGTACGGCACTGGGCAATGTGACGCCAGCCATGGCTGCCCGCCCCCTCGATCCGCCAGCTTGTCGGGCTGAGGCAGAACGCGCCGGTGCGGCGATAGAGCAGCGCGTCGCCGATCGGGATCGACGGAAAGGCGACCGGCGGCAGCGTCGCATTCTGCGCGTAGCGGGCCAGCGCTGACTCTTTCTCTGCTTTGCGTTGGAGCTGCCATATGCCGAGCCCGATCATCGTTGCGACAGCGATGAGAACGAGGATCGTGGGCAGTATCGGAAGTTTCTTCATGCGCGGCGTGGCTCGATTCGGCCCTCGCGAAGGGCGATCCGGTATTCGATGAGGAGCAGTGCGGCCTTGGCGATCCTGAGCAGCCCGATCACGCCCAGCGCCGTCACGGGTATCCAGATCAGCATGTGCACCCACAAAGGGGGCGCGACGGTGAGTTCCAGCGTGATCGCGAGCACGACGATGACCGCGCCAAGGATGAGCGTGAGGAACGCCGCGGGGCCATCGCCGACGTTGAACTGCGTCAGATCAAGGCCGCATACGGTGCAGCGATCGGCAAATTTCACCATGCCCGCGAACAACGTCTTGCTGCCGCAGCGCGGGCAAAGGCCCCGCAGCGCGACCTGGACCGGCGACGGTGCGGGTTCAGGCGCTGCCGACACACCACGGATCGGGCTGATGATCGACGGGCGGTCCGGCCAGGCCCGGCGCTGGATATTGCGTTTTGAAGGTGAATGCCTGCGGGGATGGCCCGAACTTGTCGAGCAGCCACAATTTGGCGATCGCATCGCTCACCGTCGGGATCGTACCGGCTTCTATCCACCACAGCGCCTGATACGCACCGTCGAAGCGTTCGAAATAATCGCGGCGCCGCGCCATCACCGGCGTGTGGGCGCTTCGATAAACAAAGTCGAACAGCGCGTCCGCATCACGCCACACCGACATGTTGATCGCGAGCAGCGGATCGGGCGAATAGCTGATCCCCATTGCATTGCCCGCTTCGTCCTGCAGCCGCCAGACAAAGCCCGGGCTCGCCTCGGCAATTGCATTGATGCTGTCGAGCGCGTCGAAGAAGGGCACCACGCGCGGATCGGGATAAGGAGCGACGAGCCGCCCGATATTGACCTGCGCGAGATGCCAGCCCGTCATCCGATCAGCCGGCGTGGACCGGGGCTCCGGCGCCGCCCCAGACATAGATCGACACGAACAGGAACAGCCAGACGACATCGACGAAATGCCAGTACCAGGCCGCTGCCTCGAAGCCGAAATGCTGGCGCGGTGTGAAGTGCCCGGCGTAAACCCGCGCCAGACAGATCGCGAGAAAGATCGTGCCGATCATCACGTGAAAGCCGTGAAAGCCCGTCGCCATGAAGAACGATGCGCCGAAATTCAGCCCGGCGAAGTGAAACGGCGCATCGGCATATTCATATGCCTGGATACTGCTGAAGATCGCGCCAAGGATGATCGTGATCCACAGGCCCTTTTTCAGGCCCTCCCGATCACCGTGGATCAACGCGTGGTGCGCCCAGGTGACGGTGGTGCCCGACAGCAGCAGGATGATCGTGTTGAGCAGCGGAAAACCGAACGGATCGATGACTTCGAGGCCCTTTGGCGGCCATTGCCCGGCAACGGCCTTCACCGTCTCGGCGATACGGCTCACCTCGCCGCCCACGACCTGAACGGGTGCCGGAAACAGCGAGAAGTCGAAGAACGCCCAGAACCAGCCGACGAAGAACATCACTTCGGAAGCGATGAACAGGATCATCCCGTAACGCAGATGAAGCTGCACGACGGGGGTGTGATCGCCCGAATGCGCTTCCTTGATCACGTCGCGCCACCACAAAAACATCGTCGCGAGGACGCCGGCCAACCCGACATAGAAAAGCACGCCGCCGCCGGCTGCCTTGTGCATCCACATGATGCCGCCCGAAGTCAGCGCCAGCGCGGAAAACGCGCCGAGCAACGGCCAGGGGCTGGGGGCGAGGATGTGGTAGTCGTGGTTCTTGGCGCCGGCCATGATCGTCGTTTCCCGTTAGAAGCTGGTCGAATTCGCTCTAGCCCGCGGCTTTTGCGGAATCCACCGGGTAAAAGGTGTAGCTGAGCGTAATCGTGTCGATACCCGAAGCGTCCGCGTCCTTCAGTATCTTCGGATCGACGAAGAAGATCACCGGCATCCGTGCCGTCTCGTGCGGTTTCAGCGTCTGCTGGGTGAAGCAGAAACACTGGATCTTGGTAAAATATCTGCCCGCCTGCGCAGGCGACACGTTGAAGGTCGCGGTGCCGGTGATCGGATGATCCGAATTGTTGGTCGCGGTGAAGAACGCCATGTCGCGCGCGCCGATATCGACCGTTTCGGATGGGCTTTCGGGGCGGAAGCTCCAGGCGAGCTTGGGGCTCACATTGGTGTCGAAATTGATCCGCACCTGGCGGTTGACCGCGCCCGGCGCAACCTCTGCGCGTTGGGTGGTGCCGTTCAGGCCCGTCGCCTGGCAGAACAGCCGGTAAAGCGGGACGCTGGCATAGCCAAGCCCGGTCATGCAGCAGACTCCGATGCCTGCGAGTATCGCGGTACGCAGCTTGCGGGTCATGCGTGGCCGGCCTTGATCTTGGCGATTGTGACGACGAAAAACAGCACGGCAAGCGCGCCCAGGATCACCGCCATCACCAGCGCACGCGATTTCTGCCGGGCGCGGAGAAGCGCTTCTTCCTCGGGCGTCATGCGAGCCACTTGTCGACGACGAGCGCGGCAAACATCGCCAGCACATAGCCGATCGAATACGCAAACAGGATGCGCTCGGGCTTCATTTGCGCAGGCGTCGGCGCGGCGGCGATCACCACCCATGCCGTCAGCGCGACGAATACCGCCGAACCGGCCGCGGCGATCACACCGTAAAGCGCGCCCGCCAGCCCAAGCGGCCAGGGCGAAACCGCAACCGCCGCCATCAGCACGGCATAGCCGAGCATCTGCCACCGGGTCGTGCGCGCGCCGGCAACCACCGGCATCATCGGCACGCCACCCTTGGCGTAATCGTCGCGGATCAGCAGCGCGAGGGCCCAGCTGTGCGGCGGGGTCCATAAAAAGATCAGCGCGAACATCAGGATCGGCAGCAACGACACACTGCCCGTTGCAGCGACCCAGCCGATCAGCGGCGGGAACGCTCCCGCAGCGCCGCCGATGACGATGTTCTGCGGCGTGAAGCGCTTCAGGCCGATGGTGTAAACGATGACGTAAAACAGGATCGACGCGGCGAGGAAGGCCGCCGCGATCAGATTGACACACAGGCCCATCAGCAAAACGCTGAACACGGCGACGCCGATGCCGAATTGCAGCGCGGTCTCGCGGTCCATGCGCCCGGCGGCGAGCGGGCGGTTGGCGGTCCGCTTCATCAGCGCATCGATATCGGCCTCGTACCATTGATTGAGCGTGCCGGCAGCACCGGCGGCAAGCGCGATGGCGAGGATTGCGGTGAAGCCGATCGCCGGCGGCAGGCTGACCGGGGCGACCAGCATCCCGCACAGCCCGGTGAACACGACCGAGCGCATCACCCGCGGCTTGGTCAGCGCGAGGAAATCCCGCCAGTCGGAGGGCGGATAGGCGGTCGATACTGCAGTAGTCGTCATGTCTATTCCTCCCCTCCCGCCAGCGGGAGGGGCCGGGGGTGGACGTTCCACTCCCGGCCAGGTTTTGTTGCGTGGGGGCGGCAAAGTCCCACCCCAGTCCCCTCCCGCACGCGGGAGGGGTGAGAACTCAATGTCCGTGGCCGTCCTCGATCACGGGCAGCGTCTCGAACTGGTGATAGGGGGGCGGGCTCGACAGCGTCCATTCGAGCGTGGTCGCGCCTTCACCCCAAGGATTGTCGCCGGCCTTGCGACCCGCCGCGAGCGACATGATCAGGTTCACAAAGAACACCACCATGCTGGTCGCCATAATCATGTAGCCCACCGTCGCGACATAATTATAGGTCGCGAACTGATCCGAATAATCGGGGATCCGGCGCGGCATGCCCTGCAGGCCCAGAAAGTGCATCGGGAAGAAAAGCACGTTCACGCCGACGAAGAACATCCAGAAATGCACCTGGCCAAGCGCTTCGTTGAGCATCTTGCCCGACATTTTTGGGAACCAGTAGGTGAAGCCCGCGAACAGTGAAAACACCGCGCCGAGGCTCAGCACGTAATGGAAGTGCGCGACCACATAATAGGTGTCCTGCATGTAATCGTCGATGCCGCCATTGGCGAGCACAACGCCCGTCACACCGCCAACGGTGAACATGAAGATGAAGCCGATCGCCCACATCATCGGAGTCTTGAAACTCAATGAGCCGCCCCACATCGTTGCGATCCACGAGAAGATCTTGATGCCGGTCGGCACCGCGATGATCATCGTCGCCGCGGTGAAATACATCTTCACGTTCACCGACAAGCCGGTCGTGAACATGTGGTGCGCCCAGACGACGAAGCCCACGACGCCGATCGCGACCATGGCATAGGCCATGCCGAGATAGCCGAAAACGGGCTTTTTCGAGAAGGTCGAGATCACCTGGCTGACGATGCCGAATCCTGGCAGGATCATGATGTAGACTTCGGGGTGGCCGAAGAACCAGAACAGATGCTGGTATAGCACCGGATCACCGCCACCGGCCGGATCAAAGAAGGTAGTGCCGAAATTGCGGTCGGTGAGCAGCATCGTGATGGCGGCGGCAAGCACCGGCAGCGCGAGCAGCAACAGGAAAGCCGTCACCAGCACCGACCACACGAACAGCGGCATCTTGTGCAGCGTCATGCCCGGAGCGCGCATGTTGAAGATGGTGGTGATGAAATTGATTGCGCCCAGAATCGAGCTGGCGCCGGCCAGGTGGAGCGACAGGATCGCCATGTCGGTCGATGGCCCGGGCTCGCCATAGGTGGACAGCGGCGCGTAGAGCGTCCAGCCATTGCCAGCGCCGCCGAAAAAGGGGCTTGCCAGCAGCAGCGTGAACGAGGGGATCAGCAGCCAGAACGAGATGTTGTTCATCCGCGGAAACGCCATGTCGGGCGCGCCGATCATGATGGGGACGAACCAATTGCCGAAACCGCCGATCATCGCCGGCATCACCATGAAGAATACCATGATCAGGCCGTGCGCGGTGATCAGCACGTTCCACAAATGCAGCGCGTGATCGAGTCCGCCCTCGCCGCCGGGCAGATAGCTGGCCCAGATGCCCAGATACTGGATGCCGGGGTGCGCCAGTTCGGCGCGCATCAGCCCCGAAATCGCCCCGCCGATGATCCCGGCGACGATCGCGAAGATCAGATAGAGCGTGCCGATGTCCTTGTGATTGGTCGACATGAACCAGCGCGCGAAAAACGCCGGCTTGTGATCGGCATCGTGATGATGCGCGTGATCGCCATGCGCCTGGAAGGCGGAGGGATTGAGGGCGGTATCGGTCATGATCTTACTTCTTCACAGGCGCGGCAGCAGCCACGGGATCGGTGGAATTGGCCATCAGCTTGGTTTCCTCGGTCGCCACGCCCTTGGTTTCGGCAGGCGTCACCGGGCCGGTCGTTCCGGGCGTCGGCGCTTCTGCAGCCGGTGTGCCGGGGGTAGGCGCAGCCGGAGCGACGGCCGGTGCGGCGCCCTTTGCCGAACCGCCTTTGGCAATCACCCAACTATCAAAGGTCGCCTTGTCGACGGCGGCAACGGTGATCGGCATGTAGCCGTGGCGCGCGCCGCACAGTTCAGAACATTGCCCGAAATACACGCCGGGCTTGTCGATCGTGAAGCTCGTCTCGTTGATTCGGCCGGGCACCGCGTCGAGCTTGATCCAGAAGGCAGGCATCGCCCAGCTATGGATCACGTCGTTCGATGTGGTGATGAGGCGGATCGGCACGCCGACGGGCAGCACGATGCGGTTGTCGGTCGCGAGCAGACGCGGACCATCGGCATCGGTGCGGGCGCGCTCTCCGGCGGCGATCTCGCTCTTTTCCTTGAGCATGTTCGACGTGATCTCGAAGCCGCCATTGTCGGGATATTGATACGACCAATACCATTGGTTGCCGATCGCCTTGAGCGTGATCGCGTTCGACGGTGCCGGCTTGTACTGCGCCTGCAACAGACCGATTGAAGGCACCGCGATGACGACCAGAATGATGACGGGCGCCAGCGTCCAAATCACTTCGATCACGGTGTTGTGGCTGGTCTTCGACGCAACAGGATTGGCGGCGCGACGATAACGAAACATCACCCACATCAGCAGCAACAGCACGAATATCGAGATGACGGTGATCACCGGGACGAGGATGATATCATGCATCCACGCGGCGCGGCGGCCATTGGGGGTCACCTGCGGCTGGACGCCGATGTC
The DNA here is from genome assembly GCA_038230675.1 of Sphingomonadales bacterium. Classification (GTDB taxonomy): domain Bacteria; phylum Pseudomonadota; class Alphaproteobacteria; order Sphingomonadales; family Sphingomonadaceae; genus Sphingomonas. The sequence continues at coordinate 84,293 of JBBRMV010000003.1, read as the reverse complement.
CTTGTCGACCGGCTGGCCGATCCCGGTCATCGGCAGCATCGCCGGGCCGCCATCGAGCGCGAGCATCGGATCGGTGGCAATGGCGGGCGCGGCGGCGGGCGCTGCAGGTTGCGCTGCCGCCGCCGGGGTTGCCGCTGGCGTGCCAACCGTCACCCCCTGCGGGGTGGCGGGCGCCTGCGCCACTGCCTGGCCGGCGCAGCCAATCAGCAGGCCAGCGGCCAGCAGAAATGGCTTCAATGCCGTCATACGCCCTGTAATTTGACCCATCATTCGCATCTTGATCGTTTACCCTATTGCAGCGCGGCAGTCGATGTTGCGTAGCAGCAAATCGTGCGCAGGCGCGAACCCTATTATGCCCGTTTGCGAGGCGCTATACGCACGAGAGGCGGTAGTCTCAAGCGCATCAAACGCTTTTTTGGCACTGGCGTTGCATGGCAGCAGGCGCGATCCTATCAGGCCGGTGTAACCAATCGCAGGGCGACCCCGACCATGACCGCAGACGAAGTGCTGGCCGAATTCCGCGATGCGAACGCGCTGCTGGAGGGGCATTTCATCCTGTCGTCGGGGCTGCGCTCGCCGGTTTTCCTGCAAAAGATGCTGGTGTTCCAGGATCCGGTGCGCACCGAAAGGCTGGCACGCGCGCTGGCCAAGGCGATCACCGACAGGTTCGGGCATGTCGACCTGATCGTGTCACCGGCGGTTGGCGGCATCATTCCGGGGTATGAGACGGCGCGTGCCCTCGGTTGCCACGCGATTTTCGTCGAACGCGAGGGCGGCGAATTCCAGCTGCGCCGCAATTTCGAGATACCCGCCGGCGCGCGGGTCGTGATGGTCGAGGATATGGTGACGACGGGTCTTTCGTCGCGCGAATGCATCGCCGCCATCCGCCAGCATCCGGGCGACTTGCTCGGCGGCGCCTGCATCATCGACCGATCAAACGGCAAGGCCGATATCGGCGTGCCTTTGGTGTCGCTGTGCACACTCGATATCCCTGCTTATCCAGCGGACGCGCTCCCGCCCGAACTGGCCGCGCTGCCGCCGGTGAAGCCGGGAAGCCGGGGGCTGGCGATTTGAGCGATCATCTGCGCCTTGGCGTCAATATCGATCACGTCGCGACCGTGCGGAATGCGCGCGGCGTCGGCTATCCCAATCCGGTTCGCGCCGCTTTACTCGCCGTGGAAGCCGGCGCCGATGGCATCACCGCGCACCTTCGCGAAGACCGCCGCCACATCACCGATGACGATATCGCCAGGCTGATGACGGCACTGACAGTACCGCTCAACCTGGAAATTGCAGCGACCGATGAAATGCTCGCGATCGCGCTGGCGCACCGCCCGCACGCAGTATGCATAGTGCCGGAGAAGCGCGAAGAGCGCACTACCGAGGGTGGCCTCGATGCGGCCGGGCAGCATAACCGGCTCGCCCCGATGGTCAGCGAATTGCAGGCGGCGGGCATCCGGGTAAGCCTGTTTGTCGAACCCGACGCGCGGCAGATAGATGCATCGATCCGACTTGGCGTGCCGGTGCTTGAGCTGCATGTCGGGCGCTATGCCGAGCTTGAAGGCTCGGCGCAGACCGAGGAACTGCGGCGGCTGGAGGATGCGGCGGTGCTCGCTGCAAAGAACGGGATCGAGGTTCATGCCGGCCACGGCATCACCTTTGACAATGTTGCCCCGATCGCCGCAATCGCCCAGGTCCGCGAGCTCAACATCGGCCATTTCCTGATCGGCGAGGCGCTGTTCGTCGGGCTGGGCGAGGCGGTGGCGCGAATGCGGGCGGCGATGGATGCGGCGCGTGGGTGATGCGGGGACTAGAAGGTTGGTTCGCGCAGGGCCGCGGAGGCGCGGAGAAGAGGGAAGGTTGAGTGGCGGTAATAGTCGATCGACTGATTGGCCGGAAATATTAGGGGCGTCTGAGGCGCTGAAGACATGCCGTGCGCAGCGCAATATTGCTTCTCTTGCTCCTTCTCCGCGCCTCCGCGCCTCCGCGCGAACCAACACTCTTCCTCTCTCCGGCGACAAAAGATGATCATCGGCATCGGCTCCGACCTGTGCAACATCGATCGCATCCAGGCCTCGCTCGATCGCTTTGGAGACCGTTTCGAGCAGCGCGTGTTTACCGATGCCGAGCGTGCCAAAGCGGCACAGCGGCCCCACACCAAGGCCGGCACTCTGGCAAAACGCTTTGCCGCAAAGGAAGCTTTTTCAAAGGCGGTAGGGACCGGATTCAAGCGCGGCGTGTTCTTTCGCGATATCGGCGTCGTCAATATGCGCAGCGGCGCGCCCACCCTGGCGCTGACGGGCGGTGCCAAGGCAAGGCTTGACGCGATCACCCCCGAAGGCCACGGCGCGACGATACATCTGACGCTCACCGATGATCACCCCTGGGCGCAGGCATTTGTGATCATCGAGGCGACTGCGTTCGAAGCGACGGCAATTGTTGAGGCACAGGATCGATGACGGGCGAGGAGTTGGCGTTGGACGGTGGCATCGACAGCGAGAAGCCGGGAGATAAACCCGCTTCGCCGCCCACAAGATCGAACACCGACTGGTTCGCCGAGGCACGCGGCATTTTCTGGCTGATATTGGCGGTGCTGGGCTTCCACAGCTTCATCGCAAAGCCCTTCTACATTCCGTCGGAATCGATGCTGCCGGGCCTTCTCGTCGGCGATCGGCTGGTGGTGACGAAATATCCCTATGGATATTCGTTCGTTTCGCCGACTTTCCATCTCCTGCCGTTCTTTCACGGTCGGCTGTTCGGAAGGCTGCCCGTGCGTGGCGATGTCGTCATTGTTGCACCCCCGGGCAAGAACGAGGATTACATCAAGCGGGTGATCGGGCTGCCCGGCGATCGGCTGGAAGTGCGCGACGGCGTCGTCATCCTGAACGACGTGCCGCTGACACGCGGCCCTATCCACGACAAGATCATCCCCGTCGATCAGAATGCCCGCTGCGAACCGAGCGAATATGGCGAGGCGCGTCGCACGGGCCCCGATGGCAAGCTGTATTGCTATCTGCCTATCGTGACCGAAACGCTGCCCAATGGCCGCACATACGACACCGTCGAGCTTGGCCGCAGCGAGGGCGATTTCTATGGGCCGGTCACCATCCCGGCCAACCACGTCTTCCTGATGGGCGACAACCGCGATCGCAGCGCCGATAGTCGGTTCTCGATCGCCAATCTCGGCCTTGGCGGACCGGTGCCGTGGGAAAATCTGGGCGGACGCGCCGAATTCATCACCTTCTCGGTCGATGGCAGCGCGAGCTGGAACCCGCTGACCTGGCCCGGATCGCTCCGCGGCGGTCGTGCTGGCACATCATTGCATCCGAGCCAGAGCCGGTAATGGTCGAGCCTGCCGAGGTCGTCTCGGGCCCGGGCCCAAGCGATGTCCGCGATCCGGTGATCCGTCAGGAGTTGAAGCGCGCATCGGTGTGGCTTGGCCTGGCGGCGGGGATGGCGCTGGTCGTCCTGCTTATTCAGCCGCTGCTGATCATCTTTGGCGGGCTGGTGTTCGCCTCGATGCTTGATGGCGGCGTGCGGCTACTCGGGCGTGTCCTGCCGATCGGGCGAGGCTGGCGCCTGGCAATCGTCGTCTTGCTGACGATCGTGTTTATCGTCGCTGTGATCTTCCTGACGGGCGTGCAGGTAGCGGATCAGTTTGCGCAATTGCGGACGACGCTCGAAGTGCAGGGCAACAGGGTTATCCTGTGGGCAGGGGAGCACGGGCTGATCCCGGGGCGCGCCGACATCAACGGCCTGATCCAGCAGGCCCTTGGCTCATTTGGTCGCCTGACCTCATGGGTCGGCACGGCGATCGGCGCGGTGGCCAGCTTGTTGATGATCCTCGTCATTGGGCTGTTCGTTGCGATGGAGCCACGGCTTTACGAACGCGGCCTGCAATGGATGATCCCATCGGACGTGCGCGGCGAATTCGCGATCACGATTGACCGGATGGCGTATACGATGCGCCGCCTGCTTGCCGGGCGCCTGCTCGGGATGCTGGTAGAGGGCATTCTCATCTGGCTGATGCTGTGGCTGGGCGGCGTGCCGATGGCGCTGCTGCTCGGCATTTTGGCGGGGATGCTCGCCTTCATCCCAAATATCGGCGCGATCGTCACGGGTATCCTGATGGTCGCGGTCGGGTTCAGCGCCGGGCTCAACACGGGTTACTGGGCGATCTTCACCTATTTCCTCGTCCAGAATTTCGACGGCTATGTCGTCATCCCGATGGTTGCGCGCCGCACGGTCGATCTGCCGCCGGCGCTCACCTTGTCGTCGCAGATCCTGGCCAGCACGCTGTTCGGTGTCCTCGGCCTGGCACTTGCCGATCCGATGGTCGCGATGATCAAGGTGGCACTGCAACGCGGGGCAGAGCCGCCGCGCGGCGGGGTAAAGGCGGGATGACGATCCGCTTGTACGATTATTACCGTTCCTCGGCCAGTTACCGGGTGCGGATCGCGCTTGGCCTTAAGGGCGTCGATTACGAACGCATTCCCGTGAACCTTGTCGCGGCCGAGCAGCTCGCGCCTGAAAATCTCACGCGTAATCCGCAAGGGCAGGTGCCGACGCTGGAAATCGACGGGCGCACGATCATCCAGAGCCTGGCGATCATCGACTTTCTCGACGCGACTTATCCCGATCCGCGCCTGATCCCGGTCGACGCGATGGCGCGCGCGCAGGTCATAGCGCAGGCGCTGGTGATTGCCGCCGACACCCATCCGATCGACAATATGCGCGTGCTAAACCGGCTCGAGGCGCAGTTTGGCGCCGATCAGGCGGCGAAGGACGATTGGTATCGGCACTGGATCGCAAACGGGCTTGCAGCGCTTGAGGCGATGGCGACGCAGCTCGAGCATGACGGGCCGTTTCTTGGCGGAGAGGCGCCCAATCTCGCCGATGTGGTGCTGATCCCGCAGCTGTATAACGCTCGCCGGTTTGCGCTGCCGCTCGACGATTTCCCGCATCTGGTCCGCGCCGATTCGGCCGCAGCGACGCTGGCCGGCTTTGCCGATGCGCATCCTGATCGCTTCGCGCCGCAGGAAGGAACGGTGCTTCGATGAGCACCCAGCTTGCCGACCCGGCGGTTTTGTCGTCGCCCGACATTGCCGGGCTTGAACCGATCGAATCGATCAAGAGCCGTTGGCCGATGTGGCTTGGCGGTTTGCTGACGATTGCGATGGTGCTGGGACTGGCGCGCGAACTGCTCGGATCGGGGCTGGAAGGGCTGACGCGGTCGGTGCCGGGGCATCCGATGTTCTACATCGCGTTTGTGCTGGTGTATTTTTCGCTGCCGGTCGGCGATTTCGTGATTTTCCGGCGTTTGTGGGGAGTGCCGATCGGGGGCCTGGCCGCGCTGATCAAGAAGCGGATCGCCAATGAAGTGGTGCTCGGTTATTCCGGCGAGGCGTATTTCTACGCCTGGGCACGGCAGCGATCGCAGATGGTGGCGGCGCCCTTTGGCGCGGTGAAGGATGTCAGCATCCTGTCGGCGGTTTCCAGCAACACGCTGACGCTCGCGATGATCGGGCTGTCGCTGCCCTTTGGTTATGGATTGCTGACGTCGGGGCAGTTCAACACGTTGGTTGCATCGACGGTGGTGGTGATGGCGATGTCCTTGCCGTTCCTCATCTTTTCAAAGCGCGTCTTTTCGCTGCCCCGGCGCACGCTCTGGTGGATATTCATGGTCCACAGCCTGCGCCTGATTGCCGGCACCGGTCTGCTCGCGGTGTGCTGGCATTTCGGCATGCCGCAGGTTTCGATCGAGATGTGGCTGCTGCTGACAGCGGGGCGGCTGCTGGTGTGGCGGTTGCCGCTGGTGCCGAACAAAGACCTTCTTTTCGCCAATTTTGCGATCCTGTTTATCGGGCAAGATCAGGCGCTGTCCAATCTTGTTGCGATGACGGCGGCGCTTACGTTGGTGACCCATGTCGTATTGATTGGCGCGTTCAGCCTGTATTCGCTGCTTAGGAACCGTTCATGATCCCGCGTAGTTTGCTTGTTCCGCTTGCCTGCTTTGCCCTGGCGGTGCCGATTGGGGGTGCTGCCGATGCGCGCGCGCTGGGCAGCGATGCCGCTGCGTGCGATACGCGCGAAGGTCCTGCGATCGACGCCACGATCGTCGGGCTGAAGGACCGCAAAGGCCGGCTGAAGCTTGAGCTTTATCCGGGCAATGAACAGGATTTCCTCCGCGATGACCGGGACCTTATCAACGAGGGCAAATTCTTTCGCCGTGTATGGGCCGACACACCAGCCAGCGGCGCGGTGTCGCTGTGCATCAAGGCACCGCGACCCGGCCATTATGCGCTGTTCTTCACGCATGACCGGGACGGCAAGAACAAGTTCAATTTCTGGGTCGACGGCGCTGGGCTGCCCAGCAACAGCAAGATGGGTCGCGGCCGGCCAAAGCTGGCAATGGCCGAAATCGACGTTGGTGCAGGCGTGACCAGCACGACGATCCATGCGCAATATCTGCGCGGTTTCAGCGGCTTCGGCCCGATCAAGTCGGACAGGTAACGGCTGATGCGGATCGTCGACGTCAACGAATTCTATTCGCCTACCGGCGGCGGGGTGCGTACCTATATCGATCGGAAGATGACGATCATGGCCGAGATGGGGCATGAACTGATCGTCATTGCGCCGGCACTTGCCGATTCGGTCGAGGAGCGGCCGGGCGGTGGGCGGATCATCTATGTAAAGGCGCCACCGCTGCCGTTCGATTCGAACTATGGGCTGTTCTGGGATGCAGCGCCGATCACGCAGCTGCTCGATGAGCTGAAGCCCAATGTCGTCGAGGCATCGTCGCCGTGGCGCCCGGCCTGGATCGTCGGCCAGTGGCAGGGGAGCGCCGCCAAGGTGTTCTTCATGCACAACGACAATCTCGGTGCCTATCCGCAACGCTGGTTCGAAGGGGTGGCAAGCCCCGACCGCATCGAACGCGCCTTTGGCTGGTACAGCCGCTACATGAACCGCTTCCTTGAGCATTTCGATGCGGTGGTGACGAACGGGCCGGCGCTTTACAAGCGGTTGACCCGGCGTGGCGTGCGGATCGACGCGGCGATGACGCTGGGTATCGAGAAGGGCTATTTTTCACCCCATTTGCGCGACGAAAATCTGCGTGCGGCGTTGCTCGCCCAGTGTGATCTGCCGCCCGACGCGCATCTGTTGTTGGGACTTGGGCGGCACCATCCCGAAAAACGCTGGCCTCTGGTGATCGACGCGGTCTCGCGGGCCGGGGCCGGGTTGCCTGTCGGGTTGCTGCTGATCGGTGATGGTATTGAGCGGCGGGCGATCGAGCGTCGGGTGAACGGATCACCGCACATCCGGATGTTCCGCCCGGTCTATGATCGGATGCGGCTCGCGCGAATCATGGCGAGTTGCGACGCGCTGATCCATGGCTCCGAAGGCGAACCCTTCGGGTTGGTCGCGTCGGAGGCGATGGCGTCGGGCCTGCCGCTGATCGCGCCTGACGAGGGCGGTTGTGCAGAGGTCGCCGATCCGCATTGTTCAGAGCTTTACCGTGCGCGTGATGCACAATCGGCGGCGGCGGCGATCGAACGATTCGTGGCGCGCGATGGCGCGATGCTGCGCCGGGCAGCGATCGTGGCGGCGGGCAAGGTACGCACCGATGTCGAGCATACCCGCGATCTGATGGCTTATTATGAGGCGTTGGTGGCTGGCGAGCGGCGCGCAGTCGCCTGAGGCGGGGTGTAAAGGCGAAACCGTCCACCCGGGATATCGAGCCGGTGCCAGTGATGGCTGACGGCAAAGCCCTCAAGCGCGGCATCGTCGCCGGCATCGCCGCTCGTCCAGGGTCCTTCGCCGCCGATCAGGATTGCAGCCGGTGGCTCTGCGCCGAAATCGATCCGCTCTCGCGAGATGAGCACGAACTGCGGCTCCAGCGCCGGTGCGAGCAGCGATCGCGTCCTGAAATAATAAGGACCAGCGGCAAAGCGCGGGTCGATAGGCAGGTTCGCCGCTGGCAGGAATTGCGGGGATAATGTCGCGACCGGGCCGTCGATGCCGGCAGCCGCCGCGACCCTGCCGATCGCGCGACCCTGGGCGGCGGCATCGGCCATTGTCATGCCATGCCCGTTGATCAGCCCCTCGGCGGTGGTTGCAAAGCCGGCGCCGACGAACACCGCGACCGCGATCCGCACCGCGCGCGCTGGCGGGCGCCGCTGCCATAGCATCGCCAGCTGGACGAACAGCGGCGGCAGGACGGGCAGCAGATATTGCCGCCACGTTGGCTCGGGCAACAGTGCGGCGACCAGCCCGGCGGCGATCATCAGCGTCAACAGCAGCGGGGTCGCCCCTCGATCCCTGTCGCGCGCCACGATGATCAGCGCGAACAGCGCCGGGCCGAGCGCCAGGAATTTCAGCGTGTCGATCGCCTTGGCGGCAAGCGTCAGCTTCCAGGGGTTGGCGCTGCGATACCATTCGGCAGGCGCCTTTGCCGGAAAGGTGAATACGCCGAAAACAAACGCACCGGGGGCAAGCGCATATAGCCACGCGACTAGCGCAGCGATCGGCAGCGCGCCGGCGGTCAGCGCGACGGGACGATGACGCCGGTCGAACAGCGCCCAGATGCCATAGGTCGCAGCCGGCAGCGCAAACGAGATTTTCGCCGCCGCCGCCGCCGCCAGCAGCAGCCCGGCGAGCAAGGCGCTGCGGGTCGTTCCCCTGCCATTGGCCGCCCGGATCGCAAGCCATATCGCCCCGGCCAGGCAGGCGCCGGGCAACGCATCGTTTCGCGCGACGGCCGCCGTGAAGAGCAAGATGTCACTGCAGCCGAGCATCGCAGCGGCGCCGAGCGCCACACGTTCGCCAGCGCCTGCTTCTCGCGCCGCCCCGTAACAGCACAGCAACATGACCGTTCCGAACAGCGCGTTTGCGAGCCGCAACGCCGGCCAAGCGAGCCCCTCCGCCAGCGCCGCAAGTGGGGCCAGCAAGATCGGCTGGAGCGGCGTCTGCAGATAGGCGAAATCGCGATAGGGCAGGCCATGCCACGCGAGCACGGTGGCCGCGACATATTGGCTTTCGTCATGATCGATCGGTCGCGCCAACGCCAACAGACAAAGCACGACAAGCGTAGCGGCAAAAAGTGCCGCAATCCGTTGCCGCTCCCCCATGCCGTTTGCCCCCTTTGTTGCGCGCCGCTATCGATTGGCGCGCGGCTGTGTCACAACTGGCTGTAACAAGGCAGCCATATCACGAGCGCAGGAACAACAATATCGCGCGCGATCGGGCCGCGCGGGCAAGGGGAGATGCGACATGACCATCAGGATCGATCGCCGTTCGTTCGTCATGACGGGGACGCTGGGGCTCGGCGCGTTCGCCGTCCCGGGCTTTGCGCAGACCGCGAACGTCACGATGGCTAAGGGCTTCACCCATTCGGTCGCCAGTGGTGAGCCGGCGGGCGATTCGATGCTGCTATGGACGCGATACGTGCCTGCCAGCGGCGATTCGGCCCATCTGCGCGCGGAGATCGCCGAGACTGCCGACTTTGCGAAAGTCGTCTCGGGCGGCGCGCAGATCACCGGCCCGTGGCGCGATTGGACCGCGAAGATCACCGTCGGCGGGCTCAAGCCCAACACCGTCTACCATTTTCGCTTCGTCGCGCCCGATGGCAGCTTTTCTCCCGTTGGCCGTACTAAGACATTGCCTGTCGGCCCAGTCGCCGCGTTCCGGGCGGCGATTTTTTCGTGCTCGAATATGCCCTATGGCTATTTCAACGCTTATGCCCATGCGGCCGCCCGCAACGACATCGATCTGACGATCCATCTCGGCGATTATTTTTACGAATATGAAAATGGCGATTATCCGGCCCTGAAGGATTCGGTCGCCAATCGCCAGCCTGCGCCGGCGACCGAAATCGTCCACATCGCCGATTACCGGCTGCGCTATGGCAGCTATCGCAGCGATCCCGATCTGCAAAAGCTGCACAGCCTCGCGCCGATGATCGTCCAATGGGACGACCACGAATCGGCCAATGACAGCTGGGAAGGTGGCGCGCAGAACCATCAGCCGGATAAGGAAGGCGATTGGAGCGCCCGCCGCGCCGCCTCGATCCAGGCGTACCGCGAATGGATGCCGGTTTCCGACGAGCCTTGGAAAGCCTATGACATCGGCACGCTGGCGACGCTGTTCCGCACCGAAACCCGCGTGCTCGCCCGCACCCTCCAGCCCGACGTTGCGGCGCTGTTCAAGACCTTCGACGTCGCGACCGCGCTCAAGACCTTCCATGACGGCGCGTGGCAGGATCCGGCGATGACGATGATGGGATCGCAGCAGGAGGAATGGCTTGCGCATGCGATGCGCGCTTCGGTCAGGTCGGGCCAGAAATGGCAGATCGTCGGCTTCGGCACGATCATGGGCAATACCGCCGCACCGCTCGATGCGGCATCGTGGATCAGCGCCAGTTCGTCGCCACGTTCCAAAACCTATATCTTGGCGGGCGTAGCCGCTGCAAAGGCCGGGTTGCCGTCCAATTATGACAGCTGGGGCGGATATCCTGCGGCGCGCGCGCGGTTCCTGAAATCGGCGCAGGGCATGGGCGCCAACCTCGTCGTCATCTCCGGCGACAGCCATAACGCCTGGGCCTATGATCTGGCGCAGGACGGCAAGCCCGCCGGCGTCGAATTCGCCGGTCACAGCGTCACCTCGCCCGGTTATGAATCGGGGATCGGCATCGACCCGAAGACGGTCGCGGCGAGCCTCGTCGCCGCAAATCCGGAGCTCAAATGGGCCGACACCAGCCGCCGAGGCTATATGGCGATGACGATCACGCCGACTAAGGTCAGCAACGACTGGGTCATGGTCGACACCGTCAAGACGCCGTCGATGGCGGCCACTGTAGGGCATTCGACGACGGTGATGCGCGGCCGGAACGTGATGGGGTGATCAGCCGCGCACTGCCGTCATCAGATAGTTGAGTTTCAGATCGTCGCCGATGGTGAAGCCGCGCGCGGGGGAAAAGCCTAGCCCGCTCATGTCCGTTACGCGCAGACCGGCGGCTTCGACGATGGCGGTCAGTTCGTCGGGGGTGAGGAACTTGTCCCAGTCGTGCGTCCCGCGCGGTATCTGGCCGAGCCCTTCCGCCACCGATATCAGCGCGACGCGTGACAGCATCGTCCGGTTCGGGGTGGACAGGATCAGCAGCCCGTCCTCCGCCAGCGCCGCCACCAACCCGGCGACGAAGGCGCCCGGATCGGTCACATGCTCGATCACCTCGAGCGAGGTGACGAGATCGAAGCGTTCACCGCGCAGATCCTCGACACTGCCTGCGCGGTAATCGATCGCGAGCCCCGATTGTGTCGCATGCGCCCGCGCCGCAGCGATATTCTCGGGTGCGGCATCGAGGCCCGTCACGCTGGCCCCCAGCCGCGCGAGCGGTTCGCACAGCAACCCGGCGCCACAGCCGACATCGAGCGCGCGCTTGCCGGCAAGCGGCGTGAAACTCGCACTCTCGAGGCCCCAATGCGCGTCCGCTGCCGCCCGGATATAGCCGAGCCGGGCCGGATTGAGCCGGTGCAGCATCGCCGATGAACCCTTTGGGTCCCACCAGTCGGCGGCCAGCTTGCCGAAATGCGCGGCCTCATGCGGGTCGATCGAGCGCGCGCGATCGGGCGCGGTCGTTGCGGAGTCACTTGCCATGTTCATGCCCCGCTCTTATCAGCCGCCCCTCCTCAACCCAAGGACTTCTGGCTGTCGATGGCACGCATCGTGATGAAATTCGGCGGCACGTCGATGGCCGGGATCGAGCGGATCCGCAGCGTCGCCGCGCGGGTGAAGCGCGAGGTCGATGCCGGCAACCAGGTCGCGGTTGTCGTGTCGGCGATGGCGGGCGAGACCGACCGGCTCGTCAATTTCTGCCGCGAAGCCTCGTCGCTCTATGATCCGCGCGAATATGATGTCGTCGTGTCGGCGGGCGAGCAGGTGACGAGCGGGCTGCTCGCGATCGCGCTGCAGGCGGCGGGAGTGCCCGCGCGCAGCTGGCTCGGGTGGCAGTTGCCGATCCGCACCAGCGCCGCCCACGCATCGGCGCGGATCGAGGATATCGACATGGCGGCGCTCGATGCGTCGCTTGCCGACGGGGTTGTCGCGGTCATTCCCGGTTTCCAGGGTGTCGCGGATGGCCAGCGCGTGACGACGCTGGGGCGCGGTGGCTCCGACACATCGGCGGTGGCGGTCGCAGCGGCGATGAAGGCCGATCGCTGCGACATCTATACTGATGTCGACGGCGTCTATACCACCGATCCACGCATCGTGCCGCGCGCGCGCAAGCTGGCGCGGGTGACGTACGAGGAAATGCTCGAGCTTGCCAGCGTCGGCGCCAAGGTGCTCCAGACGCGATCGGTAGGCCTTGCGATGAAGGAAAATGTCCGCATTCGCGTGCTGTCGTCCTTCCTCGATACCGAGGATGAAGAACAGGGCACGTTGATCGTCAGTGAAGAGGAAATCGGGGATATGGAACGCCAGCTGATCACGGGCATCGCCCATGACAAGAACGAGGCGAAGATCACGCTGACCGCGGTGCCCGATCGCCCGGGTGCGGTGGGGTCGATCTTCACACCGCTGGCCGATGCCGGGATCAACGTCGACATGATCGTGCAGAATGTCGCTCATTCGACGGGCTCGACCGACGTGACCTTTACCGTGCCCTCTGCCGATCTGCCGCGCAGCCTTGATGTGCTGAACAATGGCCGCGAGGCGATCGGCTTCACGTCGCTCGTCCATGATAGCCGGGTGTCGAAGATATCGGTGGTCGGCGTCGGCATGCGCAGTCATGCGGGCGTCGCGGCGACGATGTTCCAGACGCTCGGCGCGCGCGGGATCAACATCCAGGTAATCACGACGAGCGAGATCAAGGTCAGCGTGCTGATCGAGGAGGATTATACCGAGCTCGCCGTGCGCGTGCTCCACACCGCTTATGGCCTCGATGCGGAAGAGGTCGCCGCTTGAGCGGTGCGGCCGGGTCAAGGTAACGTCGTCAGGCTTTAGCGCGGTTCCCCGAACTGACTGGCACCCGCTCCTCGCACGGCATCGTCAAAGGGAGTTTCGGTCGGGATACAGATCGACCGCGAACCCTTCATCTCGGTGGCCGGCGCAATGCCAAGCCGGGCCGAATCCTGGGTAACCTGCCATACGATGATATGGCTGAGCCAGGCGGCATAGCGCGCGTTCTGCAGAGCGCTGCGCAGCACCGCATCCTGTTGCGGGGTGATGCGCGGATGATCGGCGATCTGGCGCAACTGCGCCCAGGCAAGCTGCTCGGTTGTCTGATTATTCTGGAAATCACGGATATTGGCGTAAATGGCGCCGTAGCCGCCCTGTTCCTTTGACGACAACAGGCTCGCCTTGCCGGCACTGGCGGTTGCCGACCAGCGGCTTTCGAGCATCGGCCAGACCTGCGGGCGGCCGATCCAGTGGAGGGCCGGCACCCGCTCGCCGGCGGCAACCCGGTCGAGATAGCCGGCAAGCTCGCTTAGTCGGCGGTCAACGCAGTCGCGCGTCGCGTCGCGCTGCTGCATTCGCCCGAGATTTTCCGCCAGTTCGTCGCGAATCGTGGCGCGCGCGTCGGCCGACCCGCTTCGGTCGCGCAGCGATGAGGCGATGCTGTCGGCACCCAGCGCGATCAACACGCCGAGCACGACGATCGTGATTTCCTCGAAAAAGTTGCGCCAGCGTTGCCACAGCGTCAGCAATCGGTCTCCCCGGCCAGCGGCGAGCGCCGGCACCAATGTAGCGGATCGGACCGCTCGGTCGGCTCGGGCAGGCGATCGCCGGATCATAGGTCGCTACTTGCCTCAAGCCCGAAGCCAAGGCTAGGGGCCGTGCGATGATCCAGACCCGCACCGACGGCGCGCCCCGCCTCGCCAACCGCATGTCCCGCGGCTGCGCCTTCCTCGGTTCCGAAACCGCCATCATCTGTGGCGCGATGTCGTGGGTGAGCGAACGCCATCTCGTCTCCGCCATCTCCAACGCCGGCGGCTTCGGGCTGATCGCGTGCGGGGCGATGTCGCCAGAATTGCTTGATGGCGAAATCGCCGCGACGAAGGCGCTCACGGACAAGCCGTTCGGCGTCAACCTGATCACGATGCATCCGCAATTGTTCGAGCTGATCGCGGTTTGTGCCGGGCACGGTGTTACGCATATCGTGCTGGCGGGCGGATTGCCGCCCACAGGCGCGCTCGATGCGATCAAGGCGTCGGGGGCAAAGGTCATCTGTTTTGCACCCGCGCTCAGCCTTGCGAAAAAGCTTATCCGGTCAGGCGTCGATGCGCTGGTGGTCGAGGGGATGGAGGCCGGCGGGCATATCGGCCCGGTCTCCACGAGTGTCCTTGCGCAAGAGATTTTGCCCGAGGTTGCCGAACAGGTGCCGGTGTTCGTCGCCGGCGGCATCGGCAGGGGATCGGCAATCGCTGGCTATCTGGATATGGGGGCAGCCGGGGTCCAGCTCGGCACGCGCTTTGCGTGCGCCACCGAAAGCATCGCGCATCCGGCGTTCAAAAAGGCGTTTTTCCGCGCATCGGCGCGCGATGCGGTGGCGAGCGTGCAGATCGATCCGCGCTTGCCCGTCATCCCCGTCCGCGCGCTGAAGAATGCCGGCGGCGATCTGTTCACCGCCAAGCAGCGCGAAGTCGCGGCCTTGCTCGATGCAGGAACCGTCGAGATGGGCGAAGCGCAGTTGCAGATCGAACATTATTGGGCAGGTGCCTTGCGCCGCGCGGTGATCGATGGGGATATCGAGCATGGCAGCCTGATGGCGGGCCAGTCGGTCGGCATGGTCACGCGCGAGGAGCCTGTGGCCGAGATCATCGCACAGCTGATGGCAGAGGCCGCAGCGGCGCTCGAAAAGCGCGCGGCCTGATGGGCGCCTAGCCGGCTCGTTCCATCGCACGGCTAACCAAGCCTTAAGAGTTTCACGCTGAAGGTCTTTTCGCTGATTGGGCAGCGGGGGGACCGGGGTATGATCGATCGTCGTCTGGCTGGTATGGCGGTTGCCGTCATGGCGGCGATGCTTGCAGGATGCGCGTCGAAAAAGCCCGCGACTGCCCTCACTGCGTTCGCGCCTGCGCCGGCCTATGCGCCGACACTTTTGCCTCCGGGCGGGGCCTCGGCCAATCTGACGATTCCGCAGCGCCGCGCAGACGGCAGCTATCCAACGCCGAACGAGGGTTTGTCTGCCGACGCGGCTGTCTGGCATCTGCGCGTGGCGATGAATGTCGCAGCGCTTGGTTGCCGGGGCGCTTCCGAACATCTCCTGGTGTCGAGTTACAACCAGTGGATCCGCAGCCGCAAAACCACGCTTGCCGCCGCCGAGCGCAGATTGATCGGCGAATTTCACGGCTCCGACGCCGACCGCGCGGCCTATGACGGGGCGATGACCAAGCTCTATAATTACTTTGCGCAACCGCCTGCACAGGCGGGATTTTGCAACGCCGCCGCCCGGGTCGCGAGCGAGATTGCCTTGGTGCAGCCCGACGCGATCGCCGATTATGCAGCGCGCGCCGTTCCCCTGCTCGATGCGCCCTTCACCGATTTCTACCGCGCTTATGACAGCTGGCGGGAGGCGCGCGCCAATCCGCAATTCGCCAGCTATGCGCGCACAGGCGCGTCGATTGGCGTCGCGGCGACGACGCCGACCGGCAAGCCGCCACGGATTGCTATCAATCCGTCGGTGTTTAAGACGCCCTGATCCGACAAAAGCGTCTCTAGACCAGCCGCTGCTATCGCAAACGCAGGATTTACGATGCGGCGTGGGCTAGGGCTCAAAATTCATAATCGCTTGCGCCTCTTCGTCGCTGATAAATTCGCCCCATTCGACGCCTTTGGGAACCGTGCCTTTGTAGGGCAAGAATTTACGTTCGCGCGCGCTCCATACCTCTTCGGGCCAGCCTCGCGCTAAGCCCCGTAAAAGCGCCCCTTCGTTCTCGATATACTTCATTTGCACATTTTTACTCATGATCCCATCGACGATCCACGCGTTGCGATCGGGCGTCAAGTCCCGCACCGAAAGGTGCGTCATATTGTGTAGAAGCGGTGTTGACCGCTATCCTACGGCATGGTTGCCGCCACCCTTCGCTGGTCCGATCCGCCGGGATATCGATCCGCCGTTGGCCGCCGCGCTGCCACGATGGCGCTCGTCATTCTGCTACATCTGGCGGTGTTGCTCCTGCTCATCCTGCAACGCGAGCGCGCCATTCGCCTGCAGGCCGATACGCCGATCGTCGTCCAGATGTTGCCACTGGGCAAGCCGTCCGAAGCCGAAACTCCCCAGGATGATCTGACAACCGAGAAGCCGCGCGCGCAGGCGCCGCCCGTGGAGGTTGCCCGCGCCGTCGCGCCGCCCGATCCTGCGCCGCGCGCACCGGCGCCAGTACCGGCGCCCGCAGCCGCACCGCCCGCCGCGCCGTTGGCGGGGTCCGGCCCGATCATCGCCGGCGAGGGCGACGCGGTGTTCGACCTCGACACCGGGAGTGGTGGCGGCGCGCCGGGCTTCATGCCCCCGCGCTGGGTTCACAAGGTCACCAATGACGAATTCTTCCCGCTGGTCGATGAAGATCTGCTGCAGGCCTCGCTCGAGGTGGATTACCGCATGCAATGCACGATCGCGCTCGATACCCGGGTGAAATGCCGGGTGCTGCGCGAAGTGCCCTTTTATCCGGGCCTGCGGCGCGCGGTGCTTGCGGCCGTTCCGCTGTTGCGGATGGCGCCCGGCCGGCGAGACGGACGCCCGATCGACGGACAGCGGATCGAATTTTTGTGGCGGATCACGGTCGATCGCGGCGACGTTCGCTTGCGCTGACCGCTGGGGTTCGATGTCGCGGCGACACCGGAAAAAAAAGCAAACTTGGCGCGTTGCCGTGCAATCTGTTAGCCCGTTTTCATGCCCATTTCCGCCGCCGCTTCCGCTCGCGAAATCCTGGTGCGCCTTCATGACGTGATGGCGGCGCGAACCACCGCGCAGGCAAAGCTCAACAGCGTCGTCCAGATCATCGGTGAGGCGACCAACAGCGAGGTCTGTTCGATCTATCTGCTGCGTGAAGGCGTGCTGGAATTGTTCGCGACGCAAGGGCTCGATCAGGCGGCGGTGCATGTTACCAAGATGGCGCTTGGCGAAGGGCTGGTCGGGACGATTGCCAAGGAAGTCGAGACGCTCAATCTCGCCGAAGCGGCGACCCACCCGGATTTCGCCTACAGGCCCGAAACCGGCGAGGACAAGTTCCACAGCTTTGCCGGCGTGCCGATCATCCGGCGCGAGCGTGCCGTCGGCGTGCTGTGCGTTCAGCATGTCGATCCACGGCTCTATGACGATGTCGAGGTCGAGGCGTTGCAGACCGTGGCGATGGTGCTGTCCGAACTGATCGCCAACGCCGATCTGATCGATGCGAGCGGCGCCGTCACCACCCGCCCGCAATCGACCGCACCGACGCGCATCGAGGGGCTGAAGCTCGTCGACGGCATGGCGCGCGGATCGGCGGTGTTTCACCAACCGCGCGTGACCGTGGAACACACCGTTGCCGAGGATGTCGAGGCCGAGCGGCACCGCGTCTATGGCGCGTTCGACAAGATGCGCGAACAGATCGAGCGGATGGCGGCGCAGGCCGAATTCGGTGGCGGCGGCGAGCATGTCGAGGTGCTCCAGACATACAAGATGTTCGCCTATGACGAGGGCTGGAGCCGGCGCATCAATGAGGCGATCGACAGCGGGCTGACCGCCGAGGCGGCGATCGAACGCGTCCAGCAACGCACCCGGATGCGGATGCGCCAGATCGACGATCCGTTGCTCGCAGAACGCATGCACGACCTCGAGGATCTCTCGAACCGCCTGCTCAGGATCGTTTCCGGCCAGATGGGCACGGCGGCGCAGATGGGCCTGCGACAGGACACCATCCTGATCGCGCGCAATCTGGGTCCTGCCGAACTGCTCGAATATGACCGCCGCCGGCTGAAGGGGGTGATCCTCGAGGAAGGATCGCTGACCGCGCATGTGACGATCGTGGCGCGCGCGATGGGGGTGCCGGTACTCGGCCGGGTAAAGGATGTGCGCAGGCTGATCGGGGAGGGCGATTTCCTGCTGCTCGATGTGACGGCGGGGAATGTTTTCGCACGACCAACGCCGGTGATCGAAGAGGCGTTCGAGGGCAAGCTGCTGCTCAGCCAGAAACGCCGCGCGTCCTTTGCCGCGATGAAGGAAATGCCGCCGACGACGAAGGACGGCAAGCGGCTGACGTTGATGGTCAATGCCGGGCTTCGCGACGATGTGGCGGCGCTCGATCTCACGGGCGCCGATGGGATCGGGCTGTTTCGCACCGAATTTCAGTTTCTGGTGTCGGCGACGCTGCCACAGCGCGAGCGCCAGCAAAGGCTCTACCGCGACGTGCTCGACATGGCCGGCAGCCGCCCCGTCATCTTCCGCACCGTCGATATCGGCGGCGACAAGGCGCTGCCCTATCTGCGCGACGATGCAGCGGATGAGGAAAATCCGGCGATGGGGTGGCGGGCGCTGCGGCTCGCGCTCGAACGCGACGGGTTGATGAAGGCGCAGGCACGCGCCTTGATCGAGGCCGCAGGGGGGCGCGTTCTGAACGTGATGTTCCCGATGGTGTCCGAACCGTGGGAATTCGACGAGGCACACGCCTTGTTCGAGGCGCAGCGCGCCTGGCTCGCCTCGCGTAATCGCAAGCTGCCGTCGCAGATCAGGTACGGCGCGATGCTGGAAGTGCCGGCGCTGGCGGAAATGCTCGATATCCTTCTGCCAAAGCTCGATTTCCTGTCGATCGGCACCAACGACTTGACGCAGTTCCTGTTCGCTGCCGACCGCGCCAACCCCAAACTCGCCGAGCGCTACGATTGGCTGAGCCCGTCGATCCTGCGGTTTCTGGCCCGGGTGATCGCGCCAACGCACGCAGCCGGCGTCGATCTGGCGGTGTGCGGCGAAATGGGCGGGCGCACCTTGGAGGCGATGGCCCTGATTGGCCTGGGAATCGAGCGCCTGTCGATCACGCCGGCGGCTGTCGGCCCGATCAAGGCGATGATCAGGTCGCTCGATCGGACGCGTTTAATGGCAGAAATGGCCAGCCTGATCGCGACCCCGCCGCGCGACATGCGGGCGACCCTGCTGGCGTGGGCGACCGAGAATAATGTCGAACTGGCCTGATCGCGTGGTGAAACGCTTTGACCGCGTTGACACTGGCGACGGTTTGCGGGCAAGCCGGTGTACGCCAAGCCGGAGCAGAAAATGACCGACGCTGACCCCGCTGAAGAGGCCAATCTTTTCCCCAAGACCGCCGGCGAAAGGCTGCGCGAGGCGCGCGACTCGGGCGGGCTATCGCTTGCCGAGGTAGCCGCACGCACGCGCGTGCCGATGCGCCACCTGGAGGCGATCGAGCGGTCCGATTATTCGGGCCTTCCCTCGCCGACCTATTCGATCGGTTTTGCCAAGGCCTATGCCCGCGCGGTCGGCCTTGATGAGGTGGCGATCGGGCGCGATGTTCGCGGACAGGCGGACGCTTCGCATCGGCCTTCGGAATATCAGCCTTATGAGATGCAGGATCCCAAACGCCTGCCGCCAAAGGGCCTGGCGACGACCGTGGGGGTCATCGCCGCGCTGATCGTGATCGCGGTGGGCATCTGGTATGGCACAAGCCTGTTCCGCGGCGATGGCAGCACCCCGGTTGCGGAGACCGTCGCAGAGGTTGCGCCACCGCCATTGGCCGAACCCGTGCCTGCGACCCCTGCGGTGACTGGCGGACAGGTGGCGCTCACCGCAACCGATGTCGTCTGGCTGCGGGTCTATGACGCAAGCGGTAAATCGCTGTTTGAAAAGGAATTGCAACCCGGCGAGCGTTATGAAGTGCCCGCCGATGCCGATCACCCGATGATCAATATCGGGCGGCCCGACAAGCTGGTGGTGACGGTCAACGGATCGGCGGTGCCGCCGCTCGGCGATGGCGCGCGTGCGATCAAGGATGTCGGCATCAGTGCCCAGGCTTTGTTGGCGCGGGCAAGCGGTTCGGGACCCGTCGCTGAGGCATCGCCAACCGGGACCCCGCCGGCGTTCGATCCGGCCAACAGCGTCCGCCCAACAGCGTCGCGGTTTTCGATATCGTCCCGGCCGAGGTCGAGCAGGCGGGCTGCCGGCGATGGGGCACCCGTCAAACGGAGCAGCGATGCCGAAGAAACAGCGCGCGCCAATGCCGCCTCGGCCCAACCCGCCGCCGCGCCGCCAAGCCCTGCGCCGACGCCCAATCCTTAGGGCTGGCGACAAGGCGCTGGATTTGGCTATACCTCGATAGCGATAAGGCACCGGGGGAGTAAGATGCGTAAATTGTTGATGGCGATGGTCCTCGTGGCTGGCGCGACCCTGGGCCCTAGCGCGGCGATCGCCCAGAGCGCGGTTGAGGGCCGGGTGGATCGTCTCGAACGTGAGATGCGCGCTGTCCAGCGCAAGGTTTTCCCCGGCGGCAACAGCCAGTATTTCGAGCCGCAGATCACGCCGCCAGATGCAAGCGGCACACCCGGCCCGGGCACACCGGCGACCAGCCCGGTGACCGATCTCAACGGACGCGTGAATTCGCACGATTCGCAGATCGCGACGCTTACCGGGCAGATCGAGCAGGCGCAGCACAGACTTCAACTGCTCGACGAAGCCTTCACCGCCTATCGCCGATCGACCGATGCCAGGCTGAAGACACTGGAGGAGGCGGTCGGCACGGGAGCAGGGACGCCTGGCGCAGCAGGAGGAGGCGTGTTGACGTTGCCCGCCACCGCTCCTGCCGCACCGGTCAGGGCGACACCGGCTGCAAGCACCGTCAAGCCAAAGCCGGCGCCGGCATCGGTGTCGCCATCGACACCGACATCGCCGGCACCAGTCGATCCGGCGCGAGCAAAACTGGTCGCCGCAGTCGAGCGGCCGGCCACTGACGATCCCGCCGATGACGGCTATGTCTATGGCTACCGCTTGTGGCAGGCCAAGCTCTATCCCGAAGCGGAGGTGCAGCTGAAACAGGTCGTCGCCAAATATCCGACCAACCGCCGCGCGAGCTGGGCGCAAAATCTGCTCGGACGCACCTATCTGGATGAGGGCAAACCGTCGCTCGCATCGCTCGCTTTCTACGACAATTACAAGAAGTTCCACGATGGCGAGCGCGCACCGGACAGCCTGTATTATCTCGCGGTTGCGCTGAAGAAGCTCGGCAAGCCGTCGGCCGATATCTGCCAGGTGTATGACGAGCTAAGCGAGGTCTATGCGGCCAAGATCACGCCGACGATGAAGGCCGATATCGCGCGCGGCCGCGCCGAGCAGAAGTGCAAGGCCAGCTGAACCGATGAGCGCAGCGGCGCCAGATGCGGCGCTGGTTGCGCGGTTCAGGGCGGATGTCGAAGCGGCGCTCGGCAGGGCGCTCGCCGCCGGCGAGCCGATTGCGCTGGCGGTGTCGGGCGGTCCCGACAGCATGGCGATGCTGGCGCTTGCGATTGCCGCCTTTCCGGGTGGGGTGATTGCCGCGACGGTCGATCACCGGCTCCGTACGGCGGCGGCGGACGAGGCGGCGATGGTGGCCGCGTGGTGCGCGGCGGCTGGGGTTCCGCACGCGACGCTAACCCCGAACGACTCGATTGCGCTTGCCAATGTCCAGGCCGGCGCGCGCCTGGCGCGGTACCGCTTGCTGGGGCGATGGGCGGTCGAAGGCGGCGCTCATGCGCTCGCGACGGCGCATCACGCCGATGATCAGGCCGAGACGTTCCTGATGCGCGCAGCGCGCGGGTCGGGGGTTTCGGGGCTTGCCGCTATTCGGCGGCGTCAAAAGCTGGACGGCGAAGACCACGGCCACGACCGCGACCACGGCCACGAGATCGATCTCGTGCGCCCGCTGCTCGGCTGGCGCGTCGCTGAGTTGCGGCAGTTGGCGATCGATCTTGCGCTGCCCTTTGTCGATGATCCGAGCAATGCCGATGGCCGTTTCGACAGGACGCGGTTTCGCGCGTTGCTGCGCGACAATGCGTGGCTGGCTGCCGACATGATCGCGCGCTCGGCGGCATATGCGGCGGAGGCCGATGCGGCCATTCGGGCGATGGAGCAATGGCTGTGGCAGACGCGCAAGGTCACGCCCTTCAACATCGACAATCCCGATAACGAATGCTGGCTCGATATCAGCGATCTGCCGCGCGAATTGAAGCGGCGGATGAGTCGCGCAGCGATCAGCGAGGTCCGCCTCTTTTGCCGCATCACGCGGCCGGATTTCTCCGATGCGACCAACATCGAGGCGCTTCTCGATGCGCTGGAGGCGGGCAAGTCCGCGACCCAGGCAGGCGTGATGGTCATTCCCAGCGCGGATTTCTGGCGGTTTTGCGAGGCCCCAGCGCGTCGATCACTCTGATCGGCGATATTGGTGCTGGGCTGCTAATCTGTTCCATTGCCATTAACCTGCGGATGCCTATCTTGATGGCTGCGAAAGGTATCGAGCGACCATGAACGACAACGACAAGCAGCAGGGCCCTGAAAACGGCGGCAACCCCTGGATGAAGAGCCTGATGATCTGGGTGGGCATCCTCGTGGCGCTCGCGCTGTTCGTGACGATGTTTGAAGGCGGTACGCAAACCGTCGCCGCGTCGAACGGGCTCAGCTACTCGGCGTTTCTCGGCAAGGTGAAGGAAGGAACGGTCCGCGAGGTCAATGTCGCAGGCGATGTTGTGACCGGCACACTGACCAGCGGCGAGAAATTCCGCACCTATGCCCCGGCCGATCCGCAGCTGACCGATCGCCTGCTCGAAAAGGGCGTGACGATCAACGCGCGGCCTGAAGAAGGTCCGTCGATCTGGATGGTGCTGCTCTATCAATCGCTGCCGTTCCTGCTGTTCCTCGGCATTGCGTTCTTCGTGCTGCGCCAGATGCAGAAGAATTCGGGCTCGGGCGCGATGGGCTTCGGCAAATCGCGCGCGCGCATGCTCACCCAGAAAGAAGGGCGCGTCACCTTCGACGATGTCGCCGGCATCGATGAAGCGCGTGAGGAATTGCAGGAGATCGTCGAGTTTTTGAAGGACCCGACGAAGTTCGCTCGGCTTGGCGGCAAGATCCCCAAGGGCGCGCTGCTGATGGGGTCGCCCGGCACCGGCAAGACGCTGCTCGCCCGCGCGATTGCGGGAGAGGCGGGCGTGCCGTTCTTCACGATTTCGGGCTCCGATTTCGTCGAGATGTTTGTCGGCGTCGGCGCGAGCCGTGTGCGCGACATGTTTGAACAAGCCAAGAAATCGGCACCGTGCATCGTCTTCATCGACGAAATCGATGCTGTCGGCCGGCATCGCGGCGCGGGCCTTGGCAATGGCAATGACGAGCGGGAGCAGACGCTTAACCAGTTGCTCGTCGAGATGGACGGCTTCGAGGCGAACGAGGGCATCATCATCATCGCCGCGACCAACCGGCCCGATGTGCTCGATCCCGCGCTGCTGCGTCCGGGCCGGTTTGACCGGCAGGTTGTGGTGCCGCGCCCCGATATCGAGGGCCGGATCAAGATCATCCAGGTCCATATGAAGAAGGTGCCGCTCGCGCCCGATGTCGATCCGCGGGTGATTGCGCGCGGCACGCCGGGCTTTTCGGGCGCCGATCTCGCCAATCTGGTCAACGAGGCCGCGCTGATGGCGGCGCGCAAGGGCAAGCGGCTCGTCGCGATGGCCGAATTCGAGGAGGCCAAGGACAAGGTGATGATGGGTGCCGAGCGGCGCTCTATGGTGATGACCGACGATGAGAAGCGGATGACCGCCTATCACGAGGCCGGCCATGCGATCGTCGCGCTGCATGAGCCGGCGTCCGATCCCATCCACAAGGCGACCATCATCCCGCGCGGGCGCGCGCTCGGCATGGTGATGCGCCTGCCCGAACGCGACAGCTATTCCTATCACCGCGACAAGATGTACGCGAACCTCGCGGTGTCGATGGGTGGCCGCGTGGCGGAAGAGATCATCTTCGGTTACGACAAGGTGTCATCGGGAGCGTCGTCGGACATCAGCTATGCCTCGGGGCTGGCTCGCGACATGGTGACGCGCTGGGGCATGTCCGATGCCGTCGGTCCGCTCGAATATGCCGAGCCCGAGGGCGAGACCTATCTCGGCTATTCTTCGGCTCGACCGGTGCGGATGTCGAACCAGACGGCGGAACTGATCGATACCGAGATCAAGCGGATCGTGAATGGCGGGCATGAAAAGGCGACAAGCGTCCTCACCGATCATATCGATCAGTTGCACCTGCTTGCCGGCGCGCTGCTCGAATATGAGACGCTGTCGGGCGATGAGATCAAGCGGCTGATTGCCGGTGACGAGATCGGCCGTGCGGATGCGGGGCCGAAATCGGCGGCGCTGCCCGTCGGCGGCACGTCGATTCCAAAGACCCGCCGGCCCAAGGGACCATTCGGCACGCCGAGCCCCGCCGGAGCCTGAAACTCGATTGCGACCGCCGATTCGGGCTTTGCCGAAATCGGCGGTCGGATTATGCACCCTGCTGAACGAAAGCGGGGATGGCGGATGCGGGCGATGACGATCTTGGTGGCCGTTGCGGCGGCAATGGCGCCGGTGGCAGCGCAGGCGATGACGGTTGCCGAATTTCTGGCCAAGGCGGCGGCGCTGAAGCAACAGGGCATGCTCGCGATTGCGTCGCCCGATATCGGCCTTCTCACCGAGGAGATTAAGGCGGCCGGCGCCGATTACCGCAAGGGGCTTGCCGCTCAAGTCGCAGCGGGAAAGAAGCCGAACAGCTGCCCGCCCCCCGTCGGCAAGACAGGTATCGGTAGCAACGATCTGATCACTTATTTCTCGTCACTGCCGCCTGCCAAGCGCACCATCAGCGTCAAGACCGCGTTCGTCGGGCTGATGCGGCAGCGTTTTCCCTGCAAGGGATGATCGGCGTCAGCTGGCGATGATGCCGAACACCACCGCGAAGAACAAAATCGCCGAGACGAAGGCGAAGACGAGCAGCGCCGCGGTGCGCCAGATCGCGCCAAAACGGCTGACGCCATAGGCACCGCGCAGCTGCTTGTACATGTGCAGCGGCGGACCAAAGGTGAAGATCGTCGCGATCAACCCGCCGGGCACGCCAATCGCCCCGGCGACGCTCAAGACAACAGCGCCAAGCGTCATCGCCGACAGCGAATAGATTGCAAAGATCGCATGATCATAGGGCCCGACATCGCGCCGGAAGGCAAATAGCAGCCAGATGAAAGGCAGTGAAATGGGAATGAGCGCCCAGCTATATTTATAGGCGCTCGATTGCAGCTTGTAGAGATAAAGCTTGGGTTCCTTCACCATGTGCTGCAGCCGCTCGTCGAGCCAGTGCCAGCCGGTGTTGATCTCGCTCTTCTTGATGTTGATGACGGTTCCCGTCGTCAGATCATAAGCCGTCTGCAATTCGTCGATATCGTCGTCGATCGTGTCGATCCGTCCGTCGATCGCTTCGGTGTCGGCCCTGCGCGCACGCTGGGTGTCGCGCGTGACGATCAGCTTGGCGCGGACCGCCTTTTTCTCGCTTAGCTCCTTTGCCAATTCGGGCGGGGTCAGCGTCAAGCCGTTGCGGTTTGTCCGCGTCTTGTCGCCGCCGATCGGCCCACCGATCGTCTCGAAGGTCGCAACCATCAGGAACACCGAGAACAGAAACAGCGCGAGCGGTGACACGAAACGCACCCGTTCTCCCGCAATATAGCGCCGCGTAAGTGCGCCGGGGCGGGTGAACAGCATCGGCAGCGTGCGCCAGATCTTGCCCTCGAAGTGCCAGACGCCGTGAAGCAGATCATGCCCGATCGATGATAGCTTGCGGTGAACATGCGCAGCCTGGCCGCAATTGGCGCAAAATTCGCCGGCAAGTGCGGTGCCGCAATTGAGGCAGAGCCCGTGGCTATTCGCCTTATGCATGCCGTGCGCGATTTCGCCCGCAGTGGATTCAATCGCACGCGCAAACACGCCGCCCGTGGCGATATCGCCTGCTGCCTCGAATCCCCCTTGCACGGCAAGAGCGTATCAAGTTCTGGCCGCTCGTGAAAGATTATGTTGCAGCGCAAAGTTTTGCGCTTGCCCGACTCGCTGCTAGGTCGAATCGCGATGACCGAAATGGACGACCGAGCTTCGCTGACGATCGCCGACATGGCTGCGCGCGCGCGCGCCGCTAGCCGTTCGCTTGGCCACCAATCATTGGCAGTGAAACGCGCAGGCTTGCAGCGCGCCGCGGCTTCGATCCGTGCCGCGACCAACGCGATATTGGCAGCGAACGCCGATGATATGGCGCGCGCCGAAGCAGCCGGGCTGTCGGCGGCAATGCTCGATCGGCTGCGGCTCGATCAAGACCGAGTGACGGCGATGGCAGCGGGGGTCGCAGCCGTGGCGATGCTGGATGATCCGGTGGGCGCGGTGATCGACGCATCGACGGCGCCGAGCGGGATTGCGCTTGCCAGGGTTCGCGTGCCGATCGGGGTGATCGGCATCATTTATGAAAGCCGCCCCAATGTGACCGCGGATGCAGCGGCGCTGTGCGTGATGTCGGGGAATGCCGCCATCCTGCGCGGGGGATCGGAAGCGCGCGGCAGTAATCACGCCATCCATGAGGCTTTCGTGACCGGGCTCGGCGCGGCAGGGGTCTCGCCCGAGGTGGTGATGCTCGTTGGCGATACCGATCGCGCGCTGGTCGGCGCGATGCTCCAGGCGCAGGGCAGCATTGACATGATCGTCCCGCGCGGCGGCAAGAGCCTGGTCGCACGGGTGCAGGCCGAAGCGCGAGTACCCGTACTGGCGCATCTCGACGGCATCAATCACGTCTATGTCGATGCATCCGCCGATCCCGCGATGGCGTCGGCGATCGTCATCGATGCCAAGCTGCGACGCACCGGCGTGTGCGGATCGATGGAGACGCTGTTGATCGACCGAGCGTATCCGCACGGGGCTACGCTGATCGCGGCGCTGCGCGAGGCAGGCTGCGAAGTGCGCGGCGATGCAGCGGCGCGGGGGCTCGACAATGCCGTGGTGGCGGCGAGCGATGCCGATTGGGATACCGAATATCTCGATGCGATCGCCTCGGTCGCGGTTGTTGACGGCGTCGCAGGGGCGATGGCGCATATCGCGCGCCACGGATCGCACCACACCGATGCAATCGTCGCCGGCGATGCCGGTGTGGCTGAGCGTTTCCTCGCCGAAGTCGATAGCGCGATCGTGCTGTGGAATGCGTCGACGCAGTTCGCCGATGGCGGCGAATTCGGGCTTGGCGCCGAAATCGGCATTGCGACGGGGCGGTTGCACGCGCGAGGGCCGGTCGCGCTCGAAGGGCTCACTACCTACAAATGGCTCGCGCGCGGGACCGGGCAGGTCCGCGGTTGACGCGCTGCATCGTATGTATACATTGAGTGTATGGACAAGAGCATCGTCGTCACCACGCGGCTTGATAGCGAGACGATCGATCTTGTCGATCGTGTAGCATCTGCCGGGGGACGTAGCCGATCTCGATTTGTCGCCATGGCCGTGACCGAGGCGGCAAGGCGCGAGGCGGTATTTCTCGCATTCGTGCAGGAAGGCATTGACGATCTCGATGCCGGCCGGACGGTGCCACATGATATCGTCATGGCCGAACTCGACGCGATGATCGCCAGGCACGAGGCACGATGCCCCGACTGATCTGGTCCGAGGCATCGCTGCGTGACATTGTTGGTATCGACGCCTTTCTGGCCGACGAGAACCCCGTCGCTGCCGCTCGAATTGTGCGAGCGATAAAGGCCACGGCGCTTCGACTGGTCGATTTTCCCAGGATCGGTCGAGGCCTGGATGAACCTTTCCGCGTCTTTGGTGTGCGAACGACGCCGTATCTGATCATCTATCGGCTTCGTCATGGCGAGATTGAAATTGTACGGGTGCGTCATGCGAGTGAAAACTGGTTTCCGCGCTCGGAGAGCGACCCTTGACCCGCATCGGCATCCTTGGCGGGTCGTTCAACCCCGCGCACCGCGGTCACCGATCGATCAGTATGGCGGCGTTTACAGCGCTCGACCTCGACGAAGTGTGGTGGCTCGTCTCGCCCGGCAACCCGTTGAAGGAAGCGGCAAGCGATATGGCCCCCTTTGCCGCGCGGTTTGCCTCTGCGGTCAAGATGGCGAAGCACGCGCCCATTCGAGTGAGCGCGATCGAGCAACGGCTTGGCACGCGCTTCACGGTCGACACGATCGACAAGCTGACGAAACTCTATCCGAAAAAGCGCTTCATCTGGCTGATGGGCAGCGATAATCTTGCGCAGTTCGATCAGTGGCGGGGCTGGCGGCGGATCGCCCGACAGGTTCCGATTGCAGTCATCGCGCGTCCGGGATATGAAGGGGATGCCCGCGCGGCCCCCGCGATGGGTTGGTTGCGGCGGTTCGTCCACCCCGCATATCAGGCCCAAGGCTGGACGAGGTGGAGATTGCCGGCACTCGTGCTGTTGCGCTTTCGCCCTGATGAGACGTCGGCGACCCGGCTTCGAGAGGCCGATCCCGCCTGGCAATCCCGTTTTCTGCATGTCGATCCTGTTACACCTTCAACCGCACCCGGCGGCGCTACCGATGCGCCTTCAACCTAGGAGCTATCTTGGCCTCATCCCCGCAAAGCTATCGTTCGTCCGACACCGACGGTGTCGAGGCGCTGCATCGTCTCGTCCTTGCATCGCTCGACGATGATCAGGCAGTCGAGATGGTTTCAATACCGCTCGCCGGCAAATCGACCATCGCCGACCATATGGTGATCGCCAGTGGTCGCTCGACCCGGCAGGTCGCCTCGATGGCATCGAAGCTCACCGAGAAGATCAAGGCGGAGACGGGGCGCAGTGCGCGGGTGGAGGGCCTGCCGACGGCCGATTGGGTGCTGATCGACGCAGGCGACGTGATCGTCCACCTGTTCCGCCCAGAGGTTCGCAGTTTTTATAATCTGGAGCGAATGTGGGCATTTGGTGACGCGCCGGTCGCCGTGCCGGATGCGACGTCAGACGAAGACGACTGAAGCCGCTTGCTGCTCCACATCGTCGCGCGCGGGCGGATCGGGCGGGGACCCGAGGCCGATCTGGTCGATCGCTATGTGAAGCGGCTTGCCTGGCCAATTCGGATTACCGAATTGCCCGATACGGGTGGCCGGGTGCCAGTGCGCGAGCCGCAGACCAAATTGGTGCTGCTCGATGAGACGGGGGAGATGCTCGGCTCCAAGGCCTTTGCCGAGCGGCTTGAGCGCTGGCGAGACACGGGCGTGCGTGAGACCCGCTTCATGATTGGCGCTGCGGACGGTTTTCACGAAGCCGATCGCGCCGAGGCCGATCTATTGCTGTCGTTCGGCCGCGCGACCTGGCCGCATCTGCTCGCCCGCGCGATGCTTGCCGAACAATTGTGGCGGGCGACCAGCATCCTTGCCAATCATCCCTATCACCGCGAAGGGTGAGTGCGATGCGGCGATCGATATTCCTGATGGCGCCGCTGGCGGCGGGGCTCGCGGTCGCGGGAACGGTAGCGCAAGTGCCGCCGGGAGGCGGCGTGAACGACCGCGACCGATTGCGCGAGGCGAAAGTGCAGTCGGCAGCCGCACAGCAGCGCGCCGATGCGCTTGAGCGTGCCGCTGCGGGGGAGCGTGACGAAGCGCGACAGGCGCAGGCGCAAGAAGCCGCCGTTGCCGCGCGCATCCAGCGGGCCGAGGCCGATATTGCGGCGGCACAGGCGCGCATCTCGATCGTCCGCCAATTGTTGGAGCGCCAGCGTGCGACGCTCGCCGAAAAACAGGCGCCGATCGTCCGGCTGATTGCGGCGCTGCAGTCGCTGGCGCGGCGGCCGATGATCGTCAGCCTCGTGCAGCCTGGTTCGGTCGATGATCTGGTGCATGTCCGCGCCGTGCTCGGCACAGTGATCCCCCAGGTCAATCAGCGCACGACCAGCGTTCGTGCAGCACTGGCGCGGACCCGGCGGCTCGATGCGGCGGGTGCGATCGCGGTGCGATCGCTCGGCGAGAGCCGGCGGCGGCTGGAAGCCGAGCGGCTGGCGCTGACCCGTCTCGAAGCCGAGCATCGGCTGAAATCGCGCGCGCTGGGCCGCGATGCGCTGTTCGAATCGGATCGTGCGATCGCGCTTGGCGAGCGCGCGCGCGATATCGTCGATCTGATGGATCAACTGGGCGATCAGGCGACGACGCGCGCCGATCTCGAATCGCTCCCCGGCCCATTGCCGCGCCCCGCCCGGCCGGGGGAAGTCGCGTCGCCCGTCGCAGGCCTTGGCTGGTCGAGCGCCGCGCCGCCCTATCGTCTGCCGGTTGCGGGAAAGGTCGTCGCCGGGCTTGGCGAGATTTCGGATGCAGGCGTGCGCTCGCGCGGGTTGACGATCGTGACGGTGCCCGGCGCACAGGTGATCGCGCCGGCAGCGGGCCGGATCGTCTTTGCGCGGCCCTTTCGCGCTTACGGAACGGTGGTGATCATCGATCATGGCGGCGGCTGGACGTCGCTGATCGCCAGTCTTGGTTCGACGTCGGTGGCGACGGGCGGGCGGGTGGCGCAGGGCGCGCCGATTGGCAAAGCGGGCGAGGGGGATGCGCCGCGCGTGACGATCGAACTGAGGCGACGCGACCGGCCCGTCGACATGACGCGGCTCATCGGCTGATCCCGTCAATCGCCGGTTCATCGGTTCGGCGCTTTGATCGGGCGGTGTTTGTCGTTACAATGCCAATTGCGCGCTGAACGCTGGCGCGCGTGTTTTGATCGTCCAGTTGAAAGTGCCGCGTCCATGCCCCGTTCGATGCTGTTGCAAGCCACCGCGATCGTTGCCGCGATGGCGCTCGTTCCCGTCACCACCGGGGCCATGGCGCAGGTCGATACCGATACCTATCGTGAGCTCGATCAGTTCATGGACGTCTATAATCTCGTCAAGGCGAACTATGTCGACAAGGTCGACAACAAAGTGCTCGTCAAAGGCGCGATCGAGGGCATGCTGGCGGCGCTCGATCCGCATAGCTCGTTTGCGAACGGCGTCGATTACGACAATCTGCGTATCCAGACCGAGGGCAGCTATGGCGGGCTTGGCCTGTCCGTCACGATGGAGGACGGCGCGGTAAAGGTGATCGCACCGCAAGAAGACACACCGGCGTTTCGCGCGGGCGTGAAATCGGGCGATTATATCACCCGGCTCAACGGCAAGCTGCTCTATGGCCTGACGCTCGACGAGGCGATTTCGGAGATGCGCGGCAAGCCGGGTACCCGGATCATGATAACACTGGTGCGCAAGGGCCGCGACAAGCCGATCGAGATATCGCTGGTGCGCGAAATCATCGTCCAGAAGCCCGTCAAATGGGACGTGAAGGGCGATATCGGCATCATCAACATCAACACCTTCTCCGATCGTACAGGCGCCTATACCCGCGATGCGATAGCTCAGATCCGCAAGAAACTCGGCCATGATCCGCTCGGATACGTCGTCGATCTGCGCGACAATGGCGGCGGCCTTTTGAACGAGGCGATCGAGGTGTCGGACAGCTTCCTCGATCACGGCGAAATCGTGTCGCAGCGCGGCCGTGAGAAAACCGATATCGAAAGCTATTTCGCCAAGCCCGGCGATTTCGCGAATGGATTGCCAATCGTCGTGCTCGTCAATTCGGGCACCGCTTCGGCGTCTGAAATCGTCGCCGGCGCGCTGCAGGACCATCACCGCGCGCTCATTCTGGGCGAGCGCAGTTTCGGGAAGGGATCGGTGCAATCGCTGCTCAAGATCGGCCCCAAGACCGAGGTGCGGTTGACGACGGCGCGTTATTATACGCCCTCGGGCCGATCGGTGCAGGAAGGCGGCATTGATCCCGACGTGCTGGTGCCGCAGTTGAGCGACGCCGACTACAAGACGCGGCCCACCTTCCGCGAAGACGATCTGCGCCGCCACCTGATCAACGAGGCGAAGGTGGATAATTCGGTGCTTGAGGAAGACACCAAGGTCGATACCCGCCTTCAGTCTTCGCCCGACGATCTGAAAAAGCGCAAGATCGACGATTTCCAGCTTTATTATGCGCTCCAGACGATCGCCCGGCTCGGCGGTCCGACGCAGGTCGCCGCGATTGCCAAGGCGGGGACGCCGGGGCCGGTTGTGGCTGAGCTGGATCCGCCGCCGGCGCCAAAGCCAAATTGATCGCGTGGCGACGGGGGATTTCCGCACCGCGCGCCTGATCGCGCTGCTGCTGCCGCTCGCATTGATGGCGGGGGCACTCGGCTCGCAGTTCATCGGCGGGCTTTACCCGTGCGAGATGTGCCACTGGCAGCGCTGGCCGCATTATACAGCGATTGCGCTTGCGGTGCTCGCGTTCATCGTGCCCGGCGCGGATGCAAAGCGCGTGCTCGTCGCGCTGGCGGCACTCGCCATCCTGACGAGCGGCGCGATCGGCGTTTTCCATGCCGGCGTCGAATATCACTGGTGGCAGGGCATCACCGCCTGCAGCTCGACGATCAGCGCTGGCGGCGGCAGTGCTGCCGATATGCTCGCGCGGGTGATGGCGGCGCCGCTGGTGCGCTGCGACGTGGCACAGTGGACGTTTGGCGGTATCTCGCTCGCCGGCTTCAATGCGCTATTCTCGATTGCAGGCGGCACCGCGATCGTGTTGATGTTGCTGCGAAAGGGCCGCGCATGAGCGAATGGAAGCCGGGAGATGCCAAGCGCCGGACCGATGCGATGATCCGCGTCGATCAGGCCGGAGAATTCGGCGCGACGCGCATCTATGCCGGTCAGCTTGCGGTGATGGGGGACCGGGGAGCTGCAGCGCGCGCGATTGCCGGCATGGCCGCGCAGGAGGAACGCCACCGCGCCTTTTTCGACAAGATGATGGCAACCCGCGGCGTGCGCCCGACAGCGCTCCAGCCGTTCTGGAACGTCGCCGGTTTCGCGCTTGGCGCGGTGACGGCGGCAATCGGCCCGGAGGCAGCGATGGCGTGTACCGCGGCAGTCGAGACCGAGATCGACAAGCATTATTCTGAGCAGCTCGCCGAACTGGGCGACAGCGATCCCGAATTGTCGGCCGCGATCGCCGATTTTCAGGCAGATGAGATCGAACACCGCGAAACAGCGCTTGCATCGGGTGCCGAGCGCGCGCCTGCCTATCCGTTGTTAAGTGGTGCTATTCGGTTGGGCTGCCGGATCGCGATCCAGGCGGCGAAGCGGATTTGAAACCGATTGATGCCTTGGCGCGTATCAAGGATGGTTCCGGGGTAGGTTTGTCGCGGTTCACGAATCGGCAGGTGGTTCCACCCGCTCCGATATCGCTGTAGGGAGACGATGTAATGGTAAAGCAGGCAATCCGGGCGGCACTCGCCGCTACCCTCCTCGGCGTGGGCACCCCCATACTCGCGCAGGATGCGCCCGTCGGCGGCGTCATCATTCTTTACGGCGACAAGGACAGATGCCCGACCGATTCGGACGGCAACGAGATCGTCGTTTGCCAGCGACGGCCGGCCGCCGAGCAGTTCCGTATTCCCAAGGAGCTTCGCCAGGGAACGATCAAACCCGAATATGAAAGCTGGGCAGTGCGCCAGCAATCGGTTCAGGACGTTGGCCAAACCGGCAATGGCAGCTGCAGCAATGCCGGCATCGGCGGCGCATCGGGATGCCAGACCCAGCTGTTCCAGCAATCGTTGCGCGAACGCAAGGCGAAGCGGGCCGCCGCCCGGGCAGATCAGCCGCAGCGCTGATCGCCGTTCTGGGGCGATAATCCGGGGGGATCATCATGGCGACGACGGCAGCACCGCCAACAAAGCCCGCACGGCCTCTATCAGCTGACGCGTTCGAGCGCGTGCTGGCGATCGCTGCGATCATTTTGATGGGCCTCGTTGTCGCCGCATTGGCGCGCGGTTATCGTTACTGGGACCAGGTGCCGTCGCTGGTGTGGCTGCACCTGGGGTCGATCATGATCGCGCTCGCGCTGACCCCCGTGATGTTGCTGCGCCGGCGCGGCGACCGGCGGCACAGGATGCTGGGCACGATCTGGATCGCAGCGATGATCGCGAGCGCGCTGATCTCGTTCGGAATCCGCAACGCCAATCATGGCGGTTTCAGTTTCATCCACATCCTGTCGGTCTGGGTCCTGATCCAGGTGCCCCTGATCTGGTGGCTGGCGCATACTCACCGCGTAGTCGCCCACCGCCGGGCGGTACGCGGCATGGTGACAGGGGCACTGCTGATCGCGGGCTTCTTCACTTTCCCGTTCAACCGGATGCTCGGCCAGTTTCTGTTTGGCTGAGCGGTTGGCGCGGTTGCTGCAGCACGGCAGGGCGGTGCCGCTGCTCCTGTTCGCGCTGGTTTGGTTGTCGACCGCCTGGTTCGGCTCCTGGGAGTTTAATCCCAATAATTCGACGCGAATGTTCGCTGCGATTTCGCTCGTCGAGCAGGGCGACGCGACGATCGACGAGTTCGGTCATCTGACGATCGACAAGGCGCATTTCGGCTCCCACCTGTATCTCGACAAGGCGCCTGGAATGACGCTGATGGCGACCCCCGTCGTGGCCGCGCTGATGCTGGCTACGGGTGAGCGATCGGGCTATCTCGACAAGCGGATCGACAATCCCCGGCTTGCGGCGTTTTTGCGGCTGCGCTTGCGGCTGGCGGCGATCCTGTCGTCGGGCCTGCTCACCGCCCTTGCCGCTGTCGCGCTATGGCACGTGGCGAGCGCCATCACCGCGAGCCGTTCGGCCGCGCTGTTCGCGGCCATTGCCTATGGCCTGGGGAGCCCGGCCTGGGGCTGGTCGACGACGATTTTCGGCCACGCAGCGGTGGGGGCGTTGCTGATGCTGGCATTCTGGGCGGTGTGGCGGGGCACGCGTGATGCGCTCCCACGCCCTTGGCTCGCGCTGTTGGCGGGGGGCGCGCTCGGCTGGGCAGTGGTGATCGAATATCAGGCGGTACTTGCGGGGAGTGCGATCGCGATATGGGCGCTGGTCCGCATCTGGCGCAGCCCGGCGCGCTGGCGACTTTTGGCCATCGCGGTGGCCGGGGGGATCAACGCCGGGCTGCCGATGATCGGGTATAACCTGTCGGCATTCGGGGTGCCGTTGAAGTTTGGCTATGAAGGCGTGGTCGGCTTTGACGGGATGCATCAGGGGCTGTTCGGGCTCACTTATCCCAAATTGCCCGTGCTGATCGAAATCCTGTTCGGGCCGCGCAAGGGGCTGTTCTGGGTTGCGCCGATCCTGCTGCTGGCGCCCTTCGGGCTATACGGCATGGCCCGTGAGGCGCGGACGCGTCAGCCGGCGATCGTGGCGATCGCGGTCGTGGCGATCGTGTTGCTGGTGAACGCCGCCTATGTTTATTGGGATGGCGGTTATTCAACAGGCCCGCGCCATTCGGTGCCCGCTCTGCCGTTTCTTGCGCTGGGACTGGCACCGATCTGGAGCGCCATCAAAAATGCGCGCGCGCGAATTGCCCTGTTGGCATTGCTCGGGCTGTCGATGCTGATCAATCTCGCGGTCGCCGCTGCCGAGATTTTCGCGCCCGACACGCAGGCCTGGCCGTTATGGCGCCCGATCTTGCTCGACGATGTGGCGGCGGGCCAATTTCGCGATTTGCCGAGCCAGTTCTGGGGCTGGTCGCCCTGGGCGGGTGTTGCGGCCTATCTCGTGCTGGCATGCGGGCTCGGCTGGGCGCTGATCGTGGCCCATCGCCGCTCGATATAGGCTTTGCACGGGATGCATCGGGTCAGGTTGGTGCCATCAGGCTTGAGAGACGCGCACAAAGCGCTTCCAATCGGCGTCGGCTTCGCGCAATCGCGGCGACATGATCGAGCAAATCCTCACCATCCTCGCCGGCTTTACGATCTGGGTGATCTCTTCGGGGGGCTATCTCGGCATTGCGCTGCTGATGGCGATCGAATCGGCGTGTATTCCGCTCCCATCCGAAATCATCATGCCGTTTGCGGGCTATCTTGTCTCGACGGGGCACTTCAACCTGTATCTGGCAGCAACCGCCGGCGCGATCGGCTGTAATATCGGGTCGATCCCGGCCTATGAACTGGGCAAACGCGGCGGTCGCCCGGCAATCGAGCGCTGGGGCCGATATTTGCTGATCGGGCCGGGCGAGCTCGACACCGCCGATCGCTTCTTTGCGCGTTTCGGCAATTCGGCGGTGCTGATCGGGCGGCTGCTGCCCGTCATCAGGTCGTTCATCGCCTTTCCCGCAGGCGTCGCGCGGATGCCGGTGCTGCCGTTCCATCTCTACACGTTTGTGGGATCGTGGCCGTGGTGCTTCGGGCTGGCATGGGTGGGGATGAAGCTGGGCGAGCAATGGAACAGCAGCCCCTGGCTGAAAGCGGCATTTCACAGCGCCGACGCGCTGATCGCCATCCTGCTGGTGGGCGGCGCGGCTTACTATATCTGGCACCGCGTGAAGGGCATGAAGCCGCGCAATTAGGCCGGGCCGCGCTTCAGCCGCGCCGCCGCCGCCAGCGTCCGCGCGTCACGATCAGGCGCGAGCTGGGCGGCGCGCTTGCGATACATTGCCACCGCATCGGCCCCGGCGGTTTCGGGAGAGCCACTGTCGAACGGGGGCGCGGGATCGTATTCGAGGCTCAACTGAACCATCCTCGCATGGGCATCGCCACGGATGCGCGCGGTCAGCGCGAGCGCGAAATCGATGCCCGCCGTCACCCCGCTGCCGGTCACGCGGTTGCGATCGAACACATAGCGGGCGTGTTCGGGGATGGCGCCAAAGGCGGCGAGATGACCATGCTGCGCCCAGTGGCTCGTCGCGCGGTAACCCGTGAGCAGGCCCGCGGCGGCAAGCAGGATCGATCCGGTACACACGCTCGTCACCCACTGCGCGCCCGTGGCAGTCTGGCGGAGCCAGTCGAGCGTCGCCTCATCCTCCATCGCCGCCGTCACGCCGAAGCCGCCGGGCACGCAAAGGATATCGGGCTGGATTGCAGTGGCGAAACTTGCGGTGGGGTGGAGTGGAAATCCCGCATCGGTCGCAACGGGATCGAGCGTACGGGCGACAAGATCGATCGTCGTGTTGCCGAGTCGCGACAGCACCTGCGCAGGGCCGGTAAGATCGAGCTGGGTGACATCGGGAAACAACAGGAACGCGACGCGGATCGGACTCAGTTCAGGCATATCGACCTCCAACGGTTCGAAAAAATGCCCAGGCGATGCGGCTTTTGGCCCCGCGCTCCCCGGTGGTGCTCCACCCGATCGCCAGTTACGCGGTTGATGCAGTCTGTAGCGGCGCCCGCTGTTCGATTCCAGCGCAAATCGCCTGAGTCGCACGGTCCCCCGATGGCACGTCGTCCCGATACGCCCGCGTAACGTGCGCGTGCTTTTCAGGCTGCTGCCATTATCCTGGCAGTGCCATGCATCCGCTTTGTCGATTTTCCGCCGGCTGCGCGGTCCTGCTCGCCGGTTGTGCGCCGACGCCGCAAATCGCCGTGCCAACGGCGATCCTGTCGGATGAATGGACGCGCCATCCGCACCCGGGCAGCCCGCCGATCAACCGGTCGCTTGCCGATATGCTCGGGTCAGCACCATTGGCGGCGCTGATCGATCGGGCCATGATCGCGAGCCCGGCGTTGCTCGCGGCGAGGGCGCGTGTCGATCAGACGTTGTCGCAAGTCCGCATCGCCCGCGCGACCGGCCTGCCGCTGGTTTCCGCATCGGCAGGCGGCAGCGCGTCGCGCGTCGGCGGCAGGAGCCCCTATGATTTTACGAGCAGCTTTGCCGCGCTCGATGCCAGCATATCGATCGACCTTTCGGGCGGGATCGCCGCCGGGCGCCGCGCCGCACGCGAACGCGTGCGCGCCGCCGATCTCGATACGCAGGCACTTGCGCTCGACATCGGCGCTACGATCGCCACGGTTTATGTCTTGCGTGCCGCATTCCAGGCGCGACTGGCGCTGATCGATCGCCAGATCGCCGAAACGACGCAGCTTCAACACCGGATAGCTGCACGGCAACGCCGTCGCGCCCCGACACCGATCGCGCTCGGACTGCAGGCGATCCGTGTCCAGCGGTTGATCGCCGAACGCAGCCGGCTTGACCAGTCGCTCGATCAGACCCGGACCGCGCTGGCGCTGTTGCTGGGGGAGGAGGCGCCCCGGTTCGCGACCGCGCCAGCCGATCTGGCAGGGTTCGATTATCGGCCAACCGCGATACCCCGCCCTTCGCAACTGCTGGTCGAGCGCGCCGATATCGCTGCTGCCGAACACCGGATTCTTGCAGCGGGCGGCGATGTGGCACAGGCGCGCGCTGCCTTTTTTCCAAGGCTCGATCTGTCGGTCAGTCGATCGGCGGAGAATTTCCTCACCGCCGGGCCGTTTGCGGGCATGAGCGTGGGCGGTGCTTTGCTGGCGCCGATTTTTGGCCGCAGCCGGTTGCGCGGCAATCTGGAATTTGCCGCCGCCGGACAGCGCGAGGCAGTCGCAAATTATCGCCAAACCTTGCTCGCGGCCCTTGCCGATGTGGAAAATGCGCTGTCGGCGGTGGAGCATGCCCGCAGCCGCGCGGTCACGATCGCGGACATCGAGCGGCGGGCCAGGGCGACGGCGGCGCTCGCCGAGCGGCATTATCTGACGAGCGGCGGCGATTTCTGGGCGGTGATCGATGCGCAGGACCTTTCGATTGCTGCGCAGGATGCGCGCATCGTCAACGTGCAGGAACAGCTTGAGGCCAGCATTGCCCTGTACCGGACGACGCGGCGATCGGTGACGGCCGAACCAGCGGGGGACCGCCGCGCCGATTGATCGCCACGCGACATGTTCCGCGCTGGCATTTGATAGTCCTGCGGCTAGGGTGGAGACGGTGCGCCGCGACCGAGCTTGTCGCGCGGCCACCTTATTTCGGGGGACGGGGCCGATGCGTTCGTGAATTATTGGCTGCTCGCGGGGATCGGCGTCGTCATCATCGGGTTCGCGCTGCGGCTCAATCCGTTGATCGTGGTGGCTGCAGCTGCGGCGACGACCGGGATCGCTGCCGGCATGGCTCCGCTCGCGATCATCTCCGCTTTCGGCAAGTCTTTCAACGACAGCCGCTTCGTCACAATCATTTATATCCTGCTGCCGGTGGTCGGGCTGCTCGAGCGATACGGCCTGCAACAACGCGCGCGGACGTTGATCAGCGGGATCAAGGGGGCGACGGTGGGGCGATTTCTGATCGTCTATATGGGCTTTCGGCAGATCACCGCAGCGCTCGGGCTGATCTCGATTGCGGGCCCTGCCCAAACCGTCCGCCCGCTCGTCGCGCCGATGGCGGAAGCAGCCGCCGAGCGCGATCACGGCGATATCGATCACGCGACCCGGCAAAAGGTTAAGGCATTTGCGGCCGCTAGCGACAATATTGGGCTGTTTTTCGGCGAGGATCTGTTCGTCGCGATCGGATCGATCCTGCTCATCATCGGCTTTTTGAAACAGAACGGCATCGATCTCACGCCGTTCGAGTTGTCGGTCTGGGCAATCCCGAGCGCGCTTGCGGCGTTCGCGGTCCACAGCGTTCGCCTGTTGCTGCTCGATCGTTCGCTCGCCAAGGGGAGGCACCGCGCATGATCGGCCTGCCTGCGCTTTATGCCCTTGCCGGCATCATCTTTGCCGCGTTTGCGGTGTTGAGCCTGCGCGACGAAGCGAACCCGAAGCGTTTGGGCAATGCCGCATTTTGGGGGCTGGTTGCGACCAGCTTTCTGTTCGGCGATTGGCTGGGCGATCTGGGCAATGGCATCCTTGCGATCGGGCTTGTCGGGCTCGCCGGGTTTCGTCTGTTTGGACGGGGCAATCCGCCAACGACGAGCGTCGAGGAGCGCACCCGAAGCGCGGCCATAAGGGGCAACCGGCTGTTCCTGCCCGCCTTGATCGTGCCCGTCTGCGCGCTGCTCGGCACGGTGTTTTTGAAGGACAGCGGCTGGGTCGATCCCAAACAGGTGACGCTTGTGTCGCTCGGTGCGGGCGTGCTGATCGCGCTGGCGGCATGCTATGCGTGGTTCAGGCCGCCGGTGCTCGCGCCGCTTGAGGAAGGGCGACGGCTGATGGATTCGGTCGGCTGGGCGGCCGTCCTGCCGCAGATGCTTGCGTCGTTGGGGGCGCTGTTCGCCCTGGCGGGCGTGGGGCAGGTCGTCGGCGGACTTGCGGGCATGGCGATCCCGCCGGGCAATCTGTTCGTGGCGGTGGCGGTCTATGCGATCGGCATGGCGGTGTTCACGATGCTGATGGGCAATGCCTTTGCCGCCTTTCCGATCATGATGGCCGCCATTGGGTTGCCGATCCTGGTCGTCGGCTTCCAAGGCAATCCCGCGGTCATCTGTGCGATCGGCATGCTGGCGGGCTTTTGCGGCACGCTGATGACGCCGATGGCCGCCAATTTCAACATCGTGCCGGCGGCCCTGCTCGAACTCGATGATCAAAACGCCGTCGTCAAGGCGCAGATCGGCACCGCCCTGCCCATGCTCGTGGTCAACCTGCTGCTCATCTATTTCCTGGGGTTCCGCCGATGATCGACGCCGCCATCGCTTGCCGTTTCGCCGAAATCGCGCTGGGGCACGTGGCGCGCGAATATCCGCATAAGCTCGATCATGCGATGACCGGGCCGGGCGACGTTCAAGGTCCGCGCGCGCTCCATCCGATCTTTTTCGGCAGTTATGACTGGCATAGCTGTGTTCATGGGTACTGGCTGCTGTTGCGCGCGCGCCGTGCCTTTCCGGCCATGCCGGTCACCGCCCGGATCGAGGCGTTGATTGCCGAGATGGTGACGCCGGCGAATGTCGAGGCGGAGCGCGCCTATCTCGATCGGCCGAGTTCGGGCGGGTTTGAACGGCCTTATGGCTGGGCCTGGATGCTGGCGCTGCACGGTGAGGCGGCGCTTTCCGACCGGCCCGATTGGGCGGCAACACTCGAACCGCTGGCGCGCGCCTTTGCCGAGCGCTTCAAGCTGCATCTCCCGAAACTGACCTATCCGATCCGGGTCGGCGCGCATGCGAATACTGCCTTTGCGATGATCCTCGCGCGGCAATGGGCGACGGCGCATGATCCGGCGCTGGTCGTACTGATCGATGCGCGCGCGCGCGATTATTACTCGAACGACCGTGATTGCCAGGCCTGGGAGCCGGGCGGCGATGAGTTTCTGTCCTCGGCGCTTACCGAAGCACAGTGCATGGCGCACATTCTGCCGCCCGCGGAATTCCGCGGCTGGTTTGCGCGCTTCCTGCCGCGGTTTGGCGCCGGGCAACCCGAAAGCCTGTTCACCCCCGCCACCGTGTCGGACCGATCGGACGGCAAGATCGCGCATCTCGATGGCTGCAATCTCAGCCGTGCCTGGTGCCTTCGCGCGATCGCCGACATGCTCGATCCACGCGATGCCGCGGTCGCGCTTGCCTCTGCCGAACGTCATATCGCGGCATCGATCGATCATGTTGCAGGTGATTACATGGGCGAGCATTGGCTCGCGACCTTTGCGTTGCTGGCGCTGTTGCCTGAGCCATCGACCATCGTAGGTCGACAGGGATAATTTGTCCGGACATATTTGCATTTGCCCGCGAAGGCGTTAGCTTCGCCCACATTGCCAAGAAACTCGGGGGAGTAGCATGATCCGTTCGCTTCTGTTGGCCGCAAGCGCCGCCGCCATTGCCGCCACAATCGCCGTCGCCCCGCCCGCAACTGCGCGTCAGCTCGACCCTAATGTGCCCGCCGACGCGCTTGAGATCAGCAAGCGGACGCAGTGCGGCGTCAAGGACGGCACCCCGGCGGTCTATTACTGGTCGGGCAAGGTGTATTCCCGGATCGACGGCGAACCCGACAAACTGCTGTTCCTTGGCGAGGGCATGAACGTGCGCCAATGCGTTGCTGTCGAGGACCCGAAGCGTGGCAAGGGATATCGCCAGGTGAGCCGCGAAATCATGCTGTTCCTCGATCCGAAGACGGGCGAGATCGCGCGGCAATGGGCGAATCCGTGGACGGGCGAGACCGTGCCCGTTGGCCATATCGCCAACGATCCTGTGAATGGCCGCCCAAGCTTTCCGATGGGTGCGGACGGCAAGCCCTTTATCGTCAGCATCAAGCGGATGGGCGGTTGGGCACAGATGCCCGTCGAGGTGCCCTTATTCTATGAAAACCCGCTCGGCGGCGACTATCAGGATTATGTCGGCAACAAATATCACGCGACGGAAATTTTCGATTTCGCAGCGCGCGCCGATGAATTGTTCGATACCAAATATCCAACGGCCTATCCCTCGGTTTCGTGGGTGCGCGTGTCCGATTGGATGCCGTGGATGAAGATGCGTGGGCGCCACGGCAATATCGTCTTCAACGCGATGGGCGCCAAGCTGAAAAGCTTCGACGAAC
This sequence comes from Sphingomonadales bacterium, assembly GCA_038230675.1. Lineage (GTDB taxonomy): Bacteria > Pseudomonadota > Alphaproteobacteria > Sphingomonadales > Sphingomonadaceae > Sphingomonas. The sequence goes on along the minus strand of JBBRMV010000003.1, from coordinate 41,999 downwards.
TGCCCAAGGTCTTGAAGGACGAGATCGCGAAAAACTATCCCGCCTGGACTGCGCCGCCTCCGGGTGACGATCCGCGCCCGAACGAGACGACGTGGACGGTGTTCAAGAAGCAGATCGATGCCGGTCGCAAGGCAGCGCCTGCCAAATGAACGACGTCATTTCGGCGGGGCGAACAGCGCCTCGTCGATGGCGGCGTTGACCTTGGTATCGGTCCAGAACACCTCGTTGGCCTTCACCCCGTCATAATAGAGCGTGACGTGGCGCGCCTGTAGCCAGCGCGGATTTTTGAGCGTGACGAAATCGTCATAAGTGCGCAGGTGCCAGCCCTTGGGCGTGGCAAATCCCATCGAGCGGATCGCGTAGCTTGCCTGATCGATGCCGAAGAGCGTGACGCCGCCTGACGGATCGGTGAGGCGGACCATGTAAAGCGGATGGCCGTCGATCCGGTCGTCGGGAACACGCTCAGCCTTGAAGCCGGGGTCGCCGGCGTGGCGGATGATGCCGAAACCGAAATTATTCGCCCAATAGGCATCGGCTTCCGCCTTGGGCACAATGCCGCGCTCGTTCCAGGTCGTCGCACCGTCATAGCCCACTGTGAACAGCGTCTTGCCCTTGCTGGTCGCGACGATCCTCACCTTGCCCTCTGCAGCGTGCGATGCTTCGCGGGCGGGATCATAGACGCGCCACATCCGGTAATCATCCGCCGTCGACCGTGGTGCCGCACCGACGGGCGCGTAGAACACGGCGCGGCCCGAAAGGGTCAGCGTCTTTGCCTTCGCCCACGCCTCACCCCCGGCGGCCTGCGTCGCGCGGCTGAGGATCGTTGGCCCGTCGATCGCCTGCTGCGCGCTGGCGGAAGGCGCGGCCAACGCCATCAGGAGCGCGGCGGAAACGGCGGCTTTGATCATTCCTCATCCCTTAGAAAAAAAAGGCTCCCGTCAGCGTTTGCCGACGGGAGCCCGATCTGCGTGCCTCATCGCAATCAGAAGTTGAACGTCGCCTCGACGCCAAAGGTCCGCCCTTTGCGCAAAGCGCTGAAAAAGGCGCGGGGTGCGCCGGTTTCGATCTGCGCCGGGCGCCCGTCAAAGGTAACCGTCGTTGCAGCCGGAAGCCCGACCGTGCCGGCACCGTAGCGATAATCGAACCAGCGCGTGGCGAGCGGTGCCGAATTTTCATCGGTCAGGTTGCGGACAAAGGCCGCAATACTGAACTGCCCGGATCGAATGCCGATGCGGCTGTTGACGAGGAAAGCGTCGCCAACGCTTGCCAGATTGTCGACCTGAACGAACTTGTGCGCTTCATAGCTGAAATTGCTGTTCGCCCACAAAGACAGATTGCCCCGCAGTGGCACCGTGTAGGTCGCGGTGCCGTTGACCGTGACGGGGGAGCCGAGCGGCAGCGTCTTGCCAGCGATGCTGCACAAAGGTGCCCCTGCTGCGGTCGGGTTGCGGGTGTCGAAATTGGGTCGCAAGCCGCCCGAATTGAGGATGAACTGATCCGCATCGCAACCCGATGTGAAGCGTGCATCGACGAAGGAGAAGCCAAAGCCAAGGTTCAGCCTGTCGCTGGGCGCGGCCTGGACTTCCAGCTCGAAGCCGCTGGTGCGGGCGTTGCCCTGGTTGGTGACCACCGAGCTGATCGCCCCAGTGCCGTTGGGATTGGGAATCGCGGTGGTCAACTGCACGTTGGTCAACTGCGTGGTGAACGCCGAAAATTGAACGCGCAGGCGGTTTTCAATCAACGAGAATTTAGTGCCGATTTCAAACCCTTCCGATTGCTCGGAGAGGTAGTTGATGAAGTTCTGGCCGGTTTGGGCACTTGCGGTTACCCCCGCAGCGCCGTTGAACCCGCTCGGCTTGCGGCCCTGTGCGTAGATGCCGTAGAACAATGCACCGCCTGGGGTCGTGTAGTTGACCGTCACCCGCGGTGTCGTGCCAGTATCCTTGTTGATCGGCAGGCAGTTGGCAGTGGTAAAGGTTCCAAACACATTGGTGGTGCCGGCATAGCCCGCACAAAACAGCGGCGCCGCTGAAAAATCGAGCTGCTTGCGCGTTTCCTCGGCATAACGAACCTCGCCGGTGATCGACAGGTTCTTGGTGATGTCCCATGTCAGCAAGCCGAATACGGCGATGTTTTCCAGCTCGTTCCGGCCCGAACCCGCCAGACCCACCGGGTCACCGGCGATCGGATTGGCAAAGGTGAGATCGCGGCTGTCGCTTTTCTGCTTGTAGTAATATCCGCCGATCAGGCCATGCACCGGATAGGTGGTCGGTGATGCGATGCGCACTTCCTGGCTGTAATCATAGCCGTCGTTGCGCGTCGTGTTGGCAAAGGCCCCCTCAGTCGTCAGCGGGTTGGGCGCCGAACCGCCGATCGCTGGATTGGTGTTGAAGAAAAAATACGAGTCGCTGTGATCCGAATCGGTGCCGAACAGATTGTTGTTGGCGCGGTAACCGGAAAGGCTCGAAAAAACGAAGCCGGACCCCAGGATATCCCAGTCGATGATCGCCGTGCCGTAATATTGGTCGTTCTGGATCCCGTCATACGCGGTGCCGTCATAGACGCCGCTGATCGTTGGGGTACGGAAATTTGGCGGCTGGCCGGTGAAGCCAGGGATTGTCACCGCCACCGGATCGGTGTTGAGGCGGATGTTGTTCGGCTGCGGCTTGATCGTGCCGCAGAAATACTGGCTGTTGCTGGTCGATGTCAGCAAAGCGGGGATATAGGGCAGCGCACTGGAGACGGTGCGAAAGCGGGGCGATCGAAAACCGGGCGCGCAATTATTGTCAGCCGCGCCTTGCAGGAACAGCGCCAGCGGTCCGTCGCGGTTCTGCTGATACTGGCCGCGCAGGCGGATCTTCAGGTCATCGGTCGGCGTGAAGTTCAACAGCGCGTAAAGCGAATCGGTGCGTTCGTTGCCGACCTTCTTGCCGGTCAGCTGATTGATATACTGGCCGCCATATTCATAATGACGTCCGCCCACCCGGAAGCCGAGAACGCCCGGGATGATCTGGCCAGAAACAGAGGCCGAGATCGTATACTCATTATATTGAGCGGCCGATGCCCGACCCGAAACCGTGAGCTTCTCGGTCGGGTCCTTGGTGAGGAAGTTGATCGCGCCGGCATAGGTGTTGCGACCATAAAGCGCCGATTGCGGGCCCTTGATCACTTCCACCCGCTGCAGCGATTCAGGATCGAACCCCTGGATGTCGCCCTGATAATAGATACCGTCGACGAAATAGGCGGCACCCGATTCGACGCCGAACTGCACATTGGCGAGCACGTTTGAGGCACCGCGCACGACCGGTCGGTCGGACGACCGGCCAAAGGCCTGGCTGAAGCTGATGCCCGTGGTCTGCTTCGCGAAATCATCGATGCTGTTGAGCCCGAGCGTGCGAATCTTCGCATCGGACAGCACCGATACCGAAACCGGCGCCTTTTCGATGCTTTCCTGGATCTTGCGTGCGGTGATAACGATGTCTTCAAGGCCGGTCTGGCCCGCCGGCGCTTCCTCTGCCGCCGGGGCCGTCGTCGGGGCCGGTGCCTGTTGCGCCAGCGCATTCCCTGCCAGCAGCGCGCTCGACGCCATCCCCGTTGCCGCCATCAGCGCAATTCGTGTCACCGTCCGCATCGATTGTCCCCCCCGAGAATTAGAGCCCTTGTGCACTAGACTTTCATTCTGCCATAAACTTGTCCAGACAAATTTTCATCTTGGCGCATCCCGGCGACCTGACTGTTGCAGAACTGTAACACTCCTCTGGCGGGGTCCCTTGATGAGAATGCGGGGCAGGGGCAGGGGCGATGGACGATATATTGTCGAGGCGGGCATTGTTGGCAGCGGGCGCAGGTGCCGGCGCGCTGGCGCTCTCGGGTCGCTCGGTCGCGGCGGGCGTGCCGACGATAACCCCGGCGACAGCCCCGACGACAGCCAGGGCCGCGCCGCTCAGCGAACGCAGTGACGGCCGATACGATACCGTCCCGCTTGAGAAGGATGCGTGGACGCTCGGCGTCGCGCAATCGCGCGTTCTGGCGGTCGATGCGGCCAATCCCGCAAAGGGCCGTGCCGCCAATGTGCAGCATATGTGCGACCTGATCGATTATGCGTCGGGTTTTTCGGGTCGCAAGGACCTGCTGATGTTCCACGAATTCCCGATCACCGGCTATAACTACCGCTGGTCGCTTGCCGAGGCGCGCAAGGTGGCGATCGAACTGCCGGGCCCCGAGACCGAGCAACTCGCCAAGAAGGCTCGCCAATATGGCAGCTGGCTAGTGTTCGGCTCCTATGTCCGCGATCCCGACTGGCCGGACAATCTGCTGTCGATCACGACGATCATGAACGACAAGGGAGAGATCGTCGACAAGCACTGGAAGGCGCGCAACATCAAGGGCGTGTTCTTCGGCTTCGAGCTGTTCACCACGACGATCTACGATGTCCTCGATCGTTACGTGGAGATGTACGGCATCGATCGGGTGGTGCCGATTGCACGCACGCCCATCGGCAACATCGCGACCAGCAGCGTGCAGCGTGAGCCCGAACTGTTCCGCGCGATGGCGATGAAGGGGGCGGAGATCATCCTGCGCACCGCGACCGGCGGCTTCACTCCCGCCGATATCCAGGCGACGAGCATGTATAACGGGGTCTACACCGCCGTCGCGAACAACGCCGCGTCGCCCAATAACGGCCTGTATTTCGAGGATGCCGGCGGTGGCGGCAGCGCGATTTACGATCCGGCGGGCGAATTGGTGGCAAGCGCACCGACGGCGTTTGAAACACTGGTCACGCACCGCATCCCGATCAAGGATTTTCGCGCCCGCCACCGCCAGCCGATCGTCCACACCGAATTGGTGATGCCGGTGTACGAGGCCTATCGTTCCAAATATCCGCCAGGGCTTTTCGGCAAATATCAGCCGACCAGCATCGAGGACGCAGGCAAATATCTGGCCGACAAGGCGCGCTGGCCGAAATGAGCGCTGCGCTGCTCGACGCTTATGCCGCCGCCTGGGCGACGGGCCGTGCCGATGCGATCGCAGACTTTTGGGACAGCGCGGGCTTCCGTTTCTACAAGGCCGAAGAGGTGTCGAGCTTTTTCAATAGCTGGACCGATACCGTGGCGTATTGGCAAGCCAACGAGGCGATGCACGAGACGCTGCGGCTGAGCTTTAGCGACGTGGTGCCGGTGCCGCTCGATGGCCGGTTTTCGATGCTGATCGCCCGGATGCGCTGGGATATCCGTTTCACGAGCGGTGCCCCCGCGGCGGTTGCCGGGCGGGCGATGGGCGGCGACAATCACGTGATGGCGCTAGTGGCCGATGATCGTTTCGTCGGCTGGTGCGAGGCCCCCGATGCCGCGATCACCTATATCCGGCGATTATACGAAGATTCGGCGCGGCTGTGATTTCGCGCTTGCGCGCGACCGCCGGTGCGATAGCTTGTCCGGACAAATCGCGGGGAGCTGAGCGATGGCCGCCTATATGATCGTGACCGCAAAGATCGCCGACCGCGATGCCTTTATCGGCGGCTATGGCCAGGCGGCGGGCAAGCTCGTCGAGCGGTTCGGCGGCAAATATGTGCTGCGCGGCCCGGGCGTGACGCTGCTCGAGGGTGGTTTTGGCGACGGCGCCTCGATGGTGATCTCAGAGTGGCCCGATCGGGCAGCGGCGGAGGCATTCTGGAACTCGCCCGAATATGCCGAAGTAAAAAAGCTGCGCGACGGCATTGCCGATTGCCAGGTCCTCCTCATCGAGGCGCCGACGATCAATGGCTGATCAGACACCCGATCTGATCAAGCGAACCACGCTGATGGTGCGCGATATCGAACCGGCGGCGGGTTGGTATGAGCGCGTGTTCGGGATGACGCGGGTGATGGACACGCCCTTCACGCTGTCGGGCACGCAACTGGCGGCTGGCCAAAAAGGCGATCGGACGCGGCTGGTGATCCTGAAATGCGCCGATGATCTGGTCGGCATGATCGGCTTGTTGCAATGGATCGATCCGCCGATGGAGGCGCCCGCCGAATTGCCGACGCGGATTGCATTCGGCGCGCCGATTTTCGTGGTGGCGGCGACCGATTGCCGAGCGACAACCGATCGCGCGCGGATCGAGGGAAGCCGAATCCACTGCGAACCGCGCGACTGGACGGTGACGGGTTTCGACGGCAAGGAACAGGCGATGGTGGGAGCAAGCTTCTTCGATCTCGACGGTTATTTCTTCGAAGTGAACGAGCGCGTCGCTTGAGCGGGGTGCGGTTTCAGCGCGGCAATCACGTCGTCGCCGATCTCGATCGCGCGCTGACCTTTTATGAAGGGGTGCTTGGCTTCGACGTGACGTTCATCTTGCCGCACAACCCGGAAAGCTATTCCTTCCCGGTCTTCGCTATCCCAGCTGACGCGCAGATGCGCTTTTGCGTGCTGTCGACCCAAAGCCAGGAACGCGTGATGGCACTCACCGAGATCGCCGGCATAACGCTTGCCCCCGTCCCGCACCCGCGCCGATCGGCGATCGTGCTTGAAATCGACGATCCCGATGCGGTGATGGCAGGCGCGCGCGCTCTGGGCCTGACGGTCCATGACGAGGCCGTGCTGAAAACCAAGGACGGGCGAATCGGCCGCGAAATCGGCATCGTCGATTTCGACGACAATCTGGTGGTGATCTACAAGATCACGGGGGCCGCATGAACGTCGTGGCAGAGGCCCCCTATCCATCGGCGCGCACCGCCTGGACGATGGTGGCGCTGCTGACGCTCGCCTACGTCTTTTCGTTCGTCGATCGTTACATTCTCGGGCTGCTGATCGAGCCGATCAAGGCCGATCTGCATTTTTCGGACGAGAAGATCGGCTATCTGCTCGGGCCGGCCTTTGCGCTCTTCTATGCGACGATCGGCGTGCCGCTGGGCTGGCTGGCGGACCGCGCGCGGCGTACCTGGATCGTGGCCGCCGGCATCACCTTGTGGAGTCTCGCAACCGCCGCTTCAGGGATGGCACGCGGCTTTGGCGGGCTGTTCGTCGCGCGGATGAGCGTCGGCGTGGGCGAGGCGACGCTCAGCCCGTCGGCGATGTCGATGATCAGCGACAGTTTTCCGCCCGACAAGCGCGGCACGCCGATCGGCGTCTATTCGGCGGCGCTGTCGCTTGGCGCAGGCGTGGCGTCGCTGATCGGCGCAGCGGTGCTCGGCTGGGCCAAGGTTTCCGACGGGGTAACATTGCCGCTGCTCGGTGCTGTGAAGCCGTGGCAGTTCGCGTTCCTAGCGGTGGGGCTGCCGGGGTTGCTGATCGCGATCGGCTTTCTGTTGCTGCCCGAGCCGCCACGCCGGCGCGGTCCTGGCAATGCGGCAGCGGCGAGCTTTGGCGCGACGATCGGGCTTGTGGGCCGGCATATCGGCGCGTTCGGCGGGATGACATTGTTCGTCGCGGTGATGACGATCATCGCCTATTCGCAGGGCTTCAACCCCGCCGCCTTTGCCCGCACCTTCGGGTGGGAGGCGAAGGATTATGCACTCGTCAACGGCCTGATCATCCTCGTCGTTGGCCCGGCCACGGTCTATTCGGCGGGCGCGATCATCGATCGCTGGCGCAAGAGCGGGAGGCGCGATGCCGCCTTTCGGATGCTGACCTATGGCTTTGTCGCGATGCTGCCCTTCAGCGCGGTGCCGTTGTTCATGCCCACGCCGGCGCTGGCCTTTGTGATGCTGGCGCTCAGTTCGGTCGCGATCGGCACGGTGACCGCCGCAGGCATCATCGCGTTGCTCGATATCACTCCTGGCGCGTCGCGCGCGACGATCGTGTCGCTTTATTACATGATGATCAGCATTGCCGGGCTCGGGCTTGGGCCGACCACCGTTGGCGTGCTTTCGACGCGCGTGTTCGGTGAGGCCAATCTGCGCGCGGCGGTGGGATCGGTGCCGTTGATCTATGGCATCGTGCCGCTGCTGCTGTTGCCGCTGATCGCGCGCGCATACCGCGCACAACTGGAGAGAACGGCGTGACGCATTTTGCGATCATGTGCTGGGACGCGCCTGATTCGGCACCCTTGCGCGCAGCCGCCCGCGATGCGCATTTCGCGCGGATCGAGGACATCATGGGCAGCATCGCTGTCGCCGGGCCGCTCAAGGACGAAAGCGGCGCCTTCATCGGCTCGCTCGTCATCGTCACTGCCGAAGACGAAGCCGCCGCGCGTGCAATTCTGGAGGGCGATCCCTATTTCGTTGCTGGCGTCTGGGCACGGTGCGAAATCAGCGCGTTCGTGCCCGCTGCCGGTGAATGGATCGGCGGCAAGATCTGGTGAGGAATTGAAGATGGCGCGCGCGGCAATCATCAGGAGCACGGGCGGGCCGGAAGTGATCGAATGGATCGACGTCGATCTGCCGCCGCCGGGCGCGAGCGAGGTGCGTTTTGAAACGCGCGCAGTCGGCCTCAACTTTATCGATACCTATCACCGGCGCGGCATCTATCCGATCGATCTGCCGAGCGGATTGGGAATGGAAGGTGCCGGCATCGTCACCGCAATCGGCGAGGGCATGCGCGCATTGTCGGTCGGCGACCGGGTCGCGACCTTCGGCCCTCAGCGCGGCGCCTATGCGACCGAACGCAATCTGCCCGCGTCCTCATTGTTCAAGCTGCCCGATGCGATCGATTTCGAAACGGCGGCGGCGGCGCTGCTCAAGGGTTGTACCGCCGAATTCCTTGCCGAGCGGACCGCGCGCGTTGCGCCCGGAGACTGGGTGCTGGTGCACGCGGCGGCGGGAGGCGTCGGGCTGATCCTCGTGCAGTGGCTGAAGGCGATCGGCGCGCAGGTGATCGGTACCGTCGGCAGCGAGGACAAGGCGGCGCTCGCGCGCGACGCAGGCGCGGCGGAAGTGATCCTTTATCGCTATGAAGACATCGCCGCTCGCGTGCGCGACATCACCGGTGGGGCGGGCGTGCGCGTCGCCTATGACGGCATCGGACAAGCGACCTGGAATGCCTCGCTTGATTCCACCGGGCGGCGCGGGATCATCGTCAGCTACGGCAATGCCGACGCCCCGGTAACGGGCGTCGCTCTCGGCATCCTCGCGACCAAGGGCTCACTCTACAACACGCGGCCCACGCTGTTCGATTACTACACCACGCCCGTTGAACGCGAGGCGGGCGCCGCGCGTCTGTGGGAAATGATCGCGAGCGGCAAGGTGAAGATCACGATCGGCCAACGTTATCCGCTGGAAGCAGCAGCGCAGGCCCACCGCGACCTTGAAGCGCGCGCGACGCACGGATCGACGCTGCTGGTGCCTTGAGGTCGTGGCGATCAGGGCAATCATGGTCGATGTCGATGGCGTGCTCATCACCCATCCGGACGAGCGCGGATGGAGTGCCAATCTGGAGCGCGATCTCGGCATTTCCGCAGCGATGCTCCAAACGTCTTTTTTCGAGCGGCATTGGGACGACGTGATTCATGGCCGCGCGTCGCTGCGTCAGCGTCTGGCCCCCGTGCTGCACGCCATCGCACCGGAAGTGACTTATGAAGCGCTGACGGCATATTGGTTTGCCAAGGATTCGCATATCGACAATGCGTTGCTCGCCGAATTGGCGCTCATCCGGGCGGAGGGTACGCAGATCCATCTCGCCACGGTCCAGGAGCATGAGCGCGCGGCGTATATCTGGAACGAGATGGGTTTTTGCCGCCACTTCGACGCGATGCATTATGCAGCCGAACTCGGCCACGCAAAGCCCGCCGCCGAATTCTACCGCAGCATCGAAGCGCGCACCGGCTTTGCCGGACGAGACTTGTTTTTCATCGATGATCGGATCGCCAATGTGGAAGCAGCGATCGCGTGCGGGTGGGGCGCCGCATTGTGGACGGGAAAAGACACGCTGCGGTCCCTGCTCTCCGGCCTATGATGCGCGCGGCTGGCGACAAGCGACAGAGGCTTTATCGTCCGATCTCCACCAGCTCGAGCAACTCACCCGCTGGCCCTACCACCGTTGCTACCCGCCGCCCTGCATAGAATGCGCCGTCGCGCGCCACCGGCGGCGCGATGAAATCGACGCCCGGCAGGTCGAGCGTATCGACCGCGAGCGTCACCAGCGCATTGCCAGGGGGCAGCATCCCCGCCGCTTGCGCGCGCACTGTCGCGATGTCCGGATAGTCGTCGATCTCGACGATCGGCATCCGGCCCTTCTGGGCCATGCTGAGCGAGGTCAAATGGTCGTCTGCCAGCCCGAACGCCTTGTTGATCATGGTATAGGGAATTGTGTAGGTGCCGCCCTCCTCAAGCCCCAGGCGGTCCTGATACCATGCCATCGTCGCCGCCCGGTCGGGGCTGGCTAGGATGACGATGAACAGGTGATCGACGGCTGAGTTGGCGGGCGGCAGATCGGAAGTGGGCGTGTTCTCGCGCACTTCGTTGAGATAGATCATCTCTCGGCCCCGCCCGAGCATCTGCATCGCGACGAAATAGGGCAGGCCGGGGATTTCCTTTGGTGGGCCGACGATGTCGAAACCGCTGCCAGCCAGCTTTGCTGGCCAGCCGAACACATCCTGCACGGTGATTTCGAACGCCGCCCAGCCATAGGTGCGGGTGGGCACGAAGCCGGGGTCGAGCGGCTGTTGCACCAGCCGGATACAGCACGGCGCGCCGCTCGTCGGGGCGAGCGTGGCAAAGGGGGTGCCAGCGTTGCCCGGGCAGCCCCAGCTCGCTGCAAGATCGACAGGCAAAGCACCGTGCTCGATCACGGACAACCCCAGCCGGTCGCGGTAATCGGCAAGGCTCGCCGCCACATCAGGGATTGTCGCCAGCCCGCCGATGATCCGCCCGTGCGTCAGGAAATTGCTCATCGAAACACCGGCTTTCGCTTGGCAAGGAAGGCAGCCACGCCCTCCTCGAAATCGGGCAGAGTGAAGGCATTGGCAAACAACGCGTTCGTCTCGTCATCGTCATGCGCCTGGCCGTCCAGGATGCGGCGTACCATCGCCTTTGCTTGCCGCGCGGTATGCGGCGAATTGCCGGCGATCGTCTGCGCGAGCGCGACCGGATCGTTGTCGAGCAGATCGATCAGCCCGATCCGCAGCGCTTCTCCCGCATCGATCAGGCCGGCGGTGAACAGGATGCGCTTCGCCTGGGCGGGACCGACCAGATCGACGAGTAGTTTCGTATCGTGAAGTGAATAGACGAGCCCGAGCTTGGCCGGCGTGATGCCAAAGCGCGCGGCAGAGGTTGCGACGCGCAGATCGCAGGCAAGTGCCAGGCCGCAACCACCGCCGACGCAATCACCCTCGATGAACGCGATGACGGGTTTTGGCGCGAGCGTCAGGTCGATCTGGGCGCGGGCGATGGCGGCCTGATTGGCAGCGCGCCACGCCGGATCGCGGGCGCCCTCGCCGAATTCGGCGATGTCGGCGCCGGCTGAAAAGGCGCCGGGCTCGGCCGCGCGGACGATCATCACGCGCACGGCGTCATCGGCCATCGCGTCGGCGATCAGCGTGGGGAACTCCACCCACATGGCTTGCGTGATCGCGTTCCGCTTGGCCGCGCGGTCGATGATCAGATGCGCGGTGGCGCCCGATTTTTCGAGGCGAAGGCTCATGCCGGGTCCACCACCGCCAGATGGCGCGCGATTTCGTGGCGGGTCGCGATCCACACATCCGAATGCGCGCGGACGTGCTTCAGGAATTCCTCGAATGCCCAGATCCGGCCGGGTCGGCCGATGATGCGCAGATGCAGGCCGAGCGACATCATCTTGGGGTTGCCGTCAGCCCCTTCCCGATAAAGCTGGTCGAAACACGTCCGGGCATAATCCAGCCAGCTGGCCGGGGTGTAAGCCGGATCGGTCCACATCTTCATGTCGTTGTCGTCGAGCTGATAGGGCACGATCGCGATCGGCTTGCCGGGCACCGTGGTGCGATCCCAGAAGGGCACGTCGCCCGAATAATCGTCCATGTGATAGGCAAAGCCCGCCTCGATCAGCAGCCGCCGGGTGTTGTCGGTGTGGAAATAGCGGCTGAGCCAGCCATAGGGGCGGGTGCCGGTGGTCGCCTCGATCGAGGCAACGGCCTTGGCGATGAAGTCGCGCTCCGCCGCCTCGTCCATCTTGAACTGGTGGACCCAGCGATAGCCGTGGCTGACGGGTTCATGCCCCAGATCGCGAATCGCGGCGGCGATCTCGGGATGGTTTTCGAGGGAGAGCGCGGCGACCGTCCAGCTCGCCTTGATATCGTGCTCGCGCAGCAGTTTGACGATGCGCGGTGTGCCCGCCTTGATGCCGTAGAGGTAGTTGCTTTCATTGCCGTAATTGCGGATCGGCGATTTGATGTGGATGCCGAGTTCGTCGACGGGTTCCATCCCCCGATCGCCGCGCGCGACGGTCATCTCGCTGCCTTCCTCGACATTGACGACGATGCTGAGCGCGATCTTCGCGTCGTTCGGCCAGTCGATGCGTTCTTCCTTCATTATAAAGCCCTCTCCCCTTCAGGGGAGAGGGTTGGGAGAGGGGCCGTGCAGCACGGTTGCCTCTCCATTCCCCTCTCCCCGGCCCTCTCCCCTGAAGGGGAGAGGGAGTTTAGTGCATTTCCTCGCCGCCGCTGACGTTGATCGCCTCGCCCGTCACGTAAACGGCATCGTCGCTCGCCAGCCACGCGCAGGCGGCGGCGGTGTCGCTGGCGAGGCCGGGGCGGCCCATCGGGTTTTTGGCGGCCATGTTGCGCAGATAGGCATCGATGCTGTCGAAGCCGAGCAGCTTTGAGAAATAGGCGTTTTGTTCAGCACCAAGGCCGGTGGTGACGTGGTTTGGGCACACCGCATTGACCGTGATGCCGTGTGTGCCGAGTTCGACGGCGGCGGCGCGCGTGAGGCCGACCATGCCGTGTTTGGACGACACATAAGCGGGTAGATGCGGGAAGCCGGTTTTCGCCGCCTGACTGGCAATATTGATGATGCGGCCACCGTTGCCGGCACTGATCATCGCCCGGGCCGCTGCCTGCGTGCAATAGAATGCGCCCGACAGGTTGACCGCGATCACCTTGTCCCAATCGGCGGGAACGACGTCGAGGAAGGGCTTCATCATGAAGCCGATGCCGGCATTGTTGACGAAGATATCGATGCCGCCAAACGCATCGACCGCGCCTTGAACGAGTGCTGCGCATTGTGCCGCCGACGAGACATCACAGGCGATGGCGGCAACGGGGGCGCCGCGATCGCTGAGTTCCTTTGCCACCGCCTGCGCCGCATCGTCGATCTCGCGGTCGCTGACGACGCAGTTCGCGCCTTCATCGGCAAAGCGCTGCAGGATCGCCTGGCCGAGTCCCTTCTCGCGCCCCGATCCGGTCACCACGATCGTCCTGCCGGCAAATCGCATCACAGATCCTCGGTCAGGATGAAGATGGGGTCGTCCGCAAAGTCACGGAACGGCGCCGCAAGCGCCTGGAATTCCGGCGTCGTCACGTCCGCCACGAAGCCGTCGATACCGGTGATGTCGATTACCTCGATATAGGCATAGGGCGGGTGTGTGTCCGATCCGAACAGCCCCGTCGCCTTGTGGACGGTGAAGCTGGTGACCGAGCCGAGCGCGTTGACGGCGGGGATATCGCCGTGTCGCGCCCAGGCTTCATAATCGGCGGCGTCGACCCCGGGCTTCAGGTTGAACAGACAGATGATCCTCATGGCATGGTCCTTTCCAGAAAGTGGGGCGGGCGGCGATATCCGGCGATTGCCGTATCGAGTTGTCGAGCCGCCGCGAACAGCCCAGCCTCGTGCCCTGCACACCCGATCAACTGCACCGCGACCGGCAGGCCCTCTCCATCGGTGCCGGCGGGGATGCTGATCGCGGGCAATCCGGCAATGTTGGCAACGCCGGTGAAATCGGCCTGATTGGCAGGCGCTGGCACGGTGTCGGCAAAGGCCACTTGCGGCGCGGTGGGCATCAGTAGCACCGCGCCGTTCGCGACTGCCGCGCGCACCGCTTGTGCAGTCGCTGCCAGGATCGCCCGATCCTCCGCCCAATCGGCTTCGGCGCGGCGCGGGCCATAGCTCAACAGCTTGCGCAAACCCTCCGACAGGCTGGCCGGATCGAGTGGGGCGAGATGCGCCGCCAGCGCCTTTGATGTCTTGATGAACCCGGCAAAGCGGATGCGCGATAGCGGATGATCGAGCCGCAGGCTGCCTGTCGGCGCGGCAATCGCCAGCGCCTGCTCATATGCGGCGATCACCGCCGGCTCACACGCAACCCCGCCCAGCTCAGCGAGCGTCACCGTGCCTGCCGCTGTACCCTCGCCGAAATCCGACATGAGGCGGGCGATGCGCTCAAGCAGATCGAGCGAGCGGGCGAGTGGGCCGATGCAATCAAACGAGGCCTCGGCAAGTTCCAGTCCATCCTGGCTTACCCGCGCATTGGCTGGCTTGAAGCCGTACACCCCACAATAGGCCGCCGGAATGCGGATCGATCCAAGCGTGTCGGTGCCAAGCGCTGCGTCGCACAGCCCTGCCGCGACCGCCGCACCGCTGCCACCCGATGAGCCACCCGGGGTCCGGCCGAGCGCGTGGGGGTTGTGAGTCCAGCCATAAAAGGGGTTGCGTGTTGCCGCCCCCAGCGCTGCTTCCTCAAGATTGAGCGTGCCGATAATGGCGGCGCCCGCTTGGCGCAGTCGCGCCACTGTCTCCGCATCGCGCGCGGCAATCCGGTGGCGGTGTGCCTCCAGCCCGCCGGTCCAGCACAGGGCTTGCGTAGCGATATTGGCCTTGATCCCGATCGTGAGGCCGGCCAGCGGCCCTTCGCCCGATGCCGCGCCCTCGTCCCATTCGACAAAGGCGTTGAGCGGGGCGTTCGCTGCTTTGAGGGCCGGCCAGTCGATCACAGCCCGCGCTCATCGATCAGCCGAATGGGCTTTTGCCGCACATCGATTTGCGTCAACGCCGCAGTGCCACCCGGCGGCTCGATCGCGATCGACACTTCCACGCCGAGCCCCTGCCGCAGCAGCGTGGCCAATTGAGCGGTGTCGCTGCCGCCCCGGCTTTCGAGGATCACGACCATATCGTCACGCTGGGTCGCGGGATCGCGGGTCAGCCGGCAGACATATTCGCCGGTCAGGTCGGCGCGGTTTTCGATGATCGCGCCGATTGCGTGGGGAAAGACGTTGATGCCGCGCAGCTTGACCATGTTGTCGCTACGGCCCTTGAAACCGGCGATCCGCTTGAACGCCATGCCCGTTGCGTTGGTGCCGCCCAGCTCATGCGTAATGTCATGCGTGTTGAAGCGGATGCACGGCGCGATGTCATCCTTGAACAGACAGGTGACGACCATATCGCCCGTTTCCCCAGCGCCGACCGGCGCGCCCGTCTCCACATCGAGCAGTTCGAGGAATTGTGCGTCCTCCCACACATACAATCCGTCGCGTTCCGGCCCTTCGCCTGCGATCGATCCGGTATCGCCCACGCCGTACCAATCGTACGCCTTGGCACCGCCCCATGCGGCCTCGGTCGCGGCGCGGTCTTCGGTGCCGAGATGGCCGCAAATCATCCGGACCTTGATCTGGTCGAGCATCCCCGCCTCGCGCGCGACATCGGCGAGCTTCCTGATATAATCGACGAAGCCGACCAGCACCGTCACCCCGAAATCGGCCATCAGCGATACTTGCGCGGCACTACGCGTCTCGATGCCCGTGCCCGCCGACAGGAATAGCGAATTGGTGAAGTGCGTCACGGCCTCGCGGATATAATGCCCGCCATTGATCATGCCGTGGCCATAGACCGATTGCACCACGTCTTCGGGCGACAATCCCTGCCAGCGATACATGCGGCCGACGAGCAGGTTGGTCACCTCGCGCCCCTTCGGCCCGAACAGCAGCGGCTGCGGGCGCCCGGTGGTGCCGCTCGTGGTGTGAAAGATCACCGGATCAACGCCGCGCCCGCCGAAATCGCCATAGGGCGGGTACGCCGCGACCGAAGCCATCAGATCGGTCTTGTCGTAAACGGGCAGCTTGGTGATGTCGTCGAGCCCGCGAATATCGCCCGGCTCGATGCCCTGTGCCCCCCACAGCCGCTGATAGAAGGGGATTTGCCAGCCGCGCCGCATCAACGTCGCAAAGCGTGCCTCTTGGACCGACCGAAGCTCGTCACGGCTCATGCCGGTATAGCGCGCGGTAAAGGCATCGCCGACGGGATAGTCGGCGAGCATCTGTTTGGCGTCGAACGCTTCGAAATAAGTAGGAAAAGTCATCGCGGCTCCGTGAACCAGGCAAGGGGGGAATCGAAAATGCGCGGATCGGCGGCCGGCGCGAGCGCGCGGGCGAGGTCGCGCTTGGCGGCTGCCTGATCGGGGGAGAGCGGCGCGTCGGGGCTGCCAAGCGTCGCTGGAATCAGATGCTCGGCCCGCGTGCCACCGGCAAGCGTGATGACCGCGCGTTGCGGCGACAGTGCGTTCGGGTCGGCGCTCCCGTCTTCATTGACGATGACTCGCCCCGCCAGATCGGCAAACCGTGGATCAGAGAAGGTGGCGGGCGTGAAGCGGCGCGGATCGATCACGCCGTCGGTCAGCATCAGTGCCGACAACAGCGGCAGGCACAGCCGGGCATAGGCAGGAGTCATTTCCGCCAGCATCGGCCTGCCGACGAGGCGCTTGACGAGCGGCGGCACGAACAATTCGATCCAGTCGACCTCGGCCGCATCGAGGCGAAGCGATTGCAGCAACCCGAGCGCGCCGTGGCTGGCGCGCCCCGATGGAAAGGGCTTTGTCGACACCTCGGAGATCAGCCCCCGCTCGCCGATGGTATCGGTGTAGTCGGCAAGCCTCCCCTGATCGAACAGCTTGAAATAGCCGAACGGCCCCTCGAGCGCGTCGTGAGGGCCGCTCAGTCCCGCCTTCGCCAGATCGACCGCCATGACCGCGGACCGCGCGGCGTTGGCGATCTGCAAGGGTAGTGCGATCGATCCCTCGACATGCGCCTGCATCGTGCCCGCGCAAAGGGAATAGGCGAGGCCAAGCACATCCTCAATGGCGGCAACCCGCTCGATTCGCGCCACCGCAAGTGCCGCGCCGATGCACCCGGCGGTGGCGGGGCGGAAGAAACTGAGCGGGGAGGTGGCCGCGATGCCGAGTCCGCTTGCCACATCGACACCGACCGCAAGTGCCGCCAGCGCCTCGTCGGCGTCGCAGCCGCCCATCCGGTCGATGCTCGCGCCAAGCGCAGCGGTCACCACCGACAGCGCATGGACGACCGCCGGCTCATGCACTGCATCCCATTCGAGGCAGTGGATGCGAAAGGCGTTGACGAAGGCGGCGCCGGAAGCGGGAAGGAGGCCCTCGCTGCCGATCAGCCGGGCATCTGTTCCCGAACCCCAGCCGCGCGCCGCCGCCAGAACGCCGTCGGCGCCCGGCGCGGTCGATCCAGCCGCGCCGACCGCCAGCGTATCCGCTAGCAATCGCTCTGTATCGGCGCGCACGCCCTCCGGCAGGCGGTGCTCTGCGCGGACGAAATCGAGCAGGCGGGCGGTCGCCGTCACAATATCTCCTCCAGCCAGCCGACAATGCCCTCGGCATCGTCGCTGTCGAGCGCGAGCGTCACCGCGCGTTCGGCCTGTGCCGGATCGAGCCCACCCCAGGCGAACAGCGCGCGCGCCTTGTCGATCACGCCGTCGCGCGACAAGGGCCGTTCGGGATCGCCAAGCGTATCGATCAGCGCCTCATGGTCGCCGCCCGCGCGCACCGTCGCGCCGAAATGATCGGGGTAGCGCGCGGTGATGGCCGGGTTTTCGCGTACGCTCACGCCGCGGCGCACGCTTGCAAGCGCGGCAATCGCATCGGGCTCGAAATCGGCGAGCGTCGGCACCCCGCGTGCCACCACGACAGCGACTGCATGTTGCAACGAGAATTTCGCTTCATGCGGCGTCGTCGGATCGGGCCGGTCGCAAAAGGCGAGTGCATCGGCAAAAGTCTCGACGGTGACGGGCAGTTCGAGCGTGCCGCGCGCGCGCAGCGCCAGTGCGGCATCGATCGCGGGGTGTGCATGACGACACGCACCCCACGGCTTGAAACTCACCTCGCCGATCCGCCAGCCGTCGCCGAGCACCATCGGCTTCGGCGCGCGGCAGGTGGCGGCATACAGGCCCTGCGGTCCTTCGAGGATGAAGCGCGGCCCGGTGATGCCGCTTGCCGCGTGAAACGCTGCCGATGCGCCGGTTTGCAGCGCGTGGGCGATGTGCCACTGCTTCGCCATCACCGGTTCGTGCCGCATCTGCCACAAGCCGCCACTCACCGACCCCGCAAGGCCAAGCGCGGAGGCCAGCGTATCGGCATCCGATCCGAACAGGCTCGATGTCGCCGCCGCTGCGCCGAAGACGCCCGCCGTCGTCGTGTTGTGCCAATAACCGTAATGCGCCGCATCGAACGTGGCACCGATCGCGATCGTCGCTTCATAGCCCCGAACGGCGGCATCGAGCATCGCCGTCATCCCTTGCTCTGCATCGCCAAGCACCGTCGGCCAGATGACCGGGCCGGGATGGAGGATCGCCGCACGGTGGACATCGTCCATCTCAAGCACATTGCCGAGCAACGCCGCGCGCAGTGTGGCGGGTTGCCCCATCCGCCGCTCCGCATCACCGACCGCGCCGTTGCGCGCGCCAGCTACACAGCCCATCCAGTCGAGCAGGTGAAGCCGCGCACCTGTCCGGACAGCTTCGTCCACCGGTCGCAGCAAATGCTGTGCAAGCCGCTCGGTTAGGCTATGAGGGCTCATCGGGAACCGGCCCCCCAATTGCCGGTGTTGTCTGGAGAATATTGTTGACCGCGCAATCCGCGATCAGTCCGCGCAAGCCGCGTTACCTCGAACTCGCCGACGATCTTCGTGCGCAGATTGCTCGGGGTGATTTTCCAGGTGCCGATCAGTTCCCGACTGAAAGCGTGTTGTGCACCCGGTACGGCGTCAGCCGTTTTACGGTGCGTGAGGCACTCCGCACGCTGCAGGGCGAGGGCCTTATCCAGCGCAAGCGCGGTTCGGGCACGGTCATCCAGCCAGCGGCGGCGCGGGGCGGCGCCTTGCACCAGCCTTTGTCGAATGTCGGCGAAATCCTGCAATATGCCCGCGACACGCAAGTGACTTTTGAACGCGCGGGAAGCGTTGCCCTGCCGCGCGCGCTTGCCGAACAGATCGAACACCCTGCGAGCGGCAAATGGGCGCGGTTTCGCGGGCTTCGCTCGGGCCGCGATGCGGATCGGCCGATCGCGTTTACCGAGGCCTATATCCATCCCGATCTGGGCAAGGCCGCCGACGCGATCGATGTGAGCGAGCCGACCTTGTTCCGTCAGCTCGAGCGGCTGTCGGGTCTGCGGATCGCGCAGGTCACTCAGGATATTCAGGCGGTCGCGGCGACCGCGGAAATTGCGGCGGCGCTCGGCGTGCCGCGTCGCAGCCCGTGCCTGCGCATTTTGCGCTGCTATGCCGACACATCGGGCCGCGTCATCGAGATTTCGGCAAGCCACCACCCCGGCGACCGCTTCGCCTATTCGATGCATATCGAGGTCGAGGGCTGAGATCACCGGCTCGGCTGTCCCAGTTCTGGGGCTGGCGCGGGCGACCAGACCTCATCGGCAAAGCGGATCGCGGGCGCGATCTGATGCGCGCCGTCATGTTCGACCAGCAGCCCGCGTTGGGCGATGACGGGTTGATCGAACGCCTCGCGAAAATCGAGGACGGGCGCGAACGCGACATCCTTGTCGGCGAACCAGGTGATCCAGTCGTCGCGGCTGCGGGTGCGGAAAGTGGCGCGCAGAAAATCGATCAACGCTCCCTGTTCACCCGCAGGCGCATCGCCGATCGCGATCAGATCGGGTCGTTCGAGCGCGGTCAAAAGGTTCGCGATGAACTTGGCCTCGCGTCCGCCCAGCACGATGTGGCGCGCGTCGGCGGTTTCATAGACGTTGTAAAAGGCCGCCCCGCCGAGCGAACGCTGTGCGGACGATCGCGGCGCCGGGCCTCCGGCAATCGCGCTGCCGGCGATATGCGCGCACCACGGCAACAGCGTGTCATACATCGCGATGTCGATATAATCGCCGCAGCCGGTCCGCTCGCGCCCGATCAGCGCCATAAGCACCGCCGACAAGGCGGTCAGTCCCGCCGCCATGTCCGCCGACGGAACGCCGGGAACCACGGGCGTGCCGTCTGGCCCGTCATTCACCGACACGAACCCCGCCATCGCCTGCACCGCCATGTCGTGCGCGGGGTGATGCGCCAGCGCACCCGTCTGTCCAAAGGCGCTGATCGAGCAATAGATGAGGCGGGGATGCCGCGCGCGCACCGCATCGGCCCCAAAGCCGAGCCGATCGATCACCCCGGGGCGGAAACCTTCGACAAAGATATCGGCATCCGCGATCAGCGCCCAGAGTGCGGCCTTGCCCTCCTCGCTCTTCAGGTTGAGGACGACGCTGTGCTTGCCGCGATTGAGATTGCGGAACCACACCGATTGCCCGTCCTCGAACGGCGCCTGCGCGCGCGCGGGGTCGCCGGCAGCGGGCTCCACCTTGATGACTTCGGCTCCCTGGTCGGCGAGCATCATCGTCATCATCGGGCCTGGCAGGAACTGCGTCAGATCGACGACCTTGATCCCGGCGAGCTTGGCCATCAGACGATGCCGCGTTGCTTCAGGCCATCGATCTCGTCAGCGGCAAAGCCCGCCTCGCTGAGGACATTGTCGGTGTCTGCGCCCAGCAGCGGCGCCGCGCGATTGGGCAAGCGGTCGCCGTCGAGCCGGATCGGGCTGGCGAGCACGCGCATCGCCGCGCGGTCGGGATGATCAACGGTATCGATCATGCCGGTTTCGGCGAGGAACGGGTTGTCGAGCGCCGCATCCAGTGAATTGACGGGCGATACCGGCATATGGCCTTGCAACAGGCCAAGCCAATGGGCCGTAGAGGCGGTCTGGAACACCGCATCGAGTGCATCGGTCAGCGCGGCGCGATTGGCGAGCCGCGCCGCCGGCGTCGCAAAACGAGGGTCGGCTGTCAGTTCGCCATGGCCGATGCGCTCGGTCAGCACGGTCCAGAATTTGGGCAGCTGCGCCATCACGAAAATCCAGCCATCGGCGGTGCGGAAAAGCTGGCTCGGCGTTACCGAAGGGTGGGCGGAGCGCGGTGCGCGCGCCGTCACATCGCCTTCGTTCAGATACCACATCGCCGGATAGCTCGTCTGGTGAACAGCGCTCGACAGCAGATCGACATCGACATCGCGACCCGTTCCGGTGCGGGCTGCATCGATCAGCGCGGCGAGCAGCCCGATCGTCATCATCGTGCCGGTCATGAAATCGACCATCGAAAGGCCAAAGCGCACCGGTGGTCCTTCCGGCTCTCCGGTCAGCGCAAGGAACCCCGCTTCGGCCTGCATCAGATAATCATAACCCGGCCATTTCGCGCGATCATTGTCGCGGCCATAGGCCGACAAATGCGCACACACGATCGCCGGTTTGATATCCGCCAGCGCCGCATAGCCAAGCCCCAGTTTCGCTGGAAGATCGCCGCGCATGTTGTTGGCAACGGCGTGCGCGGTGCTGGCGAGCCGGCGGAACACCGCCTGCCCCTCGGGCACCGTCAGATCGAGCGTGAGCGAGCGCTTGTTGAGGTTGAAGCTCTGAAAATACAGGCTTTCGCCTTCGCGCAGATAATGCGGGCCGACCGCGCGCGCCGTATCGCCACCGCCAACCCCGTTTTTCGCAGGCGGCTCGATCTTGATGACCTCAGCGCCGAGCTGCGCAAGGAACATCGTCCCATAGGGCCCCGCGCCATATTGCTCGGCGGACAGGATGCGATAGCCGGCAAGGGGGAGGCGCATCGGATCGCTCACGCCGGGTGCCGCTTTACCCATTGTTTCGAGATGATCATCCGCTGCATCTCGTTGGTGCCCTCGCCAATGCACATCAGCATGGCGTCGCGGTAGTAGCGCTCGATTTCGTATTCCTTAGAATAGGCATAGCCGCCGAAGATGCGCATGGCTTCTTCCGCATTCTTGACGGCGGCTTCTGAGGCGAAATACTTCGCCATGCCGGCTTCCATGTCGCAGCGCTCGCCGCGATCATAGGCTTCGGCGGCGTCGAAGGTGAGCAGGCGGGCGGCGCGGGCGCGCGTCACCATGTCGCCGATTTTCAGCTGGATCGCCTGATGCTCGGCGATCGGCTTGCCCATCGTTTCGCGGAGCTGCGCATATTCGGTGGCGAGCCGCAGCGCACCGTCTGCCAGCCCCACGCCGCGCGCGGCCACATTGATCCGTCCGAGTTCGAGCCCGCCGGTCGCCTGGAAAAAGCCCTGCCCCTCGCGCTCGCCGATCAGGTTGGCGGCAGGGACGCGGTAATTGTCGAAAATCAGTTCGGCCGAATCGATCGATTTGTAGCCGAGCTTTTCGAACTTTTTGCCGGTGGTGAAGCCGTCCTGCTTCGGCGCGATGAACAGGCTCATCCCCTTGTAGCGCGGATCGGCCTTCGGGTCGGTCTTGACGAGCAATGCAAAGCAACTGCCGTTGATGCCGTTGGAAATCCACGTCTTGGTGCCATTGATCACATAATCATCGCCATCCCTGACGGCGGTGGTGCGGATGGCTTGCAGGTCGGTCCCGGCATTGGGCTCGGTGAGCGCGAGCCCGCCGCGAATTTCGCCGCTCGCGAATTTGGGCAGCCACAATTGCTTTTGCGCCTCGGTGCCGAATTTCTCGACCGCGACCGCCATGATCAGGTGCGAATTGAAGATGCCGGTGATCGCCATCCAATAGGAGGAGATTTGTGATACGATCTTGGCATAGGTCGTCGCGGGCAGGCCAAGCCCGCCATATTCCTTGCCGATCGTCGCGCCGAACAGTCCCATCTCGGTCATCTGCGCGACAATTTCGGCGGGCCAGATATCGTCATGGTCGTGTTTCATCACGACGGGGCGCACCTCGCGTTCGATCCAGCGATCGATCGCCTCGAGCAGGGCGGCTTCCTCGTCGATGTCGATATACGGCGGATCGATGTGCGCGGCGGTGGCCATGATGTCCTTCCTCAGTCGTCGACGGGGCCGCAGCCCCGCTTCCAGATCAGCATCGTCCGGCTGAATGTGCATACCACGTCGCCGTGCTGGTTCTTGCCGGTGGTCTTCACCGTCACGATGCCTTGTTCGGGCCGCGACGATGATTCGCGTTTGTCCAGGACTTCGCTCTCCGCATACAGCGTGTCGCCGGGGAACAATGGATGGGTGAGCCGGATATTGTCCCAGCCGAGATTGGCGACCGCCTTCTGGCTCACATCGGACACGCTCATCCCGACCATCAGCGCGACCGTCAGCGGGGAGGCGACAAGCGGCTTGCCGAACTCTGTTTTCTTGGCGAATTCATAGTCGAAATGCGCGGGGTGCGTGTTCATCGTCAGCAGCGTGAACCACACATTGTCGGCATCGGTTATCGTCCGTCCGGGACGATGTTCATAGATATGGCCGACGACGAAATCTTCGTACGCTCGCCCGTAATTCTCGCGGAAGCGGCCCGGCGCCACCTCTGTCACGCCGTCACGCATTGCCCATTTCCCCAATCGCGGCCCCAATCGCGGCCTGTGCCAATATCCTTCGGTATCGGCGCATCACCGGTAATTCCAGCATCCGCCCGCGAAAGCGTATCGCCGCGCCGCCCCCTGCTGCAAATGCTGCCTCGGCCTCCTGCGCCTCGATGATCTGATCGGGAGAGGGACGCAGGACGCCTTCGATCGTGGCGATCTGCGCCGGGTGGATCGCTGCTTTTGCTTGAAAGCCCAGCGCCTGCGCAAGCCGCGTCTCGGCCTCGAGCCCGCGCAGGTTGTCGATGTCGATGAACGGCACGTCGATCGCCGGCATACCCGCCTCTGCACAACCGAGCAGAAAGGCGCCGCGCGCTGCACGCAGCGGCTCCCAGGCCAGCGCCACGCCAAGCTCGGCGGCCATGTCGCCCCCGCCAAACATCATCGCGCTGACGCCTGGGGCTGCAGCTATCGCCGCCGTGCGGCCAAGCGCCGCCGGGCTTTCGATCAGCGGAACGATCGTCACGCCACCGCCAAGCGCGCCGCGCACGACGGCGACATCCGATGGATGTTCGGCCTTGGGCAGCAGGATGGCGGCTGGAAGATGATCGGCATTGGCAAGCGCGACGAGATCTCGAAGGCCGGCAATCGTCGTCACGGGATTGATCCGAATGGCAACTGCGGCGCCATCTCCGATCGCAGCGATAGCATGGCCTCGGGCGGCATCCTTGCCGGCATCGGGCACCGAATCCTCAAGGTCGATACACGCAATCGATGCGCCGCTCGCCCTTGCCTTGGCAAAGCGTTCAGGTGTCGCACCGGACACGAAAAGCAAACTCGTGAGGCCGACGACTGAAATCAATTCCGCTCCCCTGTGTGAACACCTGATTTGTCCGGACAACTTGTCCGCGTCAACCCCGAATTGCGCCGATTATGGTTTGACGACGCCAAGCCAGGAGGTGATCACCAGCAGCGCATAGACCGCAAACACCCAAATCCGCGTGCGATCCATCGTTCGACGCAACGGCACCTCAGTGGTATCCGAAGAGCCCTCGTTGAGCAATTTGCCAAGTTGCGGCCCGACCGGGCGAAACGCAATGTCGATCATGATGGCGGCGGCGAAAATCAACCCGAACAGCAACGCCTTCCACGCCAGCCAGGGGACTGCGATCGGCGCGCCGGCCAGCAGCGATGCGCCGCCCAGCCAGAGGTAGAATGCGGTGAGAGCGTATTTCAGCCAGTTCTCGATCCGCCGGTCGCGGACCGCACGCGGGGTCATGTCGTGGAGATGCGCATCCCACACGAGCCACAGCCAGATGCCGCCGATCAGCCACGCGGCAACGATCAGCGCCAGAGGCACATCCCACCATCCGCCTGCCGCCGAGACGGTAAGCGACATCGGCACCATCAGCGCCCAGGCGCTGCGCGGTACCATATCGACTTCTACCAGCAGCTTGAGGAGCGCGATGCGTTGGTCGAGCGTGTAGCGATCGCGCTTGCGGAAATGCTGGCCGAGCAGAAAAACGCCGGCGTCGGCGCCCAGCCACAGCACGAACAGCAGCAGGTGCAGATAGACCAGGCTGCGATAGGCGAGATCGGCCACGCGACATTTCCTTTCAAGGCGAACCGGCTTGACAGCCCCGATGATACATGAAAACTTGTCCGGACAAATTATAAAAAGCGGCGCGGGTCAGGGACGGGTTTCGGCGGTTAAAAGATCGCTGGAAAAAGGGGGGTTATTGATATGAATCGCATGCTCATGATTTCATCTGCGATCGTCGGATCGCTCATTGCCACAACGCCGATCGCTGCGCAGACGCGTGCCAACGCACCCGTGACACCCGCTCCCGAGGACGTGGGCTCGGCGCAATCGACGGTTGGCGATATCGTCGTGACGGCGCAGCGCCGCGAACAGAGAATTCAGGACGTGCCGATCGCGATCTCGGCCTTTTCCGCCGAGCAGCTCCGCGCGCAGGGCGTGACGAGCGCGCTCGATCTTGGGCAGTTTGTCCCCAATCTGATCGCGCAAAGCAATACCGGCCTTGGTTCTGCAAACGCTTATTATCTGCGCGGGCTCGGCAATACCGAATCGATCCCAACCTTTGACCCGCCCGTCGGCACCTATGTCGATGACATCTATCTCAGCCGCCAGAACGCCAACAACCTCAACCTGTTCGATGTCGAACGGATCGAGGTGCTGCGTGGACCTCAAGGCACATTGTTCGGCCGCAACACGACGGGCGGCGCGATCAACGTCATCCTCGCCCAGCCCAAATTCGGGCATTTCGGTGGCTATGCCGAAGTCGGCTATGGCGCCTACAACAAGAAGATTGCGCGTGCCTCGGTCGATATTCCGATCGCGCCCACCTTTTCGGCAAAGATCAGCGGATATTGGCAGGACGATGACGGCTATGCCCGCAACGTCACCACCGGCCAGCGGCTGAACGATCAGGACGGTTGGGGATTCCGGATCGGCCTGCGCGGCGAACTTGCCTCCTGGGCGCGCTGGTCGGGCTCATATGCGCATATCGTCGACGACAGCGAAAATTTGCTCAACTTCGCTTGCAATCCCGCCAACCCCACGCAGTGCGATGGTCGCTTCATCACCACCGGGCTCATCTCCGGGCCGCCGGCTGCAACGTCGCCCTATGCGCCGCTCGTCATTTCAGGGCGCAAGGCGAATTATCAATCGGGCAACAACACCCAGACCGATATCGTTACCTCCAATCTGGCGATCGATTTCGCGCCCGAAACCACGGTCACCTTCATCACCGGCTATGTGGCGCAGGCGCAGCAATATGCGCTCGATTTTTTCGA
The DNA here is from genome assembly GCA_038230675.1 of Sphingomonadales bacterium. GTDB lineage: Bacteria > Pseudomonadota > Alphaproteobacteria > Sphingomonadales > Sphingomonadaceae > Sphingomonas. Next base: position 15,720 of record JBBRMV010000003.1, on the reverse strand, counting down.
CGGCCGCGCCGGGCCCAGCCTGACAGCGCCCATCCCGCCGGTGCGCGGATATCCGCGCGGCAGCTTTGTCATCATCAATGACGGCAAGGAAAACCAGTTCAGCCAGGAAGTGAAGATCAACGGCAAGCTGGGCGGCGATCTGCTCAGCTATGTGGCCGGTTTTTATTACATCAACGAAGAGAACAAGACCGATTTTGCCGATGTCTTCGGCTTGTCCGCAACCGCGCAGCTTCTGCTCGCCGACCGTTTCCTGACCAATCGGACAGAGGCGCTCGCGGGCTATGTGCAGGCTGATCTCAACATCTTCAAACGTCTGACGCTGACCGCCGGCGTGCGCTATACCGATGAGACCAAGACCTTCCTGATCCGCGACAATCGGCCACAATGCAATATTTCAGGGGTTTTGCCGGCCACCTGCCTCGACAACGGCAATCTGATCGCACCGTCGGGCGTGCGCATTCCCGATCGACAGACGGCGCGACTGTGGACGCCGCGCTTTGCGATCAATTACAAGCCTACCGACGATATCCTGCTGTTCGCCAGCGCGACGCGCGGCTTCAAGTCTGGCGGGTGGAATGCGCGTGCGACCGCTGCAAGCCAGCTGCTGCCATTCGGGCCGGAAAAAGTGTGGAGCTATGAGGTCGGTGTCAAATCCGAATGGTTCAATCACCGCGTTCGCGCCAACATCACGCTTTATGATGAAGAAGTGAGCGATTTGCAGACGCCGTCCGCTTTGGTTTCGGCGACCGGAACGATCACGTTCCTTACCCGCAATTTTGCCGATTATACCAACAAGGGCGTCGAGGCGGAATTCACCGTCGTGCCGATCGACGGGCTCAATATCTACGCCAATATCGGCTATCAGGACGATCGTTATGTCTTGAAGGCCGGGCAGCCGGCGGTCGATGTTTATGGAATCCAGTCGGTTGCGAACCAGGCGGCGGCATGCCGTGCGTTGGTTGCCGCCGGAGCGATTCCGGGCGGGACGGGCATCGCGCCCTGCGCAGCCGGCATCGTCAACGCCAGGGGCAATATCGCGACCCCTGTCCGCACTCCCGATTTCACGATCGCGACGGGGGCCAGCTACAGCATCCCGCTCGGCCATCTGACGCTCGTCCCCTCGGTCAATGGCAGCTATCACAGCTATCAGGAGGTGCAGACGAGCAACTACACGATCTATAGCGGCGCGGTCACCGGCACCAACGGCACTTACCCGGCCAATCCGTTCGGCGGCGCGGTGATTATTGGCTCGGCGAGCCCGTCGGCGTGGCTGGTAAACGCCGGTATTGCGTTGAACGGACCCGACAAGGCGTGGCAGTTATCTGCGAACTGCACCAACTGCCTGGATGAGGCTTTCACCCAGAGCGCGCTGGCCAACACCACCTATCTCAACCAGCCGCGGATGTGGACGATCAAGGCGCGGTATAATTTCTGATGCTGCGTAGCATCATATCCATATTGTTCGCGCTGGCGGCGGCATCGGCGGCGACGGCGGCAACCGCCGCGCCCCCTGCCGGGCCCAACCCTGTCGCCCCCTGGACCGAGGCGATCGTCAGCGTACGCGATCTTGATGCTGCGTCCCGGCTGTTCCTTGAGGTCGGCGGCTGGACGATCACCGGTCGCGGTGTCGTTGGCCGGGATGAGCTGACTTACTGGCGCTTGCCGGCACGTGCATCGGCGCGTTTCCTGCGGGTGTGTGCGCCCGCGGCATCGATCGGCTGTATCCGCTTTGTGCGTTTCGACGGTGTACCGCAGCGCCCGATCCGTATCGGGGTTCGCCCCTGGGATACGGGCGGCATCTTTTCCATCATGGCACGCACGAACGACGCGCAATCGGTGTTCGATCGCGCGATCGCGCTGGGTTGGTGGGCCGAAAGCGAACCGATCAAGCTCGAATTCGGGGGCTCGGATTTGCGCACCGTCGTGTTGACGGGGCCACACGGCATCAACCTGGCGCTGTATCAACGCGTCAGCCCGCCCTTCACCGCGCATCCGGTGGGGCCGATCAGCCTCGCCTTCAACAGCATGCGCATGGTCAGGGATCAGCGAAAATCGGTGGCGTTCTACCGCGACAAGCTCGGTTTTGTCGCGCAATTCGATGCCGATTACCGCGATCCGGCGCCGCAAGTGTCAAATTTTTCGCTGCCCATCAACCTGACGACATCGATCGTCCGCCGTGCGGCGGCAATGAACCCGGAGAGCGGCGAGGTCGGCCGGGTCGAGCTGATGCAGTTTGTCGGCCTTGAGGGTCAGGACAAAAGCGCGCTCGCATCGCCGCCCAATCTCGGCATCGTGTCGCTGCGCTATCCGGTCGCCGACCTGGCGGCTTATGCGGCCACGCTTCGTCAACGCGGTGTGACGCCCGCTTATGCTGCCGCGAAGGTGAACGTCAGCGGGATCGGCGCGATCGACCTGATTGCGGTTCGCGATCCCGATGGTAACATCACTGAGTTTTATCAGGCACCGCGATCACGACATGACTGATCTTTTCCTTTCCTGCATCCGGTCGTTGTGAGCAACGAGCGGGCCGGACTCGCCGGTGAGTTCGCAAAAGGCGGGCGCCCGCTGGTGGCGGCGCTGCTTGGGGTGGCTTGCGGCGCGTCGCCACTGCCGTTCAACGTCCTGCCGCTCGTGCTTGGGCCGGTGCATGCCGAATTCGGCTGGGATTTCGCGCAGGCGGCAGCGGGCGTCACGATCTTCGGGCTCGTCGCCTCCCTGCTCGCCCCCGTGTATGGCGGGCTGGCGGATCGGATGGGCGTGCGCGCCGTTGCGCTGTGGTCGACACTGGCGTTCGCGGTCGTGTTCGCCTCGTTTTACTTCATGCCGGGCACGCTGGCCGGCTGGTATGGCTTCTGGTTCGTGCTCGGGCTGATCGGCATCGGATCGACGCCCGTCACCTGGAGCCGCGCGGTGTCGATGTGGTTCGACAAACACCGCGGCCTTGCGCTCGGCATCATGCTGATCGGCACCAGCATCGCGGCGATCATCGTGCCGCAGGTGGCGACGCGCGCGATATCGGCTGGCGGCTGGCGGCTCGCATTTCCCGTCGTCGCGCTGTTCCCGCTGCTCATTTCGCTGCCCGTCGGCTATTTCTGGTTCCGCGAGCCGCGCCCCGATGAACGACCCGCCAGCATCAATGATGCGGGCGGCAACCTCGTGGGGCTGACGCTGGGGCAGGCGATGCGCGGCTATCGCTTTTGGGTGCTGCTCGTGTCCATCCTCATCATCGCGCTCGCTTATGGCGGCGCGCACATCCACATGGCGCAGATCGTTGCGCTCCACGGTTACACCCCGGCAGTAGCGGCGAGTGTGCTGGGCGTTGTGGCGCTCGGTATTCTTGCCGGAAGGATCGGCGTGGGGTTGTTGTTCGACCGGCTCTGGGCGCCGGGCGTCGCGTTTCCGGCGATGCTGCTGCCGGCGATCGCCTGCTATCTGCTGCTCGGCACCACCGCATCGATCTCGGTGATCATGGCGGGCGGCTTTCTGCTCGGGTTTGCAGCGGGCGCCGAAAGCGACGTCATCGCCTTTCTCGCCGCCAAATATTTCGGGATGGCGCATTATGGCCGCATCTATGGCGCGCTTTATATGCCTTTCGGGATCGGTTCTGCGATCTCGCCAATCCTGTACGGAATCGTCCGCGACAAGACGGGCAATTACGATCCGATGTTGATCGCAGCGGTCGGCATGTTCGCGGTCGGTGGAGCGTTGCTGCTCACGCTCGGTCGCTATCCGCAACTGGGAGCACGCGATGGCGACGCTCGCTAGACCGAACGACATCGACACGTTGATCGGCGCGGTCGGATCAGCGGCGGTCGATACCGATCCGGCGAAGCTGGCGCTTTACGGGCAGGACGTCTTCTCGATAGGCGCAACGCCCGTCGCGGTGTTTTGCCCTACCAGTGTCGATCAGCTCGCAGCGGGGGTCGGCGCGGCCACGGCGGCGGGGCTGGCGGTCGTCCCGCGCGGCGGCGGCATGAGCTATACGTCGGGCTATCTGGCGGCAAATTCGGTGGTTCTCGTCGATCTGTCGGGACTGAACCGGATCGTCGAGATCGATCCGGTCGACATGCGCGTCACCGTCGAGGCGGGGTGTAGCTGGGCAACCCTGTACGAAGCGCTGCATCCGCTGGGTTTGCGCGCGCCGTTATGGGGAACGCTGTCGGGCATCGCGGCGAGCATCGGCGGCGGGATGAGCCAGAACGGCCTGTTCTGGGGCGCGCGAAGCGGCACGATTGCCGGCAGCGCCTTGTCGTTCGATGTCGTGCTGGCGGACGGCACCATTCTGAAAACCGGGAGCGACACACTACGCCCCTTCGGCCCCGATCTGACCGGGCTGTTCGCGGCCGATTGCGGGGCGCTCGGCATCAAGGCGCGGGTGACGTTGCCGCTGATGCGCGATGCGGACGCCTTTGCTTATGGCAGCTTCGCCTTCGAGACGCCCGGGCAATTCACTGCTGCCACGAGCGAAATTGCGCGCGCGGGGTTGGCCAGCGAGGCGTTCGGCTTCGATCCCTTCCTGCAGGCGCAGCGGATGAAGCGCGACAGCCTTGGCGCCGATGCCAAGGCGCTGGTCGGCATGATGAAGGCGCAAGGGGGGTTCTGGAAAGGGCTGAAGGAGGGTGCCAGGGTCGTCGCCGCCGGGCGCAGCTTTCTCGACGAGGCGCGCTTTTCGATCCACGCCATTGCCGAGGGCCGCAATCAGGCCGCCGCCGATGCCGATATGGCCGAAATTCACCGGATCGCGCTGGCCAATGGCGGGCGCGAGGTCGAGAACACGATCCCCAAGGTGCTGCGCGCAAACCCCTTTCCCCCGGTCAATTCGATGCTGGGGCCGAGTGGTGAGCGCTGGGTGCCTGTCCACGGCATCGTCCGCCACAGTCGCGCTTTGCCGACGATCGAGGCGATTATCGCGCTGTTCGAGGCGCACGCAGGCGAGATGGACGCGCTGGCGGTGGGGGCGGGCTATATGTTCCTGCCCGTTGCCACGACGGGCTTCCTGATCGAGCCCGTTTTCTATTGGCCCGATGCGCAAGAAGCGTTTCACAGACACGCGGTCGAGCCTGCGCACCTTGCCAAGCTGGCCGAGTTTCCCGCCAATCCCGCCGCGCGGGCACTGGTGGATAAGCTGCGCGCCGAAATCATTGCGATCTTCGCAGCGATGGAGGCGGTGCATTTTCAATTGGGCCGCGCTTACCCGATCGGCGAGCGGATCGATCCCGCCGGCTGGGCGCTGCTCAAATCGGTGAAGGCGGCGGTCGATCCGCGCGGGCTAATGAACCCGGGGGTGCTGGGGTTGTGATGTCGCCTATTGCCGCTGTCGCGATGCAGCTTGCTGCCCGCTCGGTGGAGGGCTGCGCCGACCGCGCCGAAGCCAGCGCGCAGATGTGCACGATGATCGCCGAAGTCGGTGCGAAACTGCGCGGCGCGAGCATCTTCATCCAGCAATATGGCGGCACGCCGGTGCGCCTCGCGGTGCTGCCCGAATATCTGCTCACGAGCTATCCTGGGCGGATCAGCGTGCCCGATTTTGCAGAAAAAGCCGCCATCGATATCGACGGGCCTGAATATGAAGCGTTCGGCAAAATCGCTGAAGCCCAGAACATGTTCATTGCCGGCAACGCTTATGAGCGCGATCCGCATTTTCCGGGGCTGTATTTCCAGACGAGCTTCGTCGTCGCGCCATCGGGCGAAATCGTGCTGCGCTATCGCCGGCTCAATTCGATGTTCGCGCCGACCCCGCACGATGTGTGGTCGAAATATCTCGATATTTACGGTCTCGACGGCGTCTTCCCGGTCGCCCGTACCGAAATCGGCAATCTGGCCGCGATTGCATCCGAAGAAATCCTCTATCCCGAAATCGCCCGCGCGCACGCTTTGCGTGGTGCGGAAATATTCGTCCACAGTTCGTCCGAAATCGGATCGCCCAATGCGACGCCCAAAGCGATCGCCCGGCGGGCGCGTGCTTTCGAGAATATCGCCTATATCGTCTCGGCCAACACCGCCGGCATCACGGGCACGTCATTGCCCGCTGCCTCTGCCGACGGCAATTCGGTGGTGATCGATTACAAGGGGCAGGTGCTGAGCGAGGCGAATGCTGGCGAGACCTTCACCGCTTTTGCCGATCTCGATATCGCGGCGCTGCGTGCCCAGCGACGCAAGCCAGGCATGACCAATCAGCTTGCCCGGCAACGACTGGAATTGTTCGCGCCGATTTATGCCGGGCACATCGTCCAGCCCGCCAACAGCCTTGCCGATGCGGACGGTGGCTACCAAATCCCCGATCGGGACCATTTCCTGCGCGTCCACGAAGGCGTGATCGCGCGGCTAGCCAAGGATGGGCTGATATGAAGCATGATGTCGCACCGCCCTATACCGCCGTCGCCCGGCACGCGGTGTTCCCCGAGCCAAGCCATGACGAGGCCGCGCGGTTCGATTTCCTGGCGAATTTCAACAAATATATGTCGGGCACGATCGGCCCGGGCAACAAGCGCGCTTACGATACCCGCGTGCTGCCTGCCTTCGTGAAGGAGCATGGCCGCGAGCCGGCGGACCGTTTCGAGATCCGGCGGGCGATGAACAAGGACCCCTGGCACCGGTTCTGGTCGGCGTTGAAGCGCAATTCGATGGAAATGCGCCAGCACAACGGGCGCCAGATGGTGCTGCGGCAACTCGACGAACTCGACGGCAAGGTGCGGCAATTTAACGAGGGCCGCGATACGCTCGCGCTCGATGCATCGATGGCGGTGCCCCGCTACCAGCAGGCGGTCGATATCCACTGCATGCCCGGCAGCTATCACGGCGAGGAACGGCCGGGGGACGTCTCCGCCGGCGCCAATTATGATTGCGGCATCTTCGCGACCACCGCAGGCGGGCTCGGCGCGCTTTCCGATGGCGGCGGGATGGCGCTGGTCGAATGGGCGCAGCGCGAGCGCCCGGGCTGGACGCCGAAGCGAATCCTCGATCTCGGTTGCACCATCGGCCACAATATCGTGCCGCTCGCGCTGGCCTTTCCGGATACCGAGATCATCGCGATCGATACCGCCGCGCCGTCATTGCGTTACGGCCATGCCCGCGCGCAGGCGCTCGGCGCGCGCAACCTGAAGTTCGTGCAGATGAATGCCGAGGATTTGAGCGCCTATCCCGACGGACATTTCGACTGGGTGCAGACGACGATGTATCTGCATGAGCTATCGGGCACCGCGCTGCCACGTGTCATCCGTGAGGGGTTTCGCGTGCTGGCGCCTGGCGGCCTGATGTTCCACCTCGAACAGCCGCAATATTCGGACGAGATGCCGCTCTACGAACAGTTCATCCGCGATTGGGATGCGTTCAACAACAACGAGCCCTTCTGGTCGGCGATGCACGCGCTAGACCTCAAACAGATCATGGTCGATGCGGGGTTCCCGAAGGAAAGCCTGTTCACGACGGGGGTGCGGGCGGTCGTCGATACTGACATCTTCCCGCAACAGGCCGCCGACGAAACCGAGGATCACGGCCGCGCCGCCTATTGGAATGCTTATGGGGCGTGGAAACCCGAATGACCGACACTTCGGAAGCAGAGGGGCTCGACTGGATCGGTCTTTCGGGTAAACGCGCCAAGGGCAAGCGCCCCGAATATTTCGACGATCCTGCGATCGACCGGCTGCTGTCGATCACCATGGCGCTGGTCGGTGAGGTTTCGGTGCTGCGCCAGCGGCTCGACACGGCCGAGCGGCTGCTTGAAGCAAAGGGTGTTGTCGCACAGTCCGAAATCGAGGGTTATGTCGCCGACAAGGACGCCGCCTATCAGCGCGGCGTCATGACCAAATCCTATATCGCGCGCGTCATGCGCGGTGTGCAGCAATCGATGGAGGCGATGGCGGTCGAGGAAAAGCCCGTCGAGCAGATCAGCCAGGAGCTGAAGGAGCTATGAGCATCGTCCACCAAATGGCCCATCGCACCGTGCGCGGGCGCATCCGCTATACGTCGAAAAAGCCCGAGATGATGGACGCCGAGCGCGGCCGTGAATGGTTCGCCTTCACCCATCATGGCGATGGATCGGTGGTGATGCGCGCGCAGTGCGAGATCGAGGAGCCCGCGCCGACCGTACTCCGCGACGTGATCTACGCGATCGGGCCTGACGGCAAACCGCGCAATCTCCACGTTCATCTGACGGTCGGCGATGCGTTCATGGGATCGGGATGGTTCAACCTGACGCATCATGATGGCGGGGGGACGATCGAGTGCGAGAGCGCTGGGCCGTCGATCGGGCGATTGTCGCAGCGGGTAGAATTTACCGGCGCGCTCGATGGCTTCGGCACGCATCCGATCGTCGGCGACGGGTATCTGACGAAGTGCATGGACCTGTCGAAATGCCCGCACCGCCGCACGATCCGCGTCTATGTGCCCTCGCCCGATCATCGCGGCGCCACCCCACCCATGGCATCGCAGGTGACGATCGATCTCGAATATCTGGGCGATGAAACCGTGACGGTGCCGGCCGGCACCTTCGCGTGCCGGAAATTCGCTTTCATCGACACCGGCGAAATGGGCGGCAAGCAGCATCCGCATTACGAAATGTGGGTGACGGCGGATGATGACGCCGTGTTCGTGCAGGGCGGCGTCGGCGGCTATATGGCGACGTGGTACGAGCTGGTGGAGCTGGTGCGTTAAGGCTCGGCACCAGACGGGTGGAGCTCAAAGAGCGACTAATCCGATACCGTTTTAAGGCTTGACTCCGTACCATGGTACGGCGGCTATCCTCGCCTGTGAGAGGAAGCTGGGCATGCGTCGGACGATCGGAACTTTGGCACGCGAGGCCGGCGTTAACGTGGAGACGGTCCGCTATTATGAGCGCACCGGGCTGATCGATCGACCCGCTTCGGCTGGCGGCCCGCGTCATTATGACGACACGATCCTGATGGAACTGAAATATGTGAAGGCCGCGCAGGGCCTTGGCCTGTCGCTCGCCGAGATAAAATCGCTCAAGGCGCGGATCGGCGAGGGTAAGGGCTTCTGCGCCTCGGTCCGCACCATCGTCGCGGCAAAGCTCGTCGCGCTGGCCGAGGAGCGCGCGCGGATCGAGCGCCTTGAGGCAGAGCTGGCCATCATCAACGAGAATTGCCTGAAACGCGCAGGGACGCCCGGCTGCCCTGTGCTCGATGCACTTCACACCGATCAGGCAACGCATATCGCCTCAAAATCGGAGAGCGGACGATGACCGACCTTGTCCAGCGCCGCATTGCGGGATTGGCCGGCATCGTTGGCGCGTTGATGTTCTTTGTCGGCGACATGATCTTTTACGGCGAATGGGGATCGGGCGCTGGCTTTGCAGCGCGGCTGCCCGATCTCATCAAGGCAAGGTCGGCCGATCAGATCGCGTTCGGCGGATTGCTCGGGCCGCTCGCCGGCTGGCTGTGCTGCATCGGCTTCTGGCATGTCCGCCAAAACCTGCGGCGGCCGCACGGAGCGATCGGCGCGCTGGTGTTTGCGGTCGCGACATTGTCGATGATTTCGCTCGGGGCGGTGCACCTGCTGTGGGCGGTCAAGGGTTTTGCGATCCAGGCTTGCACGGCGGGCGAGGCCGATTGCGCTCGTTTGAGCCTGCTCCTCAAAAGCTATTGGAACACGGCTTGGGCGATCGCTGCTGCGCCGGGTTATCTGTTGGCGCTGCTGCTTGCGGCATTGGTGATCGGCGGGCGGACGAATTACCCCCGATGGACGACGCTTGCCAATCCGGCGGTGCTTGCGGGTGCCCTGCTCGTGTTGCCGCCGGCGCCTGCGCCGTTCGGCGCGGCGCTTGCGGGCGGCGATGCCAATCTCGCACTGGCCTTGTTCTTCATCGTTTCGGTCGTCTCGACCTGGCATGTCGCGCGGGTCAGCGAGGCACCTGCTCAATCCCCGCCGCGCTGAAGTTGGCCTTGTATGCGCTGTCGCCCACCTTGCCGACGATATCGGCGCGCACTGGCGCCTCCGGATAAACAGCGACGATGTAATCGCCCGCCGATGGATTGAGCCGCATCGGCTTGATCTTCTCCTGATATTCCTTGGAATGCCAAAAGGCGCGGGCATTGGCGAGGCAGGGGAAGCGGACGATGAGATTGGTGTAGCCCTTGGGGGGATCCCCCTCGAGCACATCGAGCGGGGCCGGGCCGTTGAGGTAATAGCCGCCAAGCTTTTGATACATGCCGCTGGCCGCGATCGCCTGCGCATAGGCGATCATCCGCGCGCGATCGAGCGTGGGGCCGGAAACGATCATCAGCACCGGTTTGTTGTCGCAAACTTCCGGCGGGGGCGGGGCAGGGGGCGTGGCGGCGGCTGCTGCCAGCGCGATGAGCGTGACGATCATGCTATCCTCCATTCGTCGCAAAGCGTGCGGCGCGTCGGTGCGCCGTGTTCAAACCATTGCCATGTCCGCGAGCGGGTCTGTCCATCCTCGGCGAGCGTGATCATCTCGATGAAATGGACGCCGGGTTCGTCCTTCCGGTCGAGCCGCAGCATCACAACGCCTTCGCGCGTTTCCCAACCCGTGCCGACGAAACGATCGGTGTCCCAGTGGAGAAGGCCGTCACGGTAAGCGCCGCCAAAGCTGCGCTCGACCACCCGGCCATCGTCCCAGGTCATCCGGTTGGATTGGAGGTAGGCGATTTCGCCACTTGTCGGAAAGTCGCAGCGGGTCCAGGTGTGGTGCGTGTCGAACGTTATGAAATCGCGGCTCACATGGCGATAAATCCCCTCCCACTCGCCAGCGTGGCGCAGCATGTTGGGCATCGTTTCAGCAAGGCTCATCGACGGGCATCCTCTGCATAAGCGGCAATGGGGAGCGCGGTCCCGGTCTGGCGGATCAAGGCCTGCTTGCGGAAAAACCGCATCAAGCCGCTGTCGCCCATACGCGACGGGCCAAGTCCGCTCATCCCGAAGCTCGATTTCTCGGCGTCGGACACCATTGACGTAAGCGCGCCGTCATTGATCGAAACCGCGCCGGCGTTGAGGTGAACCGCAACGGCTTCGGCTTCGTCCGCCGATCCGGCAAGCACGGCGGCGGAAAGCCCGAAGACGCTGTCATTGGCCATTGCGATGGCCTCATCGATCGTTGCGAATGGGGTGACGGGAATAACCGGGCCGAACGTCTCTTCGCGCATGATCGCCATCGTCGGCGTCACGTCTGTGATTACGGTCGGTCGCAGATAATGGCCGCCGCTGAGCCGCTTGACCTTCCCGCCGGTGTGGACCGTTGCGCCGTGCGCCACCGCGTCGTCAATCTGATGCTGCACGATTTCTGCCTGTCGTGCGAAGATGAAGGGGCCGATATCGCCCGCCCCGATATCAGCGTCGTTCAGCCGGACGGCGGCTGCCTTTTCAATCAACGCGGCGAGAAACGGTTCGGCAATTTGCTGCGCAACATAAATCCGCTCAATCGACTGGCAGGCTTGCCCCGTGTTGACGACCGATGCTCGCAGCGCGACACCAGCTGCCCATGAAGGATCGGCGCTGGCGAGGATAATCATCGGATCCTTGCCGCCAAGTTCGAGGCTCGCCGGGATGAACGCGTTGGCAGCGGCAACCGCGACCTTTCGCCCGGTCGCAACAGAGCCGGTAAAGGCGATGAAATCGACCGCGGCGGTCAGCGCCGCGCCGGTGTCGCCGTCGCCCTCGATTACGACGAGCGGGATATCGGGCACCTCGGCGATTGCAGCCATCAGCGGCCTGATGAAGCGCGGCGTCACTTCGGACGGCTTGACGATGACCGCACAACCGGCGGCAAGCGCGGGGACGGCGTCGATCAGCGCGAGCGTTAGCGGGAAATTCCACGGGCTGATCACGCCGACAAGCGGGTACGGGACGAGCCTGGTCGACAGCTGGATGCCGGGGACGGCGCCGTCCCGACGATCGGGGCTGTGCTGCGCGATGAGCGCCGGCGCGCGCGAAGCCCAGCGCTCGATCGCCCGGATCGTGCCGTCGACCTCGATCATCGAGATGGCGCGGCGACCTGTGTCGAGCGTCAGGGCAGCCGCAATCGCCGGCGCGTGGCGCGAAATTGCTGCACTCAATTGTTGCAGCAATTCTGCCCGATCCCGGGGTGAGCGGGCCTGCCAGATCGCCTGACGCTGGCGCAAATCCGTCGCTACCGAGGCGATCGCATCACCATCGAGCGGCTCGATCGCATAATCATCCTCGCCGGTGCGGGGGTTGCGGACGTGGATCATTGTTGCGCGCTCCAGCAATCGACGATTTCGCCGCCCGTCGCGAACCAGCCATCGTCGCGCGCAGCAAGATCGCCGAGCAATGCCTCGAAAGCTGCGATCCGGTAAGGCAGGCCCATGATGTAAGGGGTGATGTGCAGCGGCAGCATCCGTCCGCCGAAGCTCCGGGATTCCGTGCTCAGCCAATCATAAGCGTCGCGCATCTGTTGGGCGTAGCTGTCCGCCGATTGCTGCTGCACAGTAATGATCTGGCGATCGGACAACTCGTGGTTGAGCGGCAGATTGATCAGGCCGTTGGTGAAGCGATATGGCAGTTCGTCGTTCACCCAGTCGCACCCATAGACGAGCCCGGCTTCCTTCAGCAGATCGGGCGTGTTCCAGCTTTCGCTGCGCGCGATCGACAGCCACCCGCGTGGACGCGTGCCCGCCACTCGCTCTATCGTATCGAGCGACGTCGCGATGAGCGCGCGCTCCTCCTCGATCGGCAGGCCGCTCGCGATCGTGCCGTTCATATCGGTCGAATGCGCGATGATCTCGTGCCCAGCCGCGACGATATCGGCAATGACTTGCGGATAACGCTCGGCGATCGCCGAATTGGTCGCGACCGAAACGGTGACGCCGGCCTTCGCAAAGGCATCGAGCAGCCGGTAAAGTCCGACGCGCGTACCATAATCGCGTGAGGTGTAATGCCGATAATCGGGATAGGGCGTCACCATATGCCCGGGCGCGCGGAACGGCTTGTCCACCGGCTGGATCGGAAACCATTCGAGGCTGACGCACACCCAGATCGCGACGCTCTTGCCGCGCGGCCATGCAACCGGTTTGCGATCCTGAATCGCCGACCACGGATAAAGTGCGTGATCATAGCCGAGCCGCCGCGCGGGATAATCGAGATAGCCGGGTTCGAGCGTCATGCGCCGCGCCTCCTCTCGGCAAGGAACAGAATGATCGCGAGGATCCAGAACAGCCACGCTGCACCGAACATCGTCGTCGCGCCGGCACCCCGGTAAAGCTCCGGCGCGAACCCGATTGCGATCGCGTTGAGCAGCAAGCCGATGATCGATGCCCGCACCGTCAGCGTCAGCGGATCGATCGCAAGCGATGGCGCGGCGCGCGCGATCGTCTCCACCGTCAGCCAGCCTGTCGGCACCGACAGCGCATAGGTGACGGCCTGCGCGGTGCCGCCATCGAGGCCCATCGGCAGCCAGTGGATGACGGCCACGCCGATGCCCCACAGAAGGATGCCGATCGCGGTCGGCAGCGCGAGTTCGGCCACGCTCATTGCTGCGCCCGCCACGCATCGACAATCTCTCCGGCCCGCGCGATCCAGGCACGGTCGTCGCTCGCGATATGCTCAAGCACCCGCTCGAACGCGCCGATCCGGTGCGGCTGACCGATCAGATAGGCGTGCAGCGGAATGCACATCACCGTCCCCGATCGTGCGCCCTCGTCGGCCAACCGATCATACTGCCGGATCAACGCATCGGCATAATCGCGCGGGCTCATATTATAGACGAAGAACCCGTAATGATCGTTGACCTCAAGGCTGTACGGGATCGACGCGAGCGTGCCCCTGGCCACCTTCACCGGCTGCACCTGATCGTCGTGATAGAGATCGCAGGTATAATCGAGCCCATATTCGGCGATCAGATCGAGCGTGCGCGGGGTGTGGGTGAGCGCAGGCGCAAGCCACCCCCTGATCCGCTGGCCGGTCGCGGCCTGTACCGTCCGGATCGAATCCTCGATGATGGCGCGCTCCTGCGCTTCATCCATGCCGTAAGCGTAACGCGTGTTGTAGATGCCGTGGCTGAAGAACTCCCAGCCGCGCCGCGCCGCGTCGTCGACTACTTCGGGGTGATGCTGGCACAAAGCCACCGACAGCGAGACCGATCCGGGAAAGCCGTGTCGGGTCATCGCGTCGGCCATGCGCCAGTGCGATACGCGGTTGGAATAGTCCCGGTGGCTGTAACCGACGACGTCGGGATGCGGTTTCGTCCAGCTCTTGCGCTGAGGGTTGGCGGGCGGATCGATCTCGTAATATTCGAGGTTTGGCGCGACCCACACGGCGACGGTCTTGCCCCCGGGCCAGACGATCCTCGTCCGGTCGCGGTAGCGCGCAAAGTCGTACAATCCGGGATCGTCGGCGCCCTCGTGCATCAGCGCGCCGCCAGCCAGTCGATCAACGTCTGCACCGGTTCGACATCGGCATATTTGAGCTGGAGATCGGTCAGATTGGCGAAGTGATAGCTTTCATGCTTGTCGGCGCAGGTCTCGATCGGGACGATCGTGCGATAACCGTGCGACAACGCATCGACGGCGGTCGCGCGCACGCATCCCGATGTCGATCCGCCAGTCACTACGACGGTATCGACTTTGTGCCACACCAAATAGCTGGCGAGCGGGCTTTCGAAAAAGGCCGACGGCATCCGCTTGGTATAGTTCAGGTCGTTCGCGTCGATCCGGCAGCGATCGTCAAAGGCGTGGCGATCACTGTCATATTTGATGTTCTGCAGCGAATCGGGGGTGTCGGTGCGGGTGCCCCAGATACCGGCGTCGCCCGCATCGGCCTTGTACGCGACGCGTGTCCAGATCACCGGCATGCCGCGCGCGCGGGCCATGTCGCTTAGCGTGTTGACGTGCTCGATCTGGCGCGGATCGGTTTCATATGCGGTGACGAACTTGTCGATGCGGGTATAGGCCTGCTGGAAATCGACGTTCACGATCGCCAGCTTTTCGCCGATGCCGAATTTGCGCCGCGCCGGATTGGCCATCACCGATTCGAAGATTTCGCGCGCGGTGCGGCCATCCTCGACCATGCGGGTGCCGATCAATTCCGCCACGCCAATCTCCCTTATTTGCCGATGGCGATAGTGCGGAGACGATTAGGGCTTGTCCAGAGCAATTTGTCCGGACAAATTAGGCGTCATGGAAATCACCCGTCATTTTGTCGATGTCGGCGCGCGCCGCGTCCATTATCGGCGCTGCGGCAATGGTCCGGCGCTGCTGATGGCGCACCAGAGCCCGCGCTCGTCGGGGGAATATGCGCCGCTGATGCGCGAATGGGGCGCCCATTTCACCTGCATTGCCCCCGATACACCGGGCTTTGGGCAGTCGGACCCGTTGGCCGACGATGATGCGACGATCGACGATTTCGCCGATGCGACAATCGGTCTGCTCGATGCGCTGGGTCTGGACCGGGTCGCGGCTTACGGTTTTCATTCGGGCGGCATCATTCTGGTGACGGCGCTCAAGCGGCATCCCGAGCGTTTTTCACGGCTCGCGGTGGGCGGTTATGCGATCTGGACGGCGGACGAGATGGCGCTGTTTTCGGATCATTATCTCCCGCCGTTCGAGCCGACCGGTTACGGCGAGCATCTGACCTGGCTGTGGAACCGGATGCTCGAGCAAAGCTGGTTCTTCCCGTGGTTTGCGGTCGCGCCCGAGCACCGCCTGTCGGTTGCGCATGCCGATATCGCGCGGGTGGATGCAGCGGTGCGCGAGATGCTCGATTCAGGCGCTGCCTACCGCGCGGGCTACG
>JBBRMV010000002.1:0-153286 GCA_038230675.1 Sphingomonadales bacterium | reverse complement strand
CTTCACCGATTTGGCGGCGGTTACCGCGCAAAGGACGACGGTTTCGCCAAGCGTCGCCATCACGGCGCCGTCGGCCTGGCGGGCAACGCGGCCCGTTTCCAGCGTGAGGGTCTTGCCGCCCCACTGGATGCTTGCAGTTTTCGTATCGAACATGTGATTTCCTTCAACGCCAGCCGCCCAATGCGGCTGGGGCCAATGTGCGGGTTAAGCCGACCCGCGCGGTTTGAGACCTTTCTTGGTCTCCGTGGAAAAAGACCGGATTGTCTTTTCCCTTCTGCTTCCCCGGCGAAGGCCGGGGCCCAGTTTCAGACGCTGGACGGTGCTGTCGCACCGAAGATTGCTAGATCCCGGCCTCCGCCGGGATGACGCAATACGTAAACGGCCCGCCGAAGCGGGCCGAACGATTGCGTCACTTGCGAAGGCCAAGCTTCGCGATGAGATCGGTGTAGCGGGTGCCATCCGTCTTGCGGAGATAGTCCAGCAGCGAACGGCGCTTGTTGACCATCATCAGCAGCCCGCGACGCGAATGGTTATCCTTCTTGTGATCCTTGAAATGCTCGGTCAGGTTGCGGATGCGTTCGGTGAGGATCGCGACCTGGACTTCGGGGGAACCGGTGTCGCCTTCGGCGCGGCCATGTTCCTTGACGAGCGTATCCTTGCGCTCTGCGGTGATCGTCATTTCCGTTTTCCTTCGACATCGTCGTTACAGGTTGAAACCGCGCACG
The DNA here is from genome assembly GCA_038230675.1 of Sphingomonadales bacterium. Classification (GTDB taxonomy): domain Bacteria; phylum Pseudomonadota; class Alphaproteobacteria; order Sphingomonadales; family Sphingomonadaceae; genus Sphingomonas. The sequence continues at coordinate 152,561 of JBBRMV010000002.1, read as the reverse complement.
ACCCGGATTTCCCCGGCCTGTGCCTCCACCAGTGCGACCGGAACATCGTCCAGCATCGCAAAACAGAGGCCATCGTTCACGGCGATCCCGATCAAGACCCGCCCCTGTCGGAGCAGCCCTGCCTGATCGGGGGTGAGGGATAGAGCCGGGATGTCGTCCAGCCCCGCCCTCAACGGCAGGAGTTCGTCTTCCAGAGCGCGCGCATGGCCGAGTTCGGCCAGTTTGTCCAGCGATATCGCGTGGGCAAGGTCGAACGGCCCGGCCTTTGTCCGCCGCAGCATGGTAACATGGCCGACGGTGCCGAGCGCGAGCGCGACGTCGCGCGCGAGGCTGCGGATATAGGTGCCCTTGGAGACGTGGGCGGTGAGGGTGATGCTCTCCAATTCCTCCCCGGCACGGGGAGGGGGACCGTCGGCGAAGCCGAGGGTGGAGGGGGCGTGCGACAAGCGCACCGCTTGTGGGAAGCCCCCTCCACCATCCGCTGAAGAAGCGAATGGTCCCCCTCCCCGTGCCGGGGAGGATTGTAAACTGTAGATCGTCACCTGCCGCCCCGCCAACACCACCTCGGCCCCACTGCGCGCCAGATCATAGGCGCGCTCGCCATCCACCTTCAGCGCGGAATAGGCCGGCGGCACCTGGTCGATCGGCCCGGTAAAGCGCGGCAACACCGCCTCGACCTGCGCTATTGTTGGCCGGACGTCGCTGGTCGCCACCACCTTGCCCTCAAGATCGAGCGTATCGGTCTGCACCCCGAAGCCGATCGTGAACTCATACACCTTGTCGCTGTCGAGCATCCGCCCCGCGAGTTTGGTCGCCTCCCCCACCGCGATCGGCAGCACGCCCGTCGCCAGCGGATCGAGCGTGCCGCCATGCCCGACCTTCCACTTGCCGTAACCGCCTTCGCGCAAAGCGCGCCTCACTGCCGATACGCCCTGCGTCGAGCCAAGCCCGAGTGGCTTGTCGAGGATGATCCAGCCGTGCACCGCGCGTCAGGCGTCGGCGGCGGCGAGCCGTTCCATGAAGTGTTTGCGGCACAGCGCGACATAGCGTTCGTCGCCCCCGATCTCGGTCTGCGCACCTTCGACGACCGCCCTGCCGCCGGCATCGACGCGCAAATTCATTGTCGCCTTGCGCCCGCAATCGCACACCGATTTGAGCTCCACCAGATTGTCGGCGAGCGCCAGCAGCGCCGCGCTGCCGGGAAACAACCGCCCCCGAAAATCGGTGCGCAACCCATAAGCAAGCACGGGAATGCCGACGACATCGGCCAGATGCGCCAATTGCCCTACCTGAGCCTCGCTCAAGAATTGCGCCTCATCGACCAAGACACAGGCAATCGGCGCGCGCGCATGGCTGTCCACCACGCAGGCGGCGATGTCGGTATTGGCATCGAACGCAATCGCGCATTTCTCCAGCCCGATCCGCGACGCAATCGCCCCCGTCGCGGCGCGCGTATCGATGGCGGCGGTGAACAGCATCGTCTGCATGCCCCGCTCGCGGTAATTGAAATCGGCCTGCAGCAGGTTGGTCGATTTGCCGGCATTCATGCTGGCATAATAGAAATAGAGCTTGGCCATCAGTCCGCAGTATCGGCCTCGTCTTCGCCCAAAGCCAGATCGCGCGCCACCTTGGGGTCGCGCAGCAGCTTGTCGATATGGCTGCCCTCGTCGAAGCTCTCGTCGGCCAGGAATTTCAGCTTGGCCGCGTATTTGGTGTTCACCCGCCGCGCGACTTCGCTTTGCAGATAGGCGGTGTTGGTGCGCAGCGCCTTCAACACCACCGCCTCATCCTTGCCGAGCAGCGGCTTCACAAAGGCGGTCGCGTGCCGCAGATCGGGCGACATCCGCACCTCGGTGATCGTCACCACGGTCTTGGCGAGCGTATCGTCATGGACATCGCCGCGCGCCAGAATGTCGCTCAGCGCATGGCGCACCAGTTCCCCCACCTTGAGCAGGCGGACCGAGCGGGTTTCAGCGGTGTCGGCGGGGCGCATGACCCCGCCTTACAGCGTCCGTTCGCGCAGCTCGACCTCGAAGGTTTCGAGGAAGTCCCCGGCCTTGATGTCGACGAAGTTCTGCGAGAACGTGACGCCGCATTCCAGCCCTCCGCGAACCTCCGGCACGTCATCCTTGAACCGCCTGAGCGACGCGATTTCGCCCTGATAGATGATGACATCGGCGCGGGTGATGCGCGCCTTGAGTGCCTTGCGGATCGTGCCTTCGGTGACCAGCAGGCCAGCCGCGCGGCCATGCTTGCCGGCCGGGAACACCTCGCGGATTTCGGCGCGGCCGACGACCGTCTCGAACGCCTCGGGGCCAAGTTCACCCGCCATGCCAGCGCGGATTTCGTCGATCAGGTCATAGATGATGTCGTAATATTTGAGCGCGACCTTCTGCCGCTCGGCAATCTCGCGCGCCTTGGCATTGGCGCGCACGTTGAAGCCGATGATCGGCGCGCCCGATGCGCCCGCCAGCGTGACATCGCTTTCAGTGATGCCGCCGACGCCCGAATGGAGCACGCGCGCACGGATGTCAGCCGTCGATATCTTGTTGATGGACGCAACGATCGCCTCGACCGAACCTTGCGTATCGCCCTTCACCACCAGCGGATATTCGATCGCCTGCTTTTCCTTGAGCGCGGAGAACATCATCTCCAGGCTGGCCGGTGCCGAGGTCGTCCGCTTGCTGGTCGCCACGCCCTGGCGATATTCAGCCACTTCGCGCGCACGCGCCTCGTTCTCGACGACCTGTAGCGGATCGCCCGCCATCGGGATGCCCGACAGGCCAAGCACTTCGACGGGCATCGACGGCCCGGCTTCCTTCACCTGGCGGCCCTTGTCGTCGATCAATGCACGGACCTTGCCGCTTTCGGCACCGACCACGAACACATCGCCGACTTTCAGCGTACCACGGCTGATCAGGATCGTCGCGACTGGGCCGCGACCCTTGTCGAGCTTGGCCTCGATGACGTTGCCTTCTGCCATCCGGTCCGGATTGGCCTTCAATTCCATCAGTTCAGCCTGAATCTGAATCTTCTCAATCAGCTCATCGAGCCCGGTCTTCTTGAGTGCCGACACCTCGACATCCTGGACGTCGCCCGACAATTCCTCGACGATCACTTCATATTGCAGCAACGCCTCGCGCACTTTTTGCGGATTGGCTTCGGGCTTGTCGATCTTGTTGATCGCGACAATCATCGGCACGCCAGCCGCCTTGGTGTGGCTGATCGCCTCGATCGTCTGCGGCTTCAGCCCGTCGTCGGCAGCGACGACGAGGACGACGATGTCGGTCACGTTTGCGCCACGAGCGCGCATTTCGGTGAACGCCTCATGGCCCGGCGTGTCGAGGAAGGTGATCTGCGACTTGTCCTTCATCGTCACCTGATAGGCACCGATATGCTGGGTAATGCCGCCGGCCTCGCCGCGCACGACATCGGTCCCGCGCAGTGCATCGAGCAGGCTGGTCTTGCCGTGATCGACATGCCCCATGATCGTGACGACCGGCGGACGCGGCACCAGATGATCATCGACATCGTCCTGGACATCGATCGAAATGTCGATGTCGCTATCGGCCACGCGAACGATGTTGTGGCCGAATTCGGTAACGAGCAGTTCGGCGGTATCCTGATCGATCGTCTGCGTCATCGTGACGGGCATGCCCATCTTGAACAACGTCTTGACCAGATCGGCACCCTTTTCGGCCATCCGGTTGGCGAGTTCCTGGACCGTGATCGCCTCCGGCACCACGACATCGCGGATCTGCTTGGCCTGCGCTTCACGCGGGCCGCCGAAATGGCGCTTTTCCTTTTCGCGGGCGCGCTTCAGCGCGGCGAGTGAGCGTGCGCGCGCACCATCACCGTCGTTCAGCGCGCGGTTGACGGTGAGTTTGCCCGACTGACGGCGATCATCGACCCCCTTGCGATCCCGCGCCGGGCGTGCCGGCGCTTCAGCAGGCCGCTTCGATGCGGGCGCCGATGAAGGACCTGCGCCAACCGAAGCCGATGACGGCGCCGGAGCGGTATCTTGCGCAACCTGTTCGGGCTCCGCCTTGCGGACGGGCTGTGGCCGTTCGGGGCGGGGCACCGGCGTGAAGCGACGCGGCGCGGGCATGTTTTCGTCGAGCGCCAACTCGTTTGGATTGGCGGCGGGCGGGGGTGCCGCTTCGATAGCGACGGGCTCGGCGACAGGCGCATCGGCTTCCGGCGCAGCGTCCTGCTCGGCGGGTGCGTTTCGCGCCTCCTCGGCACGGCGGCGCTCGTCTTCGGCGGCGTCGCGCGCCTCGCGCTCTTCACGCCGACGCGCTTCCTCGAGCGCGGTCATGCGTGCCTCGTCTGCCTCGCGAAGCAGCTTCGCCTGCAGTTCCTGACGCGACAACAGGCTGTCGCCGGCCTTGCGCGCCGCGCTTTGCGGCGGTGGGGCGGCAACCGGCTCGGGCGCGGCGACGAAGGGGGCGGGGGCCGGTGCCTCTTCCTGAACGACAGGCTCGGCATCGCCCGGACGGCGCAGCACGCGGCGGCTCTTCACCTCGACCACCACGGTGTTGGAACGGCCATGGCTGAAGCTCTGCTTCACCTTGCCCGTTTCCACGGTGCGCTTGAGACCCAAAGGCGCGCGCATGCCCAATTTCGGCTTTTCGTTGTCGGTATCGCTCATCAGGTCGCTCAAAGTCCTCAAGATAATCCGGTCGGCACGCCATCGTTCTGGCCCGAACTGGAAAGGTCGTCCGGGATGTCACCCGGAAAACCAAACGCCGATGCGCCCTGCGATGCCGTTTCGCAAGGTGCGCCATTCTGATCGGGTCCGATAAAGTGCAGCCAGCGATCGAGCGCTTCGCTCAGTCGCCGGGCAGCGCCGGGGTCGGTCAACCCGATATGTACCACGTTTTCGCGGCCAAGCGCCACGGACAATATAGGGCGCGCCACCGGCAGTACCAGCCCGCGCAGTCCGCCGCCCTCTTCATCACGCCCGACGCGCCAAGCCTGATCGAGCTTGCGGGTGCCATCCGCGCCCGCATCGGCGGCGTGGAGCAGCAGGTGAAGCTTGCCCGATCGCGCCGCTTTTTCGATGCGTTCGTTGCCGATGACGATCGTGCCGGCGCGCGATTCGAGGCCAAGCCTGTCGAGCACCGCCTTTTCGAGCGCTGTCTCGATCATCGCCGGCAGATCGCCCGGAAGCGTGAAATCGCCCGTCTTGAAGGCGCGGGCGAGCGCGCCCTTCATCTTGTCCTTCGCAATCGCGGCTTCCAGCGCGACGCGCGGCACGCCGATCCAGGCGCCGCGCCCCGGCGCCTTGGCCCGCACATCGGGATGCACGCTGCCATCGGGACCAAGCGCGAGCCGCACCAGATGCGCACGCGCGGCACGCTCGCCCGACAGGATGCAGCGGCGGACGGGGTCGGCGACACTCATCGACGCACGCCTCCCGATGCCGCGATGGCCGCGCTAAGCACCAAAGCTGTCTGAAGCCCTAGCGCCTCATCGTGGGGGAACCGCATGCGCGTCCTCCCTGTAGTGAGGAGACGCCGCCGATGCCTCGCGGTCGACGATCAGTTGACCGCCAGCGCCGTAATTCTCGGTCGACACTTCCTCGATGACGATCTGCACCGCCGCCGGGTTCTTGCCGAGACGCACGACCAGGCTGTCGGTGACGTCGGCGACGATCCCCGCCTTCTGATCGCGGGTCGCAGAACCCGATATGCGGATGCTGACGAACGGCATCAGGCGTCTTCGCCCTCCGTTGCCGGCGTGGCTTCCTCATCCTCGAACCAGTGGGCGCGAGCAGCCATGATGATCTCGTTGCCCTGCTCCTCGCTCAGCCCATATTCGGCGAGCACGCCGCCCTTGTCCTCGGCGCGGCCATCGTTCCGGCTGTCGGGGCGCTTGGTGTCGCTTTCGGCGCGGCGGCGCGGCTCCTGGCGCTTTTTCTGCACGAGTTCATCGGTCGCGAGATCGGCGAGATCGTCGAGTGTCTTGATCCCCGCCTTGCCGAGCGTGACGAGCATCGCCTCGGTCAAATGCGGCATGCCGGCGAGTGCGTCCTCGACACCCAGTTCGCGGCGCAAGGTGCGATTGGCCTCCTCGCGGCGCTCGAGCGCCTCGGTCGCGCGGCTCTGCAATTCAGCCGCCAGATCATCATCAAAGCCTTCGATCGAGGCGATTTCGTCGACCTCGACATAGGCGACCTCTTCGAGCGCGCCAAAGCCTTCCGCCACCAGCAGCTGGGCGAGCGTCTCGTCGACGTCGAGTTCGTTCTGGAACATCTCAGAGCGCTCGACGAATTCCTTCTGGCGCTTCTCGGACGCGTCGGCCTCGGTCAGAATGTCGATCGCCTTGCCGGTCAGCTGGCTGGCCAGCCGCACATTCTGGCCGCGACGGCCGATCGCGAGTGACAACTGATCATCGGGAACGACGACCTCGATCCGGTCCTCTTCCTCGTCGATCACCACGCGGCTCACCGATGCCGGCTGGAGCGCGTTGACGACGAAGGTCGCGGTGTCGGGCGACCAGGGGATGATGTCGATCTTTTCGCCCTGCATTTCCTGGACGACCGCTTGAACGCGGCTGCCCTTCATGCCGACGCACGCGCCGACCGGATCGATCGACGAATCATGGCTGATCACACCGATCTTGGCGCGCGAACCCGGGTCACGGGCGGCGGCCTTGATCTCGATGATGCCGTCGTAAATCTCGGGCACTTCCTGCGCGAACAGCTTCTTCATGAAATCGGGGTGCGCGCGGCTGAGGAAAATCTGCGGCCCGCGATTCTCACGGCGGACGTTCAGGATCAGCGAGCGGATGCGGTCGTTGACGCGGACGACTTCGCGCGGGATCTGCGCATCGCGGCGGATGACGCCTTCGGCACGGCCAAGATCGACGACGACATGGCCGAATTCCACCCGCTTGACGACGCCGGTGATGATCTCGCCCATCCGGTCCTTGAATTCCTCGAACTGGCGCTCGCGCTCGGCATCGCGGACCTTCTGGAAGATGACCTGCTTGGCGGCCTGGGCTGCGATGCGGCCGAATTCGATCGGGGGGAGCGGATCGACGATGTAATCGCCGACGACGGCACCGGCCTGAAGCTTCTGCGCTTCCTTGAGGTTCACCTGCTTGAAATAATCATCGACCGCCTCGACGACTTCGACGACGCGCCACAACCGCAGATCGCCGCTTTGCGGATCGAGCTTGGCGCGGATGTCGTTCTCGGCGCCGTATCGGGCACGGGCGGCGCGCTGGATCGCGTCTTCCATCGCCTCGATCACGATGGCGCGATCGATCAGCTTTTCTTTCGCCACCGCATCGGCGATCGCGATCAGCTCGGCCCTGTTGGCGGAGACGGGGTTGGCGGAGGTGGCAGCGCCGGGGGCAATGGCCATGAATATCAGTCCTGTTCTTGCGTGTCGGTATCGGCCAACGGGGCCTGGTCTTCAAATTCTTCAAATTCGTCGGCGCCTGCGCTCGACAGCGGCGCGGTGGCCGCGAGCAACCGATCGGTAAACAGCAATTTGGCCTCTGCAACCTGATCGAAGCCGATCGTCATCGCTTCATGCTTTTTCACATCGATGGTGATCCGGTCGCCCTCGGCACCGACGAGATTACCCGTCAACTGCTTGCGGCCATCGATCGGCGCGGTCAGGTGGATGCGGGCCTCATGCCCAGCAAAATCCCTGAAATCGGCGATCCGGGTGAGCGGGCGATCGATGCCCGGCGAGCTGACTTCGAGCCGGTAGGCTTCCTTGATCGGGTCGCGTCCCTCGGCCTCGAGCGCGTCGATCACGTCGGAAATACGGCGCGACAATGCCGCGCAATCGTCGATCGTGAGCTGGCGGGTATCGGGGCGCTCCGCCATCACCTGCAGCGTCAGGTCGCCCGCGCCGCCAAACAGCTTGACGCGCACCAGATCGAAGCCGAGCGCACGCGCCTCCGGCTCGATCACTTGCGTCAATGCGTGCGCGACATCGGCCAAACAGGCTCTCCAAAAACAATCCACCGCGCCGCCGGCCCCGGTGGGGTCCGACCTCTGCAGCGTTACCGATGTAGAGAAAGCGCGAATGGCGATATAGGCGGATGTCTTCGGACTGGCAAGCATCCAACAGCAATCGTACGCGTTGGTCCGGAACGAACAACTTGGGGAGAGCGTGATGCGGCTTGTTCTACTGGCACCGATGCTGTTGCTGGCCTGCGGCGGCAACGCCGCGCCCGATGCCGCGCAGCCCGCCCCGCGAACCCCCGCCGCCAAGCCCTTCACCGAAACCGTAATCGCCGATTTCGACGCACCCTGGGCAATGACGTTCCTGCCCGATGGCCGGATGCTCGTTACCGAAAAGGACGGACGGCTGATGCTGGTGTCGAAGGATGCGACCGAACGATCGGTAGTGAGCGGTACACTGCCAGTCGATAGCGCCGGGCAAGGCGGGCTGATGGATGTGGTGACGGCGCCGGGGTTCGCGACCAACCACCTCGTCTATTTCAGCTTTTCCGAAAGCGGCGAGGGCGGAAAGGGCGTGGTGCTGGCACGCGGTGCGCTTACGGTGCAGCAAGTCCAGTGCATCCGCGCGCCTTGTCCCCCAATCGCAAAGCTCGATTATGTGGAGGTGCTGTTCCGCGCGCATCCGCTGGTGCCGGGCAACGGCCATTATTCGGGCCGGATCGCCTTTTCTCCCGATGGCAAATACCTCTTCTTCACCAATGGCGAGCGCCAGAAATTCGATCCAGCGCAGGACCCGAAATCATCGCTCGGCAAGGTGTTGCGCCTTACCCTCGACGGCAAGCCCGCAGCCGGCAATCCGCTCGCGGCAAAGGGGTTCGCGCCCGAAATCTGGTCATACGGCCACCGCAACCTGCTCGGCATCGCGTTCGACAAGGACGGGCGGCTTTGGGAGCAGGAAATGGGGCCGATGGGCGGCGACGAGGTCAATCTGATCGAACCGGGCCGCAATTATGGCTGGCCGCGCGTGTCGAACGGCACCCATTATGACGGGCGCGACATTCCCGATCATGCGCCGGGCGATGGCTATGAACCGCCGAAAGTCTGGTGGAATCCGGTGATCTCGCCCGCCGGGCTGATGATCTATTCGGGCAGCCTGTTTCCGCAGTGGCGCGGCGATGCGTTCATCGGTGGCCTGTCGAGCGAGGCACTGATCCGCGTCGACCTGAACGGCGACACCGCGCGCAAGGGCGACCAATGGCCGATGGGCGCGCGCATCCGCGAAGTCGAGCAGGGGCCCGACGGCGCGATCTATCTGCTCGAAGACGGCGGCAGGGGTGCGCAGGGACGATTGATCAGGCTGACCCCCGTCGATCGCGCACAGCGTTGAAATCAGTCTCTTCGGTCACCGGATATTGCATGACGAGGTGACGCAGCACCGAAAGATGCAAAGGGTGCGCAAATCGCAGCGCGGCGAACCAGTTCTCGCTCCAGACGACCGTCGCCTCGAACGGCGCGAAACCCTCGATCGTCAGCTTGGCGCGCCCACCCGGCTTGAGGCGAAACCCCGCCCAGATCCGGCATCCCGACACCGAAATATCGAGGACGCGAATATCGAAGGCGCAACTGCGGTGTTCCTGCACGGTCGCCGCCAGATCCACCGGCCAGCGCCACGGCGTCGGAGCCGCCACCCGGGCGCGGCGGCGATCCGCGCCCGGTCGCCCCTCCGGCGCGCCGCCGGTCATGACACCAGCACCGGCGTGCCACAGCGGACTCCGTTCACCCAAACATCGGCTTGTCCAACGCGCACGCCGGCCAGCCCGGTCACGCTTTCGACGAGACTGTCGAGCGCCGGCGCTGCGGCATCGAGAACCCCGCCCACCGCCGCCGTCGCCGCACCCGCGCCAAGCCCCAGCCCTGCAACAGTCGCGCGCAGTTCGGTCTGGCGGAGCAGCGACGTCGCCACTCCTTGGACGATATCGTTGGTGGACACCGTCTGCACGCGGTGCGCGGCGATGTCGGCGGCGCTGAAGGTGACTGCCTGCGCATGCGTGCCGCCGAGCCTGACATCGGCAAAGCCCGTCACCGAAATGAGCGGCACTTTGGCGAGCAATGCCGGGCGCAGCGCCAGCGGCGTCGTGAAATCGGCAAAGGCGGCCATATCGAAATCGGCGATCGCGACGCTGCCGACCGAGGGCGTCACATCGAGCGTCGCGGACGCATTGGCGCGCCCTTGCGCACAAGAAACGGCGGCAAGCGTCGCCTCAGCCGATGCAAGTTCGACGAAGAAAGGCACACGAATTGTGCCGAGTCCCCCCGCCGTGCCGACGAGCGTCGCATCGATCGACAACCGTGTCTGCGCGGTGCGGATCGTGATCTTGCGGAGCGCGCTCACCGCGAGCCAGGGCGAATGCGCGGGTCGCTCGCCGATCTGAATGACGATCCGGGTGGAGGCGATGCCCGGAATGCCGAGGCTGACATTGGCAGCGACCTGCCGCGTCGGGCTGCCGATTTCGAGCATCGCGCGCAGCACCGAGAATGCATCGACGTCGACCGGGCGCGTCTCATCGACCGACACGCTGTTGCCGAGCGGCCCCAGATCGATGACGTCGGCAGCGGTGATCAGCGTCGGCGGCAATTTCGCGGCAATCGCGCGCAGCACGCTTGCCGCGCCGGCGTCTCGCGTCGCGGTCGCCAGTGCCGTCGCCGCCTGCGGAAGCGTGATCTTGGATTTGAGCGCCTCGCCAAAGGTCCCGGCATCGAGCGACAATATGGTCCTCAACGCTTCGGAAAATTTGAGGATGTCGACCCGGCCAGCGATGAGCGCGTTGTAATCGGAAACCGACAGGCCGAGCTCGGTGCCCGCAAGCCCCGACAACAACGCGTTGGGCAAGCCGCCCTGCACCGCCACAAGTCGCGATCCGATCGAAAATGCCGCCAGGTCGATGCGCGCAGCGGTCGCACGCGCGGAAATCCTGGTGCTGCCGGCGCCAGTAAAGGCACGCGAGAAAAAGCTCGGCACGTTGCCGTCCAGCATCACGCGGACGGCGTTGGCGGGTGTCGACCCCGGCTGGAAACGGTCAGCCGCGGCCAGTGCCGCATCGGCGACATAACCACCGCTCTGCGCACCGCGCAACGTCACGTCGTCGTGCCGGTTGACGTCGATCGCCGCCTGCGCACTGGCATTGGCGGTGGCGGGGTCGCTCGCAGCGGCAAGGGCGGCGGCATCGGCGATGCCCTGCAACCGGCGCTTTTCAAGGAACAGCGTCCCCGCATCGATGGCGAGCGCCGCTGTCGCGATCAGCATGGTCAAGGCGGCGGCCAGCAACATCGAGACGTTGCCGCTGCGATCACTCCCAAGTGTCGCGAGCCTTTCGCCGGGCCAGTTCATAGCCCGGTCAGCCTGATCGAGCTTTTGCGCTCGATGATGCGCGATGGCGGCGGGACGAGCGGCAGCGACAGCATCGGATGGCTCGATCCGTCATAAGCGACGTCGACCGTCAGCGTCGCGCCGTCATCGATCACGATCACCGACAATCTGGCGGGATCGATCTGATAGCTGCCCGCCAGCGTCGATTGCGCGACGTCGCGGGCGATCTGCTCGCGCTCTGCCAGCGACAGTCCGGCGATCGCCGCCCGTGCCGCTTCGTTCGCGCCTTGCTGGACGCCGTGGGCCAGCGCAATCCAGCTGCCATAGCTGAGGATGCCGAACAGAAAGAGGATGAGGACGGGCAGCGCCAGCGCCATTTCGACGAGTGCCGCCCCCCGGCGGTCGCGCGACAGTTGGACGGCGCGGCAGCAGAGCGTCACGAACATGTCGTCCCGCCGTCGGCGATATGGTCTGCGCTGCGGGTGATGATGGCGGCAAGGCTGCGCACCGCCGCCATGCGGCTCGGCGTCGTCGCCGCGATCCGCCCGCACCAGCGCGAGACGCCACGATCAGCGACCGACCAGGTCACGCTATAGGCCAGGCGCTGGTCGCGCACGTCAACGTCGGCGGCGCCATTGACCCGGATGCCCCCCGTCTCGGGCCGGCTCAGCCCCTGCTCTATTTGCTGCGCCAAGTCCGGCGCAAAATCACCATCGTCGCTGGCGGCGATCGTCCGGATCGTTACCCGGCTGTTTCCCTGCGCCTTTGGCAGCCGCCCGGTCTGGCTCGGCGTGATGATTGTCGACGGCGCCTTGCCCATCGCCGTCGCGACCTGCTCTTTTACCGCCCGCATGCCGAACGGATCCTGCGTCGATATCACCGCCATGGCCGCGGCGCACAAAAGACCGATCAGGCTCGCCTTGGCACCGCGAGGTATCGACGCCAAGGCGAGCAGCATGACCGACACGATCGCCGCCGCGCTTGCCGCGACGATCTGCGCACCGCCAAGCGACGTATGCCGACCGACCACGAGGCCAGCGAGAGCGAGCTGGACAATCGTCACGAACGCCATGCCGATGCCGCCAGCCCCCCAACCGGCGCCTCCCGGCGATTGTCGCCCGATATCCATTGTCCATTCCCCCATCTCGACCCCGTAAGGTGAGGTTGCGAGAATCGAGGTTGGCAAAGGGTAAGTTGGGCGCGCGGCCACAATGACTGAAAACACAGCTTTCAAGGAAGGCGGTATGGCCGTTGCCCCTGCCACGCCCCCTTGAGCGGCGATTATTTTTGCGCCGCATCATAACTCGGAAATGGAGCAAATCGGCCAACAGGCTTCCGCCTTGTGCGCTCGATCAATCCCGCTCGGGCACCGGCACGGTATAGTTAAGCCCGAGTCGACCGCCATCGGGATAGATGGTCTGCCCGGTGATATAGGAAGATTCGTCGCACGCCAGGAAGACCGCGACGCTCGCCACTTCCTCGGGCGCGCCGGTACGCCCCATCGGGGTGCGGCTGAGAATGCGGTCCTCAGCCGCGCGGTCGGTCATGATCGAGCGCGCCAGATCGGTGAGGATCGTACCCGGTCCGATCGCGTTCACCCTTATGCCGCGCGAAGCCAGCGAAATTGCCGACACATTGGTCAATTGCTTCAGCGCACCCTTGGAGATCGCATAGGGGATCTGGTTGGGGATGCCGAGCACCGCGTTTACCGACGACATGTTGATGATCGCGGCCCCCGCCCGCATCAGTCGCGCGGCATGCTGCGTTGCGAACAACGCGGCCTTCAGGTTGATCGCGAAAACCCGGTCGAAATCCGCCTCGGTCAGATCGAGCAGATCGGCCGCATGGGTGATGCCGGCATTGTTGACGAGGATATCGAGCCCGCCCCATTCATCCTCGACCCGGGCGAACAGCGCATCGATCGCCGGTTTTCCAGACACATCGGTCGGCACCGCGATCTGGCCGAGGCGATCGGCCACTGCCGAGAGTGCCCCCGCGTCGATATCGGCCAGGATCAGCGACGCGCCCTCTGCCGCAAATTTTTCCGCAATCGCCTTACCGATGCCGTTTGCAGCACCCGTCACCACCGCGCGCTTGCCTGCCAGTCGCTTCATCTCATTCACCCTCCGCCTGCCCGAAACCGCCGCCGCCGGGCGTATCGATCACGAATACATCGCCAATTCCCATTTCGACGCTTTCGGTCGACCCAATGGCGACAATGGTGCCGTCCGCCCGACGCACATGATTGACGCCGGGCTGGCCCGCCGCTCCCCCTTTTAGGCCGAAAGGCGGCACGCGGCGGCGGTTCGACAGGATCGTCGCGGTCATCGGTTCGAGAAAGCGGATGCGCCGGTGCACGCCGTCGCCGCCCCGGTGTCGGCCCGCACCGCCCGATCCTTTGCGGACCTCGAACGCCTCGAGCAGCACGGGGAAGCGCCATTCGAGTATTTCTGGGTCGGTGATGCGGCTGTTGGTCATATGAGTGTGGACCGCCGATGTGCCGTCGAAATCGGGCCCGGCGCCCGCACCGCCGCAGATCGTTTCATAATATTGGTGGCGATCATTGCCGAAGGTGAAATTGTTCATCGTGCCCTGTGCGGCCGCCATCGTGGCCGTGGCACCATAAAGCGCATCGGTGATCACCTGGCTCGTCTCGACATTGCCCGCGACGACGGCGGCGGGATAGGCCGGGCGCAGCATCGATCCTTCGGGAATGACGATATCGATCGGATAGAGGCAGCCGTCGTTCATCGGGATTTGCTCATCGACCAACGTCCGCATCACATAGAGCACGGCGGCGCGACAGATCGACGGCGGCGCATTGAAATTGGTTGGCTGTTCGTCGCTGGTGCCGGTGAAATCGATGCGGGCGCGCCGCGCCGCCCGGTCGATCGTGATGGTGACCTCGACAGATGATCCATCGTCCAGCTCATAGCGGAAATGTCCGTCGCTCAACCGGTCGATCACGCGGCGCACGGCTTCCGCCGCATTGTCCTGCACATGCCGCATATAGGCGGTCACCACATCGATCCCGAAATGCGCGACCATCTTGTCGATTTCGGCCGCACCGCGCGCGCACGCAGCGATCTGTGCACGCAGATCGCCCACGTTGCGATCGGGATCGCGCGCCGGATAGGGCCGCTGCGCCAACGCCTCGCGAAACGCCGCTTCGCGAAAATCGCCCCGATCGACGATCAGGAAGCTGTCGAAAAGCACGCCCTCCTCATCGAGCGAGCGGCTGTCGGGCGGCATCGATCCGGGCGTGCGCCCACCGATATCGGCATGATGGCCGCGCGCCGCGACGAAGAAGGTGCATATGCCGGACCCATCGAACACGGGCATCACCAGCGTCAGATCGGGCAGATGCGTGCCGCCGTTATAGGGATTATTGATGAGATAGGCGTCCCCCGGCGATAGCCCCCGGCCAGAGGCAATCGCGGCCCCTTGCGCTGCGCGGACGCTGTCGCCCATCGACCCCAGATGCACCGGCATGTGCGGCGCATTGGCGACCAGCCGGCAATCGCGGTCGAACAAGGCGCACGAAAAGTCGAGGCGCTCCTTGATGTTGACGGAAAAAGCGGTGTTCTGGAGCGCCTGCCCCATCTGCTCGGCGATCGCCATGAACAGATTGTTGAAAATCTCCAGCCGCACAGGATCGAGCGCCGTCCGGCCGTCGGCTTCGGCCTGCTTCAAGGCGCTGCGGCTGATGATGACATCGCCGCTCGCCGTGCGGCGCGCCGACCAGCCGGGTTCGATCACGATCGTCGCTGTCTCGTCGTAGAGGATCGCCGGCCCGGCAAGCGGCGCCTCGACGCGAAGCGCCTGTCGTTCGAGGATCGGCGTCGGCGCACTGATGCCGGCCATCCGCGCGATCACTTCGCCCGACACCGCCGACGACATGCCCGTGCCGACAAAGGCGGTCGACCGGGCTGAGGGGACAATCAGTTCGACCGACACCGATTCGACGATCAGCGGCACATCGCGCGTGGTGAAGGTGAAACGCTGGCGATAGCGCGCCTCGAACGCCGCGCTCACCGCTTCGACGGGCGCTTCCTCGACCTCGATCGCGGTATCGCTGCCCCGGTAGCGCACCATCAGCCGCCGCTCGAACCGCGCGCGCTCGGGCTCGAAGCCGTCCGCCGAAATATCGGCGCGACAATCGGCCTCGAGTCGGTCCATCTCGGCCGCCGCCGCCGCCAGGCACCCCGCGTCGAGCGGCGCCTCGATCGCGCGGTGGCGCAGGATCCGCTGTTCGGCAAGCCCGATCCCGTAAGCCGACAACACGCCCGCGAGCGGATGTACCATCACATGCCGCATGCCCAGCGCATCGGCGACCAGGCAGGCATGCTGCCCCGCCGCGCCACCAAAACACACCAAAGCATAATCGCCGACATCATGCCCCTGCGCGACCGATATCTTCTTGATCGCATTGGCCATGTTGTCGACAGCGATGGCGATGAAGCCCTCCGCCAATTCCTCGGGCGTCTTGGGCGGCAGGCCGGCAGCGGCGACCTCATCGGCAAGCGCCGCGAATTTCTCGTGGACGACGGCGGCATCGATCGGCTCATCGCCCCCCGCGCCGAACAGGCTCGGAAAGCAATCGGGCTGAAGTTTCCCCAGCATCACGTTGCAATCGGTGATCGTCAGCGGTCCGCCGCGCCGGTAACAGGCGGGTCCGGGGTCAGCGCCCGCCGATTCCGGCCCGACCCGCAACCGCGCGCCATCGAAGCGGCAGATCGATCCGCCGCCCGCCGCAATCGTATCGATCGCCATCATCGGGACGCGCAGCCTGACGCCGGCAACGACCGTTTCCAGCGTGCGCTCCAAGGTGCCGGCATAATGCGACACATCGGTCGAGGTGCCGCCCATGTCGAAGCCGATCACCTTGGTGAACCCCGCCGCCTTTGCGGTTTCCACCATGCCGACGATGCCGCCCGCCGGCCCCGATAATATCGCGTCGCGCCCGCGAAACACGCCAGCGCCAATCAGCCCGCCATTGGATTGCATGAACGACAGCGGCACGCCCGCGCCCAGCACGTCGGCGACCTGCGCTACATACCGCCCCAGGATCGGCGACAGATAGGCATCGACCAGCGTCGTGTCGCCGCGCCCGATGATCTTCATCAGCGGGCTCACGCGGTTGCTTACCGAAATCTGAGGGAAGCCGATTTCTGCGGCGACGGCCGCAATCGCCTCCTCATGATCGGCAAAGCGATAACCGTGCATCAATACGATCGCGACCGCGCGGCAGCCATCGTCATAGGCGGCTTTCAGGTCGCGTCGGACGGCGGGAATGTCGAGCGGTGTCAGGATGTTGCCTGCCGCATCGACCCGCTCGATCGCCTCGATCACCGTGCGTTCGAGCCGATCGGGCAGCACGATATGCCGATCGAAGATGCGCGGCCGGTTCTGGTATCCGATCCGGAGCAGGTCGCGAAAACCCTGCGTCACTACCAGCGCGACCGCCTCGCCCTGCCGTTCCAGCAGCGCGTTGGTGGCAACCGTCGTCCCCATCTTGACGCTGGCGATGCGGTCGGCGGGAAAGGCATCCTCGGCGCCAATCCCGAGCAACCCACGCATCCCGTGGATCGCCGCATCAGCGTAGCGCTCGGGATGCGATGACAGCAGCTTGCGCGTCACGACCGCGCGCTCGGGCGTCAGCGCGACGATATCGGTGAAGGTCCCGCCGCGATCGATCCAGAAATGCCAGCCATCCATGCGCTTGCGAATGGATCAAACCGCGTCGGAAGACAAATCGAAGATCGCGCGGCGCCGGTGCGGCGCCGGCACGCCAAAGCGCGTATCGCGAGCCGACGAGATTACCGCATATCGACCGCGCTGATGTTCGTCGTGTGGGATGGTGGGCGATGACGGGCTCGAACCGCCGACATTCTCGGTGTAAACGAGACGCTCTACCAACTGAGCTAATCGCCCCCGCGCCGGCATCTTTAGGCCAAATCGACCCGCATCCGACAGGAGACGAGCGCGTTGCCAAATGCCGGGCGCTTGCGCAAGCCCTGTTGGTCGACCCGTTCAGCCGATCGCGCCGCCGGCCTGTTTCGCCGCCGACCAATATCGCGCCATCGCCTCGCGCGCGTTGGTGGACAGGACCATGAAGGCGCGGCGTCGATCGAACGGATCGGGCTGACGCTGCAACAGGCCTTCGTCGGTCATCCGCCCGATCCAGCGAAGCGCCGTCGTCGGCGCGACGGCGGCGGCGATGCACAGGCTCGACACCGATACCTGCGCGCGTTCGAGATCGGCGGCGAACAGATCGAGCAGCATGTCCCACGCAGGATCCTCGAGCAGGCCATTGCCGAAGAATTGATCGCGCAGCCGCCGCAATCTGATCACCTGGCGTATCTCAGGCGCAGTGGCCGTCACGGAGGCCGGCGCGGCGCGATAGAGCGGCGATTGTTCTCCCACCATTGCCCTTGCCGCGGTGCCTTCACCCCGCGTCAATCGCGCCAGCGTTTCGGCGATGCGTGCCACCTCCTCATTCAGTCGCTGCAGCCGCTCGGCATCCTTGTCGCGTTCGCGGAGCGGACCCTGGCCGGCAGCCGCCATTGCCACCGCAAGCGCGCTCACCCGCTCCGCAACCGTCGGCGCACACAAAAGCTGCGCCCGCGCCGTCAGCAGCGAGGCGGCAACGATATCGATCTGATCGGTGTCGAGCGTCACCACGATCGCCCTTTCAGACGCCGTACCCAAGTCGATGAGATCGAGCAGCGCAATCAGCGCCTCGGCATCGGCACCGCTCGCCTCGATCAGGATGATGTCGATCCCGGGATGGTCCGACAGCGCCGCGCTTGCGCCCGCCAGATCCACCGTCGCGAGCGTGCGCGCATCCAACGCCGCCAGGGCTTGCTGGCCCGCGTCGGCGTCGGATCGATTGGCGGCGATAAGCAGCGCGGTCGGATGGCGCGTAAAGTCTCTACCGTCGCTGTCGTCCGTCATCACCACCGCCCTGCTGCATTATGTGCACAGGGTATGACGCATTATACGTGACTAGCGAACGGCGACCCGTCCGAATAGGAGCTATCGCTGTCGCCGCACCACGAGGCGGGAGGCAAGAACACATCCACTATGGATCTAATTCAGCACGAGCGTACTGACCACGCTTCTAGTCGAGTGCCTTGACGATATCCTCGACCATCTTTTTTGCGTCGGCGAGCAGCATCATGGTGTTGTCCATGTAAAACACGTCATTGTCGACGCCGGCATAGCCGACACCCCCCATCGATCGCTTGATGAACAGCACGGTCTTCGCCTTTTCGACATCGAACACGGGCATCCCGTAGATCGGCGATCCCTTGTCGGTCTTGGCAGCGGGGTTGACCACGTCGTTGGCGCCGATGATGAAGGCGACGTCGGTCTGCGCAAATTCGCTGTTGATGTCCTCAAGCTCGAACACGTCGTCATACGGCACACTGGCCTCCGCAAGCAGCACGTTCATATGCCCCGGCATTCGCCCCGCGACGGGATGGATCGCGAATTTTACGCGGACGCCGTGTTCCTTCAGCTTGTCGGTCATTTCGCGCAGCACATGCTGCGCCTGCGCCACCGCCATGCCGTATCCGGGCACGATGATGACCTGTTCCGCCTGCCCCATCAGGAAGGCGGCGTCCTCTGCCGAGCCGCGCTTCCATGGGCGTTGTTCCTTGGCCTCGCCGCTGCCGCCGCCGCTGTCGCTTGCGCCAAAGCCGCCCGCGATCACGCTGATGAAGCTGCGGTTCATCGCCTTGCACATGATGTAGGAAAGGATCGCGCCTGACGAGCCGACCAGCGCGCCGGTGATGATCATGGCGCTGTTGTGGAGCGTGAAGCCCATCGCAGCCGCCGCCCAGCCCGAATAGGAATTGAGCATCGAAACCACGACGGGCATGTCAGCGCCGCCGATGGGCACGATCAGCAGGAAACCGATCGCAAAGCTCAGCACGGTAATCGTCAAGAACACCCACGGGCTCTGATCGGTGAGGAAATACGCAATCAGCCCCAGGATCGCGGCGAGCGTGCCGAGATTGATGATGTGGCGCCCGGGCAGCAAAATAGGCTTGCCGCTCATGTTGCCGTTCAGCTTGGCAAAGGCGATGACAGAGCCGCTGAAGGTGATCGCGCCGATCGCGACGCCGAGGCCCAGTTCGATCCGGCTCTGCGTGAAGATCAACCCGGCGTCCGCAATCCCGAACGCATCGGGGTTGAGATAGGCCGCCGCGCCGACAAGCACCGCCGCCAGTCCGACCAGCGAGTGGAATGCGGCCACGAGTTGCGGCATGTCAGTCATCTTGATCCGCCGCGCGGTCGTGATGCCGATGGCGGCGCCAATGCCGATCGCCATGAATATCAGGAAAAACTGGTTCCAGTCGATCGTCCCGAACGCACTTAGCTCGGCTGAAGGTGCGTGGGTCACCAGCGTCGTCACCACGGCGATCGCCATGCCGATCATGCCCATCCGGTTGCCGCGCTGCGACGTCGATGGCGACGACAACCCGCGCAGCGCCAGGATGAAGCACACGCCCGCGACCAGATAGGCCAGCGCCGCCCAGGGATTTACTGCTGCGTGTTCCACTATCTTCAACCCCTTACCGTCACCCCGGCCTTGTGCCGGGGTCCACCGCGCCACAAGCCGAGCGTCAGTGGATGAGTGGACCCCGGCACAAGGCCGGGGTGACGAAACTTAGTTTTTGCCAGCAGCCGCCGGCCGATCTTTCTTCTTGTACATCGCCAGCATCCGCGCGGTGACGGCAAAGCCGCCGAAGATGTTGACGCTCGCCAGCACGACGCCGAGCAGCCCCAGCCATTTGGACGCCGCCCCGCCACTGCCGATACCGATTGCGGCCGCCGCGACGAGCGCGCCGACGATGATTACCGACGAGATCGCGTTGGTCACCGCCATCAACGGCGTGTGGAGCGCAGGCGTGACCGACCACACGACATAATAGCCGACAAAACAGGCCATCACGAAGATGGAGAGGGTGGAAATGAAATCCATGTTGCTTCCTTATTCCTCCCGATCAGGCTGCGGCGCGGCGCGGCGACGGAACCGTGCGGCCCATTTCCTCAGCGCCTTCGATCCAGCATGCAATCGCATCATAGATATTGTCGAGCGCTTCTTGCGGCGTCGAACCGTCTGATCGGCAACCGGGCAGTTCGGGCGCGATCGCCGCAAAGCCGCCGCCATCCGCGGCCGAAAGCGGCAGAATATCGACCTCGTAATCCAGCGGGTTCATCGGGTTTCTCCTCGCACAGCATCGATAAAGCCGATCAGCGCCCGGATATAAACCGGCTTGATCGGTCGGTGCGCAGGGATCGTCAAAATCTCGGCCCTGTCCAGATGCTTCACCTTAAAATGTGACCCGTTACGCGGCGGCGAGCAAGCAATGCCTAGCCCTTCACAAACGGCGATCAAGTCCGCCATCCGCCAATCGCGCGGATTATCCCGCATGCGCTCAAGTAGCTTTTCGGCATTGCCCAAGACCTGCTCACCCCAGCAACCGCGCGTTCACGACCGCACCGTCCTTGGTCAGCCGCACCGCATCGCCGATTTCCGCGTCGAGCACGGGCTTGCCCGCTTCCTTGTCCCAAAAGGCGCTGAGGAAATTGAACAGGTTGCGGGAGAACAGCGCAGAGGCATCCGCGGGCAGCCGGCCTGCGACGTTGCGGTGGCCGACGATCTTCACGCCGTGGACGCTCACCACTTCACCCGCGACCGATCCCTCGACATTGCCGCCGCTTTCGACCGCGAGATCGATGATCACGCTGCCCGGCCGCATCGTCGCGATCTGCGCGTCCGAAATCAGGCGCGGCGCAGGCCGGCCGGGGATCAGCGCGGTCGTGATGACGATATCCTGCTTGGCGATGTGGCTCGAAACCAGCTCGGCCTGGGCCGCCTGATATTCGGGGCTCATCTCGCCGGCATAGCCGCCTGCGCCCTCGCCCTCGATGCCCTGTACATTCTCGACGAAGATCGGCTTGGCGCCGAGCGACTGGATCTGCTCGCGGGTTGCGGATCGCACATCGGTAGCGGAAACCTGCGCGCCCAGCCGCCGCGCGGTCGCAATCGCCTGAAGCCCGGCGACGCCTACGCCCATCACGAACACGCGCGCGGCAGACACCGTGCCTGCCGCCGTCATCATCATCGGGAAGGCGCGGCCATATTCTGCCGCCGCATCGAGCACCGACTTGTACCCGGCAAGGTTCGATTGCGAAGACAGGATGTCCATCGATTGCGCGCGCGTGATGCGCGGCATGAATTCCATCGCCAGCGCCTCGATACCGGCTGCGGCATAGCCATCGACGCGGACGCGCTCGCCAAAGGGGTTGAGCCCGGCGACGAGCCAAGCGCCCGGCGCCGCGCCCGCCAGGCTTGCCGCATCGGGGCCCTGCACGCCGAGAATGATGTCAGCGCCCGCCAGCGTCGCCGCCCTGTCGCCAACGCTCGCGCCGGCTTCGGCGAATTGCGCGTCACTGATCGCGGCGCCATCACCCGCACCCGCCTCAACCGCGACGGTCGCGCCCAGGCTTGCGAACTTCTTCACCGTCTCCGGCGTGCCGGCGACCCGGCGTTCGCCGGCATGTTGCTCCTTCAGGATGGCGATTTTCACGGGTCTCTAACCGGCGATCAGCCAGACGACACCGAACGCGATGACAAAACAGGCGACCGCGCCATATTTCATCAGGCCCAGCACCCGGTGATAGGTTGCCTGTTGCTTGTCGATATCGCCGCTGCCCGTCATTTGCCCTGTTCCTTGCAATAATCGTAACGATCCTTAACCGGCGCCTGCCAGCACCTCAAGCCCCGTCGCCGACGGCCGCAGGCGCTTCGTTCCCGTGCTTAAGCCCGCCTTTACTCCCTTTGCTTATGGTTGGGTGTTGAACGGGATAATCGGGGACGGCCTAATGACGCGCAACGGCCAGCGCTTATTGATGTTGATCGACGACGAGCCGGCGCAGCGCCGCCTCGTCGCCGCCCTTGCCGCGCGTGCGGGATGGCGATCGGTTTTCGCCGGCGACGCCGAAATGGCGATCGCCACACTCGGCACGCAGGACGGCATGCAGCTCGATGCCGTGCTGATCGATCATTGGTCGCCCGAGGCAGAAGCGGCACCGTTGATTGCCGAATTGCGACGGCACCGTCCCTCGCTGCCCATCTTGATGCTGACGGCAAACGGCTCGGTCGCGCAGGCGGTTGCAGCGATGCGCAGCGGCGCGACCGATTTCCTCGTGAAGCCACTCGCGCCAGAGCGACTGTTGTGCGCGCTCGAAGCCGCGGTCGCCGGCCACGGCACGGGGGAACTTCGCCCGCTCACCGAAAAGATCACCGCAACGCTCGGCTTCGACGAAATCGTCGGATCGGAGCCGATGTTTCGTGCAGCACTCGCGATTGCCGCCAAGGCTGCGCGCGCGCGGGTCGCGGTGCTGATCGAGGGCGAGAGCGGCGTCGGCAAGGAAGTCGTCGCCGATGCGGTCCACGCCGCATCGCCGCGTTCCAAAAAGCCGATGGTGACGGTCAATTGCGGCGCCATTCCCGCCAATCTGGTCGAATCCGAATTGTTCGGTCACGAAAAGGGCGCCTTCACCGGCGCGTTCGAGCGCAAGATCGGGCGTTTTCAGGAGGCCGATGGCAGCTCCATTTTCCTCGACGAGGTCGGCGAGATGCCGCTCGAAACGCAGGTGAAGCTCCTCCGCGTGCTGCAGTCGGGCGAAATCCAGCCGATCGGCGCGCGCAACGTGCGCGAAGTCGATGTCCGCATTATCGCCGCGACCAACAAGAAGCTGCTCGACGAGGTCGAGGCCGGGCGGTTCCGCGAGGACCTTTATTACCGGCTCAACGTCGTCCAGGTGACAATTCCGCCCCTGAGAGAACGCAGCGGCGACATTCCCGCGCTCGCCCGCCATCTGCTCGCGCGGATCGCACAGCAGCCGGGGCTGCGCCCGATCGGCATCACCGACGAAGCGCTTCAGTTGCTGGTCGATTATGACTGGCCGGGCAATGTCCGCCAATTGCAGAACGCGTTGTTCCGCGCCGCCGTGCTGTGCGACGACAACGCCCTGACACGTGCCGATTTCCCGCAGATTTCGGCGATCGGCGCTCAGCCCAATGCGACGCGCGGCCCCTCTGCCACGCCGGCGAGCGGCGGCGTCACGCTGTTCCGCCCCGACGGCAACATGCGCGCGCTCGACGAGATCGAGGCCGATGTGATCCGCCTCGCCATCGGCCATTATCGCGGCCGTATGACCGAAGTCGCGCGCCGCCTCGGGATCGGTCGCTCGACGCTGTACCGCAAGCTCGGCGAACTCGGGATCGACAACGCGGCGTGAGCGCTTAGCGCCCGACCAGCGCCTGATCCTTGCAGCCGCGCCAGACGCGCAGCGCCTGCACCGTTTCCGCCACGTCATGCACGCGCAGCAGCTGCACGCCGGCCTCCGCGCCCTTGATCGCCAGCGCAAGCGACCCGCCGAGCCGTTCGCCAACGGGTGCCTCATTCGACAGCGCACCGATCATCCGCTTGCGGCTTGCCCCAAGCATGATCGGGCAGCCGAGCCCGTGGAGCATCGCCAGCCCGTTCAATAACGACAGATTGTCCTGGAGCGACTTGCCGAAGCCGATGCCCGGATCGACGATGATCTTCGCACGATCGATACCCACTGCGACGACTGCGGCAATCCTTGCCTCCAGCCAATCGAACACCTCGGTCACCACGTCGCGGTATCCGCTGCCGCCATGCGGCCCTTTTGCCGGATCGGGCGAGTGCATCAGCACGACAGGACACCCCGCCTTCGCCACCACCTCGAGCGCGCGGTCGTCCCACAGCAATGCCGACACATCGTTGACCAGGTGCGCGCCAGCCGCGAGCGCCGCCTCCATCACCGCGGCCTTTCGCGTATCGACCGAGACGATCGCCCCGCTGCGCACCAGCCGCTCGACGACGGGGACGACGCGTTTCACTTCGTCGCCCTCCCATACCGGCTTCGCCCCCGGCCGCGTCGATTCGCCGCCAAGATCGATCAGGCTCGCGCCCTTGGCGACCATGTCGAATCCCGCATCGGCGGCGGCGGCGGGATCATCATGGAGCTTGCCGCCGTCCGAAAAACTGTCGGGCGTCACGTTGAGGATGCCGGCGACGTGCGGCTGATCGAACCGTAACACCCGATCGCCGAGCGTCAGCGCAGTGCGCGGGGCGGTGATCGCCGCATGCAACCGCGCCGCCCGCGAATCCTGGGCAAGCGTCCGATCAAAATCGGCGATCGACACCGTTCGCCGACCGCCGTTTTCGCTCACCTCATAGGCCGCGAACCACAGCATTCCCCCTGCAAGCCGCGCAACCTCGCCATCGCGACCGACGGGCGTATCGACGAACTGGACGGGGTGGAGATGGAGAGAAGGGCGCGTCATCGGGATCCCTGGCGCCGATCAGTGGACGGTCGCTTTACGGCGTTACGAGGATCAGGGCTGCGTCGCCAGCAGATAGGTTTGGCGCAACGTATCGATCGGTTTCAGACCGTCTGGGCCCTCATAATGCCAAAAGGTCCAGCCGTTGCACGACGGCGCGCCCTGCAACGCGGCACCGAGCTTGTGGATCGAGCCGGTCGCGCCGCAGATGCTCTCCAGGCTGCCATCGGCGCGGACGAGGGCGCGGTGATGCCGCTTTGCATCGGACAAGACGCGCCCGGGCAACAGCATGCCGTTCTCCACAATCAGGCCGAAGGCGACACGCGGGGCGGCCTTGGGGCTCTGCATCGTCCGCAGCGCCGATTCGTCGAGCGGAAGTGCCGCTGCGATCCGCTCGAGCGCGGCATCGCAATAGCCGGGCTCACGCTCGATGCCGATCCAGCGCCTGCCGAGCCGCTTGGCGACCGCGCCCGTCGTGCCGGTGCCGAAAAACGGATCGAGCACGACATCGCCCGGCTTTGTGCAGGCCAGCAGGATGCGGTAGATCAGCGCCTCGGGCTTTTGCGTCGGGTGAACCTTCACGCCGCCCTTTTTCAGCCGTTCGGGACCGCCGCAGACGGGGAATTCCCAGTCGCTGCGCATCTGCAGTTCATCGTTCAGCGTCTTCATGCTGCGATAGTTGAAGGTGTAGCGCGCCTTTTCGCCCGTCGATGCCCAGATCAGCGTTTCATGCGCGTTGGTGAAGCGCGTGCCCCGGAAATTGGGCATCGGATTGGCCTTGCGCCAGATGATGTCGTTGAGGATCCAATAACCGAGATCCTGGATCGCCGAACCCACCTTGAAGATATTGTGATAGCTGCCGATCACCCAGATCGTGCCGTCGTCCTTCAGGATGCGCCGCGCCTCGGCCAGCCATGCGCGCGTGAACTGATCATAAACCGAAAGGCTGTCGAACTTGTCCCACGCATCGGTCACGGCATCGACATGGCTGCCGTCGGGCCGGCTGAGATCGCCGCCGAGCTGCAGATTATAGGGCGGATCGGCGAAGATCATGTCGATCGATTTGGCGGGGAGCGCGCGCATCGCCGCGATGCAATCGTCCATGATGATGCTGTCGAGCGGCAAGACGACGGACACAGGCACCGCGCGCGTCGCCTTACGGACCTTTTCCAACACCCCCATCAGTCCACCCCCGTCTGATCGGCGCCATACCTGCGGTAATTCAGGAAGGCGTCAAGAAAACAATGGTTAACGATCGCGGTTGCTAAATCGTTAACAGGGCAGAACATTTTGCGACCCGGACGACATATTGAGTCCGGTTGTGCTCGCGATCACAAGTAATAGTAGTGTGATGCAAAAGACTCAGAGCCTGTTTGGAAATGCGCTGATGGCGCATTTCGGCGGCGCCGGCCCGCTCCCCCTCCCGACCCCCCAGCAGAATACCGTGTGGGTGGTCGGGAGGGGGAGCGGGCCGGCACCGCAAAAAATTCGCCCTTTCGCGAATTTTCAAACCGACCCTCAGCGGCCTAGATACGCTTTCGCAACCGGCGCAAACGACCGGCGATGGAGCGGTGTCGGCCCGAATTCGTCGAGCGCTGCAAGATGCGCGCGTGATCCGTAACCGCGATTGCTGAGCCAGCCATAATTGGGGTGGCACGCATGCGCCTCGTCCATCATGACGTCGCGGCGATGCTTGGCGACGATCGATGCGGCGGCAATCGACAGGCAAAGCGCATCGCCGCCAATCACCGCGCGCGAAGGATAACGCCAATCGGGGCAACGATTGCCGTCAACCAGCACCATCCCCGGCACACACCCGAGTGCCCGTTCCAGCGCCTCGACCGCGCGGTGCATCGCCAGCATCGTCGCCCACAAGATGTTGAGCCGATCGATCTCCTCGACCGATGCGACCCCGACGCCGATCGTTGCACAGGCTATCAGCGCCTCGTGGAGTTGCGTCCGTTTCACCGCGCTCAACGCTTTCGAATCGTTGATGCCTTCGGGAATGCAGGCGGGATCGAGCAGCACGGCAGCCGCCACCACCGGCCCCGCCAGCGGCCCGCGACCTGCCTCGTCGACGCCAATCACGGGGGCTTGATGCTGCGCTTCGTGGCTCCAATCAGGCATCAGCCAGCCGCCACGGTGGATAGCGACGGTTCTCGCCCGCACGATAAAGGCACACGACATTACCCGCCGGATCGCGCAGCCGGGCCTCGCGCCACCGCCATTCCTGATCGACCGGCAAATGATCGAACACCATCCCCGCCGCCTGTAGACGGGCGACTTGCGCGCCAAGATCGTCGCATTCGAAGAAAATCGTCGCCGCAGCGTCTGTTTCGACCGAAAGCGTGGCCCCGCCCGCCGCCTCAAAACGCGCATAATGGCCGTCATCGGTATCGACGATCTGCGTCAGGCCAAGTGTGCGGTAAAAGCCTTCCGATCCCGCCGCCATCGGCAGCGTGACCTGATTGAGCCGAGCACCCGGCCCCAGATCGAGCCGAACCTTGTGATGTCCCATCGGCCCGTGACCGGCGCCAAGGCCAGCTGCGTCTTGGAGCGCGATCCGCACGAACCGGCGCGCCTCGGCGATCGCCGACTGGAGCGGATAGCCAGCGGCAAGATAGGTCGCGATGGCGGATGCGAGCGTGCAACCGGTGCCATGCGTGCTGCGCGTCTCGATCCGTTCGTCGGACCAGCGCGCCACTTCTCCGCTGCGATCGATCAGCCGATCGGTAAGCAGGTTTCCCTCGCCATGGCCGCCCTTGACCAGCAGCGCGGTCGCCTTTGCCAGCACGGCATTTTCCCCGCCCAGCACATCGAGCTCGGGCAGATTGGGGGTCACCAGCGTCGCCAGCGCCATCAACCGGTCGAACGCGCGGATCGTCGCGTCGTCGGCAAGCGCATCGCCACTCGTCGCGACCATCACCGGGTCGAAAATCACCGGCACGCTGGGCATGGCCTCCAGCCGGTCCGCCACCGCATGCGCTGTCGCGGCCGACCCCAGCATCCCGATCTTCACCGCATCGATGCCGATATCGTCAGCGACCGACTTGATCTGCGCCACCACCATCTCGGTCGGCACGGTGTGGACATGCTGGACGCCAAGCGTGTTCTGCGCAGTGACCGCCGTCACCGCGGTCATCGCGTGGCCGCCGAGCATCGTCACCGTCTTGATATCGGCCTGGATGCCCGCGCCGCCCCCCGAATCGGAGCCGGCGATGATCAGGAGGCGCGGCGTCACGGCTTGAACTTGCGCGCGGTGCTGGCCGGAAATTTCTGGAGCGCGGCGCCGATCCGGGTCGGGCGGTCGAGCAATTCGCCGCCGCAATTGGGGCAGCGCTCGTCGAGCGCATCGGCGCAATCGGCGCAGAAACTGCACTCGAACGAGCAGATGAACGCGCCCGGCGCATCGGCTGGCAGGTCGGCCCCGCAGCGTTCACAATCCGGGCGCATTTCCAGCATGAGCGATGCCTTAGCCTCCATGCACCTCGAAATCGACCGCGATGTTGCCACGCGTCGCATTCGAATAGGGGCAGACCTGGTGCGCGTCATGCACCAGCTTTTCCGCCGCCGCCTGATCGAGATTGGGCAGGGTGACGACGTGCTTCACCGCGAGCATGAAACCGGGGCCGCCTTCGTTGGGGCCGATAGAGACATGCCCCTCGACGGTCGATCCGCTTGCGTCGATCTTCTGCATGCCCGCCACATACATCATCGCGCTCTGGAAACACGCCGAATAGCCGGCCGCGAACAACTGTTCGGGATTGGTGCCAGCGCCTCCCGGCCCGCCCATCGATTTCGGGGTCACGGTGTCGAGATCGAGCACGCCGTCATCGCTGGTGACGTGTCCCTGGCGTCCGCCATGCGCGGTGGCGACGGCGGTGTAGAGTGTTTTCATCTGGCTTTTCCTTGCTGAGTGAGGGGAAATCTTAGCGCGCTTTCATGGCAGATCGAAGGTGCCCCCCTGCGATCAAGCCGCCTCGCGGACGGCGTCGCAAATCCGGTCGACGATCGACTTGACCTGCGCCTCGTCCTCGCCCTCCGCCATCACCCGGATGACGGGCTCAGTGCCCGACGGGCGGATGACGAGCCGGCCCTTGCCCTCAAGCTCGCGCTCGGCGCCAGCAATGACATTCTTCACAGATGCGGCATCGAGCGGCCTGCCTCCGGCAAAGCGGACATTCTTCAGGAGTTGCGGCAACGGCTCGAACTGGCGCAGCACCTGGCTCGCGGGGGCGCCGGCGCGAACGATTTCGGCAAGGATTTGCAGCGCTGCGACAAGGCCATCCCCGGTCGTCGCATAATCCGAAAGAATGATGTGCCCCGATTGCTCGCCGCCGACATTATAACCCTTGGCGCGCATTGCCTCGAGCACATAACGGTCGCCGACTTGCGTTCTGACAAGGCCGATCCCTTGCGCTGCCAGATGCCGCTCAAGCCCCAGGTTCGACATCACCGTTGCGACCAACCCGCCATTGGCAAGCCGCCCGGCGCGCGCCCAGCCGCCAGCGATCGTCGCCATCAGCTGGTCACCATCGACGACCTGGCCGAGTTCGTCGACGACGATCAGCCGGTCCGCATCGCCGTCGAGCGCGATGCCGATCTGCGCGCCGCTCGCGACGACGGTCTCGCACAAAGTCTGCGGTGCGGTCGATCCGACGCCGTCGTTGATGTTCTTGCCATTGGGCTCGACGCCGATCGCGACAACATCGGCGCCAAGCTCCCACAAAGCTGAGGGCGCGACCTGATAGGCCGCCCCATTGGCGCAATCGACGACGATCCGCATGCCGTCGAGCCGCAGATCGGCCGGAAAAGTGGATTTCGCCGAATTGATATAACGCCCGCGCGCATCCTCGACCCGGCGCGCCCGGCCGATATTGGCGGCCGCCGTCAGCGGCACGTCGCCGTCGATCAGCGCCTCGATCGCCAGCTCATCGGCATCGGAAAGCTTGTAGCCGTCGGGGCCGAACAGCTTGATGCCATTATCGGCATAGGGGTTATGGCTGGCCGAAATCATCACCCCCATGTCCGCGCGCATCGACTGGGTGAGCATCGCGACCGCCGGCGTCGGCATCGGCCCGACCAGGATGACATCCATGCCGACGCTGGTGAAGCCCGCCACCATCGCCGATTCGAGCATATAGCCCGACAGCCGCGTGTCCTTGCCGATCACCACCCGGTGCTTGTGGTCACCGCGCAGAAAATGCGCGCCGGCCGCCATCCCGACCTTCATCGCCATTGCCGCCGTCATCGGCGCGATGTTGGTCATGCCGCGAATGCCATCGGTGCCGAAATATTTTCTTGCCATCGCTTGCCAACCGATCCGCTATGCCGTTCGTTCTAGCCGCGCCTCTAAAGGCGGCGGTGTCTGGCGGTGATAGCGCCTGCGGGAGTGAATATCGAGCATGTCGCAAGCAACCCGGATATTGTTGGCGCTGATCCTCGGCCTGTCGCTCGGCATC
Organism: Sphingomonadales bacterium; assembly: GCA_038230675.1. GTDB lineage: Bacteria > Pseudomonadota > Alphaproteobacteria > Sphingomonadales > Sphingomonadaceae > Sphingomonas. The sequence goes on along the minus strand of JBBRMV010000002.1, from coordinate 122,412 downwards.
GGCACCGCCGCCTCCGGTGGCGGATGGGCAGCGACGGGACAGGCGATCGCCGAGCCGATCGGCACCGCCTGGCTCAATGGCCTGCAGATGACGATCGTGCCACTGGTCATCTCGCTGCTGGTGCTCGGCGTTGCTGCCACTGCCGACGTGACGCGGGCGGGCAGGCTGGCGACGCGCTCGCTGATCCTGTTCATGGTGCTGCTCTGGTCCGGCGCGATCGTATCGGCTTTGCTCACGCCTGCGATCCTCGATTTCTGGCCGCTCGATCCAGCGGCGGCGGCGGCGCTGCGGCAGGCACTGACGGGGGTCAAGCCGATCGGCGACGTGCCGCCCTTCGGCGAATTCCTGTCGACGATGGTGCCGAGCAACCCGGTGACGGCGGCGGCAAACAACGCGTTCCTGCCGCTGATGATTTTCTCGCTCACCTTCGCCTTTGCGATCACCCGGCTGCCCAAGGATCAGCGCGATCTGCTGATCGGGTTCTTCCGTGCCATCGCCGATGCGATGCTCGTCATTATCGGCTGGGTGCTGCTGATCGCGCCGATCGGCGTGTTCGCGCTCGCCTTTCTCGTCGGCGCGAAGGCGGGGACGGCGGCGTTCGGCGCGCTGCTCCATTATGTCCTCGTCGTATCGAGCGTCGGCGGCGTGCTGTGGATCGCCGCCTATTTCATGGCCGCGATCGGCGGACGGCTTTCGATTTTGCAGTTTGCGCGGGCAACGGCGCCGGCACAGGTGGTGGCGATCAGCACCCAATCCTCGCTCGCCTCGCTGCCCGCGATGCTGCGCGGGGCCGAGCAAGTGGGCGTGCCGACCGCCAATTCGGGGATCATCCTGCCGCTTGCGGTCGCCATTTTCCGCTTTACCGGGCCAGCGATGAACCTGGCCGTCGCGATCTATATCGCGCGCTGGTACGGGGTGCCACTGACGGCGCAGACGCTTGGCGCGGGCGTCGTCGTCGCATCGATCACGACGCTTGGTGCTTTGAGCCTGCCCGGGGCAATCACCTATATCAGCTCGATCGCGCCGATTGCCGCGGCGATGGGGGTGCCCGTCGCTCCGCTCGGGCTGCTCGTCGCCATCGAGAATTTCCCCGATATCATGCGCACCGTCGGCAATGTAACGATGGATCTGGCGGCGACCGCCACCATATCGGCACGCAGCGCGCCGCTGCCGGCAAGCGCCGAAGACCAACTGATCGAGGAACGCGCATGAAATATCGCACACTTGGCTCTGACCTGAAGGTTTCCGCGCTCGGGCTTGGCTGCATGCCGATGGCGGGCGTCGGCCCGGCGATGTACGGCGTGGCCACCGAGGCTGAGAGCATCGCGACGATCCACCGCGCGATCGATCTTGGCGTGACCTTTCTCGATACCGCCGAAGTCTATGGCCCCTATATCAACGAGGAACTTGTCGGGCAGGCGATCAAGGGCAAGCGCGACGGTCTCGTCATCGCCACCAAATTCGGCTTTCGCTTTGACGGCGGTGCGCGGGTTGCAGGCGGCGTCGACGGCTCACCCGCCAACGCCCGCCGCGCCGTCGAGGGATCGCTCAAGCGGCTCGGGATCGACACGATCGATCTCTTTTATCAGCACCGCGTCGATCCCGCCGTGCCGATCGAGGAAAGCGTCGGCGGGATGGCCGAGCTGGTCAAGGAGGGCAAGGTCCGCCACATCGGCCTGTCCGAAGCCGGCGCGGAAACATTGCGCAAGGCAGCCGCCACCCATCCGATCGCCGCGCTCCAGTCCGAATATTCGCTGTGGGAGCGCGACGTGGAGGAGGAAATCCTGCCCGTCGCGCGCGAACTCGGCATCGGCTTCGTGCCCTATTCGCCGCTGGGGCGTGGTTTCCTAACCGGTCAGATCACTTCACGCGATGACCTGCCCGAGGGCGATTATCGCCGCAACGATCCGCGCTATTCGGAAGAGAATTTCGCCGCCAACATGGCGATGGTGGGCGTCGTGAAGCGGATCGCCGACGCGCATCGCGCCAGTGCCGCGCAGGTCGCGCTCGCCTGGCTGCTCGCACAGGGCAACGATATCGTGCCGATCCCGGGCTCGAAACGCCGGGTGACGCTTGAGGACAGCATGGCATCGGTCGATGTCGCACTGAATGCTGCCGATCTCGCCGATCTCGATGCGGCGGCCCCGCGCGGCGGCACCGCTGGCCCGCGCTACGGCGCAAGGATGATGGCCATGGTCCGGCTCTAAAGCGACACCCAGCGCCAGATGCCCGCCGCCATGCCGGCGAGCGGGCCGTGCGCCCAGGTCGCCGCCAGCCAGACGACCAGCCCGCCGGCGATGTCATGCGGCTTGAACCCGGCAAGCCGGGCGCGGCCCGATGCGATTGCGGCGAACGGCCAATAAGAGGTCACCGCCTCCCATGCCCGCCACCGCGCCGGCTCCAGCGCCTCCTTCTTGCGGTCCTGCAACGCCGCGCCGACAAGCGCGAGCACGAGTACCCAGAGCGCGACCGCGATGTTCGCTGCGACCGGATAGACAAGGATGTGGCTGACGCTCCACAGCGCAAACGACCACATCATCGGGTGCCGGGTGATCGAAAAGGCGCCGCGCGCCACCTTCGGTGCGTCGCTCGCCGGGCCGGGCAGCGCGGGATTGCCGATCAGCGACCCCATCAACAACACGCTGGCGACCAGCATCAATATCGTCGCCAGCGCCCATAATCCGTCGCCGACGTCCCACATCGGCGGGGTCACCTCTGCGCCGCGATAGGCGCTCGCCATCCATCCGAGCGTGGCAAACGCGACCAGGGCATAGGCGATCGTGAAGCCACCATTGCCGAGCGCCTTGACGAGCGGCGCGCGCAAAGGGTGCGACATCGCGAAATGCGTTCCCACGAACGCTGCGCCCGCCAGCGCCACCATCACCGTTCCGTCCATCATATCGCTCCCCGATCACCCGCAGCGAGGCTAGCCGATCAGGAGATGCGGTGCATCCCCTTCTTGAGCGGGAAGAATTGTCACGCGCGCCGTTAGCGCGCCTCGCCGGCAACCTCGTCGCCCGCCGGATCGACGCGGTCCTCGAGCGTATCGAGGTGCATCCAGCGCTTGACGATCGGCGACATCGCCAGAACGGCAACGCTGACCCCGATCGTTATCAGCCCGATATTCCAATAGATGCCAAGCGTCAGGTCGCGCGTCATCTCGCCGCCTTCGCCGCCGGTCGCCTCGCCGATCTTGCCCGCGACGAAATTGCCGACCGCCGTCATATAGAACCATGCCCCCATGATGAAGCTGGCCAGGTGCAGCGGCGCAAGCCGGTTCATCGCCGACAAGCCGACCGGCGACAGGCAAAGCTCGGCCATGGTGTGCAGCAGATAGATGAGGAAGACGAACAGCACCGGCGTCGCGACATTGGGCCCGACCGATTGCGCCCCCCACACAAAGACGAGGAAGCCTAGGCCGACCTGAAACAATGCGAGTGCAAATTTGGCAGGCGCCGAGGGTTCGCGTCCGCGCCGGCCAAGGCTGGTCCACAGCCACGCAAAAATCGGCCCGAGCAGGACGATGTAGATGGGGTTGATCGACTGGAACAAGCTGGTCGGCACGCCGCCCCTGTCGACGAACTTGTCGGTGTAAAGGCTCAGACTCCCGCCGGCCTGTTCAAACAATCCCCAGAAAACCGGGTTCAGCGCGATCAGAAAAAGGATCGCGAACATCCGCTCGCGCGGTTCCTTGGGCAGCTTGAAGGCCTCGTAAAGCGTGTAGCCGAGCATCGCGATGCCCGACACGATCAACAGATTCTGGACGACCGACTGATATTGCAGCAGCAGCCATATCACGCCCACCGCCGCCAGGCCGACGGCGTAAAGCGTGAATTCCCGATTGCGCGCTAGCGCGATCGGCGGTTCCCCGCGCCCTTTCAGCGCCGGTTTTCCGGCGGTAAAGATGATCAGGCCGATCGCCATGCCGATGCCGGCAAGCCCGAAGCCATACGCCCAGCCGATCGTCTCCCCCAGATACCCGACCAGGATCGTCCCAAGCGCAGCGCCCGAATTGATGCCCATGTAAAAGATCGTATAGGCACTGTCGCGTCGCGTGTCCGTAAGCCGATATAATTGCCCGACAATGACCGAGATGTTCCCTTTGAGGAAACCCGTCCCGACGATGATCAGCGCGAGCGCGAGCCAGAAGACGTTGATGAACGGATCGGCCTGTTTGACGGCGGGATCGGCGATCCCCGTCGTCCCTTCAAACGCCATGAAGGCGTGGCCGATGGCGAGAATGACGCCGCCAAACACCACCGCCTTGCGCTGCCCCAGATAACGGTCGGCAAGATAGCCGCCGAGCACCGGCGTTATGTAAACAAGCGCTGTGTAGGCGCCGTAGATGAGATTCGATTTGCCGTCGTCGAACAACCAGAATTTGGTGAGATAAAGGATCAGCAGCGCGCGCATGCCGTAATAGGAAAATCGTTCCCACATTTCGGCGTAGAACAGGACGAACAGCCCCTTGGGATGGCCGACGACCTCTTCCGATTTGCGCGAACTGAGCGACAGGCCAAATGCCAGGACGATGACAAGCGCGATCGCCGCAATCGCCGCGATCCAGTCGCCCTCGTTCCACGTTCCGATTGCTTTCAAGCCCACCGCAATTCACCCTTTTGATCAGATCTACGGTCTTGGTCGCGTCTTGCCGCGACACTTTGCCGGTCGTGTCGATTGCCCGGACACTAACGGGCGATGCCGGTTTGCCAAGGTCGATTGTCGATGGGGCTGCCCGGCGTTAGGGAGGCCGCCATGCTCAACGATCTGTCTTCGCCGCAATCGATGCTCGCCACCCGCCGCTCGGGCCGCCCGCGCGAGATGGTAGCGCCGGGGCCAGCCGCCGAGCAGCTCGCCGCGATGCTCGCCATCGCAGCGCGCACACCCGATCACGGCAAGCTCACCCCGTGGCGCTTCGTAATCGTCGACGCCGATCAGCGCGCGGCGCTGGCCGACACGATCACCGCCGCCTATCGGTCCGAGCGCCCCAATGCGGCGCGGCTCGAAATCGAGGCGATGGAGCAATTCGCCAACCAAGCCCCCTGCCTCGTCGTCGTTTTGTCGAGCCCGCGGCCGCAAAGCCATATCCCGCTCTGGGAGCAGGAATTGTCCGCCGGCGCTGCCTGCATGAACCTGCTCCACGCAGCGCATGCGCACGGCTTCGTCGCCGGCTGGCTGACCGGGTGGCCTGCCTATTCGGAAGCGGTGCGTGACGCCTTCGGCGCGGCACCCGAACGGATCGCCGGCTTCATCTTCATCGGCTCGCCGGGCCGCGAGATCGAGGAGCGCGTTCGTCCCGATCCTGAATCGCTGGTATCGCACTGGCGGCCCTGAAGGGGTGGACCGAACGCGTAATTGGTGTATTAAACCAGCATGACAGCGCTCAACAGCGAAGACAGCCCGGTCTATATCCGGTTGCGCCAGACGATCGCAGCGGCGGTGCTGCGCGGCGATTTCCGCGCCGGTGACCAGTTGCCGTCGGTCCGTGCGCTGGCTGCCGAACACGGCGCCAACCCGCTCACCGTCGCCAAGGCGTATCAGCGTTTCCAGGACGACGGCTATGTCGAGGTCCGGCGCGGGGTCGGCATGTTCGTGCTGCCGGGTGCGGCGGAGCGGCTGCGCCTTGCCGAGCGCGATCATTTCATCGCGACCGTCTGGCCGAAGATTCGCGAGCATATCGGCCTGCTGGGCCTGCGCACCGACGAACTGCTCGAGCAAGAGCCCGTCTGACCCGCCTCTTTCATCGCCGCCAACCGCTGCTAGGGTGACACCGGGCCGTTGTGGCCCGAAAGGCAGCGTGTGCCCGCAGCGACCGAGCTCAGATACCAGACGAAGACGGGCCTTAACGCCTATGACAGCATCCGCTGGTCAGCCGAGCCGATGTCGCTTGCGCTGCAGACCAACGGACTGAAGATTCGCGCCGTTCGCCATCTCGGCAACCGCGGCAAGGGCACAATCCGCGCCGGCACCGTCAGCGATGTCGACAAATGGGACGCCCTGCTGGTCAATCGTGGCGGTAGCGGGCGACTGGAAGTGCGGCTTGGCGGCAAGCTGCAATCGGGTCGGATTCGACGCGGACAGATTTCCATCCTGCCAAGCGACACGGATGCGGTGTTTGAATTTCCGACATCCAACGAAGGGTTCACGTTGCTCGCGCCGGCCGGCATGCTGGCCAGTCGCGCCGGGCTCGATCCATCAGTGGAGATGCCGCCCCGCATTGCCCAGCGCGATGCGCGGATCGAGCAGCTGCTGGGCATGATCGAGCAGGAATTGCTCGCCGGCGGATTCGGTGCCGATCTCCTTATCGACGGCATGATCAGTGCGATCGCCTTGGCAGCGCACCAGATCGACCCCGAAGCCGTGTCGAGCGAAGCCGAGCGGATTTATCTCAGTCCGGGGCGGCTCGACCGGGTCGTCGGTTTCGTCGATGCCCATCTGGCGCAACCCATCCGGCTCGACGATCTGGCCGCTGTCGCTGAGCTTTCGCCCTATCATTTCTCTCGCGTTTTCAAGCTGGCGACCGGCGAAACCCCGTATAATTTCGTGCTTGCGCGCCGGCTCGATCGCGCCCGCGCCTTGCTTGCCGGTGGCGTCGTCCCGCTCGCGACGATTGCCCTTGCATGCGGTTTTTCGAGCCAATCGCACTTCACCTCGGCCTTTACCCGCGAAATGGGCCTGGCGCCCGGTCGCTATCGACGGATGATCGGCGCAAGCAACGGCTGACGCTTGGCGACCGCCGGCTCAGTCGTCGATCCATCCCGCGAGCAACGCGTTGACGCGCTCGGGCGCTTCTTGTTGCACCCAATGCGATACGCCGGGCAGGCGGTGGATCGTCAGGTTCGGCACCCATTGTTCGGTGCCCTGGCTGCACCAGATGCCCAGCGCCTTATCCTCCTCTCCCCAGATCATCAGCGTCGGCGTGTCGATCATGCCGTCGCCGATATTCCCCGCATCGGGCGTGCGGAGCAGCGCGCGGTAATAGTTGATCATCGCGGTCAGCGCGCCGGGACGAAGGGCCGCATCGCCGTAAATTTTGAGCACTTCCTTGGAAAAGCGGCTCTTGTCGACGGCCATGTTGTAGATCGCGCCCTTGATACCGCGCCCGCCGCTGCGCCCCATCATCAATTCGGGGAGGCGCGGCAGCTGGAAGAAGAAAATGTACCAGCTCATCCGCAATTGCCGCCAGTTTCGCCGTTCGCGCCGCGCGACCATCGGGTGCGGCACGTTCATGATGACGAGCCGCACCAGCGGGCGCACGCGCTTGATCGCAAAATGCCAGGCGATGATCGCGCCCCAGTCATGGGCGATCAGCATCACGTCGCTGGCCCCGCTCGCGTCGATCAGCGCGCCCAGATCCTCGGCCAGCGTATCGAGGCGGTAAGCCTCGATGCCTTCGGGCTTCGACGACGCACCATAGCCGCGCATGTTGGGCGCCCACACCCGCCAGCCACGCTCGGCAAGCAGCGGCATCTGATGCCGCCAGCTGAAATTCAGCTCGGGAAAGCCGTGGACGCACAGCGCGAGCCGGTTGGTGCCGCCGTCCTTTGCCGGCAACTCGGCGAGTTCAAGATCGACGCCGTTCGCATGGATCATCCGCAGCGTGATGCCGCTGTCTTGCGGGGGGATCCACGACCAGTCGGTCACGCCGCAAACGCCTCCGGGGCCAGCGCATAGAGGATCGCCGCCGGCGCCATCGCCGCCGCCTTCAAACCCATCGCCTCGGGAACGATCTGGGCGACGTAGAAATCGGCCACTGCCGCCTTCATCGCCAGAAAGGCGGGGTCGCCCTCTGCCGAGCGCGCGATCCGCCCCTGCCGCTCCATCAGCCACCCGCATACCGCCGTCGACAGCATCGTCAGAAAGGGATAGCTCGCCGCCAGCCGGTCATCGACATCGACGCTCAACAGCCGACGCGCGACTTCCTCGCACGCATCGATAAGGCCCTGCAGCCCCGCATCCTCTGCCTCGGCGCGCATATCGGCGATCAGCGCATTCAGCACCCCGCCATTGTCCATGCTCAGCTTGCGACCGACCAGATCGGCGGCCTGAATGCCGTTGGTGCCTTCGTAGATCGGCGTGATCCGAGCATCGCGGAAGAACTGGGCGACGCCGGTTTCCTCGATATAGCCCATCCCGCCATGCACCTGGATCGCCAGGCTGGAGACTTCGCAGCCGATATCGGTGCCATGCGCCTTTGCCAGCGGGGTCAACAGGTCGAGCCGCTGTTGCGCGCCCGTCTCGCCAAGCGTCGCGCGATCGACCTGCGATGCGGCGAGATAGACGAGTGCGCGCGCTGCCTGCGTCTGCGCCTTCATCCGCATCAGCATGCGGCGGACATCGGGATGTTCGATGATCGCGACCGGATCGCGGCCACCGCCCGCCCGCGCGGATTGCACCCGCTCTCGCGCATAGGCGACCGCCGTCTGCGTGGCGCGCTCGGCGACCTGCACCCCCTGCAGCCCCACATTCAGCCGCGCATTGTTCATCATCGTGAACATGCCGCGCATCCCGCCAAGCTCGGCGCCGATCAGTTCCCCCACGCAATCGCCATTGTCGCCGAACGACAGCACGCAGGTCGGCGAAGCGTGCAGCCCCATCTTGTGTTCGATGGAGACCACGCGGACATCGTTGAAATCGCCCGGATTGCCTTCCGCATCGAGCCGGTATTTGGGGACGAGGAACAGCGACAGCCCCTTGGTTCCTGGCGGCGCATCGGGGGTGCGCGCCAATACGAGGTGGACGATGTTGGCGGCCATGTCGTGATCGCCGAACGAGATATAGATTTTGGTGCCGGTGATGCTCCATTTGCCGTCGGCGCGCGGCTCCGCCTTGGCGCGCACCGCCCCGACGTCGGAGCCGGCTTGCGGTTCCGTCAGGTTCATCGTCCCGGTCCACGCGCCCGTTGCCAGATGCGGCAGATACAGCGCCTGCTGCTCGGGGCTGCCGTGATGCGTCAACGCCTCGATCGCCCCCACCGTCAACGTCGGCGCGAGCGCGAAGCCCATATTGGCTGCCCCCAGCGTGTCGAGCACCGCGGTCTGGATGACGAAGGGCATGCCCTGCCCGCCAAACGCCTCGTCGACGCCGATCGTCCCCCAGCCACCATCGACATAGGCCTTGTACGCATCAACGAAACCTGCGGGCATCGTCACGCCGTCAGGACTCCATTTCGCGCCGACTGTATCGCCGATACGGCTGAGCGGTGCCCATTCGCCTTGCGCCAACGCGCCCACGCCTTCGAGCACGGCGTCCACGACATCGCTCGACGATGACGAAAAACGGTCGCTTGCCGCAAGCGCGCCGATCCCCGCGATATGGTCGAGCACGAAGCGTTGTTCGGTAACGGCGGCGGTGAACACAGATGGCACCCTCTCTTGTCCTGAAGTTCCCCGCGCTATAGCGCCGCTGCGTGGACCCGCCAAATACCGCCCTTGAGACCCGCATCCTGCCTTACGGCGCCGCTGCCATCGCCGAGGCGGCGGCGTTGATCCTTGCCGGACAGCCGGTCGCGGTGCCGACCGAGACGGTCTATGGCCTCGCCGCCGACGCCACCGATTCGCGTGCGGTCGCCGCGGTATATGCCGCCAAGGGTCGACCGAGATTCAACCCGCTGATCGTCCATGTGGCCGATCTTGCAGCGGCCGAAGCCCTGGCCGTGTTCGATCACCGCGCACACGCGCTTGCCGCCGCTTTCTGGCCAGGGCCGCTGACGCTGGTCCTGCCCAGGCGACCGCACGCCCCGATTGCCTCGCTGGTGACGGCGGGGCTGGAGACGATCGCCATTCGGGTGCCGGAACACCGGGCGATGCGGGCGCTGCTGGCAGCGACGGGCAAGCCGCTCGCCGCCCCTTCTGCCAATGCCAGCGGCGCGATCAGCCCAACGCGCGCCGCGCATGTGCTGACGAGCCTTGGCGGGCGGATCGCGCTGATCATCGATGATGGCGCGCCGACGCGCGGCATCGAATCGACCATCGTGCGCGAGGTTTACGGTGCGACCCGCATCCTGCGCCACGGGCCGATCACGACCGAGGAGATCATGGGTGTGGTCGCCGACGGGACGCAGCATGGCCGCGCACCGGGGCAGGCCGACCGGTTCGACACCGGCGAGGATGCGCCCGGCTTGATCGAAGCGCCCGGTCAGCTCGAAAGCCATTATGCCCCCCGCAAGCCGCTTCGGATCGATGCCCCGCGCGCCGCACCCGATGAATGGCTGATCGGCTTTGGGCCGACGCCCGGCGACGACACATTATCCGCCAGCGGCGATTTGAACGAAGCCGCCGCCCGGTTGTTCGATGCCCTCCACCGCGCCGACGAATCGCCCCGGGCCCGCATCGCCGTTGCCCCTGTACCGATGATGGGGATCGGCGCTGCCATCAACGATCGCCTGCGCCGCGCCGCGCACTGACTTCCGAACGGCACCGGAACAAGCTATGCCTCATCCGGGTGGTTTCTGGGGGACAAGCGATGAGCAATACGCAGCGCGGGTTGGCGGAATTTCTCGGCACTTTCTGGCTCGTGCTCGGCGGCTGTGGCAGCGCGGTGCTCGCCGCGGCTTTCCCGCAAGTGGGGATCGGGCTGGCTGGCGTATCGCTCGCCTTTGGCCTGACGGTGCTGACGATGGCCTATTCGATCGGGCATATTTCGGGCTGCCATCTCAACCCTGCGGTCACGATCGGGCTGTGGGCGGGCGGCCGCTTTCCCGCCAAGGACATGCCGCTCTATATCGCAGCACAGGTATTTGGCGCGATTGCGGCGTCGCTTGTGCTCGCGGTCATCGCCGGCGGAAAGCCCGGCTTTGATCTGGTGGCGAGCGGATTTGCCGCCAACGGCTTCGACGCGCATTCGCCGGGCGGTTATTCGATGATCGCCGCGATCGTCACCGAAGTCGTGATGACGTGCTTCTTCCTGCTGGTGATCATGGGATCGACCGACACCCGCGCGCCCGCCGGTTTTGCGCCGATCGCCATCGGGCTCGCGCTCACGCTGATCCACCTCATCTCGATCCCGGTGACCAATACTTCGGTCAACCCGGCGCGATCGACCGGGCCGGCATTGCTGGTCGGTGGCTGGGCGCTCCAGCAGCTCTGGCTGTTCTGGCTCGCCCCGATTGCGGGCGCGGTGATCGGCGGCCTGGCCTACAAGGCGCTGGGCGCAGACGCGGCGATCAAGCCACCGATCGAGGGCGAAGCGATTTAGCCGACCGCCTGAGCCGATTTCGAGCGCGCCGCAAAGCTCTTGCGCAGCTTGTTGAGCTTGGGCGGGATGATCGCGAGGCAATAGGGGTTACGCTGGCCATCGCCGCCCCAATATTCCTGGTGATAATCCTCCGCCACATACCATTGGCTTAGCGGTTCGATCGTCGTCACGATGGGCGCCGGCCAATCGGCGGCGGCACGCCTCATCGCCGCGACGGCTTCGGCGCGCTGCTCGTCCGAATGCGGGAAGATCGCCGAGCGGTATTGCGTGCCGACATCATTGCCCTGGCGATTGAGGGTCGTTGGATCATGTGTTGCGAAAAACATGTCGAGCAGATCGCCATAGCTCAGCTGGTCGCTGTCGAAGGTGATCCGGATCGCCTCGGCATGGCCGGTATCGCCGCCGCACACCTGGCGATAAGTGGGATTGGGCACCGACCCGCCGATATAGCCGCTTTCGACCTTTTCTACGCCGATCACATCGTTGAACACCGCCTCGGTGCACCAGAAACAGCCGCCGGCAAAGGTCGCGATCTCGGTCGTCATCATTGGCTCCTTAATCTGTTGGGTAATAGATAGGCACGGGCTCGCGTGAGACAATCGGGGTTGCTAGGGCAAAGCGGGCAAATCAGGAGCGGCGGCGATGCAAAAGGGTTCGGTTCTGGTCACAGGCGGCGCGGGCTATATCGGCAGCCATGCCGTGCTCGCCTTGCTCGATGCCGGCTGGCCGGTCGTCGTCATCGACAATCTGGTGACCGGGTTCGCCTGGGCGGTCGATGGCCGCGCAACCCTGATCGAGGCGAATATCGAGGACGGTGCGGTCGTCCGCGCGGCCATGCGCGATCATGATGTGTGCGCGGTGATGCACTTCGCCGGCTCGGTCGTCGTCCCCGAATCGGTCAGCGACCCGCTCAAATATTATCGCAACAATACCGTCGCAAGCCGCGCGCTCATTGAAAGCGCGGTCGCCTGCGGGGTGCCGCATTTCATCTTCTCCTCGACGGCTGCGACCTACGGCATTCCCGAAATCGTGCCCGTGCGCGAGGACAGCCCGACCCGCCCGATCAACCCTTACGGCATGTCGAAGCTGATGACCGAGGCGATGCTGACCGATGTTGCCGCTGCGCACCCGATGAATTTTTGCGCGCTGCGCTATTTCAACGTGGCAGGCGCCGACCCGCAAGGCCGGACAGGGCAGTCGACGGCGGGCGCGACCCACCTCATCAAGGTCGCGGTCGAGGCAGCGACCGGCAAGCGCGGGCATGTCGATATCTTCGGCACTGATTTCGCGACGCCCGACGGCACCGGCGTGCGCGATTACATCCACGTCAGCGATCTTGCCGCAGCACACGTGCATGCGCTCGACCTGCTGATCGCCGGCCCGCGCACGAGCCACATCATGAATGCAGGCTATGGCCGGGGTTATTCAGTCAACGACGTGCTCGACGCCGTCGACCGCGTGACGAACAAGACGATCGAGCGGCGGTACGGGGGCCGCCGCGCGGGCGATCCCGATGCGCTGGTCGCCGACAACAGCCGGATAGTGGCGACAATCCCGTGGCGCCCCGCACTCGACGATCTGGACATGATCGTCGCGCACGCGCTCGCCTGGGAACGGACATTGACGGAGCGGCAGGGGTAGAAGGTTTTTGGTTCACGCGGAGGCGCAGACGATGCGGAGAAGACAGTAGCGGCAGCACTCATCTTCCTCCGACCGCAAAGGTCACGACATCAGCTGTCTTCCGTTCGCTTGGTCCTCGCGCAACCCCTCCGCGCCCTCCGCGCCTCCGCGCGAACCAAAAATCCTCGACTACAGCCCAAACCGCGCGGTGATGCGGATGTCGCGTCCAGCAAGCGGCGCAAAGTCCTTCAGAAAGCTTGCATGCCGCCGCGCATCGACATCGAACAGATTGTTCGCGCTGAGCGTGAGTGTCGTTTTCTTGTTGTCGAACGGGCTGATCGAGAAGGACGCGTTGACGAGCGTATAATCGCGCGTCGGCGTTTCAAAGGCCGTAACGCGCCTCTGCTCGAAAACATGCTCGGCCTCGATCCGCGCGCTCAGCAGATCGGATTGCGCCTCCACACCGCCAAGCACGCGCCCCGCCGGAATACGCGGCACCGGTCCCGACCCTGTGAGCGTTGCGTTGACGTAATCGCCAAGCGCGTCGATATTGACCGAATAGGCACCAAGCTGCGCCACTTTCAGCGATCCGTCCGCCTCGAAGCCGTAATAGACGGCGTTGACCTGCACCGACTGGAAACACGGCAGATCGACCGTTCGTCCACTCGGCGCGGCGGCAGCCTCGCACACCGATTGTGCTACCTGATTGTCCGAAATGTAATTCGAGAAGCTGTTGTAATAAGCGGACGCATCGAGGCTGTAGCCATCGCCGTGGACATGGACGGTGCCCTCGATGCCGTTGCTCTTTTCGACCCGGAAGTCCGGATTGCCCAACTCATAGGCCTGGGTGCCGGCATGCGGCCCGTTGGCGAACAGTTCCTCCGCCGATGGCGCACGCTCGGTATGCGAGAGGTTGACGCCGATGCGAACCGCGTCGCTGAGCGCATAGGAGGCGCCGAGCGCCCCGGAAATCGCCTCGAACCGGCGCTTGCCACCGAAAAAGCGGCCATCGGTCGGCAATGCGCGAGACGCGAGATCGGTGAATTCATAGCGAACGCCCGCTTCCGCCTTGAAGCGACCAAGATCGAGCTGCTGTTGGGTGAAGATGCCGGTCTGCGCGGTCGAATTGCGCGGCAAAAAAGCCTCCGCGCCGATCACGTTGAACTCACGGTTCGAAAACTGGACGCCCGAAGCACCGATCCAGGCGCCGTGTTTTGCCTGCACGAGCTCCAGCCGTCCCTCGAAACCCTTGTTGAGAAACGTCGTCGCAATCGCCCCGCTGGGCTCCAGCTCGAACTGCCGGTAATCGGCAGCGCCGGCGCGAAAGCGGATCTGGCTGAGCAGCGCACCGCCCGTTTCCACCTCGCTGCGGATATCGATGCGGTTCTGCACGATGTCGATGCGCGGCGATTCCTGCCCCTGGCCGGGCAGCGTCGCATAGCGGATCGGCACCCCGTAAAGGCTGTCATAATGGCTGTAGGACACGCCGAGATTGCCGCCGTCGGTGATCAGCGCCGCGCCCACGCCCGCCGTCCAGGTTTCGCTGGCGCTGTTGGGCAGCGTGCCACGGATCGCGGCATTGCCCGCAAAATCGATCGGGTCTTCGCCGGGTGCCGGCGTCTGGGGAAGACGCGCCGACGCGATCGCTTCGGCCCGCCGCTCCGGTGTCAACGCAAAGCCACCGATGCGCAGATTGTCGGTCTTGAGATACGATCCATCGGTGTGGAGGACGATCTTGTCGGAAACCTTCGCATCCGCTGCAAGCCCCAGCGTCCGCTCGTTCGCCGCCGAGCCATAGGTGGCGATCGTATCGAGCCGATAGCCGTCGCCCGGCACCGATCGCGGGATGCGCTTGTCGATCACGTTGACGACGCCGCCTACCGCCGACGAGCCATAAAGCAACGCCGCCGGGCCGCGCAGCACCTCGATCCGTTCGGACAGCAGCGGATCGATGATCACCGCGTGATCGACCGATGTATTCGATACGTCGATCGACCCGATGCCGTCGGTCAGCACGCGAATCCGGTCGCCCTGAAAGCCGCGCAGGATGGGCCGCGATGCGTTTGGGCCGAACGAGGTTGCCGATACCCCGGGCTGATGCGCCAGCGTCTCGCCGATCGTCGGCTGGAGCGAACGGGTCAGTTCCTGCCCGCTGACGACCGACGTGCCCGACAGAACATCGGCCTCGCGCTGTGAAATCGGCGCGCTGACGATGATGTCATTGCTGCGATCCTCGGCCTTGGTCGATTTCGCCTGAGCATCGCTGTCCGCCACCGCAGCGGCCGATTGCGCCGCCGCGCTGCCTGCCCACAAAGCGCCCGCCGCCACGCCCGCCAGCATCATCGATCGCATATCATTCCCCACAACGCTTCGTGATGCACTGCAATATAGGTGATGGTATAAAGTATCAAACGCTTTCATCGCCTTCCTGCAACGCTTTGGCCATGCTAGCCAACGCTTCGCCGCGCCCGGCACTTTGAACTGGACAACGATGACCCGCCTGCGCTCGCTTTTGTTTGTGCCCGGAGACCGGCCCGATCGGATGGCGAAGGCGGCGCGGGCTGGCGCCGATGCGCTGATCCTTGATCTTGAGGATGCCGTCGCGCTTTCGGCGAAGGCTGCCGCGCGCGCGGCGATTGCGGCGTTCCTGGGCGAGGAACGCCGATGCCTGATGTTCGTGCGCGTCAATCCGCTCGATTCGGGGCTGATCGAGGATGATCTCGTCGCCATCCTGCCAGCCCGGCCCGATGGGATCGTCCTGCCCAAGGCGGAAGGCGCTGCGTCGCTCACCGCGCTCGATGCCCGATTGAGTGGCGACATCCGCATCCTGCCGATCGCGACCGAAACCCCCGCGGCGATCTTTTCGCTCGGCAGCTATGGCGGGGTGACCGATCGGCTGTGCGGCCTGACCTGGGGCGCGGAGGATTTGCCCGCCGCGATCGGCGCCACGGCGAGCCGCGACGCGGATGGCGATTACACAGCGCCCTATCAACTCGCGCGCGCGCTCACGCTGTTCGGCGCGCACGCAGCGGGCGTGCCGGCGATCGAAACCGTCTATCCCGATTTTCGCGATCTCGAAGGGCTTGCCGCCTATGCGGCGCGCGGGCGACGCGACGGCTTCACCGGCATGATGGCCATCCACCCCCCGCAGGTGCCAGTGATCAACGCCGCCTTTTCACCGAGCGCAGAGGAACTGGCGCATGCCCGCCGGATCGTCGATCTATTCGCCGCCAACCCCGATGCCGGCGCACTCAGCCTCGACGGCCGGATGATCGACGCGCCGCACCTCAAGGCTGCGCAGGCGCTCCTCAGCCGCGCCTGAGGCTCAATCTGCGGAGCCTGAGCCAGCCGCCAAGCGACCACCAGCCGAGCGCCCAAAGCGTGCCAAAGCTCCACCCGGCAAGCACGTCGCTCGGCCAATGCACGCCGAGGTAGACGCGGCTGACCCCGATCGCAGTGACGAGGAGGACGGCGACGGTGATCAGATACCAGCGGCTGCTGCGGCTTTCGACGATCTGCATCAGCAACAGTGCCACCGTCAGGTAGATGATCGCGCTGTTGGCGGCGTGCCCGCTCGGGAAGCTTGCCGACCAGACCTGGACGATATGGTCGATCAGCGCGGGGCGCGGCCTCGCCACGCTGTTCTTGATCAGCGCGACCGCCCACGAACCGCTGATCGTGCCGCCAAGGACGAGCCAGAAGGTCAGCCAGTGGCGCTGCAGGGCGAGGAAACCGGCGGTGACGATCACGACGATCGACAGCACCGTCTCGCCGCCAAGCGCGGTAACGTCGATCATCACCTGTTTCAGCCAGACCGGCCCCTCGGGCACGCGCATATTCTCGGGCTCTCGCATGGCCAGCATGATCGCCCTGTCAAAGGCGAATTGATGCCCCCGCGCGATCGTCGCGCCGAGGATCGCAACGATCAGCATGGCAAGCGCCAGCGCGCCGGCCGCCAGGAACAGCCAGGGCGGGTGGCGGATTTCTTCGATCGGCGTTTCGGGTTGGGTGTCGGGCATGCGATGATCCGGCTGGTGGGCCCGTCGGGATTTGAACCCGAGACCTACAGATTAAAAGTCCGTTGCTCTACCAACTGAGCTACGGGCCCGCACCGGCGGCGGACAATCGCGTGGCTGTGCCGTTAGGAGCGCTTGGCCGCCCGGTCAACCGCCCCGATCCCCCCGCAGACGGTGCCGCAAGTGCCGAACACGCAGGCCCGTCACCGGGTCCCGCCAGTCGGAGGCGACCAGGGCGAGCGGCCCCAGCACGAAATCACGGTGACGGAATTCGAGGTGCGGGATCGTCAGCCGCCGGTCTGCCCACATCCCGCCGGACCACAATATGAGATCGAGATCGATGACGCGGGCGCCCCATCGCCGCCCCCGCCGCCGCCCGAAATCGCGCTCGATCCGGTGCAGGCGCGCAAGCAGCGCCGGCGGGCTTTCGGCGCTGGCGATGATCGCGACCATATTCGCGAACCGCCGGGTCGACGGGCCTATCGGCGCGGTCGTGACGATCGGCGAGGCTGCGGCGACGCCGCCGATCGCCGCCAGCGCGGCTGCAAGCTCTCGGCCAGGCGCACCATGCCGCCCGCGACGGTTCGATCCGAGCGCGATCGCGTAACGGTGAACCGCGCGACGGGTTGGCAGCATCATCCGCACCGCCTAACGACCGGTCATGTTCGCGCCAAGCCCGATCCCCGCCAGCGAGCCGCCGCATGATTGCCCGCTCTGCCCCCGCCTCGTCGGCTTTCGCGAGGAATTACGCAGGGAATTCCCCGATTGGTGGAACGCGCCGGTCAACGCATTCGGCGATCCGGGCGCGTGGCTCGGCATCATCGGCCTTGCGCCCGGCAAGCACGGCGCCAACCGCACCGGACGGCCCTTTACCGGCGATTTCGCGGGCGAGCTGTTGTTTGAAACGCTACTGAAATTCGGGCTCGCAACCGGCGTTTACGAAAGCCGCGCCGATGACACCCTCAGCCTCGATGGGGCGATGATCATCAACGCGGTCAAATGCCTGCCCCCCGCCAACAAGCCGACACCTGCCGAAATTCACCAATGCCGCCCGTTCCTGGCGGGGCAGGTCGCCGAATTGCCGAACGCGCGCATCTTTGTGGCGCTCGGCCAGATCGCGCATCAATCGGCGGTGAAGGTGCTTGGCGGTCGGTTGCCCAAAGCCAAGTTCGGCCACCTCGCCGAACACCGGATGCCCGATGGCCGCATCCTGATCGATAGCTATCATTGCTCGCGCTACAACCAGAACACCGGCCGGCTGACGCGCGCCATGTTCGAAGCGGTGTTCGCGCGCGCAATCGAGATACGGGAGGAAAGCTAAACCCGCGTCGCGCGGATATCGATCTCGCGGTCGACATAATCCCATTCGGCGCAGGCACGCAGCCGCTCAAGCATATGATCGAACGCCGCCTCCTGATCGGGCGCGAATTCGAACCAGGTCAGGAAATCGAACGGCTCGCCCAGATCGCGCGAATGATAGAGTTTGCGCGCGACGCCGGGCAGATAATCGAGCCCGATCGGCAAGTGTCCGCCGCGTTCATACACCGCACGGCGCTCGTCCTGCGCCATCGCCCACCATTCCGCCGATTTGCGAATTGGCAGCAAAGCCGCCCGCGTCGAGCCGGGTCGCCCAAGCCCTTCCTGCTTTGCCTGCAACTGGCCACGCTCCATCGCCGTCGTATAGCGCAGGCTGCTTCCCGAACCGCGCAGCTGCCAGGCGCCACCCTCGCCGTCGCCGTCACCCTTGATCGACAGGAACGGCGCGGTCGGCAGTCCCTCTCCCCGAATTTCGCAGATCGACGTGACCTGCCATTCGCCGGTACCGGCACCGCAAAACTGCGTGATGGACGTTGCGGGACGCTGAGACATCATCGCTACGCTACCATGCCGGACGGCATCGGGCTTCGATAAGTTGCGCCGATCGGTGCCCGATTTGCGAAATATCGTGCTAGATATCCTGCACAAGCCGCCCGTAGAGTTCGGGACGGCGATCACGGAAGAAGCCGAAGGCCGCGCGGTGGCGCTTTACCCGCTCAAGATCGAGCGTCGCGGTGATCACGCCCTCTTCCTCACGACCAAGCTCGGCGAGGATATCGCCGCGTTCGTCAGTGATGAAGCTGGTGCCATAAAAGGTCTGGCCCCCCGCTGCTCCCTTGGGCTCCGTCCCGATCCGGTTGGCGGCTACCACGGGCACGACATTCGACACCGCATGCCCCACCATCGCGCGCCGCCACAGCCGGGCAGTGTCGAGCCCCTCGTCATGCGGCTCACTGCCGATCGCGGTCGGGTAGAACAATATCTGCGCCCCCATCAGCATCATCGCGCGCGCGGTTTCGGGATACCATTGGTCCCAGCAGATGCCGACGCCAAGGATGGTCTCAGCTCCGGGCCAGACCTTGAAGCCGGTGTTGCCGGGGCGGAAATAGAATTTCTCCTCATAACCCGGCCCGTCGGGAATGTGGCTCTTGCGATAGACCCCCTGCACCGCGCCATCGGCACCGATCATCGCCAGCGAATTATAGTGGTGGGGGCCATCCGCCTCGAAAAAACTCGTCGGGATGGCGACGCCGAGTTCGGCGGCAAGCGCCTGCATCGCCAGCACCGCCTTGTGCTCGGTCACGGGCTTGGCCGTGGCGAACAATCCCTCATCCTCGACCCGGCAGAAATATTCGCCCTCGAACAGTTCGGGCGGCAAAATCACCTGCGCACCCCGCGCGGCCGCCTCGCGCACGAGCGACGACACATTGGCGATATTCGCGTCAATATCGGCCCCAAACCCGAGCTGGAGGGCGGCAACGGTGATCTCGGTCATGCGCGATCCTTTAGAGGACAAGCCCGAAGCGCCCGGCGATCCAGACGGTGGCGAGATACAGCAGGACCGTCACCACGCAACCGATCGCGAGACTTGGCCAGAAATCCACGCCCCGGCGCAGCAACGCCGGGATCAGCAGGAACATCGGCATCGACGGCAGGAAATACCAGAAGGTATTGCCGACATAACGCGCCATCCCCTCCGGATCGGGCGAATCGCGCCACAGCCAAACCATGCTGAGCACCGACACGAGCGGCAGCGACACGATCAGCGCGGCGAGCGCGGGCTGCCGCCGTGCGATCGTCGATGCCAGCGCGATCAGCAAGCCTGAAAGCAAGGCGCGAACCGCGAAGGCTGTCATCCCGGGATCTGCTGGCTGATGCAGTGGAAACTGCCGCCGCCCGTCAAGATATGATCGGCGCGGAGGCCGACGACCTTGCGCCCGGGAAACAGCGCGGCAAACGCCTCGACCGCCGCCGCATCATTTTCCGCGCCATATTGCGGCACGACGACGGTCGCGTTGCCGATATAAAAATTCATGTAGCTGGCCGGGACGATATCCTCGCCGTGCATGATCCGCCCCGGCGACGGCACCCGCACCACCTCTACCCCGGCATGCCCCGCGTGTTCGGCAGCAAGCTGATAGACGCGCCAGTTGGGATCATTGTCGCTCGCCTCGGGGATCGCCAGCCGCCCCACGCCCACGAACCGCGCAAGATTGTCGACATGCCCGTCGGTGTGATCGTTGAGCAGCCCGTCGCCGAGCCAGATCACATCGTCAAAACCAAGATCATCATGCAGCCGCTGGACGATATCGGCACGCGACAAGGTCGGGTTACGGTTGCGGTTGAGCAGGCATTGCTCGGTCGTCACCACCCGGCCCGTGCCATCGCCGTCGATCGCGCCGCCTTCCAGCACCCAGTCGCACACCTGCACCGCGATGTGCCGCTCGCGCGCCAAGCGGATGCCGATATCCTCATCCCCCGGCAGATCATATTTGCCGCCCCAGCCATTGAAGCCGAAATCGCGCGCGTCGTGCGCGGAAACCATGATCGCGGCGGTATCGCGCAGCCAGATATCGCCGAACGGCTGGACAACGATCTCGGCAAAGGGGGCCAGCCGGACGGCGGCGGCGGCAGCCTCTGCGTCTGCCGTCACCAGAATCACCTTCTCGCCCGCGCCACCTGCATCGACGGCAGCGGCAAAGGCCGCCACTTCACGGCGCGCGGGTTCGATGTCCTCCATCCACAGCTCGGGATGGCTCGGAAAGCCGATCCACACCGCCTTGTGCCGCGCCCATTCCGCCGGCTGGATCAGCCCTGTCATGCCCTAATCTTCCATCTGGTGATCGACATTGCCCGGCAAGCCTGGCTCGCGCAGCTTAAGAAAGCGTGCGCCGTGGCTTGTTGGGCCGATGGCAGCATGGAATCGGCGGCACGCATCTTTGCTCGTGGACTCATAATGATGTGGCTTCTGGCAGCGGGTCCGGATGGGTGCAACCTATGGCAACGTAACGTGGTTGTTGGCAAAGCGGCGGGGCAATCCCGAAGCAGACGAATCGGGCAGATTGGGAGCACGCGTACCTCATGACAAAACCAGCAATGATCTGCGCGGGGCTGGCATTGCTCGCCGCACCGGCCAGCGCCGCTGCCGATACAGCGGCCGAAGCCGCCGCCAAGTTTGGCGCGCGCGAAACCATCCAGCAGATCAGCCTGTCGCCCGACGGCAAGCGGGTTGCGTTCATCCAGCCGGCCGGACCGCGCGGCGCCCGGCTGTTTGTCGCCAGCGTCGATAACGGCGTGCCGACGTCGATCCTTTCATCATCGGGCAACCCCGATAAGCTAAGCGAGTGTCATTGGTCGACCAATGTGCGGCTCGTCTGCCAGATTTACTTCGTGCTCAACGACGGTTCGGACAATCGCGGCTTCATCCGGATGGTTGCGCTCGATGCCGACGGCAAGAACCTCAAGATGATCAGCGCCCGGACCAATCTGCGCGCAACCTATGTCGCTGGCAACGGTGGCGGGGTGATCGACTGGCTTGGTGACGGCGACAAGAACGGCAACACCATCTTGATGACCCGGGCATTCGTGCCGGAGGATACCGCCGGCACGCTTTTATCCAACCAGCGCGAGGGGCTTGGCGTCGAGCGCGTCGACACGATGACGCTGCAGCGCGGCATCGTCGAAAAGCCACGCGGCGATGCTGCCGAATTCTACAGCGATGGCCACGGCGTGATCAGGCTGGTGGGCTATAACCCCAAGACCGGCACCGGCTATGATTCGAACCGGATCAGTTATTTTTATCGCAAAAGTGGCGAATCGACCTTGCTGCCGTTCGGCACGTTGCAAACCGTCGGCGGCAAGACGATCGGCTTCAACCCCTATGCCGTCGATCGCACGCTGAACGTCGCTTATGGCTTCGAGGCGTCGGGGGGCCGTTTGGCGCTCTACCGGGTCTCGCTCGACGGAACGCTGGCGCATGAACTTGTCTATGCGCGTCCCGACGTCGACGTTGACGGGCTCGTGCGGATTGGCCGTGAAAGGCGCGTCGTGGGCGTCAGCTTCGCCACCGATCGGCGGCAAAATGTGTTCTTCGATCCCGAACTCAAAAAGCTCGGACAGGGGCTTTCTCGTGCGCTGCCCGGCTTGCCGCTCGTCTATTTCATCGACGCTAGCGCCGATGAAAAGCAGTTGCTGCTGTGGGCGGGGAGCGATGTCGATCCCGGGCATTTTTATCTGTTCGACAAAACGACCAAGAAATTGGGCGAAGTGATGCCGGCGCGCGCCGAACTTGCCCAAACGACGCTCGCCAAGGTGACGGCGGTCACCTTTCCCGCCGCCGACGGCACGAAGATTCCGGGATATCTGACGCTGCCGCCGGGCAGCAACGGCAAGAACCTGCCCGCGATCGTGATGCCGCATGGCGGCCCGGGGGACCGCGACGAATGGGGATTCGACTGGATGGCGCAATTTTTCGCCAACCGCGGCTATGCCGTCCTCCAGCTCAATTTTCGCGGATCGACCGGTTACGGCGAGGGCTGGTTCAAGGAAAACGGCTTCAAATCCTGGCGCACGGCGATTGGCGACGTCAATGATGGCGGGCATTGGCTGAGCAGCCAAGGGATTGCCGCACCCGGCAAGCTGGCGATCGTCGGCTGGTCCTATGGCGGCTATGCCGCGCTGCAGTCAGCGGTGCTCGACCCGACTTTGTTCAAAGCGATCATCGCGATCGCGCCGGTGACCGACCTCGAACAGCTGCGTACCGAAGCGAGCCGCTTCACCAACGGCGCTGCGGTCAGCGACTTTATCGGTCAGGGCCCGCACGTCCGCGAAGGATCGCCGGCGCAAAATGCCGGCAGGATTGCCGCGCCGGTGCTGATGTTCCACGGCGACAAGGACCAGCACGTCCAGATCGAGCAATCGAGGACGATGGCGAGCCGACTGCGCGGGGCTGGGAAAAAGGTCGAGCTTGTCGAATATAAGGACCTGACCCATTCGCTGATCGACAGCGCCGCGCGCGCACAGATGCTCGGGAAATCGGATGCGTTCCTGCGCCAATCGCTGGGGTTGAGCACTCCGTAAACGAAAGGGGCGGCCCCGAAGAGCCGCCCCGTTGTTTGCGTTGGCATCGTCGCGGGCCAAGCCCGCGTCGTCGGTCGGGGCCGTTGCCCCGCCGGCCGTTCGCGCTGAGGGGTTGCGGGATTTAGCGGCGCTAAATCGACGCTTCAGCGCGAATCAGCGCGAATAGAATTCCACGACCAGATTGGGCTCCATCTTCACCGGATAGGGCACTTCATCGAGTGTCGGCACGCGAGTGAAGGTGATCTTTGCCGCACCATCGGGGGCGACATATTCGGGGATGTCGCGCTCGGCCAGGCTCTGCGCTTCCATCACCAGCGCCATTTCCTGCGCCTTGGTGCCAAGCATGATCTCGTCACCCGGGAACACCCGGCGCGAGGCAACATTGCACTTCACGCCGTTGACCTTGATGTGGCCGTGGCTGACGAGCTGGCGCGCGGCGAACACCGTCGGCGCGAACTTCGCGCGATAGACGATGATGTCGAGCCGCTGCTCGAGCAGGCCGATCAGGTTCTGGCTGGTATCGCCCTTCATCCGGCTGGCTTCGTGATAGCAGGCACGGAACTGCTTTTCGGTCACATCGCCATAATAGCCCTTCAGCTTCTGCTTGGCGCGCAGCTGAAGACCGAAATCGGAAACCTTGCCTTTGCGGCGCTGGCCGTGCTGGCCGGGGCCATATTCGCGCTTGTTGACGGGCGATTTGGGGCGACCCCAGATATTCTCGCCCATCCGGCGATCGAGCTTGTACTTGGCGCTTTGACGCTTCGACATCGTGTATTCCTTTGCAATTGCCAACAACGACCGCCTGCCCGATGGGCAAGCGATATCCCGGTCATCGCTCTGCGTTGATCTTTTGGCGGATCGAACAGGGCCACCGCTTCACCGGGGTGCGGGGCCATTTGCGAAGGCGGGCGGGTAGCGGTGCGCGCCAAAGGAGTCAAGTTGACGCGGGGCCATCGCCGGAAGCGCCGCGCATCAGCCGCCCCGGCTTGGCCTTGGCCGATCGATCGTCGACAGGATGCCGCGCATCGTCCGCACTTCCTGGCTCGACCAGCCGGGCTTGGTCAGCAGCGTGCGGATCGTGCGCTTGGTGACGGTGGTTCGGTCGGGCGGGAAGAAATAGCCGGCATCCTCGAGCATCGTGTCGAGTTGCTCCAGCATCCCCTCAAGCTCGTCCTGCCGCGCGGGCGGCGGCATTTCGGTTTCGGGCGGGCTGGCGAGCGACAGCCCTTTGGACCATTCATACGCCACAAGGATCACCGCCTGCGCCAGGTTGAGCGAGCCGAATTCGGGGTTGATCGGCACGGTGATGATGGTGCGGGCAAGCGCCACATCGTCAGTCTCTAGCCCGGCGCGCTCGGGCCCGAACAGGATGGCGGCGCGGGTGGGTGCTGCGTGGATGTCGCGCGCCGCGCGTTCGGGCGTAACAACGGGCTTGGTCACGCCGCGCTTGCGCACCGTGGTTGCATAGACCTGCCCGCAATCGGCGACGGCGGCGGCGACGCTTTCGAACACCGCCGCGCGCTCCAGCACGATATCGGCGCCCGATGCCGCCGGACCCGCTGATGGATTGGGCCACCCGTCGCGCGGGGACACCAGCCGCAGCTCGACCAGCCCGAAATTGAGCATCGCACGCGCCGCCTTGCCGATATTTTCCCCGAGTTGCGGGCGGACGAGGACGATGACGGGCGGCGGCGCGACTGTTGCGCTCACTCTCGCCCCGCCTCGCCGACATGGCCGACTTCGCTCACATTGCCGGCAAATTCCTCGAAATCGCGCGCTTCGCGGAAATCCTTATAGACGCTGGCAAAGCGGATATAGGCGACCGAGTCGAGCTCCTTCAGCCCGTCCATGACCAGTTCGCCGATCCGCTTCGATGCGATTTCGGTGTCGCCCAGCGTTTCCAGCTGGCGCTGGATGCTGGTGACCAGCTTTTCGATCCGCACGCCGTCGATCGGTCGTTTGCGACACGCGATCGATACCGACCGCATCAGCTTTTCGCGCTCGAACGGTTCGCGGCGCTCCTCGCTTTTCAGCACCGTCAGCTCGCGCAGCTGAATACGCTCGAAGGTGGTGAAGCGCGCCGCGCACCCCTCGCACTGGCGGCGGCGGCGGATCGCGGCGCCATCCTCGGTCGACCGGCTGTCCTTTACCTGACTGTCTTCATGGCCGCAAAACGGGCAACGCAAGTTCAGATGCCCTCGGGATAGATCGGGAAGCGCGCGCACAACGCCAGCACCCGTTCACGCACATGCGCCTCGACCTGCGCGTCGCCCTGTTCGCCATTCTTGGCAAGACCGTCGAGCACGTCGGCGACCATATGGCCGATCTCGCGGAATTCCGCGGGGCCAAAGCCGCGCGTGGTGCCGGCGGGTGATCCGACGCGGATGCCGCTCGTCTTGGTCGGCGGCAACGGATCGTTGGGGATGCCGTTCTTGTTGCAGGTAATGCCGGCGCGCTCCAGCGCCTCATCGGCGTCCCGGCCCGTCACCCCGAGCGGCGTGAGATCGACAAGCGCCAGATGCGTGTCGGTGCCGCCTGCGACCAGATTGCAGCCGCGCTCTTTCAGCGTCGCCGCCAGCACTTTCGCATTCTCGACGACGGCGGCGATGTAGCTTTTATAGCCAGGCTCGAGCGCCTCGCCGAATGCGACCGCCTTGGCGGCGATCACATGCATCAGCGGCCCGCCCTGAAGCCCGGGAAACACCGCCGAATTGAGCTTTTTGCCGATCGCCTCGTCATTCGAGAGAATCATGCCGCCGCGCGGCCCCCGCAGCGTCTTGTGCGTGGTCGTCGTCACGACATGCGCGTGCGGCAGCGGGGATGGATGCGCGCCCGCCGCGACGAGTCCTGCAAAATGGGCCATGTCGACGAGGAAATAGGCGCCCACTTCATCGGCGATCGCGCGGAATTTCGCAAAATCGATCTGGCGCGGATAGGCCGAGCCGCCGGCGATGAGCAGACGTGGGCGGTGCTCCCGCGCCAGTGCTGCGACGTCGTCATAGTTGATGAGATGGGTGTCGGGATCGACGCCGTACGACACCGCGTTGAACCATTTGCCCGACATCGCGGCCTTCGCGCCGTGGGTCAGGTGGCCGCCGGCATCGAGGCTCAATCCCATGATCGTCTCGCCCGGTTTGACCAGCGCGAGCATCACCGCGCCGTTGGCCTGCGCACCCGAATGCGGCTGGACATTGGCATAGGCGCACCCGAACAATTGCTTGGCGCGCTCGATCGCCAGCGTTTCCACCTCATCTGAAGGATGGCAGCCCTGGTAATAGCGCTTGCCGGGATAACCCTCGGCATATTTGTTGGTGAACACAGAGCCCTGCGCCTCAAGCACCGCCTTGGAGACGATATTCTCGCTGGCGATCAGCTCGATCTGCGTTTGCTCACGCGTGAGTTCGTGGCGGACGCCGGCAAAGATCGCCGAATCGGCCTCCGCCAGGCCACGCGTGAAAAAGCCATCGGGCTGAACGTCCGTGAGCGTTTGTGGCTGGGTGCTCATGCGGAAATCCTTTCGGTTGCGGGGGCGGACAGCTTGTCCACGCGGTGCTGGTGGCGGCCACCCTCGAATTCGGTATCGAGAAAGGCGGTGATGCAGGCGCGCGCCATTTCCTCGCCGATCAACCGCGCACCGAGCGCGATCGCGTTGGCATTATTATGGCGGCGGGCAAGCGCGGCAGACAGCGGCTCGCTGACCTGCGCACAGCGGCAGGCAGGGTTGCGATTGGCGGCGATCGCGATGCCGATCCCGGAACCACACAGCGCGATGCCGCGCTCCGACGATCCATCCGCAAGGGCGGCGGCAAGTTTGCAGCCGTAATCGGGATAATCCACGCTTTCGATCCCGTGCGTGCCGAGATCGCTCACGTCATGGCCCTGTTCGGCAAGCCAGGGCAGCAGGGCTTGCTTGAGGGCGAAGGCGGCATGATCGGACGCGATGGCGATTCGCATTGGCGGCGCGGACTCCAATGGGGAGGGGAAAACCAGTCGCCGGCTTCTAATCAAAGCGGCCGCCGAACGCCACACCCGATCTGGCGGTCCGCGTCCAGGCGCATCGACAAATTCGCATTGTCCCGGCTATTCGCTCCATATCGGAAGTGCCTGTGGTCAAAACGATTGTGGCGGCGGCACGGCCCGGCTAGGCATGCACCGTGAACGCGCCACCGACAGACGCCATCAATGCCCGGGCCCGGCTCGTCGATGTGCTCGTGCGAGTCGGGGAAGAAGACCGCGCCGCGCTTGCCGAACTCTATTCGCTGACATCGGCAAAACTATTTGGCATCTGTCTACGTATCTGCGGAGAACGCCAGGCAGCGGAAGATGTTTTGCAAGAAGTGTATGTCACCATCTGGAAGCGCAGCGCAGGCTATGAGCCCGGGCGCGCAAGCCCGATCACCTGGCTCGCCACCATTGCGCGCAACCGCGCGATCGACTGGCGCCGGGCACAGGGCACGCGCCGGATGACGCCAATCGAAGACGCCCCACCGATCGCCGATGCCGCCCCGCTAGTGAGCGAAACGATGATCATGGACGAGGAAAGCGCCCGTCTGCATCTGTGCATCGACGCGCTCGAGGACCGTCAGCGCGTGGCGATCCGCACCGCCTTTTTTGAAGGCGCGACCTATGCCGAGTTGGCCGAGCGCCAATCGGTGCCGCTCGGCACGATGAAGAGCTGGGTCCGCCGCGGGCTGATCCGGCTCAAGGAATGCGTCGAGCAATGAGCGACGACCTGATCCCGACCGGTCCCGAGGAGGGCGTGCCCGACGGCGAGGCGATGGCTGCCGAATATGCGCTTGGCCTGCTCGAAGGGACAGAGCGCGCGACGGCGATGCGGCTGATGCTGTCCGATCCTGCATTCGCGGCGTCGGTGACGCGCTGGCGTGCACATTTCGGCACCCTGTTTGAAAGCTGGCCCGAGGTCGCGCCCCCGGCCAATGGCCTGGCCCGCATCGAGCAAGCCTTGCGCCCGCCCGCTGCCAATGATGCAGCACCGCGGCTCAGGCTTTGGCAGACAGTGGCCGGGCTATCGAGCCTGGTCGCGGCAAGCCTGATCGTCGTGCTTGCGGTGCGGCCAGTCGAGGCGCCCGCCCCCGTGATAGCCGCCGCGCGCACCCCGGTGCTGGTCGCCGCGATCGTGCCCGTAAAGGCAGGCGCGCCGGTCGCCGCGGTTTATGATCCGGCATCGGGCGACCTTCGCGTCGCGGCGGCGGCACTCGCCGACAAAGGGCATAGCGCTGAATTGTGGGTGATCGCGAAGGACGGCGTGCCGCATTCGCTGGGATTGCTGGCGGCGGCGACGGGCACGCACAGCATTGTTGCCGCATCTGGCCGGATGCGGCTCGCGGCAGGTTCGACACTGGCGGTGTCGATCGAACCAATCGGCGGGGCGCCCGAGGGCAAACCGACCGGACCGGTCGTCGCTGCGGGCGCATTATCGCTCATCTGAACGCGGGTTGCTGCATCCGCCACGGCGGACGCTTCGTATCTGCGCTGCACTCACCCCGGAGTGCCCTCAGAGGAGAGCCTTTTCATGAAATCCCCCCTTCGCCTTACCCCACTTCGCCTGACCGTCGCTGCTGCGCTGATGCTTGGCAGTGCGCCGTTGATCGCCGGCAAGTCCAATCCGATGGTCGGTGGCGCCGCCATGTACCCGTCGAAGAACATCGTCGAAAACGCCGTCAATTCGAAGGATCACACGACGCTCGTCGCCGCCGTCAAGGCCGCTGGCCTCGTTGATACGCTGATGAGCGCCGGGCCGTTCACGGTCTTTGCCCCAACCAACGCCGCTTTCGCCAAGCTGCCTGCCGGCACCGTCGACACGCTGCTGAAGCCTGAGAACAAGGACCAGCTGGTTGCCGTGCTGACCTATCATGTGCTGCCCGGCAAGGTGAGCGCTGCGCAGATCGCCGCAAAGGTTAAGGCCGGCGGCGGCAAGGCCAGCTACACCACCGTTCAGGGCGGCATGCTGACCTTTGCCAAGGCCGGCATGGGCTATACCGTCAGCGATGCGAAGGGCGACACCGCCAAGATCACGATTGCCGACGTCAACCAGTCGAACGGCGTCATCCACGTGATCAACACTGTGCTGCTTCCGTAAATACAAAAAAACGATCGGGCGGTGCATCCATCCGCACCGCCCGATCGTATCTGCAATGCTTTCTCCCAGAGGAGGCGAGTTCGGCGCCAAATCCCTCCATTAGGCGCCCGGGGCCTGCCGTCGTCCCCCTTCGGCAGGCCCCATTTCACCGAATTGCCTCTTGACGGTCATCGAAACGTCATCGCTTTATCCTAGCGCGTCCCTGCCCCTTTTTCTGGCAACGGCGCCATGGAGACCGAAAACAGATGAAAGCCCCGCGCAACCGCGCCGTCCGCAGCGCGGTCCACCGCCACGATCATCTGAGCAAGCAGGGCCTGCTCGAACGCGCCTTCACCTTTGCGTTTCGCGGGCTTGTCTATGCGCAGATCTGGGAAGACCCGGCCGTCGATCTCGAAGCGCTGGCGGTAACGCCTGATTGCCACATCGTCCAGATCGCCTCTGGCGGGTGCAACGTGCTGAGCTATCTCACGGCAAACCCGCGCGCGATTACCGCGGTCGACCTCAACACGGCGCACATCGCGCTCAACAAGCTAAAGCTGGTCGCCGCGCGCGAACTTCCCGATTATGCCGCGTTTCACCGTTTTTTCGCGCGCGCCAATTCAAAGGAAAACATCGCCGCGTATAAACGCCATGTCCGCCCGCATCTCGACGAGCCGACGCGGCGTTATTGGGAAGGACGCGACGTCATCGGCAGGCGACGGATCAGCGGCTTTGCCAAGGGCGTCTACAAGCGCGGGCTGCTGGGCAATTTCATCGGCGTGGCCCACCTGATCGCGCGGCTGAACGGCGTGAACCCCCGGGTGATGCTCGCCGCCAATTCGATCGAGGAACAGCGCGAAATCTTCGATCGCGAGATTGCGCCGGTATTCGACAAGGCTTTCATCCGCTGGCTCACCGATCAACCTGCGTCGTTGTTCGGGCTCGGCATTCCGCCGGCGCAATATGAGGCCCTTGCCGGAGACAACAAAATGGCGGTGGTGCTGCGCGAACGGCTGGAAAAGCTCGCCTGCGATTTTGATCTGAAGGATAATTATTTCGCGTGGCAGGCCTTTGGCCGCGGCTATGGCGATGGCCCCTCGGCCTCGCTCCCGCCCTATCTCCAGGAAGATAACTACCGCGACATCGTCGAGCGCGCCGACAGGGTCGAGGTGCGCCACGCCAATTTCATCGAATATCTGCGCTCGATGCCGGATGCCTCGCTCGATCGCTATGTGTTGCTCGATGCGCAGGACTGGATGACCGATGAGATCCTGACCGACTTGTGGGCCGAAATCACCCGCACCGCAAAGCCCGCCGCGCGCGTGCTGTTCCGCACCGCCGGCATCGAGACGATCCTGCCCGGCCGCGTCCCCGACAACACCTTGTCGCGCTGGGAGTACCACGCCGAGGAATCGCTCGATTTCACGCGTCGCGATCGTTCCTCAATCTATGGCGGCGTGCATCTTTACGTGCTCGGCACTGGCGCGGGGGACATCGCCTGACCAGCGACAGCCATGCGGGGCACATGGACGCGATCTACAAGACGCAGCGCCATTTCTACGATCTCACCCGCAAATATTATCTGCTCGGCCGTGACCGACTGATCCGCGATCTGGCCCCGCCTGCCGGGGGCAGCGTGCTCGAGATCGGCTGCGGCACCGGGCGCAATTTGATCACCGCGGCAAAGGCTTGGCCCGAGGCACGCTATTTCGGCATCGATATTTCGGAAGCAATGCTCGAGACGGCGCGCGCGAAGGTCGCAAGCGCTGGTCTGTCTGATCGGATTACCCTTGCGCAGGGCGATGCGACGGCATTCGATGCGGAAAAGCTGTTCGGCGTCGCCCGCTTCGATCGCATATTCCAGAGCTATACGTTATCGATGATCCCCGATTGGGAGGGCGCGCTGCGTGAGGGCGCAAGCAAGCTGGCGTCGGGAGGTCGGCTCGATGTCGTCGATTTCGGGCAACAGGAGGGGTTGCCGCGCGCTTTCCGATCGGCGCTGTTCGCCTTTCTCGCACAATTCGATGTGGCGCCGCGCGCAGCCCTGCCCAAGACGCTCGATGCGATTGCGAGCGCACAGGGGCTGACGGCGAGCTTCTCCCCGCTATATCGCGGCTATGCCTGGTCGGGGCGGCTCGCCGCGTGAAGCCGCCGGCACTGGCGCGGGCATTGGGTTTGGCCGGGCTGTTACCCCAGCTCGCCGTGCTTTTCGTGCTGCTCGAACACAATGAAGAGTTGCGCTTTTCCGCGCTTGCAATGGGCTATGCCTATGCCGCGCTGATCCTGAGCTTCCTTGGCGGCTTGTGGTGGGGGCTCGCGGCTAAGGCCGAGGCGCCCCCTGCCTGGCTGTGGGTGGTGGCGGTGGCCCCGTCGCTGGTTGCGCTGGCGAGCGCGATCCCATGGGCGGTCGGCGATCCCTGGCCCGGACCCTCGCTCATCCTGCTGGGGCTGACGTTGATCGCGGCGCTGGCGGTTGACTGGCGGCTGCAAGCAACCGGCATTGCGCCGAAGTGGTGGCTGCATCTGCGGCTGCCGCTTTCGCTTGGCCTTGGCACGCTGACGCTGTTGATCGGACTCGTCTAGCGCGGCGTCAGGCGGCCTTGCGCAGCGCCAGCCGTCCCCAGATCTCCACCAGCGCGTCGGTCAGTTCGCGCATCATCGCCTCGTCATGCGCGGGGCCGGGCGTGAAGCGCAGGCGCTCGGTGCCGCGCGGCACCGTCGGGTAATTGATCGGCTGCACATAGACGCCGTATTCGGCGAGCAGGATATCGCTGATCCGCTTTGCCTCGACGGGATCGCCAACCATCAGCGGCACGATATGCGTTGTCGACGCCATCACCGGCAGCCCGGCAGCCGTGAACATCTCCTTGAGCATCGCGGCGGCGGCCTGTTGCCCGGCGCGCTCCTCGCCCGATTGCTTCAGGTGCCGCACGCTCGCCAGCGCGCCAGCGACAAGCACCGGCGACAGCGACGTCGTGAAGATGAAGCCCGGCGCATAGGACCGGATGACGTCGACGATCGTCTGGTCGGCGGCGATATAGCCCCCCATCACGCCGAACGCCTTGCCAAGCGTGCCCTCGATAATCGTCAGCCGGTCAGCGACCCCATCGCGTTCGGAAATGCCGCCGCCGTGCGCGCCGTACATGCCGACGGCGTGGACCTCATCGAGATAGGTCAGCGCATTGTAGCGATCGGCAACGTCGCAGATGGCAGAGATGGGCGCGACATCGCCCTCCATCGAATACACGCTCTCGAACGCGATCAGCTTTGGCGCGGCCGGATCGGCCTCGGCGAGCAATTGTTCGAGATGAACGAGGTCATTATGCCGGAACACGCGCTTGTCGCAGCCCGAATTGCGGATGCCCGCGATCATCGACGCGTGATTGAGTTCGTCCGAAAAGACGATGATCCCAGGCAGGATTCGCGCCAGCGTCGATAGCGTCGCGTCGTTCGAGACATAGCCCGAAGTGAACAGAAGTGCCGATTGCTTGCGGTGCAGATCGGCAAGTTCAGCCTCGAGGTCGACGTGATAATGCGTGTTGCCGCCGATGTTGCGCGTGCCGCCCGACCCGGCCCCGACATCATGGAGTGCGCCTTCCATCGCCGCAATCACATCGGGATGCTGGCCCATCGCCAGATAATCGTTCGAGCACCACACCGTGATCGGCTTCGGGCCGTTATGCCCGGCAAAGCACCGGGCATTGGGAAAAGCGCCCTTGTTGCGCAGGATATCGATGAAGACGCGGTAGCGCCCCTCGGCGCGCAGCCGATCGATCGCCTGGCTGAACACCTGGCCATAATCTACCGCCGGGCGCGCCACGGCCTGTCGTTGTTCCTGGGGCATCGTGGCGGCGAAATAGGAAGCTTTGCGCGCCGATGCCAGTGAGAACGACTCTCAATGCGCGCGGCTGAGCGAGGCGACTTTGGCTCTAATCGGGACGACATTTGGCTGACCCAATTTGTTCCCCCGCGAAAGCGGGGGTCCAGAGCCACACGGGACCCCGCCCTTGGCTCTGGACCCCGCCTGCGCGGGGGAACGATCGCAGGTAGCATCACACGAGCCTAAAGCTGGACGATTTCGGCAAGACCGCGGGCGGCCAGCGCAGGCGCAAGTGCGCTGGCCGCGGCATCCAGCCGCGTGAAAACCGCAATGCCGGCGGGCGTCTGCTCAGGCCAGCCTTGCCCGCTGGTAAGAAAGGCGATCCGTCGCGCGATCCCGGCGCTGCCGTCGACAAAGGTGATCGGGCGGGGTGTCGCCGCCGCGAGATCGGCCGCGACGAGCGGGAAATGGGTGCAGGCGAGCACCACCGTGTCGATCCGGTGCCCTTCCGGCTGGGCCAACAGTCCGTCGATTGCGGCCGCAAATCGTGCAGGCGCAACCGCTTCGCCGCGCAGCCGCGCCTCCGCTGCCTCGACAAGATCGGCAGAGCCATGGCGGATCACCGTGCAATCGCCGGCGAATTCGGCCGCGAGATTGTCGACATAGGGCTGGCGTACCGTCGCATCGGTCCCGAGAACGCCGATCACCCTGGTCTTGCTCGCCAAGGCGGCGGGCTTGATCGCCGGCACCGTGCCGACGATCGGCAGGTCGAGCGCTGCGCGCACCACCTGAAGCGCGATCGTCGAGGCGGTGTTGCAGGCAATCACGATCAGCCGTGGGCGATATCGTTCGGCCAGCCGCCCAAGCAGCGCCGGCACCCGCGCGGCAATCTCGGCCTCGCTGCGGATGCCATAGGGAAAGCCCGCCGAATCGGCTGCATAGACGATCGGTGCGCGGGGCAGCAGCACCTGCGTCGCGTCGAGAACCGACAGGCCGCCAATGCCGGAATCGAAGAACAGGAGCGGCCGTGTGTCCATACCGGGTCAGATGACGCTGAAGCCGGCGATTGGCAACGGGCGGCAGCGGTTGATCCATATTGTTGCGATGCCGGCGAACTCGGCTATTCTGGCGCCCATCTGGGAGGGGATTTTTGCCGGTTGATCATCTCTGGCTGGCGCCGGCTGGCGCCTTGCTGCTCGGCTATGTGCTGGGCTCGATCCCGTTCGGCGTGATTTTGACATGGGCGGCGGGTGCCGGCGATCTGCGCCAGATCGGCTCGGGCAATATCGGCGCGACCAATGTGTTGCGCACCGGGCGCAAGGGACTGGCGGCCGCGACCCTGCTGCTCGATGCCGCCAAGGGTGCAAGCGCTGTGTTGCTGGCCGAAGTGCTTTTCCCCGGGCACGGCGTGGTCGCCGCAGCCGCCGCGTTTCTTGGGCATCTCTATCCGGTCTGGCTCGGTTTTCGGGGCGGCAAGGGGGTCGCGACGATGATGGGGATCGCGCTTGCGCTGCATTGGCCGGTGGCGCTCATTTTCGCGGTCATCTGGGTCGCTTTGTTGGCGACCCTGCGGATTTCCTCGGTCGCCGGCATGGCGGCGGCGATCAGCGCGCCGGTGAGTGCAGCCTTTTTTGGCCGGTTCGATCTCGTGCTGCTGTTGCTCGCGCTGGGGCTGCTGGTGTTGTGGAAGCACCGCGACAATCTCGATCGACTGATGAACGGCACCGAGCCCCGCATCGGCGGCGCCAAGAGTGTCTGATGCGGGCCGCGCCGACCGACTGAGACTGATCCGCTCGGCCAATATCGGGCCCGTTACCTATCGCCAGCTGATGGCGCGTTTCGGCAGCGCTGCAGAGGCGATTGCGGCGGTGCCGATGCTGGCGGCGCGCGGGGGCGGACGCGCACCAACGCTGGCCGATCCGCGCGCCATCGACCGCGAAATGGCGGTCGTCCAAAAACTCGGCGCGCGTTATCTGTTGTTGGATGACGCGGGCTATCCGCCGCTGCTGGCCGAGCTCGACAATGCCCCTGCAGCACTCATTCTGCGCGGGGATGCGGGCCTTTTATCACGCACTGGCATCGCCATCGTCGGTGCGCGCAATGCCTCTGCCGCCGCATGCCGCTTCGCGCGCCAGCTCGGGCATGATCTGGCCGGGGAAGGCATTGCGGTGATCTCGGGCCTCGCGCGGGGCATCGATACCGCCGCCCATGTCGGCGCGATTGGCGGCGGCACGATCGCGGTGATCGCCAGCGGCATCGACATCGCCTTCCCGCCCGAAAATGCGGCGCTTCAGGAGCGCATCGCCAATGAAGGGCTGCTGATCGCCGAGCAGCCGCCGGGCACCGAGCCCCGCGCGCGGCATTTTCCCTATCGCAACCGGATCATCGCCGGGCTGGCGATCGGCACCGTCATCGTCGAGGCGGCGCCCAAATCGGGGTCGCTGATCACCGCGCGGCTGGCGGCGGAAATGGGCCGGGAGGTGATGGCGGTGCCCGGCAGCCCGCTCGATCCGCGCGCGCAGGGGTGCAACGGACTGATCCGCGACGGCGCGACGCTCGTGCAGAACGCCGCCGACATCATCGAACAAATCCGCCCGATCGACCCGCGCATGGTCCGCGCACCGGAGCGCGATTTCAGCGCCGGGCCGCCAGAGGATGCCAGCGACGGCGATCGCCGGACCGTCTCCGATCTGCTCGGGCCGGTGCCGGTCGGCATCGACGAAGTGATCCGCCAATCGGGGTGCGCGCCCGCGATCGTGCAGACGGTGCTGCTCGAACTCGAACTGGCCGGGCGGCTGGAGCGGCATGCCGGCGGACGCATTTCCCTCATGTAAACCTGCACGAATTGCACTCGCAGCGCAGCCGACTTAGGCTGGCGGATCAACAATGTTGGGAATGGGGGCCAACTCGATGTACAAAAAACTCACTGCGGCGCTGGTTGCGTCTGCGATCTTGTTGCCCGCGGCAACGCTGGGCGCTGGCAGCGAGGTGCCCATAAAGATATCCGGCAGCGAGGCACCCAAGGGCGTCCAGCAAATCGCGATCGGGGCGTTCAACGTTGGCTTCATCTTTGAATCGGTCGATCAGACCGCAGCGACCGGCGGCATGATCGGCGCGTTTGGCGGCGCGACCAAGGCCAAAAGCGAACTCGCTGGCGTCACCCCGGCAATGATGCAGCAGATCACCGATGCCGCTTACGCTGATTTTTCCCAGCGATTGACGAGCGCTGGATACACCGTCGTCGCGCCCGCGCAGATGTTTGCCGATCCGGCAATGCAAAAGGCGAAAGGGCAGGCGGGCCCTGTTGATATCAAGATCGCGCTGGAAAAAGGCAGCAAGGGCCAGGCCACGTTCTTCAAGCCGACCGAACTGCCGCAATTGCTGATGATGCCCGGCGATTTCGTGGGCAGCGGGCTTTCGAGCATGGCATTGAATATGGCGGCGGGCATGAACAGTTATGCCATGTCCAGCTATGCAAAATCGGCGGGCGTCGGCGTCGTCGACGTCGTTTATCTCGTCGATTTTTCCGATCAGAAGCGGCCCGGTGCTTTCAGCCTGGCCGGCCTTAAGGTCAACGCCGCCTTGTCGATCACTGCCAATTATTCGCGCGTCAGCTTCATCGCGCCATCGGGCCGGCAAGCGATAATGACGATCAAAACGCCCACGACCGTTGAAGGCGAATTCATCACCAAGGACGATGCGACGAGCGGTGCCGACAAAACCATGCAGGTGGCCGCCAATGTCGCCGGTGGCATCGCGGCGGGATTTGGTTTTGGCGGAATGCGATTCGGCAAAACCCGCAAATTCACCTTCACGGCCAAGCCTGGCAATTACGAAGAAGGCGCCACCAAGGCCGCCTCGTTGACCAACGAACGCGTCGTCGGCCAGTTGCAGGCGTTACGCTGATCAACCCTCGGCAATATCGCCGCGCCGCATGGTGGCGCGGCGTTTGCATTTAAGCCTTTTGAATTTGAGCCTTGCGCAATACGGCGCAGGGAAAGACACGGCACGCTTGACGAAACGCAGCCGCGCTCTCCACCCTCGTGCGTACACGTGAAGGACGCTTAGAACCCCATGCAGCTTGTCATCGTCGAATCGCCCGCCAAGGCAAAGACCATCGAGAAATATCTGGGTGCCGATTACCGCGTGCTCGCCAGCTACGGCCATGTCCGCGATCTGCCGCCAAAGGACGGATCGGTGAACCCCGACGCCGATTTCGCGATGGAGTGGGAGAATTACGCCGACAAGGCCAAGCAGCTAAAGGCGATCACCGATCTGGCCAAGACCGCCGATCGCCTGATCCTGGCGACCGACCCCGATCGCGAGGGCGAGGCGATCAGCTGGCATGTGCAAGAGGTGCTGCGCGCGAAAAAGGCGCTGCCCAAGGAAGTCGAGCGCGTCACCTTCAACGCGATCACCAAGGCGACGGTGACCGAGGCGATGAAGCATCCGCGCGAACTCGATACCGATCTGATCGATGCATACCGGGCGCGGCGCGCGCTCGATTATCTCGTCGGGTTCACGCTTTCCCCTGTGTTGTGGCGCAAGCTGCCGGGCGCGAAATCGGCAGGGCGGGTGCAATCGGTGGCGCTGCGCCTGATCGTCGAGCGTGAGCGCGAGATCGATGTGTTCGTGCCGCAGGAATATTGGTCGGTCTCGGCCGAAATGGAGCATGACGGCACGCCTTTCACCGCGCGGCTGACCAAATGGCGCGGCGACAAGATCGACCGGCTGACGATCGGCAAGGAGGGCGATGCGCTCGCCGCAAAGGCCGATGTCGAGGCAGTGCGTTTCAGCGTGGCAACCGTGGAAACCAAGCCCGCGACCCGCAATCCGCCGCCGCCTTTCACCACCTCGACGCTCCAGCAGGAGGCGGCGCGCAAGCTCGGCTTTGCCGCCAGCCACACGATGCGCATTGCGCAGGGGCTGTATGAGGAAGGCTCGATCACCTATATGCGCACCGACGGCGTGCAGATGGACGAAAGCGCCATTTCGGCCGCGCGCAAGGCCGTCGCCGATCGCTATGACGGCAGCTATGTGCC
The DNA here is from genome assembly GCA_038230675.1 of Sphingomonadales bacterium. GTDB lineage: Bacteria > Pseudomonadota > Alphaproteobacteria > Sphingomonadales > Sphingomonadaceae > Sphingomonas. The sequence continues at coordinate 84,243 of JBBRMV010000002.1, read as the reverse complement.
CGACAAGCCTCGCCATTACACCGCCAAGGCCAAGAACGCGCAGGAAGCGCATGAGGCGATCCGCCCGACCGATTTTACCAAGGAAAAGGCGGGATCGGGCGATTATGCGCGGCTGTACGACCTGATCTGGAAGCGCGCGCTGGCAAGCCAGATGGCGTCTGCGCGGATGGAGCGTACCAGTATCGAACTCACCGATGGCAGCGGCCAGCACGGGCTGCGCGCGACCGGGCAGGTGGTGTTGTTTCCCGGTTATCTCGCGCTTTACGAAGAGGGCAGCGACGATGCGGCCGATGAGGATGCGCGCCGCCTGCCACGGCTGAGCGCTGGCGACGCCCCGGCCAAGAAATCGGTCGATGCCGAACAGCATTTCACCCAGGCCCCGCCGCGCTTTTCCGAAGCGTCGCTGGTCAAACGGCTTGAAGAACTCGGCATCGGCCGTCCATCGACCTATGCGTCGATCATCCAGACGCTGAAGGACCGGGCCTATGTCCGCGTCGAGAAGAACCGCTTTTTCGCCGAGGAGAGCGGGCGGCTGGTGACGGCGTTCCTCGAGCGATTCTTCGAGCGCTATGTCGGCTATGATTACACCGCCGGGCTCGAAGAGGAACTCGACGACGTATCGGGGGGCCGCGCGCAGTGGCAGGCGGTGCTCGACAGCTTCTGGAAGGATTTCAAGCCGCGCACCACCGAGGTGATGGACTTCAAGCCATCGGAAGTGACCGCCGAGCTCGACAAATTCCTCGAGCCCTATCTCTTTCCGGCGAAGGAAGACGGCAGCGATCCCCGGCTGTGCCCCAATTGTCATGTCGGCAAGCTGGCGCTGCGCGGCGGCAAGTTCGGGGCGTTCGTCGCCTGCTCCAATTATCCCGAGTGCAAATACACCCGCCGCTTCGCGCAGCCCGGCGGCGGCGAGGGCGATGATACCGGCCCCGAAGTCCTCGGCACCGATCCAGAGACTGGCCTTGAAGTATCGAAGCGGTCGGGCCGGTTCGGCCCCTATGTCCAGCTCGGCGACGGCAAGGAAGCCAAGCGCGGGTCGATCCCGAAGGATCTGCCGGGCGAACTCGATCTCGATTGGGCGATGAAGCTCATCAACCTGCCGCGCACGATCGGCGCGCATCCCGAAACGGCCGAGCCGATCACCGCGTCGATCGGCCGCTATGGACCCTATCTTGCGCATGCCGGCAAATACGCACGGCTCTCATCGACGATCGAGGTATTCGAAACCGGCATGAATGCCGCCGTCGTCAAGCTTGCCGAGGCGGCGGCGGGCGGCGGGCGTCCGCAGCGGGGGGCACAGGCGCCGCTGAAGATCCTTGGCGCGCATCCCCGCACCGAAGCCGAGATCAAGCTGATGGAGGGCCGCTACGGCCCTTACGTGACCGACGGCACGACCAATGCGACGATCCCAAAGACGATCGACAAGGATGCCCTGACGCTCGAGGAAGCCGCCCAGCTAATCGACGCCCGCGCCGCCGCGGCGCCGGCCAAAAAGGGCAAGAAGCCGGTGAAGAAAGCGGCGCCAAAGAAGGCGCTTGCGAAAAAAGCTCCGGCCAAAAAGGCAGCTGCGAAGAAATAACCGTTATCGCTCCGCAATATTGTGTCCCCGCGAAGGCGGGGACCCAGTCTGGGAGTGCGGGGTCGCGCATGCCCCAGATGCGCGAGGATTGTCCGGGGGACAATCCGACCCCGCACTTGCCTTCGCAGGAGCACAATGCTGGCCAAGTTAGACGAGGGCGCCCAATTGCGGCAGCACCGATGCGGTCAGCCAGCCGGCCAGCGCCAGCAGGATGAGCAAGGTGCCGACGATGCCGATCGAGCGCGCAGGCCCCGGGGGCCCCGGCGGATTGAAGAGACCGATGGCGTTGAGCGCGCGGCAAATGACGAACCCGCCGGCTAGCCCGGCCAGAATGCGGGTGTCAGCGCCGCTCGCTTCGAGCAGCCCGATGAGGGTGATGCCGATCGGCATATATTCGGCAAGATTGGCGTGCGCGCGGATCGCGGAGACCAGATCATGGTGGTCGCCATCGCCAAAGGCGGCGGCATATTTCATCCGCAGGCGGATCGTGTTGACCGCAAGGACGACGAGCATCACGGCGAGCGCAGACGCGGTCAGCGCGGTGATGATGAGATGCATGTGCGTTCCCCGGATCGTTACGGGGGCAACGTTAGTGTCTTTCGGCTTAGCGGTAAATCAGGCCGCGCGGCGCGTGTTTTCCTGCAGGAAGGCGCGTGCCGCCCGCTGTGCCTCGGCGATTTCGCGCGCGGTCATGTCCTCGGCGATGTCGGCGCGGCATTGCTGCGCTGCCTCGCTGCCGGCAACCGCTGCCAGATTGAACCATTTATGCGCCTCGATCAGATCGATGCCGACGCCTGCCGTCCCGGTCGAATAAACGATCCCCAGATCATAGCATGCGCTGTAATCACCGCGCGCCGCGTCGGCGATCCGGCTTTCGATCAGGAACGTTGCGCTCTTCAGGCTGCTGCCCATCTTCGCCACCCCTTTTTTGCCCCTCTTGGCATCCCGGGTTTTGAGGCAAACATGCTCAACAAATGGTTAACGGCATTAACCCTGTTCAATCACCTCGACCGGCACGTTGTCGATCAGCCGGGTGCCCGCGATCCGGGCGGCGACGAGCAGCCGACGCGGGCGGGAGGCATCGGTAACCTCTCCGAGCGTCTCGGCATCGACGAGCGCGAAATAATCGACACTGTCGAAGCCCGCCGCAAGCAAGGCTTCCCGAGCGGCGGCGAGCACCGGTCCTGTGTCGGCTCCCTTGCCGATTGCCCGCGCGGCCACGCCAAGCGCGCGCGGCAGGGCGACCGCAGCCGCCCGGTCCTCGGGCGCGAGATAGGCGTTGCGCGATGACAGCGCCAACCCGTCATCGTCACGCTGCGTTGGCACACCGATGATTTCGGTGTCGAAATCGAGATCGGCGACCATCCGTTTGATGACCGCCAGCTGCTGAAAATCCTTCTCGCCGAACAGTGCCACATCGGGACACACCTGATTGAACAATTTGGCGACGACGGTCGCGACCCCGTCGAAATGGCCTGGCCGGGCAGCGCCATCGAGCCCCGCGCTCACCCCGCCGACGGTGATGCTGGTCGCAAAGCCATCGGGGTACATCACCTCGACAGGCGGCATCCACAACAGCGCACAGCCGGCCTCCGCCAGCATCCGTGCATCGGCGCTCTCGCGGCGGGGATAGCGGGAAAGATCCTCGCCGGGGCCGAACTGCTTTGGGTTGACGAAGATCGACGCGACCACCTTGTCGGCGACAAGCTTTGCCGCCTCGATCAGCGCGATGTGGCCGGCGTGCAAGGCGCCCATCGTCGGCACCAGCGCGATCCGGGCCCCTTCGGCGCGCCAATCGGCGATGGTCTGTTGCAGGGGGACGATATGACGGATGGTTTGCACGCAGGGTGAGCCTTCGATAAGGACGGGCGGGCCTTCTATGGGGGGCGGCTCAAACGATCAACAAGGGATGCAAGCGGGTTGTCCAGCGGTCCGAAAAAGACGCATGTCATCGTGTTCGCCAATGAAAAGGGCGGCACGGGCAAATCGACGACGGCGGTGCATGTGGCGATCGCGCTGGCCGCGCGCGGCGCCGAAGTCGCGGCCTATGATCTCGATCACCGGCAGCGGACGATGGGGCGATATTTCGACAATCGGGCCGCGACGATCAAGCGCATCGGCCGCGAGCTGCCGATGCCCCGCCACCTGACGCATGACGGCGAGAGCCTGGCGCGCTTCACCGAACATCTCGACGTGCTGTCGGAGGGCAGCGACTTTCTGGTCATCGACACGCCGGGCCGCGACGATCGTTTTGCGCGGATGGCGGCGCAGCGCGCCGATACGCTGGTGACGCCGATGAACGACAGTTTCGTCGATTTCGATCTGATCGGTCAGGTCGATCCGATCACCTACAAGGTCACCCGCCCGAGTTTTTATGCCGAGCTGATCTGGGATGCGCGCAAGGCGCGGGCCAAGGCCGACGGATCGACGATCGACTGGGTCGTGCTGCGCAACCGCCTCCAGCACATCGAGGCACGCAACATGCGCCGCGTGTCGGAAGCCTTGGATCAACTGGCGAAGCGGGTCGGTTTCCGCATCATTCCCGGGCTCGGCGAGCGCGTCATCTACCGCGAACTTTTCCCCAAGGGACTGACGATGATCGATTCGCGCGAATTCGGCGAGATGGGCCTCGCGCATGTCGCCGCCCGCCAGGAACTGCGAGAGATGATGAATGCGCTCGGGCTGCCCGAGCCGGCATTGCCGCTGTTCGCCTGATCGCGCCGATGGTCGTCAAATTCCTCATCGCGGTGGCGATCGTCTATCTCGGGTGGCTGGCATGGCGTGGCCCGCCGGGCCGCGTGCGGCGATCCGCCCCGCCTTCCGGCCGGGCGCCTGCCGTGATCGACCCTGAGATCGCCGCCGCGCGCAGCCTGCTCGGCGTTGGCGCGGATGCCGGCGATGACGAGATCAAGGCGGCCTATCGCCGGATCGCGGCCGCCGTCCATCCCGACCGTGGCGGCTCCGCCGAACTCGCCCGCCGCGTCAATGACGCGCGCGACATCTTGCTGAAGCGCGGACCCGATCGCGCCGCATAACCGTTATCGCCCCCTTGGACACCCATTCAGGAGCTTGCCCGCCGATGCCGCATCAGTTCGACCGCACCTCGCTCCGCGAATATGACATTCGGGGCATCGTCGGCAAAACATTGGGGACGGCCGACGCGACCGCGATCGGCCGGGGTTTTGCGACCCGCGTGCGGCGCGCCGGCGGCACTCGCGTCGCCGTGGGCTATGATGGCCGCAACACCTCAGTCGAGCTTGAGGAGGCGCTGATCGCCGGGCTCACCGCGTCGGGTGTCGATGTCGTGCGGATCGGCATGGGGCCAACGCCGATGCTCTATTACGCTGAGGCGGTGCTCGAGGTGGACGGCGGCATCGAGATAACCGGCAGCCATAATCCCGCCGAGTATAACGGCTTCAAGATGGTGCTGCAGCACGCGCCCTTTTACGGCGATGACATTCAGGACCTTCAGCGTCTGGCGACCGATGAGGATTGGGAGGTGGGCGCGGGCACCGTCACCACCGCCGACATCGTCGATGATTATGTCGGGCGGTTGATGGCGGGCTATGCCGGCGGCGCGTACCGGATCGGGTGGGATGCGGGCAATGGCGTTGCCGGTCCGATCATCGAGAAGCTGGTGAAGCTCCTGCCGGGTGAGCATCATCTGCTGTTCACCGATGTCGACGGCAATTTTCCCAACCATCATCCCGATCCGACCGATGAGGCCAACCTGGCCGATCTGAAGCGGCTGGTCGCCGAAAAGAAGCTCGATTTCGGACTGGCTTTTGACGGCGATGGCGACCGTATCGGGGCGATCGACGGTGAGGGTCGCGTCATCTGGGGCGACCAGATTCTCTCCATATTGGCCGAGCCTGTGCTGCGCGAGCTGCCCGGTGCCACGATCATCGCCGATGTGAAGGCCAGCCAGGCGCTGTTCGACCGCGTGCGCGAGCTCGGCGGCGAGCCGCTGATGTGGAAAACCGGCCATAGCCTCATCAAAACCAAGATGAAGGAAACCCACGCGCCGCTCGCCGGCGAGATGAGCGGGCACATCTTTTTCGCGCATGAATTTTACGGCTTCGATGATGCGCAATATGCCGCCGTCCGGCTGATCCGCGCGGTCCACATGATCGGCAAGACGATGACCGAGATCAGGGGGGCAATGCCTGCCTTCTTCAACACCCCCGAAATGCGCTTTCAGGTTGACGAGACACGCAAGTTCGCGGTCGTAGACGAAGTTCTCGACCGGCTCGAGGCCGAGGGTGCCGACGTCAACCGAACCGACGGCGCGCGAGTGAGCACGCCCGACGGCTGGTGGCTGCTGCGCGCATCGAACACGCAGGACGTGCTGGTCGCGCGGGCCGAAGCAAAGGATCAGGCAGGGCTCGACCGGCTGATGGCGATGATCGATGCCCAACTGGCGGCAAGCGGCCTGACGCGCGGTCCGCAGGCCGCACATTGAGCAGGCGCGGTTGGTCGCGCTGGCAATCCGCCCGCCGACACGCCACCTAGCGACAATGGCGAACCCAAGCATCATCCGTGTCGTCGATCTTGAAACGACGGGCCAGGCGCCGCCGCAGCACGGCGTGTGCGAGATCGGCTGGCAGGACGTGGCGATGGGGGCCGATGGCCGCTGGGAACTCCATGGCGATGGCGGGGCGGCGTTCGTCAATCCGGGCCGCGCGATCCCGCCGATCACACAAGCGATCCACCACATTCTCGATGAGGAGGTCGCATCGGCGCCGCTGTGGCACGACATCGCCCGGCCGATCCTCGATCCGTGGCCGCGCCGGGTCGCGCTCGCTGCCCACCGCGCCGATTTCGAGATGAAATTCTGCACGCCGGCAATGACGCACGGCGCCGAATGGATTTGCACCTGGAAATGCGCGCTGCGGCTGTGGCCCGATTCGCCGAGCTTTTCCAATCAGGTGCTGCGTTACTGGCGCCGGCCCGAAGGGATCGTTCATGAACGCGGCCTGCCCGCCCATCGGGCATTTCCCGATGCCTATGTGACCGCGCATCACCTGCGCGACATGCTCAACGAAGCGAGTGTCGCGCAACTCATCGAATGGTCCAACCTGCCGGGCCTGCTGCCGCGCGTGCGCAACGGCCCCGATCGCGGGATGGACTGGCGCGATCTCGAGGACGAGACGCTGGCCGCCTTTGCCCGCGAGCGCGATCCCGATGTCCGCTATACCGCCGAGCAGGAGCAGTTGCGCCGTCGTGGCGGTGGGTCGATCGGCCGGCAGAACCCGCAAGGCGCGCTGCTTTGATGGCCGCGCAGGATCGTTGCGCACCTGATCCAGGTTAGACAAGCTTTGCTGGGCAAGCGCACGACGACTATCTAAGCGGGGGCGATGTTGCGCGTGCTGACCAGATTTTTGGCGACTTCGCAGGATCAGACGCGGCGGATGCTGATCGGCTTCCTGATCGCCGGATTTGCCGCGCTGATCGTCGCTGGGGGCACAGCGGCGTGGTTTACAGGGCAAAGCGAGGAACTCCGCAAGGCGGTAGAGCATACCCATCAGGTCGAAGCGGCATTGTCCGCCTTCCGGATACCGACCTGGCGGGCCGAGGTCGCCGCGCGCGGCCATCTGATTGTGCCCGACCAAACGATATTGGGCGTTTACCGGGCGTCATCGCGCGAAATCAGACCCGCGCTGTTGAAACTTGAGCGGCTGACAATGGACAATGGCCAGCAGCGACGCCGGATCGCCCGGCTCAAACAGCTTTATGCGCTGATTGCCGCCCAGCAGAAAGCCGCCATTGCCGCAACGGTCAACGGAACGATGACCGATCAACGCCGTGTTGACCGGATCATTCACAGCGTCCCGCTGCTGATCGCCTTCAGCAACGTTGCCACCCGCATGGGGGAGGAGGAGAAGCGGCTGCTCGCGATCCGCACGACGCGCGTCCAATCGAGTCTGGTCAGCTTTTACGTCGTCCTGACGATTGCCGGTCTGCTTTTGCTCGCGGTCGCCCTCCTTACCGTTTTCACGCTGCTGCGCTACACGTCCGATCTTACCCGGTCGCGTGACCGGCTGCGCGATCTTGCCGACGGGCTGGAGGATTCGGTGCGCGACCGCACCGCCGATCTTTCCCGTGCGAACGAAGAAATTCAGCGTTTCGCCTATATTGTCAGCCATGATCTGCGCGCGCCGCTGGTCAATGTGCTTGGCTTCACCAGCGAACTGGAAACCGCAGCCAACCAGATCAGCGCTTTCGTCGATGAGGTTGCGCGCGACGCACCCGGCATTCGCGTCGATGAGGCGCGCACGGCGGCACGCGATGATCTGCCCGAGGCGATCGGCTTCATCCGCACATCGGCACAGAAGATGGACCGGCTGATCAACGCGATCCTGAAATTATCGCGAGAGGGACGCCGCGTCATCACCCCCGAGCCCATCGAGATGGTGCCACTTATCGAGACGATCGACGCGACCCTCAGGCACCGGCTCGACGAGGCAGGCGCCGAAATCGCGATCGACCCCGCTTTGCCGATGATCATTAGCGATCGGCTGGCGATCGAACAGATCATGTCGAACCTGATCGAGAATGCCGTGAAATATCTTCAGCCCGGGCGACCGGGCCGGATCGCGGTGAGCGGCGCGCTGCGCGGCAGCCAGGCGGTCTTCAGGATCACGGACAATGGCCGCGGCATTGATTCGCGCGATCACCAGCGTATTTTCGATCTGTTCCGTCGGTCGGGTATTCAGGATCAGGCCGGCGAGGGCATCGGCCTCGCGCATGTCCGCGCGCTCGCCTATCGATTGGGGGGAACGATCGAGGTCGACTCGCGGTTCGGCGAGGGATCGACATTCACGCTGGCGGTGCCGCACACGCTAATCGGAATTCGGGAGCAATGACATGAACGACCACCGCGCCGTCAGCATCGTGATGATCGAGGATGACGAAGGCCATGCCCGGCTGATCGAAAAGAATATCCGCCGCGCCGGCATTTTGAACGACATCACCCATTTCACCGATGGCACCAGCGCGCTCGAATTCCTGTTCAATGCGCCCGCCGGGCCAGCGCTCAACGGCCCCGCGCTCATCCTGCTCGATCTCAACCTGCCCGACATGAGCGGCATCGACATTCTGGCAAAGATCAAGGGCGATGGGCCGCTCAGGCGCACCCCGGTGGTCGTGCTGACGACCACCGACGACAAGCTCGAAATCCAGCGCTGCTACGATCTTGGCTGCAATGTCTACATCACCAAGCCCGTCGATTATGAAAGCTTTGCCCAGGCGATCCGGCAGCTCGGGCTGTTCCTGTCGGTGATCCAGGTGCCCGTCGTCGAGGGTGATGGATGACGGCGCGCGCTCGCATCCTCTATATCGACGACGACGCGGGCTTGCGGCGGCTGGCGGAGCGCGCCCTCACGCGTCGCGGCTATGAAGTGACCCTGGCGGAGCGCGGCGCGGACGGCGTCTCGCTCGCCTCATCGGCGAGCTTTGAGGTCATCGCCGTCGATCATTACATGCCGGAAATGGACGGGCTGGAGACGCTGCGCCGGTTGCAGCGCCTGCCCTCTGCCGCGCCTGTCGTGTATGTGACGGGTTCCGAAGAAGGCCAGATCGCAATCGCCGCATTGAAGGCAGGCGCCGCCGATTATGTCGTGAAGACGGTCGGCGATGATTTTTTCGACCTGCTATGCGCCTCGTTCGAGCAGGTAATCGAGCGCGCCGCTCTGGCACAGGCAAAGGAGCAGGCGGAGGCGGGTTTGCGGGCCAGCAATGCCCGGCTCGAGGCATTGCTGCGCGAGGTCAACCACCGCGTCGCCAACAGTCTTCAGCTCGTCTCCGCACTGGTGAGCCTCCAGTCCAACGCGCTGACCGATGAGGGCGCGCGGGCGGCGTTGACCGATACCCAGCGCCGGATCGCCGCCATCGCGCAGGTCCACCGGCGGCTTTACACCACCGACGATGTCGCAAGCGTCGATATGCAGGAATATCTCGGCGCGTTGGTTGGCGAGCTTGCCGAGACCTGGTCGAGCAATTGCGCGCCGCGATCGGTAACGCTCAATTCGGAATCGGTGCGGCTGCCGACCGACCGTGCGGTATCGCTCGGCGTCATCGTCAACGAGCTGGTCAGCAACGCCTGCAAATATGCCTATTCGGAAGACGGGCCCGGTGAAGTGCGGGTTGCGCTGCATCGCGATGGCGATGATGGCTTCCTGCTGATTGTCGAGGATGACGGCGTCGGCATCCCCAAGGATCAGCCGCCTCGCGGCACCGGCATCGGCACCCGCGTGATCAGGGCGATGGCGCAGAGCCTTCAGTCGACGATCGAGTTCGACCCCACGCACAGCGGCGTGCGGGCCGTCCTGAAAGCATCACTGACCTAGGCTCGTTTTCAGCCAAGTTGAGCCTCAGGGTGCGTCAACCCAGGAACAAACAAATCTCAATCAGACGTCCAGGTTGGCGACCGACAGTGCGTTGTCCTGGATGAATTCGCGGCGTGGCTCGACGACATCGCCCATCAGCCGGGTGAAGATCTCGTCCGCGACATCGGCCTGCTCGACTTCGACGCGGAGCATCGAGCGGTTCTGCGGATCGAGCGTCGTCTCCCACAGCTGATCGGCATTCATTTCGCCCAGGCCCTTGTATCGCTGGATGGAGAGACCCTTGCGCCCTGATGCCAATATCGCATCGAGCAGCTGGCTCGGCCGCGCGACCATCGTTTCGCCCTTACCGAGCGCAACGGGCGCGTCGTCATCCTCTTCCTGCGCCGCATCGACTTCGGCCTGTGCGGCGGCAGCCGCCCTTGTGGACACGAGCTTGGCTGTCTGGGCAAAGGCATCGCCCTGTTCGACCGCGAGCGCGTGCAGCTTGCGGGCTTCCGCCGATCCCAGGAACGCCGCCTCGATGATGTGGTGATCGGTCACGCCGCGCCACACCCGCTTGAAGTGGATCGATCCTTCCTCGGTGAGGCTCGCCGACCAGCGCGCGTCGGCGTCAGCCGCATCGAGCCCGGTCACCGCGACCGCCAGCAACGCCGTCCGCTGACTTGCGTTGATCGCTGGATCGAGCACGCCGCCCATCGCCAGCGCCTCGACGATCGTCGCGTCGTAGCGGCGCGGGACGTAGCGCATCAGCGTGCGCATCCGGCGCGCATGATCGACCAGGCTGCGCAGGTCAGCGCCCGACCGCGCACCGCCTGCGCCTTCGAGCACCGACAGCGCAACGCCGTTCTCGACCAGATAGTCGTCGAGCGCATTGTCGTCCTTCAGATACACTTCGGAGCGCGACCGCGTCGCTTTGTAGAGCGGCGGCTGGGCGATGAAGAGATGCCCGTTGGTGATGATCTCCGGCATCTGGCGGTAGAAAAAGGTGAGCAGCAACGTGCGGATATGCGCGCCGTCGACATCGGCGTCGGTCATGATCACGATCTTGTGATAGCGCAGCTTTTCGACGTTGAAGTCGTCACGGCCGATGCCGGTGCCCATCGCCTGGATGAGCGTGCCGATTTCGCGGCTCGACAACATCCGGTCGAAGCGGGCGCGCTCGACGTTGAGGATCTTGCCACGCAAGGGGAGGATCGCCTGGAAATGGCGATCGCGGCCCTGCTTCGCACTGCCCCCTGCGGAATCTCCCTCGACCAGGAACAGCTCCGACTTGGCGGGATCGCGTTCCTGACAATCGGCGAGCTTGCCGGGCAGCGACGCGATGTCCATTACGCCCTTGCGCCGAGTCAATTCGCGCGCCTTTTTCGCGGCTTCGCGCGCAGCAGCGGCGTCGATGATCTTGCCGACGATCGCCTTGCCATGCGCCGGGTTTTCCTCGAGCCATTCGGCAAGCTTGTCGGCCATCAGGCTTTCAAGCGGCTGGCGGACTTCGGAGGATACCAGCTTGTCCTTGGTCTGCGACGAGAATTTGGGATCGGGCAGCTTGACCGAGACGATTGCGGTCAGCCCTTCGCGCATGTCGTCGCCCGTCAGCGTCACTTTCTCTTTTTTGAGAAGGCCCGATTTTTCGGCATAATTGTTGAGCGTGCGCGTCATCGCTGCGCGGAATGCGGCCATGTGGGTGCCGCCGTCGCGCTGCGGGATGTTGTTGGTGAAGGCGAGGACGTTCTCGTAATAGCTGTCGTTCCATTCGAGCGCGACGTCGATCGTCACATCGTCGCGCGTGCCCGAAATCGCGACCGGCTCGGGCATCAGCGGTATCTTGTTACGATCGAGATACTTCACGAACGCGGCAATCCCGCCTTCGTAGAACAGCTCGATGGTCTTCACCTCCTCGTGCCGCGCGTCCGACAGGAACAGCCGGACACCCGAGTTGAGGAAGGCGAGTTCGCGGTAGCGGTGCTCGAGCTTTTCGAAATCGAACTCGGTGATCTTGAAGGTCGCCGGACTTGGGAAGAAGGTGACCTTGGTCCCTTTCTTCCCGTTCGCCGGACCGACGATTTTCAGCGGCGCCACGGCATCGCCGAACGCGAAGCGCATATAATGCTCCTGATCGTCACGCCAGATCGTCAGATCGAGCCATTCGGACAGTGCATTGACCACCGATACGCCGACGCCGTGCAGGCCGCCTGAAACCTTATAGGCGTTGTCGTCGGACGTATTCTCGAACTTCCCGCCAGCGTGGAGCTGGGTCATGATCACTTCGGCCGCCGACACGCCTTCCTCGGTGTGGATACCCGTCGGGATGCCGCGGCCATTATCCTCGACCGAAACCGATCCGTCGGGATTGAGGACGATGTCGATCCGGTCGCAATGCCCCGCCAACGCCTCGTCGATCGCGTTGTCGGACACCTCGAACACCATGTGGTGAAGGCCAGAGCCATCATCGGTGTCGCCGATATACATGCCGGGACGTTTGCGGACCGCGTCGAGGCCCTTGAGCACCTTGATCGAATCGGCGCCATAGTCGTTGGTATTGGGAGCGTTTGGGTCTGTTGCCATAGCGAGGATATAGGGATTGGCGCCCGCAAACGAAAGCAAAATGGGGGACGGGCATGGCCGCTGCCGCTACAAGCCCATTGGCATCATGCAGCAACAGCGCTAGTTATGTAGCAGTCGCTACACAATGAGGCTGATTCGATGACACCAGATGCCGCAAATAACCCACCATTGCCGCTGCAAAAGGTGGCCATCCTCGTCGCTTTGGGTGCCGTCTTGTGGTTTGCCGGAATGGTGTTTCTGCGCTGGGCCGGATCGGTGGGCGCGCTGACCGGGATGGGGCGGCTGGTGATTTATGCCATTGCCATCCCGATCACGATCCCGCTGATCCCGCTCGGGCCTAAGCTGGCGGCGCTGCCCCGCGACCAGACGCTGCGCGCCGTGGCGATCCTGTCGATGACGGCGCTCCTCATCGACGGCGTGGTGATCGGCTATTTCCCGCAGCTTTATTCGGATGACCCGGCGACGGCGCGCGCGGCGGCGGGAGCACTGCTATGGGCGGTCGGCATTGCGCTCGTGCTTGGCCTGCGCGTGGAGGATCGCCCCGTCTGAGCCGATATGGAGCCAGCTGGCGCCACCCCCAATGCCGTCGAACAGCGCGTCGTCGGTTCCCGTCATCCACACCTGCCCCTTGCCCGCCAGCCGATCGAACAGGGCCGCGCGGCGGCGCGCGTCGAGGTGCGCTGCCACCTCGTCGAGCAGCAGTACCGGGGGCTGCCCGGTCTGCGTCGCTACCAGATCGGCATGCGCGAGGATGATCCCCAGCAGCAGCGCCTTTTGCTCCCCCGTCGAGCACAGCGCCGCCGGTTGCTGTTTGCCGAGATGGGTGACGATCAGGTCGCTGCGATGCGGGCCGGAAAGCGTGCGCCCCGCCGCTGCATCGCGGCGGCGCCCGCTCGCAAGATCGTGGGCAAGGCTCGCGCCGCCTCCCGTCCAACCACCAAGCGTCAGGCCGGCGCGCGCGAACGCGCTTTCGGGCTGCGCGAGCAGCATGCCGGCAAGCGCGCCGACGCTATCGCTGCGTGCATCGTCGATCGCGGCGCCATGCTCGGCCATCTGCGCCTCCAGCGCGGTCAGCCAATCGGGATCGGCAGGGGCGTCTTCGGCAAGCAGGCGGTTGCGCGCGCGCATCGCCGCTTCATAGCGGTTGGCATGGACCGCATGCCCCGGATACAGCGCCAGCGTCAGCCGGTCGAGGAAGCGGCGGCGCTCGCCAGCGGGCTCGGTGAACAGCCGGTCCATCGCCGGGGTGAGCCATAGAACCGTCAGCCATTCGGCGAGCGCGGTCGCCGCCACTCCCTCGCCCTGTACGCGCACGATCCGCCGTTCGGGAGCTGTGGCTTGCGTGCCGGTCGCGATATCGATGCCCGCGTTGAGCCGGGCGGCGATACCGAAACCACCCGCGCCCCCTTGCCGCGCCATTTCCCCGAGCGGCGCCCGCCTGAGCCCGCGACCCGGCGCGAGCAGCGACACCGCTTCGAGGATATTGGTCTTGCCGGCGCCATTATCCCCGGTGAGCACGACAAAGCCCTGATCGGGCGCGATCGTCATATCGGCATGGTTACGAAAATCGGTGAGGACGAGACGGGCGATCATGCAGCGTTCGTTTAGCGCACTTCGCTGATTGTCGCGCATTTTTCGCGAAACGGGCGCATCCGGAACCTTCACTCTCGCCGCTCGCTTGGCGCCTGCCCGTCCAAAGGAAAACCCATGCGCCTTCCCCTTATCGCCCCCGCCGATCTCACCGCCGAACAGCAGCCGCTTTATGAGGACATGAAGGCCGGCATTTCATCGAACTTCAACGATTTCAAGACGGTGGACGCCGGAGGATCGCTCATCGGGCCATGGAATCCGTGGCTGCACGAACCCGTCATCGGCAAGGCGGTGTGGGAACTCACGAAAGCGATGACCGCGCAAGCGACGCTGAAGGACGAACCCCGCCAGATCGCGATTCTCGTCACTGGCGCGCATTTCGACGCAGCTTATGAAATCTACGCCCACATCGCGGTTGCCGAGCGCGAAAAGATGGGCGCAACCCGGCTTTCGGAATTGTGCGCCAACATCAAGCCGCGCGACCTGAGCGATGAGGAGAGCGTTGCCTATGATGTCGCCTTCGCGCTGGTGAATGGCGGCGTGCTGCCCGAGCCTTGCTACCGGCTCGCGATCGACACCTTCGGTCAGCACGGCACCAACGAGCTGATCTATCTCGTCGGGCTATATTGCATGGTGTCGATGACGCTCAACGGCTTCAACGTGCCGGTGCCTTAGCGCGAATGATGCTCAGGCAGCGAGCCGTTCCTCGGGAGCGGCGTCCGGCGCAGGCCGCTGGCTGAGGTAGGAGGCCATTTCGGCGCCAAGCTCGCGCTGCGCCTTCAGGTATGCAACCGGCTCGACCAGTCCGAGCCGCGCCCGCGCTGTCTCGATCGGCTCGTTCATTAGCTTTTCGTAATCCTCGCCGGCAAGCCATTTCGCCTTTCGGCCGCGACGATATCCCTCCCACACCGCCTTGGCGAACAGCAGATTGCCGGTGACGCCGATGCTCTTGAGCGCCGCCGCCCCGCCGATGAATGCCCAGCCGAGCCCGCCGACCTGCGCATAGCTGAACGCCACCAGCGCTGCCTCGCCGAGCGATTCATCGGCCTTGTAGCCGGTCATCACGTGCCAGATGTCATGCGTGTCGCGAATGCGCCTGCCAAACCACGCATAGGGGTGCGGCAGCATATCCTCGTGGATGACCTTGCTGACCTCGACCAGCCCGTCGGCCGAATAGCCCGTGCTGTCGAGGAAATCGCGATAGGCAGCACCCACCGTGCCGGGCGCGAACGCCGCAACATAGGCAGGGTCGGAAAAGCGCGCGGCGAGTTCGACGCGCTCATAGGCCATCCGCCCGCCCTCGGGAGTGGCGATCATCCTGGCATAGTTGAGCGGCGCATTGCCGACGTTGAGCGCGCGCATGATGCGAAAAACCTGCGTCGTGTCATCGCCATTGTCGAGCAGCTTGCGGATCGCATCGATTGCGGTGCGCCAGTCGCGCCTGCCGGTGGTGCCGGGAAAGGGAGGAAGGTGGGCCATCGATTCGGTTCCTTACTGACATCGATGTTAGTAAATCAAGATGCGGCTCTCGTCAACGCATCCCAGCCCGATCAGCCGAGCAAGCCCAACAGGCTTAAGGCGATGCCAGCCGCCGACGCGCCACCCAAGGTGACAAAGACGCCTGCCTTAAGGCGGAACACTGCCAGGATAGCGACCGCCGCAATGCCGAACGCCCATGGATCGAGCGTTTCGATCGCTGGAACATCGATTTGCACAGGACCAATCGCAATCCTCGAAACCATGCGGAACAAGGTGTGCATCCCAAACCACACCGCCAGATTGAGCACGACTCCCACCACCGCTGCGGTAATTGCGGACAAGGCACCCGAAAGCGCCCTGTCGCCGCGCAGCCGCTCGATGAACGGCGCACCGAGGAATATCCAGAGGAAACAGGGCACAAACGTGACCCAGGTCGCCAGCAGCCCGCCAAGCGTCCCGGCCAGCAGCGGTGACAACATGCCGGGATGGCGATAGGCAGCCAGGAAGCCGACGAATTGCAAGACCATGATCAACGGCCCCGGCGTCGTCTCCGCCATCCCCAGCCCATCGAGCATCTCGCCGGGCGCGAGCCAGTGATACTGCCCAACGGCCTCCTGCGCGACATAGGCGAGCACCGCATAGGCACCGCCGAATGTAACGACCGCCATGGTCGAAAAAAACGTGGCGATCTGGGTGAAGACATTGCCGGACCCCGCAGCCAGGATCAGCGTAGCAAGCGGCGCCAGCCAAAGCACGAGCCAGATCGCGGTCAACCGGACCGTTTGCCCGATCGTCGGGTTGGCGTGTTCGGGTAGTGCGTCGCCCAGCAGCGTATCGGCATCGGCAACGATCACCCCCTTGCCGGCGTTATGACCGCCCCCGATCTGGAAGCCCGCAAACCCTGCGCGACCGCCGACATAGCCGATCACCCCGGCGCCAAGCACGATGACCGGGAACGGCACCGACAAAAAGAAGATCAGGACAAAGGCCGTCGCCGCAAGTGCCTTCATCGCATTGGTTTTCAACGATCGCCCGCCGATCCGCACGACCGCCTGCAACACGACCGCGAGCACGGCGGATTTCAAACCAAAGAACAAGCCGGCGACAATGCCGACGCGCCCGTACAGCACGTAGATCCAGCTAAGTGCCATGATCGACACCGCGCCCGGCAAGATGAACAACACCCCGGCCATGATGCCGCCGCGCGTCCTGTGCAGCAACCAACCGATATAGGTTGCCAGCTGCTGCGCCTCGGGACCGGGCAGCAGCATGCAGTAATTAAGCGCGTGCAGAAAACGCTGCCCGCCGATCCAGCGTTTTTCTTCGACGAGAATACGGTGCATCACGGCGATCTGCCCGGCGGGTCCCCCGAAGGACAGCGCCGCGATCCGCAGCCAAACCCAGAAAGCCTCGCCCAACGACACCGGCGAGGGTCGGGCGGCGGGCAAGTTACACCCGCATCGGCATGATCACATAGAGCGCCGATGCCTTGTCGTTCTCGCGGATGAGCGTGGGCGCAGCAGCATCGGCGAGGTGGACCTCGACGCTATCGCCCTGCACCTGCCCCAATATGTCGAGCAGATAGCGGCTGTTGAAGCCGATTTCGAAGGGCGCGGCGCTATATTCGCCGGAGACTTCCTCGGCCGCCGTTCCGTTTTCGGGGCTCGTCACCGACAGCGTGATCTTGTCCCGGTCGAGCGCCATCTTCACCGCGCGCGTCTTTTCGGTGGCGATCGTCGAGACGCGGTCGACGCCTTCCTCGAAGCTGCGTGGATCGATCCGTAGGATCTTGTCGTTGCCCGTCGGGATCACGCGGCTGTAATCGGGGAAAGTGCCGTCGATCAGTTTCGAGGTGAGCAGCGCTTGCCCCAGATCAAAGCGTATCTTGGTCGATGACAGCGAAATGCCCACCGATCCGTCGATTTCGTCGAGCAGCTTGCGCAATTCGCCGACGCATTTGCGCGGCACGATCACATCGGGCATCCCCTCGGCACCATCGGGCCGGGCGACCGTCACGCGGGCGAGCCGGTGGCCATCGGTTGCTGCGGCCTTCAGCACCGGCTGCGGATCATCCGACACGTGAAGGAAGATGCCGTTCAGATAATAGCGCGTTTCCTCGGTCGAGATCGCAAAGCGCGTCTTGTCGATGATCTGCTTCAGCGTTTCGGCGGGCAGCTCGAAACTGACCGGCAGCTCGCCCTCCGCGATCACCGGGAAGTCGTCACGTGGCAGCGTCGAGAGCTGGAATTTCGCACGGCCCGCCATGATCGTCATCCGCCCCTCGGCGGCGCTGAGGCTCACCTGGCTGCCCTCGGGCAGTTTGCGCGCGATATCGAACAACGTGTGCGCGGACACCGTCGTCGCGCCCGGTGTTTCGACGCTGGCGGCGATATGCTCGTTGATCTGCAGATCGAGATCGGTCGCCATCAGCTTGATCGTGCCGTCACTCGTCGCCTCGATCAGCACGTTGGACAGAATCGGAATGGTATTGCGCCGCTCGACCACCGACTGGACGTGGCTCAAGCCCTTCAACAAGGTCGCGCGTTCGATCGTCGCCTTCATCAGTCTCCCCCGGGGCCGCCGCCCATGAAATGCGCCCGGACGATGAGAGCGCCGGGGGCAACAGGCCGTATCCTATTCCTTAAACATAAAGAGGGCCGGGGCAAGCGCTCCGCAGGCGCTGCGCCGCCCTGTCGACTGCTGCCGAATGGGTCGTTGCAATCCGCATTCGCAGCGCGGAAAACGGCCCCGATGACAACCGCCGATATCGCTCCATCCGCCCGCACCCGTCACCGCAAGGGGCGTGACTTTATCGCCCGCCACGGCGAAACCGTGTTCAACGCCGCCCGCCGGCTCCAGGGCACGGCGCCGCACACCCCGCTGACACGCGCGGGCTTTGCGCAAGCCGATGAAATGGGCGCGGCGCTGGCGGCGTATCTTGGGCCAAAGCCGACATTGACGCTTTGGGCATCGAGCGCAGGACGGGCGCTGCAGACGCTGGCAATCGTTACCGAGCATATCGGGTTGGACTGGCACGACACGCGAACCGATGATCGTCTGTTGGAGCTCGACACGGGCGATTGGGGCGGGCGCTATTATGCGGAGCTTGCAGAGGAGGGCCATTCGCTCGTGTTCGAGGGCACCGGCCTGCTCCGCCCGGCGCCCGGGGGAGAGGATTATCGTGCGATGGTAGCGCGCCTGTCGGCGTGGCTCGCGGATACCGACGATGACGACGGCGACCGGCTGGTGATCATGCACGGTCTATCGAGCCGGGTGCTGCGCGGAGTGATGACCGGGCTTCCCGACCATCTCGCGACTGGCGCACCGGCGGCGCCTAGCCTGCCGCAGGGATCACTGGTGATGATCGCGGACGGGATGGAAACGCTGATCCACCGCGGCACCGGATTTGCCCCTGCATGACGAGGTGCATGACCCGGTGCATGCACGCCACGGCAGCCGTGCTTCTTGGTCTGGCATCCGCACCGCTCCTGGCGGCAGGCCCGCGCGAATCGCTGGGTATTTTCGATCGCTGGGGCGCGTTTCGCGATGCATCGCCGCGCCGCTGCTATGCGATCGCCTCACCGGTACAGTCGGGCGGCGCGTCGCGCTGGCGGCCGTTCGTTGGCATTGGCACCTGGCCCGATCAGGGCCAGCGCGGCCAGCTCCACATCCGCCTCAGCCGGGAGCGCAATCCCCGCGCGCGCGTCACCGTCAGCATCGGTGAACGGCGTTTTGAGCTGGTGGCGGGCAATGCCGATGCCTGGGCGCCCGATGCCCGCACCGATTCAGCGATCGTCGCCGCGATCAGGTCAGGCCGAAGCCTCAGCGTGGAGACGCTGGGCAGAAGCAGCGGACCGTTCGCCGATGTCTATGCGCTGCGCGGGGCCGCAACCGCAATCGATGCGGCGGCGCTCGGGTGCGTGGGGCGGTGAACGCTTCTGTGCCGCTTCGGCTCAAACTTTCCGCATCTGGACCCATCAACTCCGATACAGGATGCACGGAGGTCAAAGCGTCGAGATTTCAACGCGGTGGCGGCACATAGTTCCCGTCATATTTCTTCAGGCCGTCGTCGATCTCGTACCAGGCGGGCTTCGATGCGACGTTGAGATGCGCGGTCGGTCGCAGCCCGGGGTCGTCATCCAACGCAGAGGCAGCGATGACATAAATATCGCCGGTTTGCATTTCGCCAAGGGCAGAGCCGCAATGAAGACAAAAGGCGCGCGCATGCGTCCATGGCGGTACGGGCTTCAGGCGGGCGATACCTGCCGCACCGCGCACCAGCGTGAAATCGTCCGCGTCGCCGATCAGAACCGCAGCGAACACGCCTTCTGCCTTGCGGCAGCGGCTGCAGTGGCAATAGGTCAGCGATCGCGGGATGCCGGTGATCTCAAACGCCACCGCGCCGCACAAACAACTTCCCCGGATCATTGGCACCCTCCGCGCAGTCGATAAGAACATATTAAGAACACTTGGCGCGGTCAAGCGTCGGACACGCCGCGAGGGGGCTATCGCTGGAAAATGATACGAAATCGGCCTATGTGCCCGCGATGTTGACGACCGAAACCCTGACCATGCCCATCCCGGGGCACATCGATCCCGTGCCCGTGCCGCGTAGCTTCACCCCGCGCACCGATGGCCGGATCGACCTGATCGGGCTATCCAAAGCCGATCTGCGGATGGCGCTGGAGACCGCACAGCTCGAGCCGAAACAGGCCAAATTGCGCGCCAAGCAGCTGTGGCACTGGATGTATAATCGCGGCGCCACGCAATTTTCGGTGATGACCGATATCTCGAAAACAATGCAGCCCTGGCTCGAACAGCGCTTCGTGATTGGCCGCCCCGAGGTGATCGAGGCGCAGGTATCGACCGATGGCACGCGCAAATGGCTGCTGCGGTCCGATGCCAATGACGGGCAGGGGGGCCAGGACTATGAAATGGTCTTCATCCCCGATGCAGATCGCGGGACATTGTGCGTATCGTCGCAGGTCGGCTGCACGCTCAACTGCCGTTTCTGCCACACCGGCACGATGCGGCTGGTGCGAAATCTGAGCGCGGGCGAGATCGTCGGTCAGGTGATGCTGGCGCGCGATGCGCTGGGCGAATGGCCGTCGCAGCCCGAAGGGCGGCTGCTGACCAATATCGTTATGATGGGCATGGGCGAACCGCTCTATAATTTCGATGCGGTGCGCGATGCGTTGAAGCTGGTGATGGACGGTGACGGCCTGGCGCTCAGCAAGCGCCGCATCACCCTTTCGACATCGGGCGTGGTGCCGATGATGGCGCGTGCGGGAGAGGAAATCGGCGTCAATCTCGCGGTCTCGCTCCACGCGGTCACCAAGGAGGTACGCGACGAAATCGTGCCGCTCAACCGCAAATACGGGATCGAGGAGCTGCTTCAGGCCTGTGCCGATTATCCCGGCGCCAACAATGCCCGCCGCATCACCTTTGAATATGTGATGTTGAAGGACAAGAACGACAGCGACGCCGATGCGCGCGAGCTTGTCCGCCTGATCAGGAAGTACCAGCTGCCCGCCAAGGTAAATCTGATCCCGTTCAATCCCTGGCCGGGTGCTGCCTATGAATGTTCGGAGCCGGCACGCATCCGCGCCTTCTCGAACATCATCTTCGAAGCCGGCATCTCCGCCCCCACCCGCACCCCGCGCGGACGCGACATCGACGCAGCATGCGGCCAGCTGAAGACCGCTTCCGAGAAAAAGAGCCGCGCCGAACTCGACGCGCTGGCAGACGAGAAACAGGCCGCCCTGGGTTAATCGGGCCGGCGCATCTTGAACAACGCTGCCTCGGTGATCTCGAAATAATCGGCCGGCCCGCCGCCGCGCACCACCGGGTGCGACCGAGCGGTTTGATAGACACCGTCGTCGAGCATTGCCCGATCGATATGGATGCCGATTGCCTCGCCGAACACCATCCATTGGTCGAGCGGTTCGCCCGCCGCCGATATGAGCTGGATCGTCTGGCTGTGGCGACATTCGAAGCTGACCGGGCTGGCCGCGACCCGCGCCGGGCGGACCAGCCTGGAATCGAGCGTCTCGATACCGGCAAGCTCGAATTCATCGACCTCTGGCGGCACCATCGCCGAGGTAGCATTCATTGCCTCTGCCAGATCGCGGGTGACGAGGTTCCAGACGAACTCCCCCGTTTCGGCGATGTTGGCAACGCTGTCCTTCCAGCCCATCGTCGAAAAGCCGATGATCGGCGGGTGATAGTTGAACAGGTTGAAAAAGCTGTACGGCGCGATGTTGCGTACGCCGGCACCACTGACGGTGCTGATCCAACCGATCGGGCGTGGTGCGACGATGGCGTTCAGCGGATCATGCTTCAGACCGTGGCCGTGCGCGGGTTCGTAGAAATGGTGCCCGATCATCCAGCGCTCCGATAAACTGTCTCTTATGGTTCTATGGCACCGTATTGCCGGTTAGGGTAAGGGGCGTTTGACAACACCACTCGCCGCTTCAAAGGGCCAAGCATGGACGGAACGACCGACCCCAACGCGACGATGACGCCGGAGGCCGCCGCGCCTCCGCCCGAAACAACAATGCGCTGGCTCTACAAGCATAATGTGTCGACCCGGGTCTGGCACTGGATCAACGTCGTCACCGTCTTCATCATGATCGGCAGCGGGCTTGGCATCCTCAACGCGCACCCGCATCTCTATTGGGGCCAATACGGCGCCAACCCCGATCCCGCCTGGATTCATCTGCCGCACTGGCCCGGCTGGATGACGATTCCGGGCAGCTATAATCTCGCGCTGTCGCGGCGCTGGCATCTGTTCTTCGCGCTGGTGCTGGGCTTTGCGTTGCTCGGCTTCATGATTTCGAGCCTGATCAACCGCCATTTCCAGAAGCAGCTGACGATCAAGCCGCATGAGCTGGCGCCCGCGCATCTGTGGCACGACATCAAGGAACATGCCGCGTTCCGCTTTCACGATCCCAAGGATCCGATTGCGTTCAACGTGCTCCAGAAAATCGCTTATGCATCGGCCATCTTCATCATGATCCCGGCGATTATCTTTACGGGTCTTGCCATGTCGCCGGGCATGGATGCGGCGTGGCCGTGGCTGATCGAGATTTTCGGCGGGCGCTCGTCGGCGCGCTCCATTCATTTCATTGCGATGATCGCGTTGATCGGCTTCATCGTCGTCCATCTGGCGCTCGTCATCATGGCAGGGCCGATCGACGAGGTGCGATCGATGATCACCGGCTATTGGCGCGTTCCCGAGGATGAACATTGATGTCGAGTTTGATCACACGCCGCGCGCTCGTCACGGGTGCCGCCACGGGCGCCGGATTGCTGCTGTCGGGCTGCGACAAGCTCGCCGACAATGAGGGTTTTCGCAAAATCCTGTATTCGGCGGACGATGTTCACCGCGGGCTCCAGCAGGCGATTTCCAGCCGCCATTCGCTGAGTCAGGAATTCCGGCCCGATCAGATGTCGCCCATCTTCCGGGCAAACGGCACGCTCAATCCGGGAACGCCCGAATATAGCGCGATGGCGGCGGAGAAATTCGCCAACTGGAAGCTGCAGGTGACGGGCCTGGTCAATCGGCCGCTGTCGCTGTCGCTCGCGCAGCTGCAATCGATGCCGTCGCGCACCCAGATCACGCGCCATGATTGCGTCGAGGGCTGGACCGCAATCGGCAAATGGCAGGGGCCGATGCTTGGCGATATCATGAAGCTCGCCGGGATGAAGGACAGCGCACGCTATGTCGTGTTCCACTGCGCCGATCTTTATCACGGCAAGAATTATTATGAATCGATCGACATATTCGATGTGTTCCACCCGCAGACCATCCTTGCCTGGCGGATGAACGACGCGCTCATCACTATACCCCATGGCGCCCCCATCCGCCTGCGCGCCGAACGCCATCTTGGCTATAAACAGGCCAAATATGTCATGGGGGTCGAGGCGGTTGACCATCTGGGCGGTTTTGGCCTTGGTCAGGGCGGCTATTGGGAAGATAATGTCGATTATGACACCTATGCCGGCATCTAAACGCTAAAATGACTTTCTGATGGCGATTATTGATGTGTTCCTCTCGCGTCGGGTGCGGCGCGGGCAGTTGACCGTGATTCATCATAACGGACAATCGCGCAGCTTCGGCACGCCCGATCCGGCGTTTCCCGATGTCACGATCCGTTTCACCGACAAGGGTGCCGCAGGGTCGATCATCCGCGATCCCGGGCTTGGCGCGGGCGAAGCATATCTCGATGGCCGGCTGGTCATCGACAAGGGCGACGTGCTTGGCCTCGTCACGTTGATGACCGCGAACGACCTGTGGGAAGAAGGTGCCAACGCGCTGGTCGCCAGCCCGGGAACACGGGCAGTGGAGGCGCTGCTCCACAAGATCGGCCGGGCGAACATGGCGCGCGCATCGAAAAAGAACGTCGCGCATCATTATGATCTGTCGGACCGGCTCTATGATCTCTTCCTCGATGCCGATCGCCAATATAGCTGCGCCTATTTCACCGATCCCGCCAACAGCCTCGAGGAGGCACAGACCGACAAGCTCGCGCACATCGCCGCCAAGCTCGCAATCGAGCCGGGCATGCGCGTGCTCGATATCGGCTGCGGCTGGGGCGGGATGGCGCTGTATCTCAACCGCAAATTAGGCGCCGAAGTGCTCGGCATCACCTTGTCAGAGGAACAGCTGAAGGTCGCACGCGCGCGCGCCGAGGCGGCGGGCGTCGCCGACAAGGTCAAATTCGAGCTGATCGATTACCGGCACGTGAGCGGACAGTTCGACCGGATCGTCTCGGTCGGCATGTTCGAGCATGTCGGCACCAAGCATTACCGCACGTTTTTTCGCAAATGCCGCGATCTGCTTACCCCGGACGGCGTGATGCTACTCCATACGATCGGTCGCGCCGCCGGACCGGGCGTCACCGACAAATGGACGATCAAATATATCTTCCCCGGCGGCTATAATCCCGCCTTGTCGGAGATCGTCAGCGCCAATGAAGGGCTGCGCATGTACCTGACCGATGTCGAGGTGCTGCGGCTGCATTATGCCTATACGCTCCAGCATTGGTATGACCGGACGACGGCGGCGAAGGACCAGATCGTCGCGCTGTACGACGAGCGGTTTTTCCGCATGTGGCAATTCTATCTGGCCGGCGCGCTGTGCGCCTTCAAATATGGCGGGCTGGTCAATTACCAGCTGCAATTCGCGCGGAACCGCCATGCGTTGCCGATCACGCGGGATTATATGGTGGAGGGCGAGGCGAAGTTGCGGGGGTGATTGGGGCTGCCGGCTCCGATCGAGACGTGGATTGCAAAAATCCCGAACTATCCCCGCCTCCCCCAAGCCGCCCGTACCACCGTTTCCAGCACGCCTGCATCCACATCGCTCAGCTTCTTGATGTAGAGGCATCCCTTGCCCGTCTTGTGCTTGCCGAGCGCCATCAGCAGCGCCGCCACATCGGGATTGTTCGCGCCGACATAGAGCACGAGTTCGGCCTTGCGCGGAGCGAAGGCGATGCGCGGGGTGTCGCCTTCGCGACCGCTTTCATAGACATAATGATGCGTGCCAAAGCCGATGATCGATGGGCCCCACAGCTTTGGCGGCGCGCCTGAAATCCGCGTCATCAGGTCGATCAGCATGCGCGCGTCGGCAACGCGCTGCGGCGGCTCGACGCGGGCCAGATATTCCTCGACGCTTGCATCTGTCTCGACAGTCTTGTTTGCGGCGCGCTTGTTCGCCATTGCCATCCCCTTCCCCCATTCGCTTGCGCCTGCCGGCCTGCGCTCGTAAAGCGCGCCGCTTGTCGCTTTCAGGAGCCTGCCATGACCGACCAGATCAATCGAGTCGTCCTTGCTTATTCGGGCGGGCTCGACACCAGCGTGATCCTGAAATGGCTCCAGCAGACTTATAATTGCGAGGTCGTCACCTTCACCGCTGATCTGGGCCAGGGCGAGGAACTGGAACCCGCGCGGCGCAAGGCCGAGGCGGCGGGCGTGAAGCCCGAGCATATCTTCATCGACGATCTGCGCGAGGAATTCGTGCGCGATTACGTGTTCCCAATGATGCGCGCCAATGCGCTTTACGAGGGGCTGTATCTGCTGGGCACCAGCATTGCGCGGCCCCTGATCGCCAAGCGCCAGATCGAGATTGCCAAGCTCGTCAACGCCGATGCCGTCAGCCACGGCGCGACCGGCAAGGGCAATGACCAGGTGCGTTTCGAGCTCGGCTATTACGCGCTCGCGCCCGATATCAAGGTGATCGCACCGTGGCGTGAATGGGATCTCACGAGCCGCACCCGGCTGATCGAATTTGCCGAGGCGCACCAGATACAGGTGACCAAGGACAAGCGCGGCGAGGCGCCGTTTTCAACCGATGCGAACATCCTCCACACCTCGTCCGAAGGCAAGGTGCTCGAGGATCCGTGGGACGAAGTGCCCGATTATGTCTATTCGCGCACCGTGAACCCCGAGGATGCGCCCGACACGCCCGAGATCATCACGATCGATTTCGAGGGCGGCGACGGCGTTGCGATCAACGGCGAGGCGATGTCGCCGGCGACGTTGCTGGCGAGGCTCAACGATCTAGGCCGCGCGCATGGCATCGGCAGGCTCGATCTGGTCGAGAACCGCTTCGTCGGCATGAAATCGCGCGGCATGTATGAAACGCCGGGGGGCACCATCTATCACCTGGCGCATCGCGGCATCGAGCAGCTGACGCTCGACCGGGGTGCAGCGCATCTGAAGGACGAATTGGCGCCGCGCTATGCCGAACTCGTCTATAACGGCTTCTGGTTCAGCCCCGAGCGAGAGATGCTGCAGGCGGCGATCGACCATAGCCAGGCCAAGGTAACCGGCACCGTGCGGCTGAAGCTCTACAAGGGCGGCGTCTACGTCACCGGCCGCAAATCGCCTTATTCGCTCTATTCGGAAAAAGTCGTCACCTTCGAGGATGACCAGGGCGCCTATGATCAGCGCGACGCGGCGGGCTTCATCAAGCTCAACGCGTTGCGGCTCCGCCTGCTGGGGCGGCGCGACCGCGAATGAGGCGTTAAGCGCAGGATTAAACGCGCGCTTAACCATGTTCGTTTAGCGCAGACGGCATGGCCGCGCGCGCGCACTCCCGGGAATATGGACGCGACACGTTGATCGCGGGTGGCATCGCTGCGCTGCTGAGTGCGGTGTGGGTAATTCGCGATTGGGCCAATCTCGTCGCTCGGCATTTGCCCGATACCGACGATGCCGTCCGGCTGCAGCAAATACGCGACTGGCTGGGCGGGCAGGCCTTTGCCGATCTGTCGCAACACCGGCTTGCGGGCGGGCTGGCGATGCACTGGTCGCGGCTGCCCGATCTGGTGCCGGGTACGATCATTGAGGCCCTGACGCCGTTGGTTGGAACGCCCACGGCTGAGCTGGTCACCATCATCGCGTGGCCGGCGCTGCTGTTTGCCGCCGCGTTGATGCTGATCGGGCGGATCGCGCGCAGCGTTGATGCGGGGATCGCCCCCGCCGCAATCATTGTCGCGGCGATCGGCTATCCGGTGACGACGCTGTTTCTGCCCGGCCGGATCGATCATCACGGGCTCCAGATCGTGCTGCTGCTCGTCATCGTGCGCGCCTTGCTGATGACGCCGAGCCGGGCGAGCGGCGCGATTGCCGGCGTGGCGACGGTGGCGAGCCTCATTACGGGGATGGAAATGGCCCCGTTCCTCGCGCTTGCGGCTTCGTGGCTGTGGCTCGATTGGCTCCGCGGCCGCGACGGCGCGACGGCAACCCTGGCCAGTTTTGGGGGCGCGACAATTGCTGCGCTGACAATCGGCGGCAGCATCTTCGCAAGCCGCCAATTCGATTATCCCGGCTGCGATGGCTTTACCCGCACCGTCTGGCAGCTTGCGCTGGCGGGGAGTGCTGGCGCGGCGATGCTCGCCATTGCGGGGCGCTGGCTCAAGAGCTGGAAAGGACGACTGGCGGCTACCGCCGCTATCGCCGGGCTCTGCGCATTCGCCAGCCTGCCGGGCTTGCACGCCTGCCTGCGGCCCTATGGCTCGGTCGATCCGCTCGTCGCGCGGCTGTGGCTCGATCATGTGGGTGAGGCGCAATCGTTGCTTGCGGCGCCCTGGCCGACGGCGCTCGGCTATGCCGGGTTATTGATCGCTGGCCTTATTGCCGGATGCTGGCGCCTGATCGGCACGCGCGCGCGCGGATGGGCGCTGTTGGTCGTGTTTCAGATCGCCTCGTTGCTCCTCGCCCTGATCGAGGTGCGCGGCGTTTATGCCGGTGCCATGCTCGGCGCGCCGGCGCTGGCGGCGGCAATCGGCATAGCGCGGCAACGTGGTGTTTTGGCACTGGCGGGGGCGTGGATCGGATCGGCGGGCATGGTATATCCGATCGCCGCGCAGGCATTGGCCGCTCGACCGGCAGAAAATCACGAGAGGCCGGTGGCGGGCGACATCGGCTGCAACGATCACGCCGCGATGGACCGGCTTCGCAGACTGCCCGCGGGCACCCTGATGGCGCCGATCGATGCCGGTTCCTATGCGCTTGCCGAAACGCGGCACCGGGTGATCGCTGCCCCCTATCACCGCAACAATGCCGGCAACGCGGCAATGTACCGATTCTTCCTGGCCGATGACGCCACCGCTCGTATCATCGCGGTTCGCTGGCGCGTCGATTATGTGATGTTGTGCGATCCCGCACCGCCCGGCGTGCTGGCGCACCAACTGCGCAGCGGGAAGTCGCCCGCCTGGCTGAGACCGGTCGGGCAAGACCTTTGGCGAGTGCGTTGAGCCGCCACTGGTGGACCACGCGGTGGTTCGCGCTTGTTGTTGTCCTGTTGACGGCGGTGCCGCTGCTCTGGCCGCCGCTGCCGCCGCTCACCGATCTGCCGGCGCAACTCGGGCGCTACCGGGTGATGCTTGGGACTGACGGCGATGCGCTGGGGCAATTTTATCGGTTCCAGTGGCGCCCGATCGGGTATCTCGGGGTCGATCTGCTGGTGGCCGCGCTTGCGCCGCTGATCGGGCTGGAACCGGCGGTCAAGGCGATTGCCGTCGCCATCCCCATGATCACCGCCGGCGCGCTGTTGTGGATATCGCGCGAGGTGCATGGCCGGGCGCAGCCCATGGCACTGCTGGCGCTGCCCTTTGCCTATCATCTGGCGTTCCAGTTCGGCTTTCTCAATTATGCGCTTTCGGTGTCGCTCGCGCTTGCCGCCTTTGCGCTGTGGCTCGGGCTCGGGCGGCGGCGGCTGATCGGCGTGCGTGCGGCGATATTCGTCGCGATTGCGGCGATCGTCTGGACCGCGCATGTCTTTGGCTGGCTGATCCTTGGCGTGCTGATCTTCAGCGCCGAATTGTCGCTCGCCCGAAAAGCGGGGCATCGCTGGCTGAAGGCGATCGTGGACGCCGTCATCGACTGCCTGCCGCTGGCACCGCCCGCGCTGATGTTCCTTGCCTGGCGGCCCGGAAATGCCGCCACCGGCAGCGACTGGCTCCAGAGCCTGCCGCTCAAGCCCGGCTGGCTGATCATGCCGCTGCGCGACCGGTGGCGCTGGTTCGATCTCGCCTCGATCCTGCTTGTGGCGCTGTTGCTCTACCGGGCAATCCGTCACCCGCAATACCGCGTTGCCCCGGCACTGGCGACCGCGTCGGCGCTGCTACTGGCGCTTTTCATCGCGATGCCATTCGGATCGGCATACGGCGATGCCCGGATCGCGGCGCTGGTCTGGATCACGGCCCTGCTGGCGATCGGCGCAAGCGAGGGCGTTACCCAGCGGGAGCAGGCGACGATCGCGCTGATCGGGCTGGCCCTGTTCGGCGCCCGGACGGCCGCCGGCACTGCAAGCTTTGCGATCGAGAGCGGCGTATGGCAGCGGCATCTCGTCGCGCTCGATCATGTCCCGCGTGGCACCCGCCTGGTCAGTTTCGTCGAGGCGGCCTGCGCGCCTGCATGGCGCCTGCCCCGCACCATCCACCTGCCGAGCATGGCGATCGCTCGCCGCGCCGCCTTCGCCAATGATCAACCCGATCTTGGCAGTGCCGCACTGATGACCGTCACTGCGCCGGGAATCGCGGGCTTCGACCATGATCCGTCGCAGATCGTGATGGCAGCGCGGTGCCCGCAAAGCCCCGAATTTCGAACGCTGCATCAGGCAATGACGATGTTCCCGAGACCAGAGTTCGATCATGTCTGGCTGATCGACGCGGCCAGCCTCGATCCGCGCGACACGACCGGCCTGCGGCTGATTTGGCACAGCGGCGACGATTTCCTTTTCGCGGTCGATCGCGCGCGCTTGTCGCCAGTGCCGACACCGGACTAGAAGCGCCCGATGCAGGGGACGACCGAGCGGCTTCATTGGTGGCAGACCAGGACATTCGTGATTGTCGCGGCGATCGTCGCGACAATCCCGTTGCTATGGCCCGATATCCCGCCGCTGGTCGACCTGCCCGGGCATATGGGGCGATACCGCGTGCAGCTCGATATCGGCGCGGCACCCTGGCTGTCGGAATGGTATAGTTTTGGCTGGTCGCTGATCGGCAATCTCGGGCTCGATCTGCTGGTCGTGCCGATGGCCCCCGTGTTCGGGCTCGAACTCGCGGTAAAGCTGATCGTGATTGCGATCCCGGCGCTCACCGTGACGGGGTTGCTCTGGATCGCGCGTGAGGTGCATGGGCGTATTCCGGCGACCGCGTTGTTCGCGCTGCCGCTCGCCTACAGCTTTCCCTTCCATTTCGGCTTCGTCAATTTCGCGCTGTCGATGGCGCTTGCGCTCAACCTGTTCGCGCTGTGGCTGCGATTGGCGCGGCTCGGCCATTTCCGGCTTCGCGCCATCATCTTCGTGCCACTCTCCTGTGCATTGTGGGTGTGCCACACCTTCGGCTGGGGCGTGCTCGGCGTGCTCGCTTTTTCCGCCGAGATGATACGCCAGCATGACGCGGGGCATCGCTGGTTCAACGCGTGGGTTCGCGCTGGGCTAGGCTGCCTGCCGCTTGCCCTGCCGATGGGGCTGATGATTTTCTGGCGGAGCGGCGATCATGTGACGGGGCAGACCGCCGACTGGTTCAACTGGCGCGCAAAGATCAGCTGGCTGGTCATGATCTTTCGCGATCGGTGGGAGACATTCGACATTGCCTCGCTGGCGATCCTGCTCGTCATCCTGATCAAGGGTCTTCGCGATCCCAATATCGAATATTCGCGCAATCTTGGCCTGTCGGCGCTGTTCCTGCTGGCGATGTTTCTGGTGCTGCCGCGGATCGTGTTCGGCTCGGCCTATGCCGATATGCGGCTGACCCCGTTCATGATCGCGATTGCGGTGATCGCGCTGAGGCCCAAGCACGGGCTGTCGATCCGTGGTGCATCGACGCTTGCGGTGGTCGGCATGGCGTTTTTCCTCGTGCGGATCGGCGCGACAACGGCCAGTTTCTGGCTTTATAGCCAAAGTTACGACCGCGAACTCGTCGCGCTCGATCATCTGCCGCGCGGCGCCCGGCTGGTGTCGTTCGTCGGCCAGAATTGCCATAACGACTGGCAGATGAGCCGGCTTGAGCACCTGCCCGCAATCGCGCTGGAGCGGCGGCTGGCCTATACCAACGATCAATGGTCAATGCCCGGCGCGCAGCTGATGGTGACGCATTACAAGATCGCCAAGGGCTTTGCACACGACCCCTCGCAAATCGTCACCGATGTTCAATGCCCGCGGGAATGGTGGCGGCCGTTGACGCGCTCGCTCGCGCGCTTCCCGCGCGACGCTTTCGATTATGTCTGGCTGATCACCCCACCCGCGCACGCCAAGTCGCTTGAGGCGGGTCTGGTGCCGGTGTGGAGCAATGGCCATAGCGGGCTGTTCAGGATCGATCATTCCGTACCGCCGCCGGCGATCGAGCCCGGATCAATCAGGCCTCCACCCGCCGGAACGGAGTCATCGTCCCCAGATACTCACGGTCCGCGGCAACCGCCTCGCGTTCCTGCGCCAGATAATCGGCAATCGCCCGCCTGAAATTGCGATCGGGAATGAAATGCGCAGACCAGGTCGGCACCGGGGCATAGCCGCGCGCGAGCTTGTGTTCCCCCTGCGCGCCCGCCTCGACCGAGCGTAGCCCGCGCGCGATCGCCGCATCGATCGCCTGGTAATAGCAGAGCTCGAAATGGAGGAAGGGCACCTCCTCGACCGCCCCCCAATAGCGGCCGTAGAGCGTATCCGCGCCGATCAGGTTCAGCGCGCCGGCGATCGGCACGCCGTCGCGCTCGGCGAGGATCAGCAGCACCCGTTCGGCCATTGCTTCGCCGAGCAGCGAGAAAAAGCGACGCGTGAGATAAGGCTGCCCCCATTTGCGAGCGCCTGTATCCTGATAAAATACCCAGAACGCGTCCCATTCGGCCTCGGTCAAATCGGCGCCGCTCACATGCCGGATCGTCAGGCCGTCGATGGCGGCGGCGCGTTCCTTGCGGATCGCCTTGCGCTTGCGACTGGCGAGCGCGCCCAGGAAATCGTCGAACCCGCCATAACCCTCGTTACGCCAGTGAAACTGGGTGCCCGCGCGCACCAGCCAGCCCGCCGCCTCGAACACCGGCAGCTGTTCGGGGCTGACGAAAGTCGCATGCGCGCTCGACAGGCCCTGCTGCACCGTCACCGCCTCGATCGCGGCAATCAGCGCGGGCGCAAGTTCGGTATTGCGCAACAGCAAGCGCGGCCCCGGCACGGGCGTAAAGGGCACCGCGATCTGCAGCTTGGGATAATAGCTGCCCCCCGCCCGGTGCCACGCATCGGCCCAGGCATGGTCGAACACATATTCGCCCTGGCTGTGGCTCTTGGCATAGGCAGGAGCGATGGCTGCCGGCCGACCATCGGCGCCATCGATGATGATCGGGATCGATTGCCAGCCGGCGCGCGCCGAAACGCTGCCCGATTGTTCGAGGATCGACAGGAACGCGTGGCTGAGGAACGGATTTTCGGCGCCCGCGCACGCATCCCAATCCTCGGGCGGAACGGCGGCAACACCGTTGACCATGCGTGCGGTGATATCGGGCCCCGTCATCCCGCCTGAACGCGCGGCCGTCCCAAAGGATACGCCAACTTCAGGGTGCGATCTGGACGATCGCGTCGATTTCGACGACCGCGCCGAGCGGCAGGATGGGAACGCCCACTGCACTGCGCGCATGACGACCGGCATCGCCGAACAACGCCACCATGAGTTCAGACGCACCATTTGCCACCTTGGCCTGATCGGTGAAATCGCCCGCGCTGTTGATGAACACGCCGAGCTTGACGATTCGCTCGACGCGGTGGAGCCCGCCGAGCGCCGCCTTCATTTGCGCTAGCAGCATCAGCGCGCAACGTTCTGCCGCCTTTTGCGCAAAGGCGAGATCGCGGTCCTCTCCGACCCGGCCCTTCATCAACACGCCGTCATCGAACGGCAATTGCCCCGAGATGTAGAGCATCCCCCCCACCTCAACCGTCGGCACATAGGCAGCGACGGGCGCGGCGGCGACGGGAAGCGCGAGCCCGAGCTCGGCGAGTTTGGTGTCGATTCGATCGGTCATGCTATTGGCTCAACCACGCCCGCGCGCGCCGGGTCAAGCCCCGGCGGGAGCGCCTGCGGCAAAGCGCGCCGCGATCCATGTCTGCGCCTCTCGCCAGTCGTCGATCCGGGCATGCGCGGCGGGTGCAGGGGCGATGTGCGGGGCCAGATCGGGTTCCGACACCATGTGCAGCCGGTGGACCTGCGGCGCGTGCTTTGCGACCGATTCGTGGTGCACGCCGAGATCGTCGACGAACACCGTGACCGGGTTTCCATGTTCGGCCACGAGCCGCGACACCGGATCGCCCTTCCCGCCACGATTGGTTTCAACGCGGTGCTCGATGCCGAATGCGGCAAGCTGCGCGATGCGTGGCTCGCGGCATTCGTCCGCCAGGTTGGTCAGGATGACGATGTCGGCGGTCTCGGCCAACACCGCCAGCGCCTCGCGTGCGTGTGGCACCAGCGTCTGGCGCGCCATCTCGCCGGGGAAGAACCCGTCGAGCAGGCTCCACATTTTCTCCCGCGTCGGCGCTTCGCCAGTCCAGCGATATTTCATGCTTGATGCGAAATCGCCCCCCGACAGGTTGAAATCGATATCGTGTTTCTCGCCAAGCCACACCCCGAAATGGCGGACCATATGGAGCAAAACCTCGTCGCAATCGCAGATGAGCAGGGGTTTCATGCGGTCTCCAGCTGGGTTCGGGCGGTGACGAGCGCGGCAGGCGATGTACCGATTGCCTCTGCGCACGCGACAAGATCGGGCTCGTGCGATTCGAGAAAGCCGATCACGGCGCCGAGCACTGCCGGCGCATCCGCGCCCGCACGCAGGCCCGCCGGCGTCAGCCCCGTGAGCGCCAGCAGGCGCTCGGCACGGGCAGGTTCCGCGAGCGTCCATACCAGCGCCTTGAGGGCAAGGCCGGCGGCGTCTTCATTTGTATCGCGCGCGCGCATTGCCTATTCGACCAATCTGGCAGGGACCGAGGGACAGACGCGGACGTGGCAAAAAGGGTGCTGGTTGTCGAGGACAACGAACTCAACCTCAAACTTTTCTGCGATCTGCTGCGCGCGCACGAATTTGTTGCAGAAGGCGTGCATGACGGTCGCGAGGCGGTGGCACGCGCCCGCGCCTTCCAGCCCGATCTGATCATCACCGACATCCAGCTGCCGCACCTGACGGGCTATGAACTGATCGCGCAGTTGAAGGGCGATCTGGCGCTGCGATCGATTCCGGTGATGGCGGTGACGGCCTATGCCGGGCGTGAGGATGAGGACCGGATTCGCGCCGCCGGGGCCGATGCCTATGTGTCGAAGCCGATCGCACTGGCGGCTTTCATCGCGCAGGTGCGGGCGCTGCTGCCCGAATAAGGGGCCAACGACAAAGGCCACGAACTGGCGTTCGTGGCCCTCAATCTTGCGGTCAAGCTGCCAGGGCGACCTGCGCCGCCCGGCCGATTACTTGATCTTGGCTTCCTTGAAATCGACATGCTTGCGCACGACGGGATCATATTTACGGAAGCTGAGCTTGTCGGTCTGGGTGCGCGGGTTCTTCTTCGTCACATAGAAGAAGCCGGTATCGGCCGAGCTGACGAGCTTGATCTTGACGGTGGTCGGCTTTGCCATGACCTGAAATCCTGCGAGTTTGAAAAAAAGCAAAAAGCGGCGAACGCGAGCCCGCCGCTTGATCAGGCGTGGCCAGTGGCGCACCGACCCGGATTTGTCAAGCGGGCGCGCGCCGCCAGCCCGCCACTAACATCATCTTTACCCTGTTGCGCCAATGCTGGCCACTGGCTTGGTCGGGAGCGCGGCATGGACGCATTGATGGCGGCATTCGTCGCTGCACTGCTCGCGCAGGCGGGCGACCGGACGCCGTGGCTCGCGGCGATACTGGGCGATCGCTACCAAAAGCCGGCCCTCGTCATTCTCGGCGTCGGCATCGCCGTTGCCGTTACCAACGCATTGGGCGTCTTTGCCGGGCTGTTGATTGCGCCGATCCTGACCCCGAACGCCCGAGCGCTCGTCCTGTGCGCCGCTTTGGTATCGGCAGGCGGCTCGGCGCTGTTTTCGATCAAACATCCTGGACGAATGGAGGGATGGCGCCTTGGCGCGGTCACGACCAGCCTCGTCGGCGTGCTCGCGCAGGGCGTCGGCGATCGCACGCAGTTCATCACCGCCGCGCTCGCAATCCGCAGTCCCTTGCCCTGGTTTGCAGCAATCGGGGCGACTATCGGCAGTCTCGTGATCATCATCCCGGCGGTGTTGGCAGGCGAGGCGGGACGGCGCGCCATGCCCATCGTTGCTATTCGGATAGGCACCGGCGCCATCCTGATCGGTGCAGGGCTCCTTTCCGGCTTGAGCGCGTTCAGGCTGATCTAGCAAGGCGATCAGCGTGATCGTGACATTGCAGCACGCCGATGCGGACCCAATCTGTCGATCGGATCGTTGACGCAATGATCCGTTCCAACAGGAGATTGATGACATGGCGACCGATGCTGCACTCAAAACCCCGACCGATTTGAAATCCAATGCGACCAAGACCGTGGCCGAAGCGCTCAACGGCATTCTGGCGGACGGCTTTGCGCTCTATCTCAAGACCAAGAATTTTCACTGGCACGTCTCCGGCCCGCATTTCCGCGATTATCACCTGATGCTCGATGAACAGGCGGCGGAAATCTTTGCGATTACTGACGACGTTGCCGAGCGCGTTCGCAAGACCGGCAACACCACGTTGCGCTCGATCGGCGACATTGCGCGCCATCAGACGATCAAGGACAATGACGATAATTTCGTCAGCCCCGATGCGATGTTGAACGAGCTGCGCGACGACAATCTGAAGTTGGTGGAGACGCTTCGCGAGGCAAAGGACATTGCCGACGCCGCCAAGGACAACGCAACCAGCGCGATGATCGACGACTGGACCGATCAGGCCGAGCGCCGTGCCTGGTTCCTGTTCGAGGCCAGCAGGAAGTCCTGATCGCCCCCGGAACAAGATTGGGCCGCGCGACGTTTTTGGGCCAACCTGCTTTTATCGGAGATCGAACCATGTTGCGCTGGGCCTCACCTTCCTCGTCATCGGGCTCGTGCTGGCCCTGCTCGGGTTCGGCGGCATCGGCGGTGCCTTTATCGGCGTTGCCAAGTTGCTGTTCTTCATCGCCATCGCGGTGTTCGTCGTTCTGCTCGTCCTAGGCCTGATGGCTGGGCGCGGCGTGCGCAACGCGCTGGACTGAGTACTTGGCACTATGCGGCGAAATTGGGCGGTGCGGTCAAACGACCCGCCGCCCTTTTTCGGACACCGCCTCAGTCTCGAGGGCCTGTGATCAACCCTTGCCTGCGGGTGTGACCGCACCTTTGGTGGATGGGTTCGACGCATTGAGCTTTTTCGGCTTTTCCGCTTTTGGCTTGCGAATTTCCTTGCTCGATTTCTTCTGAGATTTGGCCATCGCCAGTTCCTTTTGAGAGCGTAGTGCTCCGTTGAGGGACATAACTTAGCTGCAACCGCAGAGCTTGGCTTCACAAATCAGCGTGTGCCCCTCAGATCGCGGACACCGCGTTCATCAGCGCCGCCTGACCGAACAGCAATGCTGCCGTGGCGGCAAAAGCCATCATGGCGAGCACGAGTGTGCGCACGATCATCTCTGTATCCTTCTGGTTGACGATCCGGCTTCAGGCGATCGGCAGAACAGGCACTGCGGCGCTGATCATGATCGCTGCGACAAATACCGAAGCGGCAAGCGAAGCGACGGTGCGCGATACCGAATCAAAACGAACGAACATTGAAAATCTCCCTTTAAATCGGCGGTTCGGACCATCCGCCGCCGATGCCAAGGGGATTGCAGAGATCGTGCCAATCTCATAAATATCTGAAAGGACGATGTTTTCTAATTGGCCGTTATGCGCGCTCGCGGTGACTGCCAACCTTTGTGGTAATCGGCGCCAGATATTGGTCGAACGCGCCAGCCAGGTTCAGCCAGTCTTCACACAATTGCGGCCATCGGCCTTGGCGGCATAAAGCAGGCGATCGGCGCGCTCGAATACCATGCCGGATTCTTCGTCGAACCTGGCGGCGGTCAGGCCGGCAGAAAAGGTGACTTCGCCGAGTGGTGTATCGGTTTCGCGAAGGCGATAACGCTTGCGGGCGACGCGGTCTCGCGCGGCCTCGAGAGTGTTTTGTGCCGTAACGAGGTCGACATCGACGAACAACGCAACGAATTCCTCGCCGCCATAGCGTGCGACGAGATGGGGCGCGCATTCCTCCCCAAGCACGTCGGCAATCGATTTGAGGACGCGGTCTCCCACCGCATGGCCGAAACCGTCGTTGACGAGCTTGAAATGATCGATGTCGCAAACCGCGATGCACATCGGTTCGCCCATCGCCAGCCGTTCGGCATAGGCCTCTTCAAAGGCGCGGCGATTGGGCAGCCCGGTCAACGGATCGCGGCGCGCATTGTCGCGCGCTTCCTCGAGCTTTTGTCGCAGATCGTCGGCTTCGCGATTGGCCGCCTCTAGCTGACTTTCGGCGCTCTGCACGCGGTCGAGCATCGCGCCGGTGATCCGAACCACTTCATTATCGGGCCCGACAACGATCCGGATCGCGTCTGCGGTCGCGGCAAGATCGCGGCTGAAGTCGCGCGTGTCGGAGCGGATGCTGCGGACCAGATCCTGAAATCCCTCGACCTGCATCTGCGTTGCGGCCACCAGCCCTTGGGTGTGCGAATGATCGACCGGCGCGGCGACTCGCGCCGTCACATCCCCGCCGAGCGACACCACATCGTTGCGGGTAAGGCGGATGCCGCCATCGGTGAGCGCTGCAACTGCCTTGGCAAGCGCGCCATCGGGATCGCTATATACGCGGTAGCCAAAGCCATAGTTGAGCGGATCGGGGGACAGCCGGTTCCGCGTCAGGAATTCGCCGACACGTTCAAACAACAGCTGATCGCTGGTGGTGGCGGCGCCCTTTTGCGCCGCGGCCGTCACATTACTGCTCATAGACCCCTGCCCGACTGAATTCCGCGTCTCGCCCGCCGGCCAATGACCGGCTTGCGAGAGCTTGTTACGGGCTAAGACCTAATATCGCGTAAGCGACGCAGCAATCTTCGTTCAGCTATGCTTCGACTTGTATCGCCGCACCGCATCGAGCGTATTGCGAACGTGGTCGGCAGCACTCATGTCGCTGTGGACGTAAAAAACGGTGCCGTCCTTGCCGATCACATAGCTGGTGCGGCTCGTATATCCCGACACACTGCCGTCGGGCTTTTTCAGAACGACATCATATCCTGCGGCAACCGCTGAGCTCGCCGCGGCAACTGGAAATTTGCCCGCGCACATCGCACTGGAAAATTTGGCCAGCTGATCGACATTGCCCGCTGTCATGCCGATCACCGTCGCGCCTGCTGCACTGAATTGATCGATCGCTTCGGCAAAGGCATGCGCCTCTGCGTTGCAGCCCGGCGTAAAAGCCGCCGGGAAGAAATACAGCACGACGGGCCCCTTTTTCAACGCAGCCTTCAGATCGACGGCAAACGGCTTGCCGGCAACCGCACCGTCGGCGCGAAACAGCGGCGCCTTGACGCCCGGGGCAAGGGTAGCGGCGGCGGGTGCTGCGATCATCAACGCCAGGCCGGTGAACAGGAGTGCGCGCATTTTATCCATCTCCAATGAAATCCGTCATGCAAACGATAAGCGATTCGCCCGGCAAACGCCAACTGCGACTTCGCGCGATTCAGGTGCCCGTTGGCCTCCGCCTAACGACTGATCGAAAAGCCTATTCGGGCGTGGGTATCGGCGCGGTTATAATTGAGCAGGCGCTCGCCATAGCCCGTATAAGCCTCCCCAAACAGATAGATGCCGGCGCCGGGCAGGCCGAACCGGGCAATCGGATAAGACAGAAACGTCTCGACAGCGCCCTTGCCTGTCGCTGGATTGCCGCGCGCGAACACGCTGAGCTTGATGCTGTCTGCTTTTTCGATCGAGGCGGTGACGGCGCCATAGCCATAGAAGCGCTCGAAATCGCGCGGAATGCCCTGATTGCTGACAAAGGCCCAGCCCTGCGGCGCGATGTTCAATTGCCAGTCGTCACCCAGCGAAAACCGCTTGCTGACGCGCAGATAGACGCGGTTGACGTCGATCGAGTTCGTGATCCCCCCGCCGTTCGAATCGTGACGGTAGCCGACCGCGGCGATGATGGTATCGCCGACCGGTGCGTCGATGAACACCTCCGGGCTGTAGATCAGATCACGGATCGGGCCAGATGGCTGGAGAACGTCCCAGAACACCGTCTGCGTATAGGCGACATTGAGGTGCGACAGCAGTCCCGTGCCCGCCAGCGGCCTGACCGCGACGCTCAGCTGGAGTTTGGCGCCGGCATTTTGCGCACCGATTGCGGCATAGGTCGGCTCATAGGGCCGCAGCCGCGCCAATATCGCCGACGTACTGCCAGGCGAATCGACAAACACCGTCTCGGGCGCAAGATTCTCGGTGACCGCGACGGCGCGCGGTGGTGCGGCGCGCGGCGCCAGCCGATACCGCAATTTGGCAAAACCACCGGGCGGGACCGGCGCGCCATCGGCCGTCGAGCGGACCAGCGATACGGTCAGCGCCGTGCCGTCACGAGCGATCGTATCGATCGTTTCGGGGGCAATTACCGGCGCCGGCTCACGCCCCTCGTTGATCAGGAACACATCGACGCCGCGATCGAGCGCGGTCGCCGCCGATGCGGGCGCCTCGACGAGCGGGCGCAGCTGCGCCGCAGCAGGGCTGGCAATAAGGGCGAGCGGGACGGCGAACACAATCTGGCGCATCGGAATCTCTTGTCACGCAAAGATGACGGTTGAGTGTCGCCCACCGCTAGCGGCAGACCGCGCGCCGCGCTAGAGAAGCGCAATGCGCGTCAGCCGAGCCGATATCGCCCTTGCCGAGCAGCTTGCCGATGCCGCCGGCGCCGCGATCCGCCCCTATTTCCGGGCAGAACATGGGTTGGAGATCAAGGCCGATCACTCCCCGGTAACGCTCGCCGACCGTGCCAGCGAAGCTGCGATGCGCGTGCTGATCGAGACGCATTTTCCCGACGACGCGATTATCGGCGAGGAATATGGAGCAAAGGATGGCACCAGCGGGCGGACCTGGGTGCTCGATCCGATCGACGGCACCCGCGCCTTTGTCTCGGGCCGGCCGATATTCGGAACGCTCATCGCGCTTGTTGCCGATGGGTGGCCCGTGCTGGGGGTGATCGACCAACCGGTGCTGCGCGAACGCTGGCTGGGGGTGATGGGACAACCCACCTTGTTCAACGGCAGCCCTGCAAAGACGCGCGCCTGTGCAGCCCTTTCGGATGCTGCGCTGGCGACGACTAGCCCGCATTTGTTCGACGATCACCAGGCCGATCATTTCGTAGCACTCGCCCGGGCGGTTTCAGGAGGGGCGATGCGGCAAGGGCCGATCTATGGCGGCGACTGCTACAATTATGCTTGCCTCGCATCGGGCTATCTCGACATCGTCGTCGAAGCCGGACTGAAATTCCACGATTTCGCCGCACTCGTGCCCGTCGTCGAGGGCGCGGGCGGGCGCATGTGCGACTGGGCCGGCGATCCGCTGACCGCCGACAGCAGCGGCGACGTCATTGCCGCCGGCGACCCCGCGCGCATCGAAGAGATCGTCGAAGCGCTGTCATGCCACGGGCACTGAGCGGTTAGAAAATTCCCAGGAATTTCTTGCGCTGCGTCTTCTTCTGATCGCTGGTGCGGTTGCCGTTTTCCGATTTTGCGGTGGTCCCGCGACCGACATCGTCACGCGGCTTGCCGCCGGTGGTTCGCTGCGAGAGGGCGTTTGCGCCGTCGAGGATCGGACCGCAGCTTGCCGCCTTGGCATCGCCAATATCGACGAATGCGAGCACCGAGGCGAGCGGTGACGCGACGATCCCCAACGCTATCGCAGCGCCGCCGCGCAGAAGGAGGTCGGAGCTGAGAACGTCGATCCCCGGTTTGGCAAAATACCCGCCGACCGCGACGGGCGACTGCGCGGAGAACAGGCTGAATTTTTTCCCATCGGCACGGAAGGACAAATCGATCGCTTCGTTGCGGAAGCTGAATCCGCCGCGCCCGACCATCACATTCTTGCTCGTGTCGATCAGGATCGGATCGGCGGCGGCGATGCCGTTGCGCACTGTGAACCCGATCAGC
This sequence comes from Sphingomonadales bacterium, assembly GCA_038230675.1. Taxonomy (GTDB): domain Bacteria; phylum Pseudomonadota; class Alphaproteobacteria; order Sphingomonadales; family Sphingomonadaceae; genus Sphingomonas. The sequence continues at coordinate 43,019 of JBBRMV010000002.1, read as the reverse complement.
CCGCAGTTGATCTGAACCGGCTCCTTCAATTTATTCTGGAGCAGCTTTTGCACAAAAGTGCCGAGATCGAGCTCGGCGAGCTGGACATTGCGCGTCCAGAAAGTGCCTTTCGGCATGACGATGGCGATCCGACCATTGGACGTCGCCAGGGATTTCGCGACGCTGTCGCCGCTGCCCGTCATCTTGATGCGGGCTTTCAGCGTCCCCGTCGTTCCCGATTCCTCGACCCCAAAGCCCGCGAGCAACCGGCCCATCGGCGTTGGCGACAGGCGAATGTCATAATTGGTGAAGACGGGATCGCGACGCGCGTTGATCGAGATATCCGAATCGACATGCCCGCGCGCAACGTCAAAGGTCAGCGGCGATAGCGTCAGCAAGCGATCGTCCAGCCCGAGCGTGAGCCCGATATTCGAAACGGGAAAGCTTTTCGCGCGCACCGTGCCGACATGATAGCTGACATGGGCATCGAAATTCTTGAGCGCATCGGTCCGCAACGGCGCGTCGGGTAGCAGCCTTGGTGCGCCGTTGACTCGGCGGACCGTGGCGGCAGCGCCCTTTGCCGCCACCGCATCCGGATTGTACCCGATGAAAGGGGCGATATCGACGATATCGAGCGTCTTGGTCGCGAGATCAGCGGTGACCAGCAGGCGCGGCTCCTGCAGGGTAACGGTCATCCTGCCCGCCAGATCGCTGTCGCCGAAATTGCCGTGCAAGCCCGTAAAGCGCCATTCCGGCCCCGATTTGGTAAACGAGGATCTCAGCCGGTACCCGCGTGTTTCGGGCACGGCGATGCCGGCCACATTGAACAGATCGGCGATATTGCCGCCACGCACGTCGAGATGGAGATCGGCGCCCTCGATCTGCGTCGCCCCCGGCAACGTGCCCGAAATCTCCGCCCGCGTGCGCGCCGCCCGGATCGAAAGGGCAATCCGGTTCTGGCCGCCGGCAATCGTCGAATTGGGCGATAAAAGTGCACCTGACAATGTGAACGGCGTGCGTCGCGCGGTGCCGGTGCCATCGAATCGGATCGCATTCATCAATTGCGTCCCCTGCGCGCGGAGCGTGTGGACGCTGATATCGGCGGCGAGCAGCAGCTTGGGGTCGCGGTAGCGCACCGTCGTGCCGTCGATCAGCGCGCGGGTGATGTTGGGCAGTTGCAGCGGCTTGCCGTCGGTATCGAAGGTCCAGGTGTTGCGGCGGTGGGCTGCATCCCATTCGGCATCGATTGCAGCGCCTTCCAGATCGAGCCAGCGGAACCGCCGGCCGCCGAAGATATAGCTCAGCGTGTCGATCTGGGTGTCGATCTTCTTTGCCGAGAATAGCTGCCGCGGCGCCGCCCATGCCGGATTTGCGACGCTCAATCCCTCGGCATAGAATTTTGCGTCGATAATGTTGAAGTAGAACTGGAAATCACCGGCGACCTTGACCGTGCGACCACTGGTGCTGGTGGCGACGCGTTCGAATGTATGTTTGAGAAACCGCCCCTTGGTGACAAACAGGATCACCCAGCCGAGAACCACCAGACCGATCAGACTGGTGATCACCGCGATCACCGCCGCGACTGGGGTGTTGATCGCGTGCGTCGGGCCTGGACGATCGCCGCCTACTGCCGGCACTTGTGGCGGCGGGATTTGCTCATAACTCATGCCCCCTTAACAGCGGGCGCGCGCGAACGTTCCGGTCGCGGTGGAGTTGCAAAGCGCGCGGCCTTCGTCTATGCGCCCGCCTTTCCGCGAGTAAGAGGAACTGCCCGGCCGGTATGGGCTGCCGTGGCCGTTCATAAATCGTCGCGCAAACAAGGAGACGAAAATGCCCAAACTCAAGACGAAGAGCGGCGTCAAAAAACGCTTCAAGCTCACCGCGTCCGGCATGCTGAAGCATGGCGTGGCCGGCAAGCGCCACCGGCTGATCAGCCATAACGGCAAGTATATTCGCCAGAATCGCGGCACCAAGGTCCTGTCAAAGGCCGACACCGCAACCGTTAAGGCCTGGGCGCCTTACGGTCTCGGTTGAGCCAGGAGATATAGGAAATGGCACGCGTCAAACGGGGTGTAACCACCCGCGCCAAGCATAATCGGATCCTCGAATCGGCGAAGGGCTATTATGGCCGTCGCAAGAACACGATCCGCATCGCCCGCCAGGCCGTCGAAAAGGCCGGGCAATATGCGTACCGCGATCGCAAGGTAAAGAAGCGCAGCTTCCGCGCTTTGTGGATCCAGCGCATCAACGCAGCGGTTCGTGCCGAAGGCATGACCTATGGCAATTTCATGCACGGGCTGAAGCTTGCCGGCGTCGAACTCGACCGGAAGGTCTTGGCCGACATCGCCATGCATGAAGGCGCGGCGTTTAGCGGCATCATTGCGCAAGCAAAGGCGGCCCTGCCCCAGGCCGCCTGAGCGACCTAGCGCAGTACGCCAAAAGGGGGCGCGGGTGGATTGCCACCCGCGCCCTTTTCGTTATCGGGGCAAGGTGAATGGGACGGGCGCAAAGATGACCACGGAACTTGAGCATCTGCAGGCCGACCTGCTCGGCGCCATTGCGGCCGCGAGCGGGCTCGATTCACTCGATGCGCTGCGGGTGCATGCACTGGGCAAGCAGGGGGCGATCACCGCATTGCTCAAATCGCTCGGGGCGATGAGCGCCGACGAGCGACTGATCGAGGGGCCGCGCATCCAGGCGCTGCGCGAGACGGTCACGAATGCGATTGCCGCGCAAAAGGCGTCGCTCGAGCGTGCCGAGCTCGACGCGAGGCTCGCGCGCGAAACGCTCGACATGACGCTGCCCGCTGAGGTCGCAACACCAGGTTCGATCCATCCGGTCAGCCAGGTGATGGAGGAACTCGCCGAAATCTTCGCCGACATGGGTTTCGCCGTCGCGACAGGACCGGAAATCGAGGACGACTGGCACAATTTCACCGCGCTCAACATTCCCGAGACGCATCCGGCGCGGGCGATGCACGATACATTTTACCTGGCGGGCGACCATGCCCGGCCGATGGTGCTGCGCACGCATACCAGCCCGGTGCAGATCCGCGCGATGCAGGCGGCAGGCGGCGACGAGCCTGTCTATATCATCGCACCCGGCCGCACCTATCGCTCCGACAGCGATGCCACGCACACGCCGATGTTCCATCAGGTCGAGGGCCTCGTGATCGACAAGGGCATCACGCTTGGCCATCTGAAATGGACGCTGGAAACATTCCTGAAGGCGTTTTTCGAACGCGACGACATCGTCTTGCGGCTGCGGCCCAGCTATTTCCCCTTCACCGAACCCTCGGCGGAAGTCGATGTCGGCTACACGATCCAGAACGGCAAGCGGGTGATCGGCGGCGGTGATCACTGGATGGAGGTACTTGGCAGCGGCATGGTCCACCGCAAGGTGATCGAGGCGGGCGGCTATGATCCCGATCAGTGGCAGGGCTTTGCCTTTGGCTGCGGGATCGATCGGCTGGCGATGCTGAAATACGGCATGGACGATCTGCGCGCCTTTTTCGACGGCGATGTTCGGTGGATGAAGCATTACGGCTTTTCCGGACTCGACGTGCCGACACTCAGCGGGGGCGTGGGCGCATGAAGTTTACGCTCGGCTGGCTCAAGGAGCATCTCGAAACCACCGCAAGCCTCGATGATATCGTGCTGGCGCTCACCCGCATCGGCCTCGAAGTCGAAGGCGTCGACAATCCTGGCGAGCGGCTCGCCGGGTTCCGCATCGCGCGCGTGCTGAGCGCGGAACGCCACCCGCAGGCAGACAAGCTCCAGGTGCTGAGCGTCGATACTGGTGACGGCGCGCCGCTACAGGTCGTCTGCGGCGCGCCCAACGCGCGTGCCGGGCTGATCGGTGTGCTGGGGCTGCCCGGCGCGACGGTGCCGTCGAACGGCATGGCGCTGAAGGTATCCGCCATTCGTGGTGTGGAATCAAACGGCATGATGTGTTCATCGCGCGAGCTCGAGCTTGGTGATGATCATGACGGCATCATCGAATTGCCCGACAACGCGGCGATCGGCACCCCCTATGCCGTTTTTGCCGGGCTGAACGATCCGGTGATCGATGTCTCCGTCACCCCCAACAAGCAGGATTGCATGGGGGTGCGCGGCATCGCGCGCGATCTGGCGGCGGCAGGGCTTGGCACGCTGAAGCCGCTGCGCGAGGTTTACCGGATGCCCGAGACGCCGGCGCCGACGCAGGGGCCGGGCCCGGATGTGCGTACCGACGACGCAGAGGGGTGCCCGGCTTTCTACGCGCAAAGCGTGAGCGGGGTGCGCAACGGCGATGCACCGGCATGGATGCGGCAAAAGCTGGGCGCGATCGGGCAGAAATCGATTTCGGTGCTGGTCGATATCACCAATTTCGTGATGATCGATCTCGGGCGACCGCTGCACGTTTATGATCGTGCGAAACTGTCGGGGGCGCTTGTCGCGCGTAAGGCACGCACGGGCGAGCAGGTGCTGGCGCTCAACGGCAAGACCTATGCGCTCGACGAGACAATGACCGTCATCGCCGATGCCGAACAGGTCCACGACATCGGCGGCATCATGGGCGGCGAGGATTCGGGGGTTGCCCATACGACGACCGACGTGCTGATCGAATGCGCCTATTTCACGCCCGAACATATCGCCAGGACCGGCCAGAAATTGATGCTGAGCAGCGACGCGCGCACGCGCTTCGAACGCGGTGTCGATCCGGCGTTCCTCGACGAAGGGCTGGCGATCGCGAGCTGGCTGGTGCTCGAGCATTGCGGCGGCGTCGCGAGCGCCGTCACGCGCGCCGGTGCCGCGCCGATCGAGCAAAAGACCGTCGTCTATCGTCCGGAGCTTGCGGAAACGCTCGGCGGGCTGGCGATTTCGCGCGATCGGCAGCGTGACATTCTGGAAAGTCTGGGCTTCGCGGTCGATGCGGATTGGCGTGTCGCCGTCCCCACTTGGCGGCGCGATGTCGATGGGCCGGCCGACCTCGTCGAGGAGGTCATCCGCATTGAGTGGATCGACAAGGTGCCCTCGGTGCCGCTGCCGCGCGCCCCCGGCGTCGCCAAACCGACCGCGACGCCCGAACAAAAGCTCGAGCGCCGGGTGCGCCGAGCCGCCGCCGCGCGGGGGCTGCATGAGGCGATTACGTGGAGCTTCGTCAGCGAAGGCCAGGCCGCCGCATTCCGGGGCGCCGGCAATTTCGAGTGGCGCATCGCCAATCCGATCAGCGAGGAGTTGAAGGTCATGCGGCCATCGCTGCTCCCCGGCCTGCTCGCGGCTGCCGAGCGCAACCTGAAGCGCGGCGCACCCTCGGTTCGCCTGTTCGAGATCGGCCGCCGCTACCTCGCCGATGCCGAGCGCGCGACGCTCGGCGTGGTGTTGGCGGGTGAGCGGCACCCACGCGGCTGGCAGCGCGGCAAGGCGCAGGGTTTCGACGCCTATGACGCCAAGGCGGAGGCGCTCGCGCTGCTGGCGGAAGCCGGCGCGCCTGTCGACAATCTGATGGTGATGGGGGAGGCGGGCGATTGCTGGCACCCGGGCCAGTCGGGCACGCTGCGGCTGGGGCCAAAGACGGTGTTGGCGGTTTTCGGCATGCTCCACCCGCTGACGGCGAAGGCGTTCGATCTCGACGGGCCGGTTGCCGCTGTCGAGCTTTATCTCGATGCGATCCCGGCAAAGCGCGGCGCCACCGGCTTCATGAAGCCGGCCTATGCACCGCCCGCCCTGCAACCCGTTACGCGCGACTTCGCGTTTCTGGTGGCCGATGCGCTGCCGGCGGATCAATTGGTGCGCGCCGTCAAAAGCGCCGACAAGAAGGCGATCGTGGCGGCGCGACTGTTCGACGTCTTTACCGGCCAGGGCGTCCCTCCGGGCCAGAAATCACTGGCGATCGAGGTGACGCTGCAGGCCGACGACAAGAGCTTTACCGATGATGCGCTGAAAGCCATCGCCGATGCGATTTTCGCTGCCGCGGCAAAGCAGGGCGCCGTGCTGCGCGGCTGAATTGACGGCAAGAGCCGGGGTGTCGGCGGCGCCCGCTGCGGGCAGGACGATGGCGTCTGGTTTTTCAAAGGATCGAGCGATGAAGACTGCCGAAAAAGTGGCCCTGGAAACCGCCGCCGCTTCCGCAATCACCTATCGCACGCAGGTGGCAGACGCTGCACGCACGCCGGTCGCAGATTATGCCGCGATCCATGCGGCCTTTGCCGGGCCGACACCAGAGCAGGGGGACGATCCGGCGGAGATCATCGACACATTGATCGCCAAGGCGACACCCGGCATCCGCGCCTCGACCGGCCCGCGCTTTTTCGGCTGGGTGATCGGCCAGTCGCACCCGACCGGGGTCGCCGCAGACTGGCTCGCTTCGGCCTGGGGGCAGAACGCCGCCAATATCGCGGCGGCCCCTGCGGCATCGGCGGTGGAAGCGGTGGCGGCAGGCTGGCTACTCGATCTGCTCGGCCTGCCGGCAGGAGCATCCGTCGGCTTCGTCACCGGCGCGACGGTCGCCAATTTCGTCTGCCTTGCAGCGGCCCGCAGCGAAGTGCTGCGGCGGGTCGGCTGGGATGTCGAGGCCGACGGGCTGTTCGGCGCGCCGCCCGTCACCGTGTTGATCGGCGAGGAGGCGCATGCGACGGTCTATTCGGCGCTCAAATATCTGGGGCTCGGCGCAAAGCGCGTGCGGAGCGTCGCGTGCGACGATCAAGGCGCCATCCTTCCCGCCGCTTTCCAGCGGGCGCTCGACGAGGCAAGCGGCCCGATCATCGCGATCGCGCAAGCCGGCCAGATCAACACCGGCGCCTGCGATCCGTTTGCCGAGATCGCGCCGATGGCGGCAAGGGCGGGCGCATGGCTGCATGTCGATGGCGCGTTCGGGCTATGGGCGCAGGCAGCCCCGGCGCGTGCCCACCTGACCGCCGGCGTGGCGCTTGCCGACAGCTGGGCGACCGACGGCCATAAATGGCTGCAGACACCCTATGACAGCGGCTTCGCAATCGTCCGCAATGCCGAGGCGCATGCCCGCGCCATGGCGATTTCGGCCAGCTATCTGCCCCCGCCCGCCGGCGCCGAGCGCGATCCGTCCGCCTATGTGCCCGAACTCTCCCGGCGGGCACGCGGCTTTGCGACATGGGCGATGATCCGCCAGCTTGGCCGAGACGGCATTGCCGAAATGGTCGAGCGGCATTGCCGGATCGCCGCGCACATGGCCGCGCGGCTGGACGAGGAGCCGGGTATCACCTCGGTATGCCCCGTCACGCTCAATCAGTTCATGGTCCGATTTGGCGAAGGTGCGGCAGCGGACAAGCTGACACTCGAAACCGTGGCGCAGGTGCAAGCCGATGCGGTCGCGTATCTCGGCAGCTCGCAGTGGCGGGGGAACTGGGTGATGCGCGCCTCGGTTACATCCTTTGCGACGACGATGGCGGAGGCCGATATCACGGTGCACGCGATCATCGACGCGTGGCGGCGCGTGCGCGAAAGGAACCTTGTGTGTCAGACGACAGCGTAATCGAGATCGCCTCGGAGGAACTTTCCGCGACGATCAATCCGTTTGGCGCCGAGCTGTCGTCGCTGCGCGGTGCCGAGGGCCGCGAATTGATGACCGATGCCGATCCGGCCTATTGGAAGGGCCGCGCGCCGATCCTGTTTCCTATTGTTGGTGCGCTGAACGGCGACACGCTGCGGCTCGACGGCAGCGAATATGCCATGCCCAAGCATGGTTTTGCGCGGCATTCGGTGTTCGAGGTCGCAGAGCAGGGGCCGTCGCACGCGCTGCTGCGCACCGTCGACAATTCCGAAACCAAGGTCCGTTATCCCTTCGCCTTCCTGCTTGAGATCGGCTTTGCGATCGAGGGTGCGACGCTGACGATGACGGCGCGGATCGGCAATGGCGGCGATGGGCCGATGCCGGCGAGCTTTGGCTGGCACCCGGCCTTTGCGTGGCCACTCCCCTACGGTGCGCCGCGTGCCGATCACCGGATCGACTTTGTCGACGGCGAGCCTGGCACCATCAAGCAGCTCGACACCAAAGGATTAGTTGCTGCCGATCGTGCAAGCCCTGTCGATGGAAAAGGCTTTGTCCTCACCGACGATCTGTTCACCGATGACGCGTTGATCTGGGACCCTGTCCATAGCCGATCGCTTCGCTACGGTCCGCCGGAGGGTCCTTCGCTTCGGATCGACTTCCCCGAAACACCACGGCTTGGCATCTGGACGAAGCCCGGCGCGCGCTTTGTTTGCGTCGAACCCTGGCACGGCATCGCCGATCCCGCCGGCTTTACTGGCGATTTTCGGACCAAGCCCGGCGTGTTCGAGATTGCCCCCGGCGGCGAATGGCATTGTTCGATGGCGGTGACACCCGTCGCCTGAACGGCTAGGTGCCCCAGGATGACGACCATTTCCGACCGCCGCACTTTCGCGATCATCTCGCACCCCGATGCCGGCAAGACCACCCTGACCGAAAAGCTGCTCTATTTCGGCGGCGCGATCCATCTGGCGGGCGAGGTGAAGGCGCGCGGCCAGACCCGCCGGGCGCGCAGCGACTGGATGAAGATCGAGCAACAGCGCGGCATATCGGTCACATCATCCGTCATGACCTTCGAAAAGGACGGCATCACCTTCAACCTGCTCGACACGCCGGGGCATGAGGATTTCAGCGAAGATACCTACCGCACGCTGACCGCAGTCGATTCGGCGGTGATGGTGATCGATGCGGCGCGCGGCATCGAGGCGCAGACGCGCAAATTGTTCGAGGTGTGCCGGCTGCGGTCGGTGCCGATCATCACCTTCGTCAACAAGGTCGATCGCGAGGGACGCGACGCCTTTGCCCTGCTCGACGAGATCGCCGAGATGCTCGCACTCGATGTCACGCCGATGAGCTGGCCGGTGGGCATGGGGGGCGAGTTCGAGGGGATTTACGATCTGCGCGCCAATCGTCTGATGCAGCCGAGCGGCGGCAGCCGTGAATTCCAGGGCAAGGCGCGCGATTTTTCCGGGCTCGACGATCCTGCGCTGGCAGATTTGCTGTCTGCACCGGGCCTTGCCAAGTTGCGCGAGAATGCTGAACTGGCGCTTGGCGGTTATGGTACATTCGATGCCGATGCCTATCGAAGCGGCGACCAGACACCGGTATATTTCGGCTCGGCGCTCAAGGACTTCGGCGTCGGCGAGCTGATCGACGCGCTTGCCCGCCACGCTCCCGGCCCCCGCCCGCAACCGGCCGAGCCAGCGCCCGTCTCGCCCGACCGCGCTGACGTGACGGGCTTTGTCTTCAAGGTGCAGGCCAATATGGACCCGCAGCACCGCGACCGGATCGCCTTCATGCGGCTGTGTTCGGGCGTATTCAAACGCGGGATGAAGCTGACGCCGACGGGGCACGGCAAGCCGATCGCGATCCATTCGCCGATCCTGTTCTTCGCGCAGAACCGCGAGCTCGCCGACGAGGCCTTCCCCGGCGACATCATCGGCATTCCCAATCACGGCACATTGCGCGTCGGCGATACCTTGTCCGAGCGCGCCGATGTGCGCTTCACCGGGCTGCCCAATTTCGCGCCCGAAATCCTGCGCCGGGTCGCGTTGAAGGATCCGACCAAAACCAAGCAGCTACGAAAAGCGCTCGACGATATGGCCGAAGAGGGCGTCACCCAGGTTTTCTATCCAGAGATCGGCTCGAACTGGATCGTCGGTGTGGTCGGGCAATTGCAGCTCGAAGTGCTGCTCAGCCGGCTCGAAGCCGAATATAAGGTCGATGCCGCGCTCGAGGTGGCGCCGTTTGAAACTGCGCGCTGGATTTCAGCCGGCGACCCCGCCGACCTGAAGGCGTTCATCGATCTGAACCGCGGCGCCATGGCGAAGGACCGCGACGGCAACCCCGTCTTCATGGCAAAATCGGCATGGGAAATGGGGTATATCGTCGATCGCTATGCCAAAGTCCGGTTCGCCGCGACTCGCGAGCGCTGACAAGGTCAGGCTGAGTCGTCGGCGAGCGCCGCCCTGAGCGTGTCGCGCACCGATTCGACATCGGCCACGTCGATCGTGCCCCGCCGACCCTTGCGCTCGCTCGCCAACAGCGTCTGGACGCCGCGAATCGTATAACCCTCGCGGTTCAGCAACGCATCGATCCGCCGTACCAGCGCGACGTCCTCGGGCCGATAATAGCGCCGACGCCCGGCACGCTGGAGCGGGCGCAACTGGGGGAAGCGCGTTTCCCAGTACCGCAAAATATGCCGCGGCAGCCCGATTTCCTGCGACAATTCGCCGATCGTCCGAAACGCGCCTGGGGATTTTTCGGCGGACGCCGGCATTACCACATCAGTCCGTGCCCACGATGCGCTCTCGCATCATCTGGCTGGCGCGAAAGGTCAGCACGCGGCGCGGCGCGATCGGCACTTCGATACCCGTTTTGGGATTGCGCCCGACCCGCTCACCCTTGCTCCGCAGAACGAAGGTGCCGAAGCCGGAAATCTTGACATTTTCGCCATTCGACAGCGCTTCGCACATGTGCCGCAAAATCTGTTCGACAAGCTTTGCTGAATCCATCCGCGACAGCCCCACCTCACGGTGTAACGCCTCTGCCAGATCAGCCCTTGTCAACGTGCCTGCCATCGCCATGCGCCCCTCCCCGGTTGCCGAGCAATTTTCAGCCTATCACAACGCGCAAGCAGATCAAAAGAGCTTTATAACGTAGGCGTTACGATCAAAAACGAACGAGCGCTGCCCCCCAGGTGAAGCCGCCGCCCATCGCCTCGAGAACGATCAGGTCGCCGGGCTTGATCCGGCCATCGCGGACCGCCACGTCGAGCGCGAGCGGCACCGATGCGGCTGACGTATTGGCGTGGCGATCGACCGTCATGATCACTTTCTCGCCCGGCAGGCCAAGCTTGCGCGCGGTCGCATCGAGGATCCGGGCATTGGCCTGGTGCGGCACCACCCAATCGACATCGGCTGCGGTGTAGGCGGTGGTCGCGAGCACTTCCTCCATCACCGCCGCCAGATTGACGACGGCGTGGCGAAAAACCTCGCGCCCCCGCATCCGCACCTTGCCAACGGTGCCCGTGGTCGAGGGACCGCCATCGACATAGAGCAGCTGATTGTGCCGGCCATCGGCATGAAGCCTTGCTGCGAGCACGCCGCGACCGCCGCCGTCGGCAGGTGCTGGCTGCGCCTCAAGCACGATCGCGCCCGCGCCGTCGCCGAACAAGACACACGTCGCGCGGTCCTCCCAGTCGAGGATGCGGCTGAAGGTCTCGGCGCCGATCACCAGCGCGCGCTTCGCAGAGCCTGCGCGGATCATGCAGTCCGCCACCTGCAATGCGTAGAGGAAGCCTGAGCAAACCGCACCAACATCGAACGCGACGCAATCGTCGATGCCGAGGTTCGCCTGCACCAGCGTGGCCGACGCCGGGAAAGTCTGATCAGGGGTTGCCGTCGCCAGCACGATCAGATCGATGTCGCTGGCGTTTCGGCCGGCCGCCGACAATGCCCGGCGCGCGGCATCCGTCGCCAGCGTCGTCGTCGTCTCACCGTCTCCAGCGATGTGGCGAAAGCGGATTCCGGTGCGCTCCACAATCCATTCGTCAGACGTGTCGACGGTCTCGGCCAATTCGGCATTCGACACGCACCGCGCCGGCAGCGCCGATCCGGTGCCGGTGATGACCGCGCGAATCATGCGGCTTGCGCCTCGAAATTGCTGAGATCGTCGCTGATCCGGCGCGACAGATCATCGCGCACCATCTTTGCTGCAACCTCGATGGCATGCGCGACGCCGATTTCGTTGGCGCTGCCATGGCTTTTCACGACCAGCCCGTTGAGGCCGAGAAAGACCGCGCCATTGTGATTGTTGGGATCGAGATGATCGCGCAGCAGCTTGGTCGCGGGGCGCGAGATCAGGAAGCCGACCTTCGATCGGAAGGAGCTTCGGAAGGCGCGTTTGAGCAAATCCCCGACGAATCGCGCCGTGCCCTCTGCGGTTTTCAACGCGATATTGCCGGTGAACCCGTCGCACACGATGACATCGACGTCGCCGTTCGACAGCCGGTTGCCCTCGACAAAGCCTGCAAAGACGAGCGGCAAGTGAGTCGCGGCCTTCAACCGGGTAGCGGCGTCGCGAATCTCGTCGGTGCCCTTCATGTCCTCGGTGCCGATGTTGAGCAGGGCAACGCGCGGTGCGGCAAGATCGAAGGTGGTGCGGGCATAAGCCGCCCCCATCACCGCGAACTGGATGAGATTGCTCGCGTCGCATTCGGTGTTGGCGCCAAGATCGAGCATGACGACATCGTTTTTGCCAAGCGTCGGCATCATCGCCGCGAGCGCGGGGCGGTCGATGCCGGGCAAGGTGCGGAGCGCGACCTTTGCCATCGCCATCAGCGCGCCGGTATTACCCGACGAAACCGCAGCGCCAGCCCGGCCGACCTTTACCATGTCGATCGCGACACCCATCGAGGTCGTCTTGGCACGCCGCAACGCAGCACTCGGCTTTTCGCTGGCGGTCACGACATCGGGCGCGTGGACGATTTCGGCGTGTCGGGTGAGGTTGGGATGCTTTTCGAGGCCCGCGCGAATCGCGGTCTCGTCGCCGACAAGTAGGAATTCCATGCCCTCAAACTGGCGACAGGCGCGGGCGACGCCTGCCAGCATTACCGCCAGGCCTTCATCACCACCCATCGCGTCGACGGCAATCCGGGAGGTCGTCGGCAATTGCTGGCTCCCCCCGGTCGGCTCGCTGATCAGCCTTCGACCGAAACGATCTCGCGGCCATTATAATGGCCACAGGCACCGCACAGGATGTGCGGGCGCTTCAGCTCGCCACAATTGGGGCATTCCTGGAACGCTTCAACCGCGATCGAATCGTGGCTGCGGCGCATGCCGCGCTTGGACGGCGTAGTCTTTCTCTTGGGGACGGCCATTTCGGCACCTTAAGCTGTGATAGAGTTCTGGCGGGGTTATGCGCCGGGGAATCACCGGAAGGCAACCGACGGCGCATCAGCCGCGGAAAAGCCACCAGCGGCCAGACGCATCACGAAGCGTGGCGCTATAGCGAATTTCGGCGACGTTGCAAGCAGGGGGGCCGCCTGCCAAGGAAGGCGCCAGCGGCACGGGGTGCGGCACCACGAGGGGAACCAACATGTCGATAGCACTTCCGATCACGCTCGTCGCTGCAGGCGGCGCTGCAATCATCAATTTCTGGCTGGCGATGCGGGTTGGCAATGTCCGCCGCACGGCCAAGGTCAGCATCGGCGACGGCGGCGACATGGCGTTGATCGGCCGGATGCGCGCACAGGCCAATTTCATCGAATATACCCCCATAGTGCTGATCCTGATCGGCGCGATCGAATTCAGCGTCGGCAGCTCGATCTGGCTCTGGGCGGTGATGGCGCTGTATCTGGTCGGGCGCGTCGGGCACGCGATCGGGATGGACGGCTTTATGCCCGGCCGGCTGGTCGGCACGGTGATTTCGATGTTCACGATGCTCGGGCTCGGCATCTATGCCGTCGTCATTCCGTTCACCGGCACGCCCCCGGTGGCAACGCCTGTCCAGACGACGCTACCGCAGGGCTGAGCCGCTCAATCCGCGAGCACTGCGTCGCCGACGAACGGGTTGTGGCATCGTTCATGGGCGAAATTGCTCATCTCGCCGTGGCCGGGGACGAAGGCGGTGTCGTCCCCCAGCGGCCACAGCTTGGTGACGATTGCATCGAGCAGATGCTGATGATTGCCGAGCGGAAAATCGGTGCGGCCAATCGAGCCCTGGAACAGCACGTCGCCAACCAGCGCCAGCTTTGATGCAGGGTGATGGAAAACGACGTGCCCCGGGGTGTGGCCCGGGCAGTGATAGACATCGAAGGTCAGATCGCCGACGCGCACCTGATCACCGTCATCGAGCCAGCGATCGGGCTCGAACGGCACGCCGCGCACGCCGTAGGCCCGGCCGTCCTCGCCCAGCCGCGCGATCCAGAAACGATCGGCCTCATGCGGCCCCTCGATCGGCACGCCGAGTTCAGCCGCCAGCGTTCCCGCTTCGCCGCAATGATCGATATGGCCGTGCGTCAGGATAATCTTTTCCACGCTCACCCCGTGCTGCACCGCTGCTGCCTTCAACCGGGGCAGGTCGCCGCCGGGGTCGACAAAGGCGCCGCGCATCGTCCTGGTGCACCAGACCAGCGTGCAATTTTGCTGGAGCGGCGTGACGGGAATGATCGCGGCGCGCAGCGGCGGGATATCGGATGAGGTCATGGCCACCGAGATATGACCTGCCGTCATCGGCGACAAGCGCAAGCCGCGTGTTTGCCGCGCACAAGGCTTGCCCCTGCGGGCGGCGCAATGCATTTGGCACTTAGCCGATGCCCGATCTGACCCCGCCCTTTGTCCTGCTCGACGACGCCCGCGGTGGCGGCGCGCCTGCACGGCTTTACCAGCAGCCGGTGCGGATTATCCAGGCGTGGACGGTGGCAGAGGTGATGCCCGCGCTCGAGGCGATCCGTGCGGCGACGGCATCGGGAATGCATGCCGCTGGCCATTTATGCTACGAAGCGGCGGCAGCGTTCGAGCCGGCGCTGGGCATCCCGCTCGCAACAGACGGCCCGCTCTTGTGGTTCGGGATATTCGATCGTTTCACGACGATTGCCGCCGATGACGTGGCCGGGATGCTACCCGATGCGGCAGGGGCGTGGGTAAGCCCCGCCCGCCTGTCGATCGACCGTGCGGCGTATGACGACAAGCTGGCGACGATCCTCGGGCTGATCGCGGCAGGCGACCTTTATCAGGCCAATCTGACCTTCCCCGCGCGTGTGCGGATCGAGGGACACCCGCTCGCTGCCTATGCCCGGCTGCGCATAGCATCGCGGGCTGGCTATGGCGCGATCGTCTCGACCGGGACCAACCTGATCCTGTCGCTTTCGCCCGAGCTGTTTTTTTCACTCGACGCGGGCGCGCTCGAATGCCGACCGATGAAGGGGACCGCGCAGCGCGGCGACACGCCTGAGCAAGATGCTGCCGCAAAGATTTTGCTTGCCGATGATCCCAAGCAACGCGCCGAAAACCTGATGATCGTCGATCTGATGCGCAACGATCTGGCGCGCGTCGCGGTGCCGGGCAGCGTCGCCGTGCCGGCGCTGTTCGCGGTCGAAAGTTATCCCACCGTTCACCAGATGGTGTCGACCATCACCGCGACGCTCGCCCCGAAGATCGATGCGATCGACACGCTGGCCGCGCTGTTTCCCTGCGGATCGATCACGGGTGCGCCGAAAATCCGCGCGATCCAGGCGCTCCACGATATCGAGGGCGCACCGCGCGGACCCTACACCGGCGCGATCGGACGGATCGATGCCAATGGCGATGCGATGTTCAACGTCGCGATCCGCACGCTGGATATCTCCGACAATAGGCACGACGCGGTGCTCGGTATCGGCGGCGGCATCGTCGCCGATTCGGGGGCCGATGCCGAATGGGACGAGGCGATCGCCAAGTCCGCATTCCTGACGCGGGGGCAGCGGGCCTTCGACCTGATCGAGACGATGGCGTTCGATCCGGCATGCGGCATCGCCCTGCTCGACCGGCATCTGGCGCGGATGAAGGCGAGCGCCGATCGCTTCGGTTTTGCGTTCGATCGCCACGCCGCGCGCAACGAATTGCAGGCGGCGACATTCCGGCTAAGCGTGCCGAGCAGGGTGCGATTGTTGCTGAGCCCCGGCGGCGCGATCGCGATCGAATCGGCGGCGATGCCATCCCCGATCGCCTCACCCGTCGCGTGTGCAATCGTGCCGCTGCCCGTCGATCCAAGCGATTTCAGGCTGCGCCACAAGACGACGGATCGCGCATTCTATGATAGCGCACGCACGGCATCGGGGGCGAGCGAAGTCATCTACATCGACCCCGAAGGTGACCTGACCGAGGGCAGTTTTACCTCGCTGTTCGTTGAGCGCGACGGGATATTGCTCACCCCGCCGCTGTCGCGTGGGCTGTTGCCCGGCGTGTTGCGTGCCGATCTGATCGAGACAGCGCGCGCGGTCGAGCACCGCCTGACGCCTGCTGATCTGGGGGGTGGCTTTTTGATCGGCAACGCGCTGCGCGGCCTGATGCCGGCGGTGGTTGCGCCGCAACAACGGCCACGTCTATAGCCCGTCGCTCAGACACAGGGGCGATCACCATGCAGCCTTCAGCCGCGCTCAACCGCATCAAGCCTTCGCCGACGCTCGCCGTTACCAGCCGCGTATTCGAGCTGAAGCGCGCCGGCGTCGATGTGATCGGGCTTGGCGCCGGTGAACCCGATTTCGACACCCCCGATTTCGTCAAGGAAGCCGCGATCAAGGCGATCCGCGACGGCCGCACCAAATATACCGATGTTGACGGCATTCCCGAGCTGAAGGACGCGATCGTCGCCAAGTTCGCGCGCGACAATGACCTGGCTTACGAACGCAACCAGATCACGGTGAATGTCGGCGGCAAGCAGACATTGTTCAACGCCATCGTCGCCACCGTCGATACAGGCGACGAGGTGATCGTGCCTGCACCCTATTGGGTCAGCTATCCCGATGTCGTGCTGTTCGCCGGCGGCACGCCCGTCTTCATCGAGGCGGGCGCCGATCAGGGATACAAGATCACGCCTGAACAGCTCGAGGCGGCGATCACCCCGCGCACCAAGTGGGTGATCCTGAATTCGCCCTCCAACCCCACCGGCGCCGGCTATTCGTGTGCCGAGTTGAAGGCACTTGGCGAAGTGTTGCTGCGCCACCCGCATGTGTGGGTGTTCGCCGACGATATGTATGAGCACATCGTCTATGAAGGCTTTGAATTCGCGACGATCGCTCAGGTTTGTCCCGAGCTTTACGAGCGCACGCTTACCGTCAATGGCTGTTCAAAGGCCTATGCAATGACAGGGTGGCGGATCGGCTATGCCGGGGGCGCTGCGTGGCTGATCAAGGCGATCAGCAAGCTGCAATCGCAATCGACCTCCAACCCGTGTTCGATCGCGCAAGCTGCCGCAGTCGCCGCGCTGAACGGCGATCAAAGCTTCCTGAAGGATCGCAACACCGCCTTCCAGTCGCGCCGCGATCTCGTTGTCGGCATGCTCAACCAGACCAACGGCATGGTCTGCCCACGTCCGGACGGCGCGTTTTATGTCTATCCCTCGTTCCCCGATCTGATCGGCAAGCGAACGCCAAAGGGCGTCGTGATCGACGACGATTCGGTGCTCGTCACCTATCTGCTCGATGAGGCGCGCGTTGCCGCCGTGCCGGGTGCGGCGTTCGGCCTGTCGCCGGCGATGCGGATCAGCTACGCGACCTCCGAAGCGCTGCTGAAAGAGGCATGCGAACGCATCCAACGCGCCTGCGCCGCCGTATCTTGATCGCAGCCGGGGCAATCCCGGTTGCATCAAGGGCCACCGGGTAAGCGTAACCTTTGGCGCCCCCAAGACGAAGTTGGGATTGTGAAAGGCGTGCGCGACCCGATCTTTCACGCAAGCGCCGCCGGGCGATCGGCTCGTCGGCAAGCAGGGACAAGAAAGATGATCAAGATCCTCAAATCCAGCCTGTTATGGCAGCTGACCGGCGGTTTCGTCATCGGCACCGTCGGCATGCTCGCGCTCCAGCCAGCGGCTGCGACCGGTTTTGCTCATCACGCGCCGATTGCTGCCGTCACCCAGGGCTGATCGCTCTGGCCTCCGTTTATCCCGTGCAATCGGCCGCGCTGTAACCATAACGGCGGCCGGCACGTAACCGGGGTTGGAGAACCAAGAGGATGATCATGACCCGTATGCTTATTGCTACCGCCGGCTTTGCCGGCCTCGCCGCCATCGCCTTTGGCACCGGCACCGCCAGCGCCGAGCGCGCCGTGGTGATACCGGCTGCCGCCCATGACGTGCCGGCCACCGCCGGCCTGCAAACCGCCGTCCTTGCCGGTGGCTGTTTCTGGGGCATGGAAGCCGTTTTTGAACATGTGAAAGGCGTCCAGTCGGTCACTTCAGGCTATGCAGGCGGCAAAGCCGAAACCGCCACCTATGACCAGGTGAGCAGCGAGACGACCGGTCATGCAGAGGCGATCAAGATCGTCTACAACCCCAAGATCGTGAGCTATGCGACGCTGCTCCGCGTCTATTTCTCGGTTGCGCACAACCCGACCGAACTCGATCGCCAGGGCCCGGACAGCGGCCCGAGCTATCGATCGGCGATCTTCCCGCAAACGCCTGCGCAAAAGGCAGTCGCGGCGGCCTATATCGCCCAGCTGAGTAAGACCCGCGCCTATGACGGCCCGATCGTCACGAAGATCGAAAACGGCAATTTCTATCCCGCCGAAAGCTATCACCAGAACTTCTTCGACCGGAACCCGTACCACCCCTATATCGTCCGCTTCGACAAGCCCAAGGTCGCTGCCTTCAAGGCGGCATTCGGGCCGATCGCCAAGCCGTAACGGGCAAATTCAGGCCGCCAGGGCGAAGCGCAACAGCCGATCCTCCACCGGCACAAGCGCTTCGGCCTGGCTGCCTACCGCGCGTGCAATCTCTGGATGCGCGGCATCGAGCCCGCCCGTCAGCGAACCGAATGCGGGCAGCACCAGCTTGGTCGGCGATGCAACAAAGCAACGCCGCGACACCTGCCGCCCGCGCAACCGCACGCGCAGCTTGGGATGGAAATGCCCGGACAATTCGGGCCGCAGCTCTGCCGGATCGGCTTCGTGCCTAAGCACCAAGCCATCGACCAACGATTCGGCGACAACCTCTCCGCCACAGCGATCGACCAAAGCGGCGTCGTGATTGCCGGTGATCCACGTCCATCGCGTGCGCGCCGTTAGCCCGCGCAGCGTCGCCTGCGCCTGATCGGGCAGCCGCTCACACCCCGCTGAATCGTGGAAACTGTCGCCGAGACACCAGATTTCGTCGGGCGCAAGCCGATCGACCAGAAAGCTTAGCGCGGCCAGCGTGGCGATGCTGTCATAAGGCGGCAGCATCTGGCCACCTTTTGCAAACCAGCTCGCCTTTTCCAAATGGAGATCGGCCACGAGCAACGCCCTTCTGGCCGGCCAGAACAACGCGCCTTCGGCAAGTGCGGCAAGCGTTTGCCCGGCGAACGAAAAGGGAACCATGTCCGCCGCTATGCCTTTTACCCGCAAGCGCTGCAATCCCCGGCGGCGGCCCCCGCCCCGGTGCTGCCGAAATCAGTTGCGCGGCAGTGCAACAAGCGTAAAGCGCGCCGTCCCGTCAACGAGCATCCACCCGCATGTCCGCAACCGATCAGGTCCCGCACGGCGCACCCCGGGGGAACCGCGCGACGCTGATCCTGACGCTTGGCGCGCTCGGCGTGGTCTTTGGCGATATCGGCACCAGCCCGCTCTACGCCTTTCGCGAGGCGCTGCACCAATCGGCCGGCAACGGCATCGATGCGAGCGAAATACTCGGCGTGCTGAGCCTCGCCGTCTGGGCACTCATCGTTGTCGTCACCGTCAAATATGTGTTGTTCCTGACCCGTGCCGACAATCAGGGCGAGGGCGGTGTGCTCGCCCTGACCGCATTGGCGCGGCGCGCGACCGGCCGCCGATCGGCGATCGCGCTCGTGCTCGGCGCGATCGGGGCGTCGCTCTTCTACGGCGATGCCATCATCACGCCGGCACTTTCGGTGCTGTCGGCGATCGAGGGATTGCGGACGATACCCGGCGCCGGAAGTGTTTTCGGCGAGGACCGGATCGTCGCGGTGACCATCGCCATTCTGGTCGGTCTGTTCTTCATCCAGAGTCGCGGCACCGCGAGCGTTTCAAAAATGTTTGGCCCCGTCTGCCTGTTGTGGTTCTTCGCGATCGGTGGGCTCGGCCTCTATCATATCCTTGATGAGCCGACGATCCTGCGCGTCTTCATTCCCCTATACGGCGTGCAATTTCTCGCATCGCACGGCGTCATCGGGCTGTTCGTGCTTGGCGCTGTGTTCCTGACCGTCACCGGCGCCGAGGCGTTGACGGCGGATATGGGGCATTTCGGGCGGATGCCCATCCAGCTCGGCTGGTTTGCGGTCGCCTTTCCCGCGCTGACGCTCAACTATCTCGGTCAGGGCGCCTTTGCCCTCAACGCGCTCGAGGCGGCCACCGCCGCCCATCAACCTTTCGCAAACCAGGACTGGTTTTTCGTGATGGCGCCAGGGGCAGTGCGCATCCCGCTGATCATCTTGGCGGCGGTCGCGACGATCATCGCCAGCCAGGCCGTGATCACCGGCGCCTTTTCACTGACGCAACAGGCGATTCAGCTCGGCCTGCTGCCGCGGCTCCGCATCCGCCAGACCTCAGCGGACCATTCGGGGCAAATCTATCTGCCATCGATCAACTGGCTGATGCTCGTCGGCGTATTGATCCTTGTCGTCCAGTTCCGCAATTCATCCGCGATGGCGGCGGCTTACGGCATTGCCGTCACCGGCACGATGGTCGTCACCACCTGCCTAGCCTATCTGGTCGTGCGACATAGCTGGGGGTGGGACCGGGCGAGGTCGATCGGGCTGATCGTGCCGTTCCTCATCCTCGATCTGATCTTTTTCGGCGCCAACATCCTGCGCGTGATCGAGGGCGGCTGGGTGCCGCTCGTCGTTGCGAGCGCGATCGGGCTGCTGATCGCCACCTGGATGCGCGGCCGCCGGATCGTCGGCGCGTTCGAGCAGCGCCAGAGCATCCCGCTTGCCGATCTCGCCGCCGCGCTCGCCAAGCGTCCACCAGAGCGCGTCGAGGGGACGGCAGTGTTCCTGACCGCCAACCCCGCCAACACGCCAGGCGCGCTGCTGCACAATCTGAAGCACAACAAGGTTCTGCACGAGCGCAACCTGATCGCCAGCGTGCGAACCGCCGATCGCCCCGTCGTGCCGCTCGAAGAGCGGTTCAAGGTGACGCGGGTCGATGATAATTTCACCAGCGTCGTGCTGACTTACGGCTTTATGGAAACCCCCGATGTGCCGCACGATCTGGCCCATTGCGAGATTGCGGGCCTGGCGCCCGTTGAAATGATGAAAACCAGCTATTTCATCGGTCGCAACACGCTCAAGGCGTCGGCCGAGGAGGGCATGCCGCTGTGGCAGGACCGCATTTTCATGTTCCTGCAACGAAATGCGAGCGACCCCACCGATTTCCTCCGCATCCCGCCCGGCAAGGTGCTTGAGCTTGGCGAGCAGGTGACGGTTTAGCGGGCCGTCCTACCCCGCATAGGCCTTGATCAGATCGAACAGATAGTCGCGACCGGCATAGATCGATTCGATCCGGATGCGTTCGTTCAGGCCGTGCGTACCATTGCCGTCGGGATCGATGAAGGTGCCGGGCGCGCCGTAGACGGGGATGCCGATCGCTTCGAGGAAAATCCCGTCGGTCGCGCCTGTCGACATGATCGGCAGGACGGGCACGCCGGGGAAATGCTTTGCCGCCACCGCCTTCATCGGGCCGATGATCTTGGGATCGAGCTCGGGCGGGATCGCGGTTGGGCGGACGGGTGCGTTGGCGGTGACTTTCACTTTCGGCCCCGCCAGTTCCTGCAACTTGGCAAGCGTCGTGTCGACCGTCTCTCCCGGGAAAATGCGACAATTGACGTTGGCGGTCGCGCGCTGCGGCAGCGCGTTTTCGGCGTGGCCCGCATTCACAAGCGTCGCCACGCAGGTCGTGCGCAACGTCGAATGCATGGCCTTGTCGCGGCTGACGATGGCATCGGCAGCCTTGTCGTTCGGATCGGCGAGCAATTTAGTGATCGCCGCCCCCGTCTCGCCACCCAAGGCGAGCGCCGAGGCCGAGAAGAACGCCCGCGTCGTGCCGGTGAATTTCACCGGAAAATCATAGCCCGCCACCGCCTTCAACGAATCGGCAAGCTGATAGATTGCGTTATCGGGCACCGGCTGCGAGCTGTGGCCGCCGGGGTTCGTGACGGTGAAGCTGTAGTTTTGCGAAGCCTTTTCGCCGACCTGAACGGCGAGCAATTGACGCTTGCCCTCGGGCGTGTAGCGCCCCCCGCCGCCTTCGTTGAGCGCGAACTCGGCCGCGATCAGATCGGGCTTGTTCTTGGCGAGCCACCCGGCGCCGTTGAACGCGAAGGTCGTTTCCTCGCCGCAGGTCAGCGCAAGCTTGATCGTGCGCTTCGGCTTGTAACCCTCCTTCTTGAAGCGGACCATGCTGTCCGCCCAGATCGATGCCTGCGCCTTATCGTCGACGGTGCCGCGCCCGTAATAATAGCCGCCTTCTTCGATCAGCTTGAAGGGATCGCGGACCCAATCCTCGCGCTTGGCCTCGACCACATCGAGATGGCCGAGCAACAGCATCGGCTTGATGCCCGTGTTCGTCCCGGGCAGCACCACGATGATGCCGCCCTCCTTGGGATTTTCGGGCGTGGAGAAATAGGTGATGTCGGCGTCTGTATAGCCAGCCGCCTTCAACCGCGCGCCGATTTGCGCGGCGGCCACGGTGCAGCTTCCCGACGACAACGTCGTGTTGGTTTCGACAAGTTCCTTGTAGAGCCCGAAATAGGCCTTTTGATCGGGGCGGTCCTGCGCCGATGCCGCGCCGGCAACCATCCCCGCCACTGCGACCATAGCCGTACCGATTGTGAACCTGATCCCGCGCATTGCCGCCTCCCCAAATTGACCGTCGGGATGGAGTAGATCGGCTTTATCGCCCGCTGGCAACCATTTGCCGCAAATCAGAGCGCGCCGCGCGGCAGCGACAGCCTTACTTCGCGATTGGAAAAATCGATGTCGACCCGGCGAAACAGCCTGAGTGCATCCATGCCGAGCAGCAGCGCGGGCTTATTGCTGAGCCCGAGCCGGGCAAAGGGCGCGGCGTCGGCAAAGGCGACGGGGAGGTTTTGAAAGGTGACGCTGCCGATTTTCACTTCGCCGATCTGGGTGTAATCCGCGCTCATCGTGTCGCCCGTCACCCCGGTCAACGAAATAGGCTTCAGCGTGGCCTTGCGGCTGAGCAATGCACGGCGCAGCGCCATGTTGCCCATGCTGACGACCGAGCCCGTATCGAGCACCACCCGCACGCGTTGCCCGCGATAAAAGGCATCGGTGACGACCAGCTGGCCAAGCAGGCTCTTTGCCTGGATGACGATCTCGTCAGGCGCCACCGAGGCGGTGTAGCGCCGCCTGTTCGACGGCGTGACCGACATCTCGTTGCTGTCGAAATCGATCGTGACGGCATGGCCCTTCAGCGAATCGAGCCCGAGCAATCCTGGCGCGCCAAGGTTCTTACCTTCGAGTGTCGGCGCCTCGATCCGTTCGGCACCGGCGGTACTGACGCTGAGCGAGGGGATGACGACGGTGCCGACATTGCTCGTCCCCGTCATTGCCGTCACGCGAACGCCCGGCCCGCGCATCAGCCCGAGCAAGCCCGCCAGTTCGCGCGAAATGACCGTGCGTTCGGCACCGGTATCGATCGTGAAGGGAAACGGGCCGTTGGTGCCGATCGTGACCGGCACGGTCATCCGCCCGGGAATATCGGTGCCGATGCCCAGCACATCGGCTCGGGTCGGCGGTGGCAGTTCTTCTGACGCAAGCGTCGCCTGCGGAATAAGCATCAATATTGGGGCAAGGGCGATAAGGCCGCGCATCGACGGACATTACGCCTGCGCATTCGCTTCTACAATAGAGGCATCAATCGAGCCGCATCGCCTCGACCGCCAGCGCCTCGGCCTCGATCAGCAGCGCATCGTCGGCAAGCCCCTGCGGCACGCTTTCGCGCCCGATCATCACCAGCACCGGCACTGCCAGCGGCGAGACGCGGTCGAGCGTGACATGCAGCATCGTGCCTGCTGCGCGATCGAGCAGATCGGCAAGCCGGCCGACGTCAGTCATCCGCGCGCGCGCATCGGCCCAGGCGGCCTTGAGCAGCAGATGTTCGGGCTCATAACGGCGCAGCACATCATAGATCAGGTCGGTGGAAAAGGTCACCTGCCGCCCCGTCTTGCGCTTGCCCGGCTGCTGCCGCTCGACCAGCCCGCCAATGACGGCGACTTCGCGAAAGGCGCGTTTGAGCAGGTGCGATCCCTGAACCCAGTCGACGAATTCGTCCTCCAATATGTCGGCCGAGAACAACGCCGCTGGGTCGCGCACCGGATCGAGCGAATAGCAGGCGAGCGCATAATCATTGGCGACGTACCCCAGCGGCTTCAGCCCCTGCGTCTCCATCCGCCGCGTCAACAACATGCCCAGCGACTGGTGCGCGTTCCACCCCTCGAAGCAATAGGCGACCATGTAATGCCGCCCCTCATGCGGGAAGGTTTCGACGAGCAATTGCCCGGGTTGCGGCATGATCGACCGGCGCGCCTGGATTTCGAGCCATTCGCGCACATCATCGGGGAAGCGGTGCCACCCGCCGGGATCTGCCAGAAAGCCACGCACCCGGTTGGCGAGATTGGTCGTCAACGGCATCCGCGCACCGCCATAGCTCGGGATGCGCGCCGGCCGGGCAGTGGCGCGCACGATCAGGTCCTCGGTGTCGATCTTCTCGACCTCGAGGCTCATGCCGGCGAAGAAAAACGTGTCGCCGTGGCTGAGCGTAGCCGCAAAGCCCTCCTCCACCCGTCCCAGTTGTCGCCCATTCCTGAAGCGCACCTTGAGCATCGTCGCCTCGACGATAATGCCGGCATTCAGCCGGTGCTGGGCGACGAATTTCGGGTGGCTGACGCGCCAACTGCCGTCGGCTTCCTGCGTCAGCCGCTTGAACTTGTCATAGGCCTTCAGCGCATAGCCGCCGTCGCTGATGAAGCCGAGCACATGGGCGAATTGGGCCGCGGTCAGCGCCGAATAAGGCAGCGCCGATTGCACTTCGGCCAATAGCGCATCCTCGCGGAAAGGGGCGGCGCACGCACACGCCATGATGTGCTGTGCCAGAACGTCGAGCCCGCCGGCGCGAAAGATGTCGGCATCGAGTTCCTTGTCCGCCACCGCATCGAGCGCCGCGCGCGCCTCCAGATATTCGAAGCGATTGCCCGGCACCACGATCGCCTCGGACGGTTCGTCGAGCCGGTGATTGGCGCGCCCGATCCGCTGCAGCAGCCGCGACGCCCCCTTGGGTGCCCCCATCTGGATGACGCAATCGACATCGCCCCAGTCGATTCCCATATCGAGGCTCGCGGTGCAGACGAGCCCGCGCAGGCGCCCGTCCGCCATCGCCGCCTCCACCTTGCGCCGCGCCTCGAGCGAGAGCGATCCGTGGTGGATGCCGATCGGCAATTGCATGTCGTTGACCTTCCACAAATCCTGGAAGATCAGCTCGGCGAGGGCGCGCGTGTTGCAGAAGACCAGCGTAGTGCGGTGCGTTTCGATCTCGGCGATCACCTGTTCGGCGGCATAACGCCCCGAATGGCCCGACCATGGCACGCGCCCCTGAGGCAGCAGGATCGAGATTTCGGGATCTGCGCCGGGTTCGCCCTGTACCAACGTCACCGTATCGATATCGCCATCGGGCGCGAGCCAGGCGCGATAGCCATCGGCATCGGCGACCGTCGCCGACAGTGCGACCCGGCGCATCGCCGGTGCAATCGCCTGCAACCGCGCCATCGCGAGCGCGAGCAGATCGCCGCGCTTCTGCGTCGCAAAGGCGTGGACCTCGTCGATGACGATCGTCTTCAAATTGGCAAACATCAGAAAACTGTCGGGATAGCTGATCAGCAGCGACAGCGATTCGGGTGTCGTCAGCAATATCTGCGGCGGGCGGATGCGCTGCCGCATCTTGCGATCGGACGGCGTATCGCCGGTGCGGGTTTCGACGCGAATATCGAGGCCCATCTCCTCAATGGGCGTGATGAGATTGCGCTGAACATCGACTGCCAGCGCCTTTAGCGGTGACACATAGAGCGTGTGCAGCCCTTCTGCCGGCAGCTTGATCAGCTCGGCGAGCGTCGGCAGGAAACCGGCCAGCGTCTTGCCCGCCCCCGTCGGTGCGACGAGCAGCGCATGCTGCCCGCCCCGCCCCGCCGCCAGCATCTCGAACTGATGCCGCCTTGGCGCCCAGCCCTTGGCGGCAAACCAGTCGGTCAGGGGCTGGGGCAGGTCGGCATGGGTCACACCGTGCGATATGGGGGCGGGTGGGCAGGCGGCGCTAGTCCTTGAATGACCTGATCGTCGCGGCGACCCCCGCCTCGAACGGCGTCACGTCCGACCAGAAACGCTGCGTCCATTTGGTCGCGTCGACATGATAGGGCCGATCCCATTGGAAGCGCATCTCGCGCAGTTCGCGCACGAACGACACGAAGGGGGCAAGCAGCACGAGCGCAAACGCCGGCATCGAAAAAAGTCGCAGCCGGACACCGGCGCTCGCCGCGCCGAGCCGGAAAATCGTCCGCGTGCTGATCGTCGGCGCGCACGGCATGTGCCATGCCTGCCCAAAGGCATCGTCATCGGCATCGAGCAGCGTCACCATCGCCCGGCCGATATCGGGCACATAAGCATAATCATGGAGCCGATCGGGCGAGAACAGGAAGATCGCTGTTTTCCCGCGCGCAATCGCGGCAAGCCCGGTTTCGCCGACATGCGAGAGCAGCACGCCGGGGCCATAGACATCGGGCGCCCGCAGCGCCGCGACTTTCACGCGGCGATCGGCCTGCCACATCCGCGTGATCGCCGCGCGCGCCGCCGGCTTTACCGGGCGATCGCAGAGCGGCATCGTCTCCACGAGCGGCGCCCGCTGATCGCCGTACATGTAGAGATTGTCGAGAAACACCATCCGCGCATTTGCCGCCGCACACGCATCGAGCAGGTTGCGCATTGCCACCGGCCAGTCGCGTTTCCAAACCTTGCACGTATATTCCAGCCCGATCGCCACCGCCACTTGCGATGCTCCCGCGACAGCGGCGCGGACCGACGCTGCATCGAGGATATTGCAGGCCGTGAACGGCACCTGCTGAGGCAGATCGGCCGGGCGCGATCGTTGCGCCACCCGCACCGGCCTGCCCTGCTCCAGCAAGCGCGCCACAGTCGCCCGCCCAACGGGGCCAAAACCCAACACCAGAATTTCGTCAGTCGTCGTCATCTCGCATCTCCTTTGATGCAGACGATTTAGGCGCTGATTGACCATGACTGAAATGCAAGTTTATGATTGTCACCATGCATGAAAAGCATCTTCGCTCGGTCGATCTCAACCTGTTGCCCGTGCTGGACGCGCTGCTGCGCCACCGTAATGCCACGCGGGCGGGGGCCGAGGTCGGGCTAAGCCAGCCGGCGATGAGCCGTGCGCTCGGTCGTTTGCGGCATTTGCTCGACGATCCGCTGCTGGTGCGCGGGGCCACCGGATGGATGCTGTCGCCGCGTGCCGAAGCACTGCGCCAGCCGCTCGGTACGTTGCTGATGGAATGCCGCACGTTGTTGACCGATCCACCCTTCGATCCAGCGGCCGAACAGCGCACGCTGCGGCTGGCGATGACCGATGCCCAGGCCGAGCTGCTGCTCGCGCCGCTCGTGAGAAAAATCGCACTTGCGGCACCCGCCGTGGTGCTTGAGTGGGTGCCGATCGGCCCTGGCCTGCGGGAACGGATGATGGCGGGCGACATCGATCTGACGCTCGCGCTCGATACGACGCCATTACCGCGCGGGGCCGCTTCGGAACCGTTGCTCGAGGATGCGCTCAGTGTCGTCGTGCGTGCCGGCCATCCGTCCGGCGGCGCGTGGGCGATCGCCGATTACGGCATTTACCCAAGCGTCATCGTCTCGCTGCTCGGCGACCGCGCATCGGAAATGGATGCCGAGCTGGCTGCACACGGCGTCGAGCGCGCCGTCTCTGCCGTCGTCCCGACATTTCGCGCCGCCGTTCAGATCGTCGCGCAGACGGACGGCGTGACGACGATCTCCCGGCTGTTCGCGCAAGCTTTGTCGCCGGCGTTGCACCTCACCCTGATCGAGCCGCCGCTCGCGAATGTGCGGCTCGGGGTGGTGATCGTCTGGGCGCAATATCGCGGCAACGATCAGGTGCTGGCGTGGCTGCGAGAGATGCTACGCGCGGTCGCTGCGCAAAGTTGACCCGGCATTTGCCGCCGCTGCCAACGCTTCCCATATCGACCATATGAGCAAACTCGGCGACTGGATCGATCCTCAACCCGGCGGCATTTATGTGCCCGCAGCCGATGCATGGATCGATCCGGCGGCGCCCCGCCCCCGCGCGCTTGTGACGCACGGCCACGCCGATCACGCGCGCGGCGGCCATGGTGCCGTCTGGGGGACACCCGAGACATTGGCGATCATGGACGCGCGATACGGCGCACAGGCGGCCAACCCCGTGCGCTATGGCGAGCAGATCAGGCTGGGTGAGGTCGATGTGACCTTCGTGCCGGCGGGGCATGTGCTTGGCTCGGCGCAGATATTGCTCGAATATCGCGGTGAGCGGGTTGTCGTCTCGGGCGATTACAAGCGCCGCGCCGACCCGACCTGCGCGCCGTTCGAGCCGATCAAGTGCGATATCTTCATCACCGAGGCGACCTTTGGCCTGCCCGTGTTTCGCCATCCCGAGACGGGCGACGAGATCGACAAGCTGACAGCGGCGCTCCACGCCAACCCGACGCGCTGCGTGCTCGTCGGCGCCTATGCGCTTGGCAAGGCGCAACGCGTGATCCGCGAACTGCGCGATCGTGGGCATACGGCGCCCATCTACATCCACGGCGCGATGCAGCGGCTGTGCGATCTCTATGTCGCGCACGGCGTCGATCTTGGCGAGCTTCGCCCTGCCACCGGTGCGAGCAAGGCCGGGATGATGGGACACATCATCGTCGCGCCGCCCTCCGCGCTGCAGGATCGCTGGTCCCGCCGACTCCCCGATCCGATTACCGCGATGGCGAGCGGCTGGATGCGGGTGCGCCAGCGCGCGGTGCAACGCGGGGTCGAGTTACCGCTGATCCTCAGCGATCATGCCGACTGGGACGAGCTGACCGACACGTTGATCGAAATTGCGCCCCGGGAAATATGGGTGACGCATGGCCGCGAGGAAGCGCTGGTCCACTGGTGTCAAACGCATCAGATGAAGGCGCGCGCGCTGGCGCTGGTCGGCTTTGAGGACGAGGATGACTGAGCCGACCTGCCGCCTGGCCTGGCGATTTTACCGCCGCAGCCGGATCGCCAGTTGGACCAGGGTTTGTGCCTGATTCGGCGTTGAGCCGATCCGGATACGGGAATTGCGGACGCTGTCGATGTGGAGCGCTTCGGCAAGCAGTGTCACATGAGGCCCAAATTCGCGGCGCGCGGCAAATGTCGCTGCCCAGCCACGCTCGCCCTCGTCGGCGCCAATCACCGAACCCCGGGACTGGGTGCCGAAAACATCGACTCGTCCCGAAATCGATCCACGGCCGACCGCGTGCGTGACTAACAAATACCCCGCGGTAAACCGGGTATCGACCCAGATCAGCCCGCCGAGCGGAAATCCCATTTGCGTGCGCCCCGTCAGCACCTGCGCGGTCAACCGGGTAGGCCCCGCCGCCATGCTGGCACCGATCGCCCCGAAGCGCGTCCGCCAGCCCCATTGGCGATCGGCATCCTTGGCCTGCGGATCGCCGCGATTGTCGTAATAAAAGGCGTTCAGCGTCATCACGTCGCCACGTGACCAGCCAAGCTTCAGATAATAGCCGGGACGATCGTCGAGCTCGATCACCGGGCGGGTCGCGGGCGCCTGCGCGCGCTGCATAAAACTGTTGAGCGGCGGCAGCGGCTGATGCCCGAACGCGGTCGCCTTTTGATCGTGGAGCGCCCACCCGCGAAACGCCAGCAATGTCCCGGCGGTATCGTTGAACCCAAACAGCGCCGCCGTCGCGGTAAGCCGCCCATCGCCAAGCGACCATGAACCATGCGCCTCGACCCCGGCGGTCTTCACTTCCTCGCCGATCCAGCTGCCGATCGCTGACGGGGTGATCGTCTCGGCGACGCGCCACTCGGGTCCGGCATGTTCCATGCTGACGGGCGGCCAGAACAGCCCCGCGCGGGCGGCGAACTTGAAGCTGCCATGCGGCGCGCGGCGCCAATAGGCATAGGATTCCGACAGATCGACGGGATGTTCCTGACCGTCCTGTGCGACCGCCGCGATCGTGACGCCGCTCGACCAGCCGATCGAGGGCTGCCAGACGATATCGGCCTCGACAGCGCGCGGCTGAATGCGGAAATCGTCGCTGGTGGCAGTGCCGCCAAAGCGCGCCTTGCCAAAGCCGCCATCGAGCCAGCGCCGCTCTCCATCCACTCCTGCCAGCCGGAGATCGCCGGCAACCGTCAGCGTGTGGCCGGAGGCATCGGCATATTCCTGCGCGCGCGCAGGCGGCGCCAACACCGTCGCGGGGGCGACGATGCCCAACACTGCGATGATCATCCGAAGCAAAACGCGCATCAGACATGGTTAATGCACCACTGGTTAAAAGCGTGTTCCCAAGCCGTTCATACAAAACAATTATTTATCGCAAACGAGGCGACTGACCGGCAACTGGTGCGTTTTGGAACAGCGGCTATCGACTGTCTGGCCGTTTATCCACTGGCGCGGAGCCGCCTTGAGGGCAAGGATGGCCGATTGCACTGTGGCAGCGTAGCCGGAACGCCGCAAGTTTCCGGCTGAGGTGATAAAGGATCGATTATGCGTGCCCTGTTTTTGTTCATCGCGTTGGCGACGGGCCTTGTCGCATCAACGACGGCGGCTGTGGCCGAAACAGCGCGACAAAAGCTGACCGAGGCGGCGTTTTTTACGAACAACAAGGCGACCGCCCTTGCCACAGTCAACGCTGTCGAGGGGCAGTCGCTTGCGGAGTTGAAGCACAGCCCGTCCGATCAGGAAACGAAGATCATCCGTGCGCTCGCGGTCAGTTACCGCGCCAAGCTGATCAACAGTCGTAGCGAGGCGCTGGCGGCGCGCACGCTGTTTGAAAAACTGGTGGCCGACGATGCTGCCAATGCCGAGGCGCAGGCAGCACTGGGCGGCTGGCATATAGAGGCGCTGGCAACGCTCGGCACGATGGTCGGCCGGATGGCGCTTGGCGCACGGCGCGATGTCGGGCTGGCATCGCTCGATCGGGCGGTCGCGCTTGGCGGCAACCGGGCGATGTTTGCCGGGCTCGCGGCATTATTGCGCGCCGAGCTGGACCCCAACGACCCCCGTGCAAAGGCGCTTGCTGAGGCCGCCGTCAAGGCTCCTACACCGACGCCGCTCGACCGGATCATGCAGAAAGGCGCAAACGAGCTGCTCGTCGTGCTGAAAGCATCCGACCATGCGGCGATCAAGGCTAAATCCAGGCTGCTTTTACCCTTCGGCAAGATCGTCCGATAATTGCTGGACGATTAGGCGATCAAACGCGCACCAGTGTGGCCTCATAAGTCGTGATCGGCTCGCTCGATGCGCTATGCTCGCGGATCGCCGCCATCAGATCGGCAATGCCCGGCGTGGAGAAATGCGCCTTGAGCGCGGCGGCATCGCGCCATTCCTCAAAAAAGACGAGCTTGAGCGGGTTTTCGGTATCGACACGCACCGCGTGGCTGATGCAGCCATCCTCTGCACGCGATCGCAGAACATGGGCAAGGCTCGCGTCTCGCAACGCATCGAAGCCGCCGGGCTTTGCCGTCACGCTGCCGGTCACGATGATCATGATGCCCCCTCCAGTGTCTTTTGCCGGCGGCGCTGGACTGAACTGCCGATGCCCATCGCCTCGCGGTATTTGGCAACGGTGCGCCGGGCGATATCGAAGCCCTTCGCCTTGAGCAGATCGACGAGGGTATCGTCCGACAGGATCGATCTCGCCTCTTCGGCGGCGATCAGCCCACGGATCGCGTTCTTCACTGCCTCAGCCGACACGGCATCGCCGCCGTCCGACGACTGGATCGCGCTGGTGAAGAAATATTTCAACTCATACATCCCCCGGTCGCAGCTCAGATATTTGTTGCTCGTGACGCGGCTGACGGTCGATTCGTGCATTTCGATCGCGTCCGCCACCTGCCGCAGCGTCATCGGCCGCAGATGCGCGACGCCGTTCACGAAGAACGCTTCCTGCTGCTTGACGATCTCGGTCGCGACCCGAATGATCGTGCGCTGGCGCTGATCGAGCGCCTTAACCAGCCAATTGGCGCTGGCGAGCATATCGGACAGCCACGCCTTCGATGCCTTGTCCTGCGGGCCGGTCGACAATTCGGTGTAATAGCTGCGGTTGACGAGCAGCCGGGGCAGCGTGGCGGCGTTGATCTCGATCGCCCAGCCGGTCTTGCGCCGCGCAACGAAGATATCGGGCACGACCGCCTGCGCCGCCTCCCCGCCATAACGACAACCCGGCTTTGGGTCGTAATTGCGCAATTCGCGGATCATGTCGGCCATGTCCTCGTCATCGACGCCGCACAGTCGCTTCAGCCGGCCAAGCTCACCGCGCGCGAGCAGATCGAGATGGTCGATCAACCGCGCCATCGCCGGATCATAGCGGTCCGCCTCCTTTGCCTGCAGCGCGAGGCATTCGGACAGATTGCGTGCGCCGACGCCGGTTGGATCGAAGGTGTGGATGATGCCGAGCACGCTTTCCACCCGTGCGAGCGGCACGCCGAGCCGATTGGCGACCTCGAGCAGCGACACCGAGAGATAGCCGCATTCGTCGATCTGATCGATCAGATGGGCGGCGATGAAGGCATCGGCGCCGCTCATCACCGGGCCCGCTTGCGCGAGCAGATGATCGGCAAGGCTCAGCGTGGTGTCAGCGAAACTGTCGAAATCGGGGCCGTCTTCGGCTCCTGCGCCGCCGCTCGCCGCGCCGTTCATCCCGAGCGATCCGTCCATTCCGGCACCGTCGGCAACGCTGTCGTGATGAAAGGTCTCTGTCGAGAAATCGACGTCGAGTGCCGCTTCCCCCGCCGTGTCGCCGCCCATGATCAGAGAGTCGGCGCTCGCGGGTTCGCTCGGCAATTCAGCGACAGGCTCGCGTTCCTGGGTCGGGCCGTCATCTTCTGGGGCGCTCGCATCGAGCAGCGGGTTGCGCTCGATTTCCTCTGCAATGAACCCTTCGACTTCCAGATTTGAAAGCGCCAGCAGCCTGATCGCCTGTTGCAGCTGCGGCGTCATCACCAGCGATTGCGACTGGCGCAGATCGAGGCGAGGCGCGAGGCTCATTTGATAAGAATCGGCGGCACCGGTTTCACAGCGAGAAACCTTCGCCCAGATACAGCCGGCGGACGTTGGTGTCGGCGACGAGTTCATCGGGCGAGCCGGTGAACAGCACGCGGCCATCGTAGATGATATACGCACGATCGACGATTTCGAGCGTCTCGCGGACATTATGATCGGTGATCAGCACGCCGATGCCGCGCTGCTTCAACTGGCAGACGAGATCGCGGATATCGGCGATCGAGATCGGATCGATGCCGGCAAAGGGCTCGTCGAGCAGCATGATCGACGGATTGGCGGCCAGCGCGCGGGCAATCTCCGCACGGCGCCGCTCACCCCCCGACAGCGCCATGGCGGGGGCATCGCGCAGCTTGGTGAGCCCGAATTCCTCGAGCAACTGCTCGAGCCGCTTGCCCCGTGCCGCCGCGTCGGGCTCCGATAGTTCGAGCACCGTCAGGATGTTCTTTTCGACCGAAAGCCCGCGAAAGATCGACGTTTCCTGCGGCAGATAACCGAGCCCAAGGATCGCGCGGCGGTACATTGGGAGGCCGGTAATATCTTCGCCGTCGAGCATGATCCGGCCCGAATCCGGCTTCACCAGCCCCATCACCGAATAGAAACAGGTCGTCTTGCCCGCGCCATTGGGACCGAGCAGGCCGACCACCTCCCCGCGCAGCACAGAGACCGACACGTCCGACAGCACGGTGCGCTTGTCATATGCCTTGGCGATCGAGACGAGGGCCAGCCCGTCGCTCGAAGGCGCCTCAACGGTGGGAAGCGGGGCCGGCGGCTCGGCGGTCAGGGTCGTGATATCGTCCATTGCAGGTCCCAAACTCACAGAAAATGGTTACCGGAATCTTTCAATCGATGCGATTGGCAAGCTTTGTGCATGGCGAACGGCGTACATCTGCAAAAGTCATGGCGCATCGGGTCCGCGAGCGATAGCCCCGGAGCCGCGATCCTTCCCGAAAACCCCGCTATTGGTCGCGCTTCGGCACCGAGAAGCGTCCGGTCACCCGCCCGCTGATCGTGCGCGTCCCACCCGGCGCGGTCTCGCCGCCGACCTGCGACCCGTCGATCGTCGCGCGACCGGTATCGAGATTGATGGTCGCGCGGCCGCCATTCAACACATTGCTGCCCTGAAGCAGCGTGACCGAGCCGATCATCGTCACGAGCCGGCGATTGAGATCATAAACGGCATATCGGCTCTTCGCCGTCTGTTCGGGTCGGATGACGGTGACCCCGCCCGATGCATCTAGCCGCGACACCTGCGGCGACCCGTCGACCACCTGGCCGGTATAGGCGACGGTCATCCGGGCGGCCGTCAACGTCATCTCGGCCTGACGGACCGATACGTTGCCCGTCAGGATCGCGCGATTCGCCTTGTCCTGCAGTTCGATGTGATCGGCGCCGAAATCGATGGGCGCCGCCGAATCGTGACGGCTCTGCGCATCGGCAGACGCGGCGCCGGCAAGCGCGAACGGTACGAGAAGACTTGCGTAGTGCATGCGCGGCTATTTCGTCCTTCGCGGGACGATCCGCAAGCGGGCATTGCCGCTCAGCGTGACGATATGGTCTTCGAGGTTCGCGCTCATGGCGTTGGCGCTGAAGCTGCCCTGCGGTACCTTGCCCGTCACACCGCCGCCGCTCGTCAGCAGCCGCGTCTTGAGATCGACCGTTGCGTTGGTGGTATCGAGATTATAGCCGCCGTTTGAATGAAAACGCGACGGGCCGTCGATCTGCACGCGCTCGGTATCGATATTGTAATGTCCCTTGTCGGCGCGGAGATCGGCCGGCCCGTCGGCGAGCCTGATCTTTGCCGCAAGCTGATTGAGCTGGACGACGGGCACCTGCGACGTGCGTTGGACCGCCGAGCCGGCGGACAGCGAAAAGGGCCGGCCATTGGCGTCGGCGCCGCGATAGACGGCGGACTGGATCCGCATTCGCTCCTTCGCCACCTCCACCTTGTTCTTGTCGAGCAGGAAACTGACATCGCCCTGCATCGTCAGCGGCGCCGTCACGAGAAACGCCGCGAGAATGCCGATGAAAACCGGCAGCAAAAAGCGCGATGCCGCGACGACGCGGTCGTGGCTGCTGCCCGGCGCTGCCCATATCTGCCGTTCGGAACGTGCTGGCGCTGCGCCTTCAGACATGCGCAAAAATATCGATTTCGGGCCACCCGGCCAGATCGAGCTCCGCGCGCGCGGGCAGAAAATCGAAACACGCCTGCGCGAGCCCCATCCGCCCTTCGCGCACCAGTCGGCGATCGAGTTCGAGCTTCATGGCGTGAAGAAAACGCACGTCGGAGGCGGCATAATCCTTTTGCGCGTCGGACAGTTCGGGGCCACCCCAGTCGGAGGATTGCTGCACCTTCGACACTTCCTGCCCGAGCAGTTCGCGGACCAGCTCCTTCAGCCCATGGCGATCGGTGTAGGTGCGGATCAGGCGCGATGCCGTCTTGGTGCAATAGACAGGCGCTGCCATCACCTGCAGATAATGCCGGATCGCCGACAGATCGAAGCGTGCGAAGTGATAGAGCTTCAACCGATCGGGATCGCCGAGCACGCTGCGCAAATTGGGCGCCGCATAATCGCTGCCGGGCGAAAACCGCACCAGATGCTCGTCGCTGCCACCGTCGGACAGCTGGACAACGCACAGCCGATCGCGCGGTGTGACAAGGCCCATCGTCTCGGTATCGACGGCGATCGATGCGCCGGGCGCGAACATGGCGGCGGGCAGGTCTTCTTCGTGAAAATAAACGGTCATGCTGCTCGCCTAGCGGCGAATGCGGCGGTGCTCAATGCCCGGTGCCGGCTCGGCCGCGCTGCCGCCCCCGCCGGGCGATGATGTTGAGCGTCTCGACGCCTGCGGAAAACGCCATTGCAGCATAGATATACCCTTTGGGCACATGCACGCCGAAACCATCCGCGATCAGCACCGCGCCGATCATCAACAGGAACCCGAGCGCAAGCATCACCACGGTCGGGTTGCGTTCGATGAAATTGGCGAGTGGATCGGCCGCCAGCAGCATCACGCCGACGGCGACGATGACGGCGACGATCATGATCGGCAGTTGATCGGTCATCCCCACTGCGGTCAGGATCGAATCGATCGAGAAAACCATGTCGAGCAACAGGATCTGGACAATCGCGCTGGCGAAGCCGAGCGTCGCCGTCCCGCCCTTCTTGTCGAGCAGCTCGCTCGAATGGTCGGCATCGACATTGTGATGAATTTCCTTCGTCGCCTTCCAAAGCAGGAACATGCCTCCGGCAATGAGGATAAGGTCTCGCCATGAGAATGCGGTCTCGAAAGCCGGGTTCCCATGCGTATCGATTGCCCCTGCCATCCCCAGATCGATCACGGGTGCCGTCAACCCGACGATCCACGCAATCGCCGAGAGAAGCGCGAGTCGCAGGCCAAGCGCGAGGCCGATCCCGATCCGCCGAACCTGCGTCCGCTGCGCCACCGGCAGCTTGTTCGACAGGATCGATATGAAGATCAGATTGTCGACGCCGAGCACGACTTCGAGCACGATCAGCGTGATCAGTGCGGCCCAGGCGGCCGGATCCGCCAACAACACAATCAGGTCCATGTCGGCGTTCATGCCGTGCCTGTCGCTGCGATACAAGCACCCGACGATTTTGTTCGCAGCAACAATGGTTTTGCGGTATGTAGCTGGTGTGGCGCAAGAAGAGGGGCGCCCGAAGACCTGCGTTCGTCGTCCGGCGCTTGGGGCTTACATATGTTATGGGCGAACCGGGAAGACGAACAGGGCATGAGTTTCGATAAAGGGCGCCGCGGGGATCGCGGCGGGCGCGGCAAAGACAAACGTGACGGTTTCGGCGAAGGCGGATTCGATAGCGGCTTTGGCGGCGGCGACCGCTTCGGCGGCGGTGGTGATCGCTTCGGAGGCGGTGGCGACAGGTTCGGCGGTGGTGGTGGCGATCGCTTCGGCGGCGGCGCACCGAGCGGTGGTGGCTTTCGCAGCGGTGGCGGCTTTGGTGGCGCCCCCGGCGGCGGCGGTGCCGGTCGCGGCATGCCGCCCCAGGTCGTCGGCGAAGGCACCGGAATCGTCAAATTCTTCAACGGACAAAAGGGCTTCGGCTTTGTCGTCCGTGATGATGGCGGCGAAGACGTGTTCGTGCATATCAGCGCGGTCGAGCAGGCCGGCCTGACCGGGCTTGCCGAAGGGCAGCCACTGGGTTTCACGCTCGTCGATCGCGGAGGCCGGATTTCGGCGACCGATCTCAAGATCGATGGCGAGCCGATGCCCGTCGAGGATCGTGGTCCACCGCGTGATCGCGATGCAGGGCCAGGCGCGCCGCGTGGTGGCCCCGGCGGCGGTGCGGCCGGGGGCCCGCAGCGTCAGCTGACGGGCGAAAAGGCAACCGGCACGGTCAAGTTCTTCAACGCGATGAAGGGTTTCGGCTTCATTCAGCGCGATGACGGCCAGCCCGATGCGTTCGTGCACATCAGCGCGGTCGAACGCGCCGGCATGCCGACGCTCAACGAAGGCGACCGGCTCGAATTCGAGCTCGAAGTCGATCGTCGCGGCAAATTCGCCGCGGTCAATCTGGCGCCGATGCAGTAATCTGACCGTCTGACGGTCGAGCAATCAAGGCCCGGTGCGCAGACTGCGTGCCGGGCCTTTGTTTTTGGAATAAAGCGAATGACGACCGCGATTCGTCCCGCCGTGCCCGACGACCTGCCGGCGCTCCTCAATCTCATTCAGAGCGCGTATCGCGGGGACTCGTCCAGGGGCGGATGGACGCACGAGGCGGATCTGATTGCAGGCCAGCGCACCGACCTCGCGACGCTCGCCGGCATCTTGGCCGACCCAAGCCACCTGCTGCTAATTGCGAGCGACGACGCGGGCCACGTCATGGGCTGCGTCGAGCTGACCGACCTGGGAGATGGTCGCTGCTATCTCGGGCTCCTGTCGGTCGATCCGACGTTGCAGTCGCGCGGTCTTGGCAAGCAGCTGATCACCGCCGCTGAAGCCGACGCGCGCACACGATTTGGCGCGGGTCACATGGAAATGACCGTCATCGGCCAGCGCAGCGAGCTAATCGCCTACTACCAGCGTCGCGGCTACGGACTGACGGGCGAGGAACGCCCATTTCCCTATGAAGACGGGCGGTTCGGCACGCCAAAGCGCGACGACTTGGCGTTTGTCGTCCTGACGCGCGCATTGCCCTGAACGCACTTCAAGTTATTAACCGTCGCAGCGCCTCGATCGTGTCGGCCTCCGCCGCCGGCTTGTCGGTCCTGATCCGAGCGATGCGGGGAAAGCGCATCGCGACCCCCGATTTGTGGCGTTTCGACACATGGATCGAATCGAACGCGATTTCGAGGACCAGCGACTTTTCGACCTCGCGTACCGGGCCAAAACGCGCGGCGGTGTGATCGCGAACGAACTTGTCGAGCATCTTCAGTTCGTCATCGGTGATGCCCGAATAGGCCTTGCCCACCGGCAGCAACTCACCCGATTCGGTCCAGCACCCGAAGGTGTAATCCGAATAGAAGGAGGAGCGTCGGCCGCTGCCGCGTTGTGCGTACATCATCACGCAATCGGCGGTGAGCGGATTGCGCTTCCATTTATACCACAGCCCCGTTCGGCGGCCGGCGACATAGGGCGAATCGCGACGTTTGAGCATGACCCCCTCGATCGCTGCATCGCGGGCGCCCGCGCGAACCGCCTCGAGCGCGGTGAAATCGGCGGCATCGATGATCCGGCTGACGTCGAAACGCGCCGGATCGAGCCCGCGTGCAAACCCCTCCAGCCGTTCGCGCCGTGCCGTCCAGGATAGCGCGCGCAAATCCTCCGCGCCGTCGAACAGGATATCGTATAGCCGGACGAACGCCGGGAACTGCTCGCGCATCTTTGCCGATACGAGCTTTCGGCCGAGCCGCTGCTGAAGCGCATTGAAGCTGGCCGCCGCGCCTCCTTCATCGTCACTCCCTTGCGCCTCGCCCTTCACCATCAGCTCGCCATCGAGCACACCGGGCGCCGCAAACGCACCCGCGACATCGGGGAAGCTCGCGGTGATGTCGTCACCCGCGCGGCTATAGAGCCGGGTTTCGCCCCCAGAATCGTTGGCGACATGGACGATCTGCACACGGATGCCGTCCCATTTCCACTCCGCCACATAGTCATCGAGGCTGACCTGCAA
This sequence comes from Sphingomonadales bacterium, assembly GCA_038230675.1. Lineage (GTDB taxonomy): Bacteria > Pseudomonadota > Alphaproteobacteria > Sphingomonadales > Sphingomonadaceae > Sphingomonas. Next base: position 3,853 of record JBBRMV010000002.1, on the reverse strand, counting down.
GTCCTCCAGCGGGTGGGCGAGCATGAACGGCCGGAACAGCGGCAAGTCGGCGGCAACCGGCGCGCCGCTGCGCCCCTCGGCCCAATCGAACAACGCGGCATAGGGCGGATCGATGCCGTGCCACACCTCCTCAACCGCATCGACGTCGAGCGCGAATGCCTGCGCCAGCGCGGTCTTTGCCAGCCGCGCCGACACGCCGATCCGCAGCGCCCCCGTCGCCATCTTCAACAGCGCAAAGCGCTCCGCGGGGGTCAGCCGGTCGAGCATCGTCGCCAGCGCCGCCGGGGCATCGGCACGCGACAGGCCGGCAAGCCTGTCGATCGTCTCGCCAAGCCCGAGCGGCGTCTGGCCCTGCGCGCCGCCCGGCGGATCGGGCCACAGCAACGAAACCGTCTCGGCACTGTCGCCGACATAATCGCGGCTCATCCGGTAAAGAACCGGATCGACACGCGCCTCGATCAACGCGCGGATCACGGCGGGCTTGATCGCCGGGATATCGAGATCCCCCGTCAGCGCCGCCATCGCCCAGCCACGATCCGGATCGGGCGTTGCCAACAGATAATCGGCGATCAGCTTCAGCTTGGCATTGCGCGAGCGCGTGTAGATCAGCGAATCGAGTAAATTGGCAAAGGCGCGCATGGATAATTTCGTCCGGCAAATGTAACCGCGCCATCAACGGCAGCGGATGGTCCTTTGATCCAACGCTGCACCGGCAATGCCGTGGCGCCAAGCAGGAAAGCCGCTTCGTGAGCCCGCATCAAGCCGCCATCACGCTCAATCAGGCAACTATCGCGATGTTCGCATCGGGCGCACCGCTGATGCGGCGTATCCTGCCGGTCGATACCGCCATGCGGCTATGGGACCATTATCCACCGCGCGACAGCGTCTGCCAGCGATCGGGCGCGCGTTTCTTCTATCATGCCCATCCCGGCGAAGCGGCAGTGGCGGGCGAACACGGGCACCTCCATCTGTTCCTGCCGCGAAGCGCGATGCCGGCGGAAATAGCGCCGCTCATCGCGCCGCCCCGCCCCGCCACCGATGCGGATGCCGTCCACATCGCCGGGCTGTCGATCGACCGTCACGGGCTGCCGATCGCGCTGTTCACCGTCAATCGCTGGGTGACCGACGAGTGGCTGTACCCGGCGGGCGCGATCATCGCGGCGCTGCCCCAGTTTTCGTTGAGCCATGCGCCGGGCGATCCGCTCGTCAATCGCTGGATCGGCGCGGCCGTGGCGCTCTGCGCGCCGATGATCGGCACGCTGCTCGTCGAGCGCGACCGCATTTTGGCGGTGCGCGATCCGGGCGGTGAGGACCCGGCGCTGTCGGTCGTCTCGCAGGCGCCGCTCGATCTGCAATCGCTGCTCGACGGCGCGATCGAGCGCGTCGCGCCCTGTGCGACGCGGCCCACAGCCGCACCACCGATTATCCCCCCGCTGCTCCATTGAAAGAGGTCATCGTGAAGAATTCGACCAATATCGTTGCCCTGCTCGGCGTTGCCGGCGGCTTGGGCGCTGCCACTCTGCCCTCGGCGGCGCGCGCCAACTGCTCGCCATCGGGGGATTACAGCCGCGCGTCCGGCCCCGCCAATCCCTATGCCGGCGGCAATGCACCATCGATCGATCTCGATGCCGAATATGCGCGTGGCCAAAAAGCGTTCGAGGCCGGCGACTTCCGCCGGGCCAGGGCGGTGATGGCGGTCATCCTGCCTTATGCGGGCAAGCAGGCCCTTGTCTATTACATCGCCGGCGCGTCGCGGATCGAGCTCGGCGATCACAAGGGCGCGGTGAAGCTGCTGCAAAAGGCGGTCAGCTATGACGGCGATCTGCTCGTCGCCCAGCGCGATCTCGGCGTCGCCTGTGCCAGGACGGGCGATACCGCAAAGGCGCAAGCGATGCTGGCAACGCTTGAGGCAAAGGCCGCGCAGGGCGGGGCCGGAACCGCACCGATGCTGGCAGCGATCGAGGCGATCAAGGCCGCGATGGTGGGGTGAGGCCGTGATCGCGGACGCCCGGCCATGATGCGTTACCCATCGCGCGCATCGGCGAATTCCACCAGGTCCCACAGATTGCCATAGAGATCGGCGAACACCGCGACGGTGCCGTAATCATGGATGGCGGGCGGACGGACCCACTCGACCCCGGCGGCGGTGAACGCCGCATGGTCTCGCGCGAAATCATCTGTGGCGAGGAACAAGAACACGCGCCCGCCAGATTGATTGCCGATGGCGCTTGCCTGTTCGGGCGTGGAGGCGCGGGCGAGGAGGATGGTGGTGGCGGTTTCTTTCGCGCCGGGTGGGCGGATGGTGACCCAGCGTTTGGACTGTTCGGGCTGGCAGCTGTCCTCGACGAGCGCGAAGCCGAGCTTGCCGATATAGAAGGCGAGCGCCTCGTCATAGTCGCGGACGATGAGGGAGATATGGGCTAGGTGGGGCACACAATTTTAACACTCACGACGATCATGCCATTCCTTACTTGCAAGCCGATCAAGTTCTTCGCCCGAATAAATATGTCGGAAAGTGAGATTGATACGAGGACCACATAGTCTCGCTTCTCGATTAATAGCATGTTTCCAGAAACGTTGTGTCAAACCTTTCATAAGAAGTACACTTCCGCCGGTTAACTGTATAGAAACAGGGCCTAGATCACTGCGGTCCTTGTGTTTGAAAATAAATGTTCTAGAGTCGCCTAAACTTAACGAAGCGATAGCAAGTTCAGGACCTAGCGACTTTTCATCGTCGCTGTGAAATCCCATGCTGTCGTTATTGTCTCTATAGTAATTGAGCAAAACACTATTAAATGGTAAATCAGTACAGTCCTCAATCCTTCTTTTTATTTCTCGCAACAAATCGGTCCATGGCAACGGATTGTTCTTGATGCCCGAATACACGTAGCTTTTACCGGGATCACCATACCAAGCAGTAAGTCGTGGCTGTAAAACCTTTCGGCCATACATATTCATTTCGCGCTGCTGCCATTTTGTGTCATGAAGCAGTTTCGAAAATATATCACTATGTGAAGCGTGAGTGTCTAGATCACGAAGAATTGAGACATCAGCATCCGGCATCGCAATCTTTTCAAATTGCTGATTAGATGAAAATAAATCTCTCATGATATTAGGTCTTTTCGAGAAGTTTTGAGACGATATTTCCGTCAAGCCGAGGCTCTCTATCCAGCACTTCAATGTAGTCGGCAAAAACTCCGTCGTATTCTCCTGGATAGAAAGCGGTATTTCCTCCTAAATCTCTTCTCTGCACTAATCCGGGAACAACCCTACAGTTATTGAAAACGCTATAAAATTGATACGATTCACTGTCCATATAAAATACAAAGGATCGCTCGCTGACGGTAGAAAGTAACAATTTAATATTGGCCACTACAGGATGAGATCCTACAAACGACTTTAGCTCCGATATAATATAGCTAAAGATCGTTAAATCATAACGAGCAAGTGACACTTCACCGACTTGCTCTGTGGACAGCAAATCTAGTCTTTCAAAAGTGACCGAGATATCGATATCTCCAGCTGCGCAATCGGCAACCAGATTGGCAACGTCCTCCCAGTTTTCGTTATGGTCATATATAGTGTACTCGATTGACGAGACATTTTCGCCCATAGCAGGGTCTTTGAGATACTCTAAAAGGCCAATCAACTCACTCGCCGGTCCACCGCCGACGCTAGCGACCTTTATCTCCCGTTGCCGAAAGAGCGGGCGACCTAGGCTCAGGACCTATTAAAATGCTTGCGGGGCGGTTGATAGATTGATTCAATGGCGGCGCAAGGAGGCGCTGCCATGAGCGATTTGATCTGGTTGTCGGAGGCGCAGATGCGCCGGATTGAGCCCTATTTTCCGTTG
>JBBRMV010000001.1:0-186151 GCA_038230675.1 Sphingomonadales bacterium | reverse complement strand
CGCCGCGCAGGCCATCCAGGACAATGCGGATCTTGTCCTCGGCCGAGAAATGCCGCCGGGTCTGGCGCCGAATGTCCTTCAACACGGCTTCCGCAGGGGCCTTCACTGGCAATTTTTTCAAGGAGGGTTGCCTCGTCCACGCCTGTCATCGTGCTGCTGCTGCGACGATACGGTAGCAGGTAGCGTCGCCGCGCTTCGCCTTGTCGATGGTGTGGCCCTTTTTGCGAATGCCGGTGAGCGCTGCGCGGGTCGTGTGCGGCAGCCACCCGGTGGCAGCGATCAGGTCAGCGATCGTCGCCCCTTCGGCACGCTGCAGCAGCGACATAACCGTGCTCGCCTTGGTTGCGCGCGGGGCAGCTTCTGGCACGGGCGACGGCGCGGTATCATCAGCCTGCCCTGCATCGCTAACCCCGATTGCGGCGCTGCCGGCTTCGGTGATGAACACGCCGAACCGCAGGTCACCATCGGCGCGGTGGATGGCATCGTTATCACCGGTCTCGCGTTCTTCGGCAAAACCACCGGTCAGCAGGGTGGCAATTGCTTTTGTGAGGCGCGCGCCGGCGCCGGCAACCGTCGCCGCGACGGGAAGCAGGCTCCGGTCATCGCGACTTGCCGCGGTCGAGAGCAGGATAGCCTGGAGATCGTTGAGCTTGGTCATCATGGTGGTCCTTCATCAGGTAAGCGGCAAAATCGCCGCTCCCACCACCATCAGCCCCAACCGATCAGATCGGTGGGGCGAGCGGCCTCGCTTTGAGGCCGCAGTTCACAAGACCGTGATTGCTCTGGTTCACAGCGAAGTCGAATGGTTTGTTCCGGATATTACGAAGCTGTCGCGCGGACACTGTCAAACTAACCAGAAACTAGTCAGTTTTGCCAATATTGAGCAATAAAGGGCCTCGTCCATCAGCAACGAAAGCGATATCTTAGACAACATAAAGAGGCATTGTTTACTACATATTCCGCCCCGACCAGATAGGAAAATGGCTACCGCGTGGCTTTAACAGTTGTGTCGCACGCTATTCGGACAATCGAGAAAAAAGCTGACGGTCGGCTTGGCGGCCGCCCGGCGCGCCCGTTATACGCTCTTGAGCATGCCATAACGGCTAACATGGGACACAATATCATGACTAGCCGCCGTCAAGTTTTGCATACGGCACTTGCGCTGGGCCTTGCGCCTTCCCTCCCGCTGCAGGCCGCCGACACGCAGCGTTTCAGTCTAGATCCGCTGGACGCCTTCACAAGCCTTCGCGCCGCGCCGGCGGGACGCCCGATATGGTGGCATTTCAGCGGACATATTCTTGGCCGGCTGCAAGGCGAGCCGTTGCGGCCGCTGCTCAGCATCCGGGGTGCCAATCGCAGCCACATCGTTAGGCAGGGTGACGGCTCACTGATTTATTCGATGATCGAGGCGGGTTATTATGGCGAGCCCGATGCCTCTGACATCATCGACGGCGCGATGCTCAATTTGCTTACTGGCCAACCAATGAAACCACAGCATTTCATCGAGCCGCTGTCGCTGCGTTTTCGTCCCGACCTTGTCGTGCTGCCCGAGATCAAAGCATTGCCTCCGGGAATGGATTTCAAGGGACGCCTGACTGCGCCTGACGTCAGGGGCGGCCGAGTGTGGATGGCCGAGGAGCTGTTCGTGAAGCTGCCGGCGGCGCCGGGGTCGCCACCGATCCTGCTCAATTCACTGGCCAACTTTGAAGCCAGCGCGGCCGATATGAAGGCCGGGGGAGAATTTGTGGCATCGACGATGCAATACACGACGGTCAACAGCTTCAGACCATGGATGAACATGGGCATGAAAGCAGGTGACCTATGCATGCGGCTCAATGCGATCAAACTTTCAACCTGGGCTCAAGTTCCGCCGGCATTGCGACAGCGGATACAGGCTGATCACGGCAAGGCGCTCGACGGATAGGCGGGCAGGCGTGGCGGAACAGTCGGTGACCCGCCAGCGCGGCGTTTGCAGCCGCAATTCCCGATCGACCCTAAGCGCCCGGACCAGGGCGCAATCAACGGTCGCATCGCCACCAAGCGACACGCTTGCGCCAATCAAATAATGGCCAAGGCAACCGTCGACGGATCATAGGTCATGAGATGCTCGTTGCTGACCGCGTAGCGTTTGGAATAATCGGGCTCATCGGCTTGGTGAAACCCGCCTTGGCGACGTGACGCGAGCAGGACGTAATTGGCCCGCTCGCGCCGCGTTTCCTCGTAAATCGCCAATGCCTTGGCCTTGTCCGCAGTCTCGCGCCAGGCGCGGCCGAAAACGACCGCGTCCTCGATTCCCATCGCTGCCCCCAGACCCAGAAACGGGAGCATGGGATGGGCGCTGTCACCCATCAAGGTGACCCGTCCCACGGTCCATGCCGGCAGTGGCTCTCGGTCGAACAGCGCCCATTTCCGGGTGCCGTTGGGCGGCGCATTGCGCAAAAGCCCCTGTATGTCGTCGTTCCAGCCCTTGAATGCCTCCAGCATCTCCCCCCTTTCAGCTGGATTTGACCAGCCTTCACCGGCCCAACTATCGGTTTTGACAAAGGCGACGCCGTTGACCAGCGTCCCGTGCCGCAGAACATAACGCAGCAGATTGCGGCCCGGGCCGGCATAGTGCACCGACGGCCCCTCCTGCATATATTCCCGGACGTCGTCGAACGGGATCAGAAAACGATAAGCCACTTGCCCCGTGAAGCGCGGCTGTTCCTCACCGAACAATTCTTCGCGGACCCGCGAATTGATGCCGTCCGCTCCGACTAGGATCTTGCTGCGCATTTGAGAGCCATCCGCAAAGGTGGCTGTAACGCCGTCGGCATTTTGCGAAATCTTCTCAAGCCGCTGACCAAGCATGATCGTTTCGGGGTCGTTCGCGATCACGGCATCTCCCAGAATCTTGTGCATATCGGCGCGATGGATTTGGTAAAAATACGGGATATCGCCCCTGTCACGCGATTCCTGGATACGGTCGGGGGCGGTCACGCGCTGGCCAGTCAGGTGATCGGCGACGCAGGCGCTGCTCGGTATGTCTGCCATTTCCTCTATCGCCGCGCGCAGGCCGAGCGAAAACAACCCCCGGCTTGCCGGCTGGCTCAACGTCAGGCCAGCGCCCACTTCCTCGAATTTCGCTGCCTGTTCGTACACGCGAACCTTCACGCCCTGCTGTTGCAGCGCAAGGGCGCCGGCCAGACCGGCAATGCCGCCGCCAATTATCAAGATGTCAGCCATCATCATTCCTTTAAGGGTCGATTCAATCGCATCGACCGGCGCCCTCGTGCGCGCTTCGGTGGTTTTGGGCCGGACGGCCACAACATCGGCAGCGCTGGCGGAAGGCCGCCAAATCCGCGCTTCGGCGTGCCGTTAAAGATCGTGGGACATATCGAGCTGCTTGGAATTGGACCCGCCCCGGCGCTCCAGGCCAGAAAAGATCCGTTTGATGAAGATGTCGCGCTCGTCTTTCCAGCGCGCCTGTTCTTCAACGCTAGGCATGTATTTTTCGATATCCTCGCTTGTGACGCCGACCTCTTCGAGCACCTTTTCAAGTGTCATGACGCGACGGCGCAAGGCCCATAATTCCGCCCCCAAGGCGATGGCGACGTGCATCAAATTATCGACAGTCTGGTCCGCAAACATCGAGATATTGTCTGAATCGGCAAACACGAAGCCATCCGCCGCTGATTTGCGGGCCGTCTTGTCAGTTTGTGCCTCAACCGCCATTTTTGAGCACCTTTCAAATTCCCGGGTGATGCGCCGTCACCCAAATGATTCTTGACCGAGACGCTGGTTATCGTCCAGCGTCGAAGCATCAGCGCGGCCCAAACGGGCATTGATGTCAGCATTAGCGAGTACGACCGGTCTCTCCGTCACGTTTCGGTTCGCAGTGTTGTTACGCCACGAATTCACTGCCGCTTTCGGCGTCGCCGCGCGCGACGGCATCATCCCGATTCGCGATATCGCCAGTATAGGATATGATCGGCACGGTGATTGCATTATAGGTGTAAATCTTCCGGGAGCGTTCCTCCCGCGCTTCGAGTTCCATCTCGCCGCCGTCTGAATGGAACAGCCGCCGCGCCTTGCGCGCTTGCGTTTGAACCCAGCTGGTGCGTTCAAGGCGGGTCGCCTGGTATGATTGCAGCGCATCGACCGGATTATCGCCAGACGCCAAACACCGCGCGATAACGATCGCGTCCTCGATACCCATTGCAGACCCCTGGGCCAGAAACGGCAACATCGGATGAGCCGCGTCACCTATCAATGCGACCCGACCCCGGACGATTCGAGCCATCGGCGCCCGGTCGAACAGACCCCATTTGAAGCATTTGTCCGGTGGAGTGTTGGCAAACATGGTGAGTAATCGCCCGCTCCAGCCCGAAAACTCCTGCACCAGTTCCGCCGGGTTGGACTGCACGTTCCAACCTTCCTCTACCCATGTGTCACGCTCGGAAATCGCGACATAATTCAGCTCGCTTCCGCCTCTCAGGGGGTAAACGACGACGTTGCGCTTGGGGCCGATCCAGTTGCCCATATCGGACGGCTCCATCCGATAGTTTTGGGCGCTATTGCTGACGACACCTCGCCACGCCACATTGCCCGTGAAAACCGGCTTAGACTCATCGAAGAGTTTCGTGCGGATGACAGAACGGATACCGTCGGACCCGATCAAAATGTCCGTCTGCTCGATCGCGCCATTCTCAAAGACTAGTCGAACATGACTCCCCTCCTCCGACAAGCCGATGAGGTTATGACCAAGCCTGATGCACTCCGGGTCGTCCGTCCGAACTGCAGCGCATAGTATTGCGTGCAGATCAGCTCGGTGGATTGTGCGGAATGGCTTCCCCGAAAAGCCGAGCGACCGCATTCCCAGATCCGATTTGCTGACGACGACGTCAGTGAGATAATCATATAAATAATTGTTTTCTGGCTGGATCGATGCCTGAATCAGACGATCGGATAGTCCGAGGTAGTTCAACAAGAGGCTTGAATTCGGTGTGAGCATTATTCCTGCGCCAACCTCACCCAAAACAGGGCTTTGCTCGAACAGTTTTGGCTTGAAGCCGAGTTTCTGCAAGGCAAGAACCAGCGTCAAACCAGCGATTCCTGCCCCTACTACGGATATGCTCATTTTTCCCGATCGAGGCATATTGACTCTGCTTTCTCAACTGTCCGTCTTAGTAGCATTTTTTTCAGAGGGAGCTCGACTATTGCGCTTATCGACGTCATGCGTGCAGTGACTCGTTTTCGCTCTCGACATGATAGTTGTTAGCGCTCTGTCGAAGCGTTACTGCTAGAGTATTTATCGAGTGGCTGTGAAAGCAGTCATTGCGTGGCAGCGAACGTGCCAAAGCCCCTGGTCGGCTTGCCATCGGGTTTTACCTAAAAGATCGGATGAAGTGATTTGGGGGGATTTGGGCGATGCAGTCGCACCGCCCTAGCCTGCGTCGGTAGTAACGTGATGGCGATCAGAAACTGAAGCTGGTCTTGAGCCCAACTGTCCTCAATTGCGGCAGTCCTACGTTAACATAACCATTGCCGCGCCCTTGAAGAACATTGCTTGGTTCCAGCAGGACGTTCTGGCCAGCCGAGGAATAATTGCGGTTGTTGAACAGGTTTGTGGCAAACACCTCGATGGCATATCTGTCCCGCCGCAGGCCTGCACGCATGTTCACGATGGTGCGCCCCGATATCCAGCTGAGGTTGGCTGCATCGAGGAACTGCCTGGATTTGTAGCTCAAGTCGCCTCGGATGAAGAGGCCGTCGTCCCAGTTCACAAGGGCCCCGGTGAATTGGACACCGATGTTGGCCGAATATCTTGACGTGAATGGCAAGCTCTTCCCCCTGAACGCATCACCGATCACGCCTGTCAGCTGCGACACCGTGGGTTCAGCCCAATTCTTGATGGACGTGTCGGTAATGGCGCCGGCGATGGTAAACGTCATGCCGTCGAGCGGGTTGGCCCAGACATCCGCTTCAAGGCCCATGATCCGGGTATTACCGCTGTTAACGGTACCGCCGACGATGGACGTGACGGGCGGTGTGCGCGATGTGTCCAAGATGACAAGCGAGCGCGTATTGAACTGGTCAGTCCAATCCGCCAGGAAGCCAGCCATTGTCACGCGAGCACGCCCGTTGAAGAGTGACGCCTTAAACCCGATTTCATAATTGGCTAGTTTCTCAGGGTTTTGAACCACGGTCAGGCCAAGGGCGTCCAGGGCGGCGACTTCTCCTGGGGTACTGTTCAAGATATTGGCGTTGAACGCGTCGATGGCTGCATTAACGCCTTCTGAATAAGATGCGTAGACCAAGATATTGGGCGTGAACCTATAACTCAAAATCGCTCTTGGTAGAAAGTTGTTATAAGTTTTTGTGAAAAATGTCTGGCCGAGCGTGTAGGTGCCGGGGGTGAATCCAAACGCATTGGTTGCAGAAATCGTCGTTCCGGCGCCCCCTGCCTTCGCAAAGACCTTGTCTGCTTGGTAACGACCTTCGAGACTCAAGGTCAGCTTGTTGTTGAAATCATAGGTCAGGCTGCCAAACAGGCCCCTGGTTTCACTCCGGCGAGGCGCAAGGCGCGAGCTGGCCGCACGGACCGCCGTAAGCGATCGCTCCTCAGCGAAAATATTGATATTGCCAGTGGCAATGTCGGCTTCCAGATAGCTGCCGCCGATTAGGGCCCTGAACGGACCGCCATTGTCGAAAGACAGGCGAAGTTCTTGCGAAAAGTCCTTGGCTATACGTTCGATCCCAAACGGAAAGTTGTAGATCTGGCGTGTCCCCGCAACACCGCTTCCTTTTAGTAGCGAGCCATCATAGTTATCGAGATCATCGACTTCGCTGAACGTTTCATTGTTATAGCCGGTAAGCGACGATAGGGTTAGACCGGTACCATCAACCTCATAATCGACGGCGAGGTGGAGATGGTAATATTGGCGGACCAGGCCATAGCCCTGCGCGCCCTGCGCGGGCGATACGACCCGGTTGTCACCCCGGGCCAGAATCGAATTGAGCAAGCCGTCCTGGATCGTATTGGCCGCCGGGCTAAACCCTGCCGCGACCCTGGGGATCGCCCCGCAAATGAAGGGACGACTGACCGGGGTTTCGTTCGCCGCACGGCCGAATTGTAAACCGGTCAGCGTGCAGTTCGATTGGCTTGGGACAATGACCGTGCCGTTCGTATTGCCACTGATGAGCGGAATGTTGATGACGCCGTTGTTGGCGCGCAATTCATACGCAGAAACCAGGCCATCTGCAGACGGCCCATCCCGATCTTCGGAATAAAGCCCGAACGCACGGATTTTCAGCGAAGATGTCGGCGTGAAGGTCAGCTGAAAAGTGCCGGTGCTCGTTTTCTGGTCGCCCAGCGTTTGGGCCGGGTTGGCCAAATTCCGGTAGGAACCGTCTTCTGCAAAAACCCGGCCGGTCACCTTGAATCCAAGGACATCAGCGAAGATCGGGCCGCCAATCGAGCCTTGCAGATCATAGCTGTTGCGCTCACCGCCTTGCAACGACACCCGGCCACCAAGCGTCTTGCCAGGCTCACTCGTGATTACGTTGATGGCGCCGGCAAACGCATTGCGACCGAAATAGGCACTTTGCGGGCCCTTCAGGATTTCGACTCGGGCAGGATCGGTAATCGAATTAAACGCCGTGGTGGATGCCACCGGAACACCGTCGATGAAGGTCGCGGTATAGGTAGAGAACGCACCGGGATTGGGCGTGAACCCTCGCAGCGAAATCTGCTGGAACGAGCGGTCGTTTCGGCCCGAAGCCACGCCGTTGAGGTTGATACCGGGCAAACTCTCGACCAGATCGGTGATGCTGGTGATGGACCGCGACGCGATGTCGTCGGCTGTCAACACCGACAGCGTAACCGGCACCTGCAACAGGCTTTCCTCACGTTTGCGCGCCGTGACGATGATCTGGCCGGGGTCCTCGGTGCCGCTGTCGGCCGTTTTTGCACCAGCCTTCTGCGTATCGTCCTTTTGGGCGAAAGCCGCCGTCGGCGCCGCAGTGGCTGCTAGCGCAATCACCAATGCACTAAAGCAATAGCCGCATTTACGATGCTTGGCTACCTTATTGATCATAAATACCCCCATCCCCAAATTTATATTCGATATCGCCGCATGAAATGCCTGTCTTTAAACAAGCCTAACCCGCTATTTCATTTTTTATTTGCCGATTACTATCGAGATACAATGTTTTAGACGAATTGTAGGAAGCACGAACCGCAATGACTATGTCACTCTCTCCAAATCGGAGGTCTGCTACGCATGGCATTTTGATGACACAGCCTCTCCGGCGTTGTCGAGGTGAGTATCTTGAATGCTCGCATTGCGAGCATGACCCGACAAAGGCGGCTGATGCCGGCGGCGCCCGTTCTGGGAATGGCTGGGCGGGCGTTGCGGGGCTGGCGCTATCAGTAAAATCTGGCGCGAGGGCTTCGCGGCCATCTAACCCGGCAACACGCAGATTGCCGGCGCCATCTGCGCAGATCATCTCACCCGGTGCGGCAACTTGCCCTGCCAATTCGCCAGAAAAATCGCCGGAACACCCAGACTCATCCGGAACACCCTAACCCGAATAGTCAGCTTCAACATGGCGGGGAATATGATCATATCCTTGCATGAGTTTTCTGGCTACCAAGCGATATTGCGTGCCCGGTTGGGACGATGATCATTGACCCCTGCGCATAGGCAATCGAGCCAAATCTGCTCGCATTACGTGCAGATCGAAAAAACCGAATTCCCTGATCGACATCGTGCTGCACTATTGGCGTGGCGATCCTGGCCGACGCATACAGAATGACACGCCGTACCATTACCGATCGATTGCAGACGACCGAAGCGAATTGGGTGAAGACCAACCACCCCTATTTTGTTATCCAACAGCCTAAGAGAACTGCGCTGCCAACCCGGAATTCACCAGATGCTCAAAACAAATAGTCTCGCACTCGAAGGGGTAAACCGCCCCATTGGTGTTTTCAAGGCATCCAATACATATCGCAATTACGTCTTAGTGATGTTGTTGCTGATTGCAGTCTGCAATTATTCAGACAGGTACATGCTCGGCGTGCTGTTTCCGCTGATAAAGGCCGAGCTTCATCTATCCGATTCGCAGATGGGTTTCATTTCCGGCGCTGCATTTACGATTGCCTATGCGTTTCTGGCGCTACCAATCGCAAGTCTCTCTGACCGCTATTCGCGCAAAAAGATCATCGCTGCCGCTGTTATTGTCTGGAGCCTGGCAACCTATCTGACCAGTTTTGTCCAGAGCTTCGCCCAGCTGGCGATCATGCGGATCCTGGTCGGCGTGGGCGAGGCGGGCAGTGCCCCGCCATCAAATTCCTTGATCAGCGATTATTTCGCTCGTGCGGAGCGGACTATCCCGATCGGCGTTCTCGGCACGGGCGCGTCCTTTGGGATTTTTATCGGCTATCTGGTGGGTGGCGCGCTTGCTCACTCGATCGGCTGGCGAATGACATTGATGACATTCGCGATTCCCGGCGTGATTATCGCGGCGGTCTTTTACATCACGACGCGCGAGCCCCCGCGAGGGCATGCCGACGGACTCACCACTTCACCCGAAACGCCGGCGATGTGGTCAGCCATTCGAGGCCTGTGGCAGATCAAGACATTCCGCCTCATGACCTTGGGCGGCGCCCTTTACGGGCTGTCGAGTGTCTCGCTGATCATCTGGCTGCCCTCATTCTTCGTTCGCAGTCACGGCCTCGATATCCCGACCGTGGGCGCCTGGCTGGCCTTCACCAGCGGCATCCCGTCGCTGCTCGGTATGCTGACCGGAGGCGTTATTGCGCAACATCTTGGCAAGAAGAACCTGCGCGCGCCCATCCTGATGGCCGTTGGCGCGCTCACATTGTCAGCACCGCTGTTTGCCACGGTGCTGTTGCTCCCCTCGGCGAAAGGCGCGCTCCTGCTCTACATGGTCCCTTCGTTCTTGAGCGTCCTGCAAGGCGCAACGCTGTTTGCAACCATCCTGGCGGTTGCAACGGTGAGGACACGCGCGGTGGCGATGGCCTTTTCTTTCCTCGTCATCAATTTGGGCGCGGGGATCATCGGGCCGCAATTGGTTGGAACAAGCAGTGATCTGCTGGCGGCTTCGCTCGGCAGCGACTCGTTGCGCTACTCGTTGCTCGGCGTGACAACAATCTCGATGCTCGGGGCGGCGGTGTTCTTCTTTCTGTCTTCCAAGCATGTTGAACAAGACATTGCGCAAGCCATGCAGGACAGTAATTCCGGTGTCCGCAGCGCGCCGGGAGTTTAAGCGGTAACTATCAGCGACCAGAGAACCGTAACACTGCGTCCGGCACAGATCGCTGCCGGGTCTTTTCCGAACGGCCTGTCGCCAACGTCCGGCAACCTGCTCGCATTGCGAACAATCCATAAAATGGGAGGTTGCGCCGATAAAGAATTGTGTACCGTGATCCAGTCGGCTCTGAACGCCGACGATGTTTCACACTACGCCGCCGGGGCCGATTGTGTTGGTCGTAAGGCAAAATGCAGATCGATTGCCACGAAGCGAATAAATGCGGGATTTTGATTGTTCAGTTTGTCATTTTACGGCTGAGTTTAGGTCAACCGATGTTCGATAGACGCATCTGCTACGCACCAGGATAGAGGATTTCGGCATGGTGGTCTTGCGACTGCAGAACGTTCATTTCGCCTCGCAAGACGTCGAGCGGGTCGCGGATTTCTGGCAGCGCGCGATCGGGCTTTCGGTGCGCTTCCGCGACGATAATCGCTGGGTACAGATGAAGGCCGGCGATGGACCGTTCGCGATCGCCTCGCTGGCCGAGGGCTGCCCCGATCAGGTCGGTGCCGTCCCGGTGTTCGAAGTGGATGATCTTGGGTCGCACGCCGCAGCAATTATCGAGCAGGGTGGGCGCATATTGTCACGCCGCGACATGGGCGAGCACGGATCGGTCCTTACCTTCGACGATCCTGAGGGCAATGTCGCGCAACTGCTGATGCGCGCGCCGCGTGCCGACTGAGCCGGGTCGTCAAGCGGCTTTCCACCATGCTTTTGGGCCACACAATCAAGGCCTCAATCCAGCGATTTAATCTTGCCAGGAGACCCCAATGGGCGTCACGATATTCGGGAGCATAGGGTCGCGGGCATCGCGGTGCCTTTGGGTTGCCGAGGAAATCGGCATTCCGTTTGACTGGCTGCCCATCAGCACACTCGACGGGAGCAACAGATCGGCCGAATATTTAGCCATCAACCCCTCGGGGAAGATTCCGGCCATGACCGACGATGATATTGTCCTGACCGAATCCTTTGCGATCAACCAATATCTGGCCGAACGTTTTGGCGCGGGAACCATCTGGCCGGCGGCGCACAATTTACGCGGGCTGGCGCACCAATGGACGTTCTGGTCGGCGACCGAGATCGAACGTTATGTCACCGAGCTGTTCCCGCATTTCGTGACCTTGCCGCCGGCCGAACGCGATACCGCCAAGATAGACAGGCTTGTTCCCGAAATGATGGACACGCTGTCGGTGCTCGAGGCAGCCCTTGAGGACCGCGACTATGTACTCGGTTCATTTTCACTCGCCGACGTCAATCTTGCGGTGCAGACCTTTACCTTCCTGGACAGGTTCAAACTGTCGCTTGCGTCGCTTCCGAACATCGATCGATGGACCGACCGGTGCAGGGATCGCGCAGCACGCCGGCGCGTCGAGGCACGCATCCCGAAGCCGGCATGAAGGCCGCCCCGCAGTGCGCCAAGGGCATGCGATTTTTCAACATGTGGCGATAGGCACGATTGAGATGACCGCATTGATGATCAAGGGGCCAAGTCCCCTGTTGGAGGGCCGGCCTTGGAATTGATTCTCTATCACTTCCCCGGCTGCCCTTATTCCGAACGGGTAGAGATTTTGCTGCACCTGAAGGGGCTTGCCGGAACGGTGACAGACATCGAGCTCGACATCTCGCAGCCACGGCCCGACTGGTTGCTCCACAAGACGGGCGGCTCCACTGCCCTCCCCGT
The DNA here is from genome assembly GCA_038230675.1 of Sphingomonadales bacterium. Taxonomy (GTDB): domain Bacteria; phylum Pseudomonadota; class Alphaproteobacteria; order Sphingomonadales; family Sphingomonadaceae; genus Sphingomonas. The sequence goes on along the minus strand of JBBRMV010000001.1, from coordinate 174,150 downwards.
GCTCGACTGCGGCACGCATGCGCTGCGCGAGAGCGCCGTCATCCTGCGCTATCTCGATACGCAGTTTGCAGCGCAGCGCATCCGCCACCCGGATCCGCAGCATCATGCGATCGAGAGCATGTTCGGGCTGATGGATACCGGATATGCCAAGGCAGGGTACGCAATGCTTCGCAATCAGGACAAGGCGCAGCGTGAGGAGTTCCGGCTGGCTTTCGACGCGCAATATACGCTGATCGATGCGTTCCTAAATCGATATGGCGGTGACGGCCCGTTCCTGTTCGACACCTTCGGCTGGGCTGAGGTCTTGCTGACACCGCTGATGAAACGGTTGGAATGCCTGCATTATTATGAGGGGTATCATCTTCCCGAGGCGCTTGATCGTGTTATTGCCTGGCGCGCTGCCTGTCTGGGCCATGCCGCCACGCAGTCGAGGACAATCGAGGAAATAATCAAACTGTATTACGACTATTCACGCGGCGCCGGCGGTGGCGCGCTTGTGACAGGTCGGGCCAGGTCGAGCTTTGCGCTCGACCCGCCATGGGCCTCCCGGCCGATGCCGCCCTCCCATAAATGGGGTGCCGGGGCCACTGACCGCGAGCTTGGATTGGCATGAACGGCAGTCGATCTATCGCCATTGCGCCCAAATACGGAATTGATGATGCTTGATATCCAAAACAGATTGGTTCGCCGCAAACAGGTTCAATCGCGCCCTCCCCGCTCTCCGAAGCCCGGCACGCCATGACGATCGAATCTGGCTCAAAGGCTCTCCCGCAGTTCGAGATGACGATTGGCGGCGATGCTGCAGTCACGGATTCTTGGCTGGACGTGATCGACCCCGCGACTGAGAAGCCATGGGCGCAGGTACCGCGGGCGACAGGTCGCGATGTCGATCGTGCCGTCGCATCGGCTCTTGTAGCGTTCGTTGGCTGGTCGTCACAGCCGGTCGCGCAGCGACGACACGCCATCGCCGAGTTCCTCGATGCGGTAGAGGCACGTGCTGATGATTTCGCGCGCATCTTGCACCATGAGCGTGGTGGACCCATGCGGAGCGGGCTTGGCGAAGTGCGCAGTTCCGTCCGCTTTTCACGCGTGATACTCGATCAATATCCGATTTCGCTGCCCGAGGAGCGCCGTGCGGATGTAACGATCGCGCGGCGTCACAAGCCCTGGGGCGTGATTGGCGCCATCACGCCTTGGAATTTTCCGCTCCAACTCGTCATGGCTAAACTTGTGCCGGCGCTGCTGTGCGGCAACGCGGTGGTCATCAAGCCTTCGCCGCTGACGCCGGTCACGGCACTGCTGCTGGGCGAGATCGCGCGCCACCATCTGCCGGCGGGGCTGGTCAACGTCGTGACAGGCAGTGACGAACTCGGGCCGTTGATCACGGGGCATACCGGGATCGCCAAGATCAGCTTCACCGGCTCGACCGACACGGGTCGCCGCGTGCTGGAAGCGGCAGCGGGAACGCTAAAGCGGGTGACGTTGGAGCTTGGCGGCAATGATGCAGCCATCGTCACCGCCGATGCAGATCCGATTGCGGCGGCCAATGCGCTGGGCTGGCTTGCGTTTGCCAATAACGGGCAAATCTGCCTCGCTGTGAAGCGCATCTATGTGCACGACAGTCTCTACGAAGTGTTCTGCGATCAAGTAGCCGCAGTCGCCAATGCAGTCCGCGTTGGCTCTCTGGCAGACGAGAGCGTCGACAACGGCCCGCTGCAAAATGCTGCGCAATATGTCCGTGTGCGCGAATTGCTCGCCGATGCCGTCGATCACGGCGGGCGCGTGATCGCTGGCGGATCGGTTCCGACACGCCCCGGCTATTTCCTGCGGCCGACGGTCGTTGCCGATGCGACCGACGCGATGCGGCTGGTGCGCGAGGAACAGTTCGGGCCGGTGATCCCGGTGCTGCGCTTTTCCGATATCGATGACGCGATCCGACAGGCGAACGACACCGAATTTGGGCTCGGCAGTTCGGTGTGGTCGAGCGACGCAGATGCCGCAGCGTCGATCAGCCGCCAGCTCGAGGCGGGAGTTACCTGGATCAATCAGCACGGCTTCCCCGACCCGCACATGCCGCTGGCGGGGTCCAAACAGAGCGGGATCGGGGTGGAATTCGCCACCGATGGCGTCGCCGAATATACTCGCCTCCAGATCGAGAGCGTCGCGACAGGGTCTGCGAACTGGTTCGCACCGGGTGACCGCAATCCTGATGATGCCGGATCGACGGCCGGGCAGGCTTTTGTCGAGCGCGTCGCTCTTGCTGGGAGCGTGGCGGCGGACACGGTGACGGTCATCGATCCCGCCACTGGCGGGGCCGTCGCTTTGTGCGCGGCCACGAGCATTGCAGAACTCGGCGCCGCCGTCACCCGCGCGCATGGCGCGACGGCGGGGTGGCGCGGGCTGGCGATCGACGAACGCCGTCAACGCTTATGCGCAGTCGCCGATGGGCTTGCTGCGCATCGTGAGGAAATCGCCTGGCTGCTGGTCCGGGAACAGGGCAAGCCACTGTTCCGCGCCCGAGGCGAAATCGACCTCGCCGCGCAGTTTGTCCGGGCGATTGCGGCGCAGGCGCCGGTCGCGCTTGCTGGCCGCACGCTTCAACTCGACAATGGGCGCACCGGGCATATTGCCTATGAACCGCTTGGCGTAACAGCGGCGATCGCGCCCTGGAATGCCCCGATCGCATTGGGATTCATCAAGATCGCCACCGCACTGGCGGCGGGCAACACGGTCGTTTTCAAGCCATCCCCCAACACGCCGCTGGCAACTGCACGCGCGATCGAACTCGTCTCGCGGTGCCTGCCGCCATCGGTGCTGGAAGTCGTGATCGGCGAGGCCGCCCTTGGCGCCGCGCTCGTGGCTCACCCACTGGTGCGCAAGATATCGTTCACGGGATCAACCACGACCGGCAAGCAAATTCTTCGCGCGACCGCCCCGCAATTGAAGCGCCTCACGCTCGAACTCGGCGGCAACGACGCGGCAATTATTCTGGTTGACGCTGATCCGGTTGAGGTTGCCGCGAAGATCGGGGCCGCCGCGTTCGGGAACTCCGGGCAAATCTGCGCCGCCGTAAAACGGATATATGTCGCGCGACCGATCTACGACGCATTCGTCGATGCCCTGGTGGCGGTTGCAAAGGCTTTCAAGGTTGGCCCCGGGTTGGACCCAGGCTCAGACCTTGGCCCGGTGCAAAACGCGGCACAGTTTGCCCGCGTCACCCAGCTTTGGGCATCGGTCGGCGACTATGGGGGGCGCTCGCTCTGCGGTGGTCCGCGGCACGGGCCGGGGTATTTCTTCGACCCGTCGATCGTCATTGGCGTAGCCGCGGGGTGCCCGTTGGTCGATGAGGAGCAGTTCGGCCCGGTCGTGCCGGTGATGGCATTCGACACAGTCGACCAAGCCGTTGCTGAGGCTAATGCGACGCCCTTTGGGCTCGGTGGCAGTATCTGGAGCCGCGACGTCGACGGCGCTCGGGCGATTGGCGGCGACCTGGAAGTCGGGACGGTATGGATCAATCAGCATGGCCGCTTCGACCCGACCGTCCCTATGCCAATGATCAAGGAATCGGGTATCGGCGTCGACTATGCAGAATATGGCCTGCGCGAACAGACCCAGCTTCACGCCTATGTGGCGCCGCCGCCCGAACAAGGCTAGCACGTAGCGCCACGTCACCCGAGAAGGCGGCATCGGGTTGAATTGAACACTGTCAATTCGCCTGATGCGCTCGCTTTACGTGCACGAAGCAGAACGCCCCTGAATGCGCATTGACGATCGCGCAACCGCAATGTCACCTATATGCTGGGGGTTGGCGGCGACGCAAAACAGTCAAGGATCCGATGACAGCGACAATGATTTTCGAGGAAGAACCACACAGCGACACGCTGCTGTCGGCGTTCCTCGATATCGTGGGACCGGGAAATGCGACTGACGATCGAACCGAGCGCGAGGTTTTCAGCCAGGATATATTTTCGAAGGCACCCTTCGTTGCAGAGGCGATCGTCGCACCTGCAAACCTCGCAGAATTGTCGCGCGTCGTTGCGGCCGCCACCCAACGCGGGCGTGCCCTGTTTCCCCGGGGCGGCGGCGCCTCCTACACTGGTGGCTATCTGCCTTCGGTGCCGCACGCTGTCGTTGTCGACCTGCAACGAATGGATGCCATACTCGAAATCAATGTCGAGGACATGTATGTCCGCGTCGAGCCCGGCGTCACTTGGAAGGCGCTGAATGATGCGCTTCGAGAGCATGATGTGCGAACCCCGTTTTGGGGCGTGCAATCCGATCGGCTGTCGACGGTGGGCGGTGCGATGTCGCAGCACGCCGCTTATTACGGGTCGGGGATTCACGGTGCCTCGGCGGACAGCGTCCTGTCGCTCGCCATAGTGCTCGCAGACGGACAAGTATTGCGCACGGGCAGCGCGGCCATCGCCGACACAGCACCCTTCAGTCGGCATTTCGGTCCCGATCTGACGGGGCTTTTCCTGGGTGAGAACGGCGCACTTGGCATCAAGGGCGAGATAACGCTGCGGCTGATGTTGCGGCCAACGCACGAAGAGCATTTGTCCGCGACCTTTACCGATTTCAGCTCCGCTGCCGCCGCGATGTCCGCTGTCGCGCGGCTCGGCGTGGTGGCCGATGGCTTCATGATGGACCCGGGTCTGCAAGCCGCACGCCTCAAGCGTATCAGCTTTGCCCAGGATCTTGAGGCATTGAGCGGCGTCGCACGCAATAGCGGCGGCCTTGCCAAGGGTCTGTGGTCGGCAGCCCGTGTGGCGATAGCGGGCCGCGATATCGTGGATGCGCACGGCTATTCGATTCATCTGTCGGTCGAGCACCGCTACCGGGCCGCCGTAGATGCGGCGCTGCGCGATGTGACCGAAGCCTGTACGAGCCATGGCGGCAAGATCATCGAAAATTCGATCCCCAAGGTCGTTCGCGGCACGCCGTTTGGCCCCCTCAACATCGTGATCGGCACCGAGGGCAATCGCTGGCTCCCCACGCATGGGATCGTGCCACATTCCAGAGCTATGGCGCTCCAATCGGATATCCGAAAGATATTCGAAGCGCGCAGCGGGGAAATGCAGGAGCACGGTGTCGAATGGGTGCTGCTGGCGTCAACCGTGGGCACTGGTTCATTCCAGATCGACCCCGTCATGACATGGCCCGACGCAATGTTTCCGGTGCACGAGCGCCTGATGGACCCCTCGCACCGGCGAAAACTGACGCCGCTTGCACCGAACCCGGACGCGACCGCGCTTGTGGAAACGCTCCGTTCCGAGCTCAAGGCCGTTTTCCTGCGGCACGGGGCAACCAACATGCAAATCGGCAGAGCTTATCCGTTCCGGGAACGGATAAGCGCGGTCAACGCAGCATTGCTTGCCACCCTGAAGAAGGCGGTCGATCCGCGAAACCTGATGAATCCAGGCGCGCTTGAACTCGGCACTGATTCCTGAGGCCTGACAAATTGGCAGTCTGGAGCCCTGATGTGAAAATCGCCATTGCACTAGCGTCTATGTTGGCAATCACGGTTGCCGGATCGGGCTGCAGTCCCCTCGTCCCCCTCGCCCGGACGCCGGTGCCAGAACGCGACATTGCCGCAGCGGCGGCGAAGTTCAAAGGCGCTACCGTCCTCGACGTCGATCGGTTCGAACCGACCGTAACGATCGGCAAGCAGTGCATCGTCCGGCCGCTGGCCAATACGCAGAGCGCGATTGCGCCCGCGCTCGCCAGGGCGCTTGAACAGGCTAAGATATATTCGCTCGAGCAGCAGGGCGTTGGTCTGCTGGTGATGAAGGATGGCCACGTCATCCATCGCAGCTTTGCCAAAGGCGTGGGCGAGGCCACGCCGACCGACAGTTACTCGATGCACAAATCGGTGTTCGCCCTAGTGTTCGCCAAGGCGCTGGACGAAGGACTGATCAAGTCGATCGATGAGCCGGTGGGGCACTATCTCGCCGAGTGGAAGGACGATCCACGCGGCACGATAACGTTGCGTCATATACTGACGATGTCTAGCGGGCTGAAGCTCAGCGAAGGCCCGACCGGTTATCTTGAATTGCTGCTCTCGACCGACATCGACGCGGTCGCGCTGCGCACGCCTCTGGCGACGCTGCCGGGCAGCGTCTTTGCCTATAACAACGCCAACAGCCAGATTGGCGGCATCGTGCTTGAGCGCGCGATCAGGCGGGCCGGTTATTCAGGCTATGCGGACTATCTTGAGAAAAAAATCTGGTGCCCGATCGGCAATGATCCTGCCCGGCTGTGGCTCGACCGCGTCGGCGGCGCGCCGCATTTCTATGCGGGCCTGTTCACGGGCATCGATAATTGGGCGCGGCTTGGCGAGCTGATCCGCAACCGGGGCAAGGTGGGCGACAGGCAGGTCTTGTCCGCAACCAGGATCACCGAAATGACCCAGCCATCGGCCAGCAATCCAGCCTATGGCATCCAGATCTGGCGCGGCTCACCCTGGACGGCGAAACGGCGCTATAATCAATCCAGTCCGCTGACAGCCCCCCACGGCGCGCCCTATCTAGCAGACGATGTGGTATTCTTCGACGGTGCCGGCGGGCAACGGGTCTACATCGTGCCATCAGCCGGGATCACCATCGTGCGCACGAGCCAGGTCAATTTCGCTTATGACGATGCGAAGATCGTCAATCTGGTTTTAGCTGCATTGCGATAATGGCTTACCCCCGCAGCCGCGCCAGCCGCTAGCGGTTCATCAGCGCGATGGCCTCGCCCTCGCCGATCACTTCGGCATATTTCGCCTGAAGATCGAACAGGTTTGCTTCGTGCGGACCGGGGTGACGATCGGCGCACGCATCCTTGACCACGAAGGGAGCAAAACCATGCTGGAGCGCATCGAGCGCCGACGCGCGGACGCAGCCCGATGTCGAAAACCCTGTAATCAGCAAGGTGTCGATCCCCATGCCGTGCAGGGTCGGCGCAAGCGAGGTGCCGAAAAAAGCCGACGCATATTGCTTGGTCACGACGATATCGGCAGGCCCGGGGCGCAGTGTCTCTGGAAACGCGCCCATCGGCGAGCCTTTGAGAAACGCCTTCAGCGCGGGTACCTTGCGGTAGAAATAGCCGCCGTCGAGCCCGCCGGCCTGATATTCGACGTTGGTGAACACGACGGGCACGCCCCCCGCATGCGCCGCCGCCAGCAGGCGTTCGTTCGATGCCAGCGCCGGCTCGGCACTAGCGTAGAGAATGGAGTGGGGATCGAGATAGGCAACCACGACGTCGACGATCAACAGCCCGAGTTTTTTGCCCGGTTGCAGATGACCGTCAAAGGCGCCTGCATAGTTGGCGTCGAGATCCTCATTCATCGCGGGGCGGCTTCCTTCAACGTGACAGGTCCACGTCCCAACCCGGAAGTCCAGCCGATTTTCCGATATAACCGAAGCGCGGGGGCGCGTGGCGCCGCCGCCACGCGCCACGATCCCCCAGCCCCGCTATGCGGGTACGGCGCGCATGGCGCATCGCTTCGCCATGCAATAGTGATGCACGTGGACGGCAATGATTGCCTGCCGGAGAGTGAGATGGCCTTTTTCACCCTGAGTTACGACGTCGCCGACCGGATCGGCGTAATGACCTTCACGACGCCGGAGCTTCTCAACTCGCTGACCGAAGAGCGATTTGGTGAAATCGAGGCGGTGCTTGACCTTGTCGAAGCGGATCAGGATCTTGGCGCCTTCATCATCACCGGCACCGGCAAGGCGTTCTGCGTCGGCCTCGATCTCGATCTGCTCGACCGGGCATTTGACGACATGGCCTATTTTGAAAGGGTCGTGCGCCGCCTCGCTGCCATCATCGCGCGGATCGAAACGCTTGAGATGCCAACGATCGCTGCCGTCAATGGCTATGCGCGGGCCGGCGGATTCGAAATGACGCTTGGCTGCGACTTCATGATCATCGCCGACGAGGCCAGCATCGGCGATGCGCACACAGATGCGGGCGTGGTGCCGGCCTGCGTCACGCTGCGCCTCAAACGCCGCGTCGGGGATCAACGCGCCAAGGAAGTGATGTGGACGGCGCGCTGGTACCGGGGGTCCGAAGCCGTCGCCATCGGCCTTGCGCTGAAATCCGTGCCGCTGGCCGATCTGCTCGACGAGGCCCGCGCCTTTGCCGCCACGATGACCGACAAACCGCGTCCGGCGCTTGCCATGCTCAAGCGCGTTCTGATCGATGGCGCCCAGTTGAGCGTTACCCAGGGGACGGAACTCGAACTCGGGCACTTCGTCAATTATATGGGCAGTCAGCCTTACGGTCGCGAGGGATATCGCGCCTTTCGGGAAAAGCGCGAACCGAGTTGGAAGCCCAAACGCTGAAGCCATTTATCTGAGCGGCTCAGCCCCTGTCGCGCAACTCGCGTTTCAATATCTTGCCATTGGCGTTGCGCGGCAGGGCATCGATCACCTCCAGCAATCGCGGAATCTTGTACGGCGTCAGCTTGCCCTCGCAAAAGGCAGCCAGGTCGCCAGCCTCGAGCGCGGCACCAGCGCGCAGCACGGCAAACGTCTTGAGCGATTCCCCCCAACGCTCGTCGGGCATCCCCACGACCGCCACTTCCAGGATGGAGGGATGGCGGACCAGAACCTCCTCGATCTCGCGCGGATAGATGTTGACCCCGCCGGAGATGACCATGTCCTTCTTGCGGTCGACGATGTACAAAAAACCATCGGAATCACGCTTGGCGAGGTCACCGACGCTGAGCCAGTCACCCTGAAGCGTGGCGGCGGTTTCATCGTCGCGGTGCCAATAGCCGTTGAAGTGCATCGGCGAACGGCTGAACAGCTCGCCGACTTCGTCAACGGCGCAAGCGGAGCCGTCGTTACGCCGAATCTGGACGTGCACGTGCGGCATCGGCGTCCCGACGCAGCGTTCCTTTAGCAGCTGCCACGCCGGGCGCATGTTGCACACCAACCCCGATTCGGTCGCGCCATAAATCTCGTTGAGCACGGTCTCGCCAAACCACGGGACGATCTTTTCCTTCATCGCCTGCGACAGGGGTGCGGCATTGGCGATGATCGCGCGAAGCGGCGGCCGGCGATAGGGTTCGATCACCTCTGGCGGCAACTCGAAGATCATTTGGAAATGCGTCGGCACCATGAAGATGCCGGTGATGCCGCCATGCTTGAGCCGATCGAGCGTTTCGAGCGGGTCGAACTTGTCGAGAATTTCAACCGTGCCGCCGCTGGCCAGCGATGCCGCCGGAAAGCCCAGGCCGCCGCCATGGTTCATCGGGGTCATCGCGAGGAATTTGTCGTCATAGCCAAAACAGCCGAATTCGACCCCCGACACGAGACCGACCAGCATCCGGCTGCGATGCGACAACATTACGCCCTTTGGCTGCCCGGTCGTGCCCGACGTGTAGGGAATCGTCCAGCAATCCCATTCCTCGATACGCGGCAGCATTGCGGGAATGCCGGCGGCGGCCAGCAGCGCCTCATATTCACCGCCCAAGGCAATCACGCGGATCGACGGATCGATGCCTGCCGCCCCGACCAGCGCGACGCCCGGAGCATCCGCGATCACCACACGCGCGCGGGTGTCGTCGATCGCGACCGTGATTTCCGCCGGGGTCATGCGCGGGTTGAGGGTCGCCACGGCGGCACCGGCATCGGGGATGCCCGCGACGATCTCAAGATATTCGATGCAGTTGCGCGCCACCAGCGCGACCGCCTCCCCCTTCACAATCCCCAGGTCAGCGATGGCGGCATCGCGCAGCGCATCGATCCGCTCCACCAGGTCGCTATAACTGCGCGTGCGGTCGCCATGGATGATCGCGGTTTTGGCCGGGTCGCGCGCGCAGGCGGCGCGAATGGCATTGCCGAACGTCATCGGCTGCCACCCCGGCGGCAGGATCGCCGGATTGCCAGGATAGCGCCGGATCAGCGCCGTCAACGCGGAATCTTCTTGAAAAGGCGCAGGGCATTCTCGCGCATCAAATTGGAGTGCGATGCGGGACGAAAACCGAGACCGGCGATCTCGCGCACCGCGCGTTCGGGATCGATGACGGGAAAGTCGGTGCCGAACAGCACCTTGTTGCTGCCATAGCTGTCGGCATATTTCACATAGGATGCCGGCCAGTGTTTGGGCGCATAGGCATCCCCTGCTGTATAGATATTCTCGTGCTTCCAGCACATCGAGATCATCTCGTCGGTCCACGGTATACCGATATGGATGCCGATGAGTGTCAGTTCGGGGAAATCGATTGCTACCCGGTCGAGCAGGATCGGTTTCGCTACCGAGGGTAGCCGCCGGTCCTTCGAATAAACGAGGTTATGCCCGACCTGCATCATGATCGGCACATCGAGCTCGCAGCATTTGGCGTAATAGGGGTAGATTTGCGGGGCATCGGGCGCGATGTCGAACCAGTGCGGATACCAGTGCGCGCCGACGAACCCATAGTCCTTCACGCCCTTTTCCAGATCGCGCAGACCCTGCATGCCGCGTGTCGTATCGACCCCGGCCAGCCCGGAAAAACGGTCAGGATATTGCGCGCAGATCGTCGCAATCGCTTCGTAGGGAACTTCAAAGCTGCCCCTAACCCGCAGATCGCCACATCGAATTGCGATCAGCAGCGATCGCTCGATCCCGGCCGCATCCATCTTGCGCAGATAGTCCTCGATCGTAATGCCGGGTCGCAACGCAGGGTCCATGCGGACCTGTTCCTTGAAATCATCGTCAAGGCCGGTCCAGCCCTTTTGCACTGCTTCGGGCGTGAAGATGTTGCAGACTATATCGATGGCGCCGCCGGTCATATCCGTCTCAATTCCGCTTCATCTATGATTCTGCGGCGCGATCCCGCACGCCGCGATGGACATCGGTCACGATAAAGGGACTCATCGACTGCTGACAATCGCCCGGTTGCGGTCCGCCCGAATGCCGGGTGCCGGAATGATGTCGCAGCGGCCCGCTATGCGGTTGCATTATGATCGGCAGTGGCAATGCGCTGTGCTTTATGGCCTCTGGCGGGTTCAAGATCGGGCATCGCCCCGACGACCGGTTTGGACGGGACTGAACATGATCGAACTTGGCGAGCAATCCTATCCCGATATCCGAGATGCGGTGCGCCGCCTCTGCGCGCAATTCCCCGGCAGCTATTGGCAGACACTGGACCGCGACCGGGAATATCCGACCGAATTCGTCCAGACGTTGAACCGCGAAGGCTTCCTGTCGGTGCTGATTCCCGAAGAATTTGGCGGGTCGGGCCTCGGGCTTGGTGCAGCCACCGCCATTCTTGAGGAGATCCACCGGTCGGGCTGTAATGGCGGCGCCTGTCATGCGCAGATGTATACGATGGGAACGCTGCTGAAGCATGGCAGCGCCGCGCAAAAATCGGCCTATCTGCCCAGGATTGCGAGCGGCGAATTGCGGCTGCAGGCATTCGGCGTAACCGAGCCGACCAGCGGTACCGACACCACCCGTATCCGCACTTTCGCGCGCAAGGATGGCGATAAATATATCGTCAACGGCCAGAAGATCTGGATCAGCCGTGCAGAACATAGCGACCTAATGGTGCTGCTCGTCCGAACCACCCCGCGTGAGGAATGCGCCAAGCCGTCCGACGGCATTTCAGTGCTGCTCGTCGACATGAAGCAGGCGCTTGGAAATGGCCTGACCATCCGTCCCATCAGGACGATGCTCAATCATGCAACGACCGAGCTTTTCCTCGACGATTTGGAGGTTCCGGCTGAAAACCTCATCGGCGTTGAAGGTGGCGGCTTCAGATATATCCTTGATGGCATGAACGCCGAACGCATTTTGATCGCCGCCGAATGCATCGGCGATGGCCGGTTCTTCGTCGATCGGGCGGCAGCCTATGCCACCGAACGCAGTGTGTTCGGCAAGCCAATTGCCACCAACCAAGCGATTCAATTTCCAATCGCGCGGGCGCATGTTCAGATTACTGCCGCGGCTGAAATGGTCGATAAGGCAGCGCGTCTGTTCGACGATCAGCAACCGAGCGGGTCCGAAGCGAACATGGCCAAGATGCTGGCGTCCGAAGCGAGCTGGTATGCGGCCGACCAATGCGTTCAGACGCATGGCGGCTTCGGCTTTGCCGAAGAGTATGACATCGAACGCAAGTTCCGCGAGACCCGGCTCTATCAGGTTGCGCCGATCAGCACGAACCTGATCCTCAGCCATATCGGCACGCATGTTCTCAAGATGCCCAAAAGCTTCTGATGGGCGCTTTGGATGGCATCTTTGTGGTGTCGCTGGAACAGGCGGTCGCCGCGCCATTGTGCACCGCACGGCTGGCAGAGGGCGGCGCGCGCGTCATCAAGCTGGAACGAGCGGAAGGCGATTTTGCACGCGGCTATGACGATGTCGTGCACGGCGAGAGCGCCTATTTCGTGTGGCTCAATCGCGGAAAGGAATCGTTGCGGATCGACATCAAGCAGCCCGGCGATGCGGCCCTGCTTGATCGGATGCTTGCGCGGGCGGATGTGTTCGTGCAGAATCTTGCGCCCGGTGCCGCCGCCCGTGCCGGATTCGGATCAGAAGACCTGCGCGCGCGCCATCCGCGCCTCATCACATGTGACATTACCGGTTACGGCGAAGACGGACCGGCTGCGACGATGAAGGCCTATGATTTTCTCATCCAGTGCGAGGCAGGCTTGGCCAGCGTGACGGGCAGCGCCGATGCGCCCGCACGCGTCGGCGTCTCGGTTGCCGATATCGCCTGCGGCATGAACGCCCATGCCGGCATCCTTGAGGCGCTGATCGCGCGCGCGCAGACCGGCCGGGGTCGCGGCATCGCTGTCTCACTGTTCGACGGGATCGCCGATTTCATGACGGTGCCGCTGCTGCACTTCGACTATGCAGGCAAGGCGCCACAGCGCGTCGGCCTCGCGCATCCCTCGATCGCACCCTATGGCGCCTTCGGCGCGGGCGACGGCGTTCAGCTCGTCATCTCGATCCAGAACCAGCGCGAATGGGCGAGTTTCTGCGCGACGATACTCCAGATGACCGAAATTGCGACGGATCCTCGATTTGCCACCAACGGCTTGCGCCATCATAATCGCGGCGCTCTCGATGCGGTGGTAGGCGATGTATTCGCCGCGTTCGACTCCGCCACGCTGATCGCACGCTTTGAGCAGGCCGGCACGGCCTGGGGCCGCCTCAATGGTGTTGATGGCCTATCGACCCACAGCCAATTACGCCGGGTCGACGCGCAGACCCCGACCGGTCCGGTCGCCCTGCCTGCCCCTCCGGTCCGCTGGAGCGACGCCACGCCCTTCGCCGGCTCGGTGCCGGGGCTTGGCGAGCATGACCGTGCGATCCGCGACGAGTTCGCCTGATGGAAACCGACGTTGCCGCCCGTCGCCTCACCCGGTTGCTCGCCGCCCTGCTCGATCATGATACACCACCATGGCGAGCGGGCGAGCTGCCGCCGCTGGGCCACTGGCTGATGTTCCCACCCGATACGCTACAGTCGAGGCTGGGCGGCGACGGGCACCCGGCTCGCGACGACAAAGGGCTCCCCAGGCGGATGTGGGCTGGCAGCCGAATTCGTTTCTTCGCGCCGGTGCCGCTGGACAGCATCGTGCAGCGCGAAACCACCACGCTGAACGAGACCGGCAAGGTCGGCAAATCGGGACGGATGCGGTTCATTACGCTGCTGCACCGCCTTTCGATCCAGGGCTCCGTGATGATGGAGGAAGAACAGGATATCGTCTACCGAAAAGCCCCGGCCGCCAATGCATCGGCGCGCCCGCCCGAGCCGGAGAACACGGCCGCACTGCCGCCACTGACCCGACAGGTGATAGCCGATCCTGTGACATTGTTCCGTTTCTCAGCGCTCACCTTCAACGCCCACCGCATCCATTATGACCGCGACTATGCGGTCGGCGCGGAAGGCTATCCCGCCCTGGTCGTCCACGGGCCTTATATCGCCACGTTGCTCATGGACCTGTATCTGCAGCACCGCCCGGCCGTGTTCGTGCGCGGATTCTCCTTCCGTGCCCTGCGCCCGATCTTCGACGGCGCGCCCTTCACGCTCGGCCTGACGCTGGATGAGCACGGCGGTGATCTGGTTGCCATCGACGGGGCGGGCGGCACCGCGCTGCAGGGGCGCGTCGAAGCCTGACGAACCACGCGGATCGCTACCCGCGATATGAGAAAAACGCATAGCAAGATGCATTTTGTTGCGGCGATGTTGTCATGCAGCACCCTTGTGATAGCTTTTGCTGCAAAGGAAATGCGGCGATGAAAGCGGATCAGGAATTACGGTCGCTCAAGCGAGGGCTCAAAGTTCTGGCCTTGCTGAACCAGACCGGACACGTGTCGATCACCGAGTTGGCAAGGCATCTCGATTTGCCGCGCACGACGGCGGAGCGTATCCTCCTGACCTTGGTCGCGGAGGGCTATGTCCAGCGTTTCCCCGACGACAAACGCTATCGACTCAGCGCAAAGGTCTGCACGTTAACGGATGGCTTTTCCGACGATTGCTGGATTATCGAGCGCGCCACGCCCGTGTTGTTTCGCGTTACCGACCGGATGGGGTGGCCATTGGCCATCGCAACGCCTGCGGGCGACCAGATGGTGCTGCGCTCAACGACCGACCCGGCGACCTCGCTCTGTCTCAACCGTCGCCGCATCGGCGCAGAAATACCGATCCTCAATTCGTCGAGCGGGCTGGTCGCCTATGCCTTTGCCACGACGGCGGCGCGCAACATGCTGACCCATTTGCTCGCGCAATCTAGCGATTCCTTCAACCGCGAGCGCGCCACCAGCAAAGCATCACTCGACATGCTGACCCAGCCGGTGCGCGACAATGGCTTCGCTTTCCAGCCGCCACCGAACAACAACCCCGAACAGTCGATCGCGTTACCGATCTTCATCGACGGAAAATATGTCGCCAGCCTCATGATGATCTACATGACCAGAGCGATGAGCAGCGCGACTGTTATCGAGCAATATGCGCCCCATCTGCGTGACCTCGCCGATCAGATCGGCCAGTCAGCCAGCGCGCATGATGATATCGACGATGACACCGCAATCGCCTTTCCTGCAACGTGGACAGCATCGATCGGTCAATTGGCGCGGCACGCCTGCTAGCCTGCATTCGTTATTTCAGCACAGCCAACCGACGATTTCGGTGGCAAGCTGCACGGGGGCGACCTCCAGCACGGGGCCGGACACACCGGGCAGTTCACGGACGACGCAGTGTTCGATCAGCACCGCGGCCGCGCGTGAGGCAGAGGCGAGGTGGCCGGCCGGGTTGAGGACCAGAGCCGGCTGACGAACGAGCGGCAGCCGTGTCCCGCTGGCGTAGGCGAACATCGCGTCGTGCGCCCACCAGCCATTGGGCCAGGCTTTCAACTCATCGACGAAGTTGGCAAAGCCGCGCTCGAGCGTGACTTTGGCATGACGACCGGTAATGAAATAGGCCCAGTAATCCGCGAATTGGTCGAACTGATCGGTAAGCCGATGCGGGGCGGCAAGCCTGGCTCTCCAGAAATCCAGGTCCAGCGCCTGGAAATACGGAATGCCAATCAGGATGATGCGATCGATCCGGTCGCGCTCCGCGATACCCATCTCCGTCGCGGCGTAGCAACCGGTGTGATAGCCGAGCAGATCGACCGGGCCATCGACCAGCCCCGCCAGCGCGACCAGCGTCGATTGTGCATAATCGGCCATGGCAATGGGCTGCGGCGGCGCGTCGGACTCGCCATAGCCGGGCATGTCGATCGCAATCATCTGACGCTGGCCGCCCAGGGCTTGCATCAATGGCAGAAAGCTCCGCGAGGAATAGGCGGTGGCATGAAGGCAGACCAGCGGCCTGACGCCGGCTATGGGCGGCGTCAGGCGCGCATGCACCTGACCAAAGGACCCGTCGATATAGACCTTGCGAACCGGGATCATGAGCCGGCGCCCGGGCATCCGGCAATCATCGCGGTTTCCTTCCGTTTCAGTCGCGTGCCCATTGCCGCTCAAACGCCCACACATCCTCGAACCCGATCAGCGAGCAGAATTCGGTGAAGTCGAAGATCGGCATGCTGCCGGGCTGGCCGGTCCCTTCGGCCTTCATCCTGCGCAACGCGGTTTCCATGGCCGCGGCCGCAATCAGGCTGGTCATCGAGGGGAAGATGGCGAGCGCGTAGCCGATGTCCTGCATCTGTGCGGCGGTACGCATCGGCGTCAGCCCGCCGTTGGACATGTTGGCCATCATCGGCGCCGCGACACGATCGCAGGCCATCCGCATTTCGTCCTCGCTCGCCAGCGCCTCGACGAACAAGATGTCGGCGCCCGCCGCGCGGTAAGCGTCGGCACGGGCAAGCGCACCGTCCAGCCCTTCGGATTGGCGCGCATCGGTGCGCGCGATAATCAGCGTATCGGGTTCGCGGCGCGCCGCACAGGCCACCTTGATCTTGTCGACCATGTCCCGCGTCGAAACCAGCCGCTTGAAGGGAGTATGGCCGCACTTTTTGGGAAATTCCTGATCCTCGATCTGGATCGCGGTGACGCCCGCTTCCTCATAGCCGCGCACCGTATGATGGACATTGAGGAGACCGCCATAGCCAGTGTCGGCATCCGCAATCACCGCGCCGTTGGATGTCCTGACCAGCGTCGCCATGCGATCGAGCATCTGGGTATAGGTCGCAATGCCCGCATCGGGCAGACCATGCGCCGACGCGGTCATCCAATATCCCGATCCGTAGACAATCTCCACGCCGACATGATTGGCGATAACGGCGGCTATCATGTCCTGGATGCCGGGCGCGACGAAAAACTCGCCCTTTTCCAGCTTCTGACGGACGATTGGGTTGGCCATCAGCTTTTCCTTTCTATTTCACAACGGGCCACAGCCAGGGCTGGAGCCGTTTCTGTGATGCTTCGAATGCGGCGATCGCTGGGCCAAAACTGCCGACGATCAACGCGATGTCGTCCCAGCCATTGATCAACGCTTCGCGGCGGCGTCGATCGACGACAAAGCTGATCGCGGCTCTTTCGTCGGGATGGATCAACTGGGCAGGCAAGTCGATCGTCATCGCCCTTCCTGCCTGAGCGTCGGCCATCATCGCAGCATGGTCCGCTGGGCGGAGCACGATCGGCAATATTCCGTTCTTGAAGCAATTGTTGTAAAAAATGTCGCCAAAACTAGGCGCTATGATGCAGCGTATTCCCATGTCACGCAATGCCCAGGGTGCGTGTTCCCGGCTGGATCCGCAGCCGAAATTTCTACCGGCAACGATGATTGATGCCCCGCGCCAGCGATCCTGAGACAGCGGGAAAGCCGACTTTATCATGCCCTGCGCATCGAACCGCCAGTCACGAAAGCCATAGCGGCTCAGCCCTTTACGATCAGTGACGAGCAGAAAGCGTGCCGGATAGATGATGTCGGTATCGATATCATCCTGCGGCAGCGGCGCAGCGACGGAGGTCACCGTAGTAAACCGCTCCATGCCTCAAGCCTTCAGCATCCGGACGTCAGCGATATAACCGCAGACCGCTGCGGCGGCTGCCATCGCCGGACTCATCAAATGGGTGCGCGCTCCGGCACCCTGACGCCCCTCGAAATTGCGGTTCGACGTCGAAGCGCATCGGCTGCCAGGCGTCAGCCGATCATCGTTCATGGCTACACAGAGCGAGCATCCCGCCTCGCGCCATTGGAAACCCGCATCTAGAAAGACGCGATCGAGCCCTTCGCCTTCGGCCTGGCGCTTGACCAGACCGGAGCCGGGCACGACCAGTGCGGTAACCCCGGCGGCTGTGCGGCGCCCCTTCACAATTGCGGCGGAAGCACGCAAGTCTTCAATTCGGCCATTGGTGCAGCTACCGATAAATACGGTGTTGATGGCAATATCGGCCCAACGCGTTCCTTCGCTCAGGCCCATATAGGCCAGCGCAGCACAGTCCTTCGCGCTGGCTGCGGCGGGGACGTTGGCGTCGATGCCGACCGCCTGGTCGGGGCTGGTGCCCCAGGTGACCATCGGCGCAAGGCCTGAAACATCAATGTCCACGGCCCGATCGAACACCGCATCTTCATCGCTGCACAGCGTGCGCCAATAGCCAATGGCTTGGTCCCAATCGGCATTCTGGGGCGCGAAGGGTCGCCCTCTTAGATAGGCAAAGGTCGTCTCGTCCGGCGCGATCAGGCCGATGCGCGATCCTGCCTCTATACTCATGTTGCACAGCGTCATCCGCGCCTCCATTGACAGCGCGGCGATGGCTGAGCCTCGATATTCGATCGCATGGCCGACAGCGCCTGCTGTGCCGATCCGGGCGATCAGGGCGAGGATGAGATCCTTCGCGCCGACGTGCGGGCCGAAAATCCCGGTCGCATTAACGACCAGCGTTTTCGCCTTTTTCTGCTGGAGAGTATTGGTCGCCAGTACTGCCTCGACTTCGCTCGATCCGATGCCGAACGCCAGCGCGCCAAAAGCGCCATGCGTGGCCGTATGGCTGTCCCCGCAGACAAGCGTAACGCCGGGCAAAGTGAAGCCCTGTTCGGGGCCAACGACATGCACGATGCCCTGCCGCGCATCATCCAGCGGGAAATAGGTGATGGCATTTGCAGCACAATTAGCGGCATGGAGTGCAACTTGCGCACGCGCCTGCGGGTCGACGATCGGCCGGTCGCGATCGCGGGTCGGCACGGCATGATCGGCCAGACCAAGGTGCGTTGCGGCGCGACGGACTGGGCGACCTGCCTTGGCAAGCCCGGCAAAGGCCTGCGGACTGCTGACCTCGTGCAGCATCTGGCGGTCGATATAAAGCAGCGCTTCGTCGTCCGAAAGCGGGGCAACGACATGGCTCGACCAGAGTCGGGCATAAAGTGTCTTGGTCATTGAACCTTTTATCATCCCTTGATGCATTGCATTCGCGAGAACCTGGATGCCACCGCCCCGCAAGTCGCGATCCCACGGGGCACCGCCATCCGGTTGCATCCGCACCACTGGGTTCCCACTACCTGCGCGAATGGGCAGCCTGCGAGCATGGAAAAATGTGCGTGCGGGCTGGACGACGGGATTTCCACACTCGATGCGATCGCCCGCGGCGGAGCAAGTGCGGAATCGGCAGTAAACAGGTGTCTAAACAGGATCGCCGCGCGCGACGATGTCATTGGCGCGTGGGCACACCTTGATCCTGAACTTGTCCGACGCGAGGCCAAGGACCGCGATAGCTTGACGGTGCAGGGCGCGTTGCGCGGCCTGCCGGTGGGGATCAAGGATGTCCTACTGACCCGCGACATGCCCACGCAGTATAATTGCGATCTCTATAACGGCCATGCCCCCAAGTTGGACGCGGCGGCGGTGGCGATCCTGCGCATGGCAGGTGCCGTTATCATCGGCAAAACCGAAACCGTTGAACTGGCTTCAATCGGGCGGCCAGCAAGGACGCGTAATCCTCATGCGCTGGATCATACCCCGGGCGGATCATCGAGCGGATCGGCGGCAGCTGTCGCGGACGGGCATGTCACCGTGGCGCTGGGCACGCAAACCGGCGGGTCGATCATCCGCCCGGCAAGCTTTTGTGGCACTTGGGCGCTCAAGCCCACTTGGGGCATTGTCAGTACGGAGGGCGTCAAGCCCTTTGCCCCCAGCCTAGACACAATCGGCTGGTTCACCAGCACCGCGCGTGATCTCGGGCTCATGCTCGACCTGTTTGATCCAGCACTCCCGATCAGTGTACCGGAGATTGCCGATGCGCGGATCGCGGTGTGGCGCACTGCCGGATGGGACCGCGCCGAAGCGGCAACGCGCGACGCGATGGCTGCAGCAATCGCCATGCTGCAGCGCGCGGGTGCCCACGTGACCGAGCTTGACGTGCCCGCGCGCTTTGCCGGTCTGGCGACAGCACACTTGACGATCATGCGGGCGGAAGGCGCGCGATCCTTCCTGGGCGAATTTCGCGCAGGACCAGACAAGCTACATCCGCGCATCGCTGAAATGGTGCGGACGGGCGGCGGCGTTTCATCCGTGGATCTGCGTTCGGCGCATGCCCTCGCCGGTTGGGCGCGGACTGAGTTCGACGTGCTAGCCGGCAACTTCGACGCCGTCCTGATGCCTAGCAGCATCGCGGAAGCCCCCGCCGGGCTGGCATCGACCGGCGATTTGCTGTTCAATGGGCTGCTGACATTGCTGCATGTGCCGTGCGTCAACATGCCGCTTTGGCGGGCGACAAACGGGTTACCTGTCGGGCTGACTTTGGCCGGGCCGCGTCACGACGATCGACGCATCATTGCCCTGGCGGCGCGCATCGCAGCACTGATCTGAACGCATACCTTACGCGTCCTCATTGACTAAAACACAGAGTCCTGACTTGGTGGCGCTCACCTGACACCGGGGACGATCGGCAATGGAAATCCAGCAACTACGGCATCTTTTGGCGGCGGTAGAAACGGGCAATCTGCTGAAGGCCGCAGACAAAAGCTGCATCTCGCAATCAGGTCTCAGCCGCAGCATCAAGAGCCTGGAAACGCGGCTGGGAGTGCCGCTATTGATCCGTGGTCCCAAGGGCGTTGAGCCGACCATTTACGGCCTTTCGGTGCTGCGCCGGGCGAAGGTCATCCTGAACGAAGTCAGCAAATCTTTGGACGAAGTGCAGGCGATTGAACAGGCGCGGGTTGGCGAGGTGAAGCTGGGGATCACACAAAATTATGCCGGGTATCTTGTTCCCGAACTGATCGCCCAGATCCACAAAGAGAGGCCAGGTATCCGGTTCAACATCGTCGCAGACGGGTTCGTCGAGTTGCTGGAACTTGTGAAGACCGAGGCGATCGATTTTGCGTTCGGCCTGATTGGTCAAATCCATCGTAATGACGGAATCGTGATCGAACCGTTGCGCGCGCACCGGTCGCGCGTGTTTTGCGGGCGCCAGCACATGCTAGCGGCACCGGGCACGGCCACGCTGGAGGATCTGCACGGCGCGCACTGGGCCATGCTGAACAGTGAGGGGGTGCAGCGGGGCTTCGCCCTGTTTTTTGAATCGCGCGGTATGAGCGTGCCTCCGCAAATCATCAAGACCAACAATGTCGACCTGATCCGCCACATGATTGACGACAGCGATCTCCTGACGGTGCTGCCCATCGAAGTCGTGGACCAGGAAGTGAAAGCGGGAAAGATCGTCGCGCTGGAGTGCGAGACACCAGTGGCCCAGACGCGGGTCGGCCTGTTCTACCGGGAGGACGGTCTGCTGACGCCACAAGCCGAGCTGGTGATCGACCACTTTCGTTCGGCCTGATAAGCTACCCCTCGACCGGTCCGCGAGCTCCGCGAAGTGCCGCAACGGCGGAGCCGGTCGCGAGTGGCCGACGAGCGCCTATCGCCGTCGGATGTGCCGCTAACCGCATAGCAGGTGACCGGCCGCAATCCAGTTGCGGCCTGTTCGACCGCCCGTCCAGGTATCTTCGCATAACCTGCCGGCAGTTCGCTGTCGCCGAATGCGTGCCCAAGACGATCACACCGTGGAGTTCATCAAGATGGTGGCGCTGGAAGATACCGAAAACCGGGCGGGGATCTGTCGCGTTACCGCTGGCTGGAAAAAGCGGGAACTGCCACTGGACGTTGTCCGTCGGTATTGGCGGGATGTGCACAGCCCGTCGATTGCGCGGCGCGCGGGCATCTGGGACTATCGCCATTTTCAATATGATCCGGTCGTGGCCGATCTGTTCGCGCCCGCGCCGGGCATAGAGTTCGCCGCACCCCACGACCAACAGCTAATGTGGACTTCGGACGTGCGCTATCTTGATGAAGCCGCACTTGCAGAGTTCGGCACGTCCCCACCAAAGGACATATTGCCCGGCATATTGGGTGACATCGAGCTGATCGTCGATCAATCGACCACGTACAAGGCGCTTGGCAGCAAAGCCTGTACCTACAAGGATGCGACCGGCATCGCGACACCGCAAGGCACGCCGACCCTGCCGACCTATCAGCTGTTTTTCCGGCAGAAGGCCGAAGAAGCCCCGTTTTTCGCGGCGCTGAAGCAACTGGCCATGGCATGGGCAGCCAATCCGAACGTGCTGCGCGTCCGGCTGTCGCTGTTCGAGGCTCCCGACATGGAGGCCGAGCGCAAAGCGGGATATCCGGTCAAGACCCATCCGCTCGAACGCCAATATCAGGCCTGGATCGATCTCGTGGTCGAAACGCCGGAAGCCGCGCGCGACCTGCTGGCCGTGCAGCCTAATCTGGTTGACCATGTGAAGACTATCCACGCCTATCCGGTGACGACTTTGTGCACCTTCAACTATGGCGGCAAACCGACGCTGGCCGGTCTGCGCGGCTTTCCGGCGTGGGAGGCGCTGACCACGCTCGGCGGCTTCCATCAGGCCAAGCCCGAAATACTGCACTGGATGTACGGCGACGTGGCGCAGGGCGTGACGCTGCACGGCGAGGATGCCCCGTGAGCGAATTCCGCGACGACACGGTTTCGGGCCAGCTCGTCACCTGGATGCGCCGCGCCATGGCCGGCGGCCTGCCAGATGACGTGCGACATGAGGCCAAGCGGCTGATCCTGAACCAGTTGAAGGCCAGCGTCGCCGCCACCGATCAGCGCGCGATCACGTTGCTGCACGATTGGGCGCTCGACGAAGCGCAGGGCGGCACCGGCGCGCATGTCCACTGGTTCGGCACCACTCTGCCCCCCGCGCTCGCCGCGATGGTCAATGGCGCGCTGTACGAAGTGCTGGATTTTCATGACACTTACATTCCCTGCTTCATGCATGCCGTGTCGGGCGTCTTGCCGGCCGTGATCGCCCAGGCCGAAGCGGGCGGCCATAGCGGGCGCGACCTGATTACCGCGCTCGCGATTGGGCTCGAGGTGGAACTAGCCGTCGCGCGCGTGATGATGCCGACGGGCTATTATCGCGGCATGGTGCCGGCGGGCCTGACCGGCGGAATCGGCGCCGCCGCTGCCTGTGCCGTGATCGAAGAACTGAGCGACGTGCAGATGCAACATGCGCTGGGTATCGCGATGTGCACACCCGCCGGCATTTACGAGGCGGCGGGTAGCCAAACACTGTCATACATTACCGCCATAGCCGCGCGCGGCGGTTTGCAGGCGGCGGCGCTGGCGAAGCGCGGCTTCACCGCACCCCCAACCGCCTTCGAAGGCGAACAGGGCATGTTCGTCACGCATAGCGATGAGGACAAGGCAAAGATTGACGCGATCCTCGCCAGCCTTGGCACTGAATGGCGCATCCTTGGCCAGACCTACAAGGTCGTGCCGACCGAAACGATTACCCACGGCCCGGTCGAATGCGCGCTGGAAATTCTTGGCCGCGCGGGCAGTCGGACGGTCGAGCGCATCGACGTGTCGGTACAGGAAATCGTGCTCAAGATCGTTGATGGACGGCGCCAGCGTTTCGGGCGGCCGTCGAGCACCCAACAGGCCACGTTTGATCTGTGCCACTGTGTCGCCGCGGCCTGGCTCCGCGGTCGGTTCACGACCGCGGAGGTCCAAGCCAACTGCTACACCGACCCCGCCGTCATCGCCCTGTCCGACACCGTGACGCTGACCGCCGATCCGGCACGACTGACATTCGAAGGGTGCGCGATGACCGTGACCTTTACCGACGGATCGAGCGAGCATCACCATGTCGACAATTTCCTGGGCACACCCGGCGCGCGCGTGCCCGATGCGAAACTGACCGACCTGTTCGAACAATATGGCGAAGGCTTTCTGCCCGCCGGGCGCGCGCGCGCCATTGCCGACGCTATCTGGGCGCTCGACGATGCTGCCGATGTCGCCTCGCTCATCGCTCTCATCACCAAGGATTGACCCACGATGCCCACCATCACCATCCCCGGCGGCGAAACCCTCTGGTACAAAAAGACCGGCAGCGGCCAGCCCGTGATCCAGATCCATGGATCAGCCTTTGGTCACCGCAATTTCGCCCGCATGACGCCGCTGATGGCGGAGCATTTCGAGGTCATCGACTTCGATCTGCCCGGCTATGGCGAAAGCACCGGGTCACTGCGCGAAGCGGGGATGAAAGGCATCGCCGACATCGTGTTCGAATTCGTGACCGCGCTCGGCTATGACACGGTGCATCTGCATGGCACCAGCTTTGGCGCCATGATCGGCGTCAATCTGGCCGCGCACCACCCGGAAATTATCGATCGCATCGTCTTCAGCTGCTTCCTTGCGAAATATGATTTAGCCGCGCGGATGATGCGCAAGACGTGGAAGCGCGCGGCGCATGACAGTGGCATGAAGGCGGTGACCGACCTGACATCAGTCGCCGGCTTTGCCCGCAGCTATTATGAACGCGCCGAAGCGCAGGCACAGTTCGAGGAGATGTACGAAGCATTCGACGCGACCGACCCGGAAGCCTTCATCAAGGGGACCGAGACAATCGAGAAGACCGATCTGTCGCCGCTATTGCCGATGATCACGAGGCCCACGCTGCTGTTGGCTGGCAAGGAAGACAATATGACGCCGTTCAACCCAGGCCCCAGCGGTGTCGGCTTTTCGACGATCAAAGGCTTGATCCCCAATTGCGAGACGGCGGTGCTGGACGATTGCGGCCACTATCTAGTGCTGGAGCAGCCCGAAATGGCGACCAAACTCGCGACCGAGTTCCTGCGGCGCGGCTGAACGCCGTTGCCACCGCCCCCTATCGGGGCTGTGGCACCGACTGCTGCTTCTGCCGGACGATGCCGCGCATGATGGTGTTGGGAAGGTAGCTATTGTCCCATTCCGTCCCCGCGGTGCGCGGTGGCGTTCCGCCGGTTCGCAGGATCACAATCTTCTGCGACGGGATGATGTATGCAACCTGATTCATATTGCCGTCGAACAGATAAAGGTCTGCCGCACGATAGGGTTCGCCGTGCAATATCTTGGGTAGCGGCAACGCCGGATTGGCCCAGCCGCGCCGTTCGATGTAACGTCCGGCGACATACACGCCCATCCCATAATAGGGATTTGCTGCCGTTGGTCGCTTCATTTCCGCCACAAAACCTTTCGGCAGCAGGCGTTGCCCTTCCCAAACCCCTTCGTTAAGCGTGAGTATGGCAATCCGCAAAAAAGTCTCGGCCGGCAACATCATGCAGCAGCCCGAATGGGCCACGCCGCCCTCACGGTTCAGCCAAAGGCGCCCACCCTGCGCGCCGATCTTCTGCAGTATCTCGGTGCCGACGAACTCGGCATAGCGACGCCCGGTAGCGCGCTCAATCAGGACCGCGACCATGTCGCTGGCGGCATTGTTATATTCATAGCGGGTACCCGGCATATCGATCACCGGATATTCCTTGATGATGATCTCCTCGCTGCGCGGATGCAAAAAGCTTCGCGACAAAATGTCTTCGGGCCCGGTCGCGTTGCCTTGGTCGAGGAAGCCCGAACGCATATCGAGGAGATGGCGCACCAGGATTTTGCTGCGCCGTGGATCACCGCGCCATTCCTGCACAAAGTCTGCAACCGGCTGGTCGAGCGATCGAATCTTGCCCAGTTTGATGGCGCGCGCCACCGCCAACACGGTGATCGGCTTAGCGAGCGAAAAGCTGTTCATCAGGACTGTCGGCGCAGCAGTTCCGAAATAGGTCTCGCTTTCGATCTTGCCGTTTCGCCAGACGATCAGGGCGCTCGAATTGTTGACCTTGGCGTAGGACATGGCGTCCTGGAGCGCGCCATCGGCAATCTTGCGCTCCTTTGGCTTCGCTGATGGTAGCGGAATCCAGTCGCGGACACCGGGAATGTCCTCCAACGGGGCATAGAGTTCATCCCGATTGGTGCTGCTCAATGCTATGTTGTAGCGTTTCTGGTAAATGGCCTCATCTTCGAGGGAAGACAGAATCTTTTCGCCCGGGACGCCTTTGGGCTGTTCGGTCAGCGCCTTTCCGGCACCCGAGATCGCCACCGCGGCGGAGAGTAGCACACCGGCGATTATTTTGTGCGCAATCAGCATTCAGTTTACCTCGACACCTTCAGACTGGTCTTGTCTCAACTCACTGGCAGCATACCAAAAGGCTGAAACATGCCTGGTTTTTGCATTGATATTTGAAGCAGGATTGGATCCGGTGTCACTTCTTACCCGAGTTGGGGTAACTGTTGGCGACAATATCGCCGGTGCACGCATAGGGTGCACCACCTTCTTGTCGATTGAAGACATGACTCGGCCGATCATTCGCAAAAAAGGGCCAAGCACGCTATTCGTGCGCACGAAACGTCGCGATGTCTTTTGGCGAGAGGAGCGCGTAGCATTCTCGCCAAGCGAAAGATGCCCTGGCCGCGTTTGGCTCCACCCGACTTGTTCGCGACGGTGAGAATGACAGGGCTCGATATCTGGCGCTTCCAGGCAGGGGGCCGATGTGTTTACCGCAACCAATATAATGATTGACGGCCAGGCTGGAAAACTGTCGGTTCGCACCAAGGGCTTGGAAAGCCGGCCAGAGCAGGTCAGCGTCCTGATCCAGGGCGCCAATCTTTCCGGTCAACTCGGCTATGACTTCACCTTCGGCGGCAGAGCCGACTACAGCCTGATGGAAATGCTCGCCGCCAACGGGATTGGTGCCATTACCTTCGCGATAAGGGGGTATCAACACTCCGAACTGAACGATCATCCGCACTCTGTCCAAACCAATCAGGCGATCGAAGACACCCACAGCGTCGTCGAGTGGCTCGCCGGACAAGGCTTTGTTCGCCCCCATTTGCTCGGCTGGTCATGGGGCGGACGGATCGCGGCACGCTATCTGGAAACGCAGGGATCGCGCATCGACCGGGCCGTGCTGATGGACCCCGCTTTGGGCGGCGGCAGCAAGATACCCTTCCCCCAAAAGGACGATTGGTGGCTGAACACGGCCGACTATTTCCGCAATCGGCTCGAGCTGGAATTCATGGAAGCCGAGGCGCATGAGCAACTGGCGGTTCAGGCCGAAAGAGATGAACTCCGGGCGCCCAACGGCATCCGCGTCGAGAACGAAAACGGCAGCACGCCGCCCGATCCGGCATCGATCAACAATCCGACGCTCATGATCTATGGGTTCGCGGCCGGTCAGCAAAATTATATGCAGGGTGGCATTGCCAGGAGTGACTTTTTCGAGAAGCTTCGAACGCACGACAAGCAGCTCGTGATCGTTCCAGAAGGCGGGGATTATGGCCATCTTCAAAATTCACGCTCTCGCATCTATCAGGCAATTTCAAACTTTCTGAATGCTTGAGCGACAGCGACATAACTCAGACTCTCTGCTCGGATAAAGGAGTTGACTATGACGATGCTAACAGATCGCGGTTTTGCTGCGCGCAACCGGCGGGTGCGCAGTCTTGACGTAGAGAGTTATCAGGACTTCGTCGTCGGGTTCCGGGACTGGACCTATGGCGACCTCGACAAGTCCGCCGTGGCAAGCGCACGTGAAATTCTGGATGACCTTCGGATAAATGCCGAAGAAGCCCCACTCGATTCTTTTCGCGACAATTTTCTCGCCGATCCGGCAATAGCGACCCGTCTGCGCTGCTGGATGTCGAGTCAGCAATTAATGTGGCAAAGCATCCTCGATCATTATTCCCAGCACAAAGATTATTATATCGACGGTTTTGAGGCGGTGGATAATACGGGTCCTGGATCGCTTGAATTGAACACCGGCATGGAAATCCCCGAATACGCCAAGCATGAGATTCATATTCAACCGGGCGGGTATACTGGCAACGACTTTGCCGGACCTGTCTTTCACTTTGGCACGAACACCTTTTACAAGGGCCAAAATAGCGAAGACGAGCTCCATATCGCGCTCGCTCGGACAATGACCCGGCCCGCTGACGGCAAGGTCGAGCGGATCGTGGAAATCGGGTGCGGCATCGGCCGGCTTGCCGTGGCGCTGGCGGAGGAGTTCCCCCGTGCGGAAGTCTGGGGGATCGACGTCGGTGGTCCCCTGGTCCGCTACGCTCATGCCCGCGCCGTCGAACTCGGCGTGCCGGTCCATTTTGCCCAACGTCTGGCCGAGGACAGCAAATTCCCCGGCGACAGCGTCGATATCGCGACTGCCTACATCCTGTTTCATGAGGTTTCAGGGGAAGGTGCAGTCGATATCTGCAGGGAAATGTTTCGGATCGTCCGCCCCGGTGGGGTTTTCGAGATCGTCGATTTTCATACCGGCGCGGCCCGTCCCACTGACCCCTATCGCCGTTTCATGGGCTGGATCGACCATGTCTACAATGCCGAGCGGTGGTCTCATCAGTTCGTGGCCAGTGACTTCGTCGAGACGCTGGCGTCGGTCGGCTTCGAGGTTGAAAAAGGCGCGAACCGTCACTGGGGCATCGCGACCTATATTGCGCGAAAGCCTGAATAGCGGGTTGTGCCGCCGACAATGGCCGCCACGCTCCGCTTCGCCAGCCGCCCGGTGCTCTTGCTACCAGAACAATCGGTACCGGAAGATTTGTACCTGTCGAAAAGCACAGTGGGATTCAGCAGTCTCGTTGAGCTTTCCCATCGCATACCATCGCCATATTTTCGGCAGGTTTTTCTACTGAGCGAAGTATGACTGACGAACCGATAGAGCGATTTTATTTGCACAAGCAGAAAGCGGCTCAAGAAACCGTTCCAGCGCTGCAGCAGGCGACATCGCGGATGAGAAATACCGCAATGTCAAAGCGCCGAAGACCATTTCATTAGCGTGGATTGGGACCGCCAGAGCGTTCACCTTTTCCTGAACATTGACCAGCGCAAAGCCTTCTTCTCTTATTTTTTTCAACTTGTTCATTATGGACCCATTGTCCCAGATGAGATCTGAAGCCGGGGGCTGATCAATCGACCGGACGACGGCGAGGATCGTATCGCGCTCCTGCGCAGAGCAAAACGCGATATAGGCGTAACCAGAGGCAGACCCGGCCACTGAAAAACGGAACCCGGTGGGGAATTTGTCGAACACGAGCGGGCTCACATAATCCGACGTCACTCGTATCTGCATCGATGAACCGTTCAGCGTGCAAAGCGAAACCGGCCAGACAAGCGCCCGGCTCAATTTTTCTATTTCCGGTTTGGCAATGCTGTCGATCCAGGCTTCATTGCGAAATCCATCAGACAAGCAGTGAACGAATTCGGTCAGCCAATAGTCCGCCGACTCCTTTTCCTTGCGGACATATCCCTTGCGCCGCAATGTTTCGAGAAGGCGATAGACGATACCGCGATTGATGCCGGTTCCGTCGACTATTTTGCCGATGGACGAGCCGTTATATCGATTGAGGAACATCAAGACATCGATGCCGCGGTCGAACGACTGGACAAGTCTTTTGTCGTTCATCGAACGTCTCTTCCCATATCAACCTTAGGGTAGCAATCCCGATCAAGGGCGCGAATGGAACTGTTCTGGGCCGCCCGCTTCGTGATCGCCAAGGCCGCATCCGACCTGCCCTGCGCCGGCTTGGTGGCTCGGGGAACGTCCATCGATATAGGCCCTGGCGCCTCGATAATTCGGGTCACGCTCAAGCGAACACCCCCCTTTTCAAACGACTAGACTATTGTATACAAACAGCCGGCGTCAAGCCTCCAGGCCGACGACAAGGATCGACGATGTCCCGTGCTTCTGAAAACGCCTATCGCTTCATTCGGGCGGAGATTCTTTCAGGCGCCCTCGCCCCTGGAGAACAGCTGCGCGAGGAGCAGCTCGCCGATGCCTGCGGGGTATCGCGTACTCCTGTGCGCGAAGCGTTGCGGCGGCTCGAAGCCGAACGCTTCATCCAACGCAACGACAGTCAGCGGACGTTCGTCACCGACTGGTCGTTCGATGAGATCGAGGAGAGCTTTGCCTTGCGCGGAATCCTGGAGGGGCGCGCGGCGAACCGTGCGGCGACGCGAATTTCGGCGGCTGATATCGACCTGTTGGAGGGCCATAATAACGCCATCCGACGGACTCTAGAGGGGCCGTCGCCCGATATATCCGGATTTCTGGATCACAACCGGGCATTTCACGGCATCATCCTGGAAGCGGCGGCGTCGCAAAACCTTGCGCAATTACTGAGCCGCATCGTCGAACAACCCATCGTCGCCCGAACCGCTGGACACTATGACAAGGGGCAGCTCACCCGCTCACTCGCCGAGCATGACGAACTAGTCATCGCCTTTCGTCGGCAAGACCCGACCTGGGCCGAAGCCATAATGGCAGCGCATATCCGCCGCGCCTTTCACGTCTTCCGCGATGCGTGCAACGCCAAGATTCACCTCGAAACAGCCGAGTAGTCGGATTGACTCGCCCTCTAACATGGCTAATTTTGTATACAAAGGAGTGGCAATGCAGGTGGAAATGGTGGAAGTCGGCCCACGCGATGGCCTGCAGAACGAAGCCGCCCCCGTCGCGACGGCAGACAAGCTCGCGCTGATCGAACGCATGATCGACGCCGGCGCGCGCCGCATCGAGGTCGCAAGTTTCGTCAATCCAAAGCGGGTGCCGCAGATGGCAGACGCCGAGGCCGTGTGCGCCGGCCTGCCTGTCCGGAATGATGTGACATATATTGGCCTGGTAATGAACGCGCGCGGCGCAGAGCGCGCGCTCGCCACCGCGATCGACCAACTGGGCGCGGTCTGCGTTGCGACCGATGGGCTGGCAGCCGCGAATCAGGGCCAGACAAGCGCCCAATCGGTCGCGGTAGCGTGCGACATCATCGCCACGGCCCGCGCCGCAGGTCGCACCGGGCAAGCGACGATTGCGGCAAGCTTCGGTTGTCCTTTCGAGGGCGAAGTCAGCGAGGACCATGTCGTTGCGATGGCGGAGGCACTGGCCGCGGCCGATCCGGCCGAAGTCGCATTGGCCGATACGATCGGTGTTGCCGGGCCGGGTGCTGTCCACCGACTGGTGGAGCGGGTGCGCAACGCCATCGCCCCCATCCCGGTTCGCATCCATCTGCACAACACTCGCAACACCGGACTGGCGAATGTCTGGGCGGCCGTCGAGGCAGGCGTCAGCACCGTAGACGCCTCGCTGGGCGGTCTTGGCGGATGTCCGTTCGCCCCAGGCGCAGCGGGCAACGTGCCGACCGAAGACGTGGTCTACATGCTTGAGCGATCCGGAATCACGACTGGCCTCGATCTCGACAAGCTGATCGCGGCCAATGCCTGGTTCGCCGGGGTGATGGGCAAGGAATTGTCGGGAATGGTTGGTCGCGCCGGTCGCTTCCCCAAAGCCGCATAGCAACGTCGAGGAATAAGGGGAACGCATGGCTTATCGTCTGGGCGTCGATGTCGGCGGCACATTTACCGACCTGCTGTTGTTCGACGAGACGACCGGCGCATGCTGGCGGGAAAAGACGCCGTCGACCCCTGCCGACAGTTCGATCGGTATCCTCAACGGCGTAACGGCGATCTGCGCTGCGGCCGGGGTCGATCCGCGCGAGGTGTCGATTTTTCTCCACGGCACCACTGTCGCGACCAACGCCGTTCTTGAAGGCAAGGGCGCGCATGTCGGCCTCGTTGTTACCGAGGGCTATCGCGACATCATGCAGATTGCGCGAAGCTTCGTGCCGGGCGGGCTCGCGGCCTGGATCATCTGGCCCAAGCCGACGCCGCTTGCCCGGCTGGAAGACACGCTGGCAGTCGGCGGTCGGATGGGCGCCGATGGCAAGGAAGTCCGCCCGCTCGACGAGGCCGGCGCGCGGGCGGCGCTGGAGGCGCTCAAGCTGCGCGGCGTGGAGGCTGTGACGGTCAGCCTCATCAATGCCTATGTCAACGGCGCCCATGAAGCGCGCGTCGGCGCGTTGGCGGCAGAGATCCTGCCCGGCGTGCCTGTGTCGCTCAGTCACGAAATCCTGCCCGAAATGCAGGAATATGAGCGCACGCTGACCACCGTCGCCAATGCCGCGGTCCGTCCGGTGGTAGGCCGCTATGTCCGCAACCTGCGTGCCAAGCTGCGCGACACCGGCATGAACGGCAAGATCGCCCTGCTACGCTCCGATGGCGGGTTGATGAGTTCCGAAAAAGCGGAGGAGCATCCGGTTTCGCTGTTGATGTCGGGTCCGGCGGGCGGCGTGACGGGCGCATTGTGGGTGGCGAAGAATGCCGGCCTGAAGAACATCTTGACGCTGGATGTCGGCGGCACCTCCACCGATGTCGCGCTGATCGAAAACCTCGAACCGCGCCGCGTGCGCACCACCGAGGTCGGCCATCTGTCGGTCCGCGCCTCCTCGCTCGACGTCAAAACGGTCGGCGCGGGCGGCGGATCGATCGCCTATGTCCCGGAACTGACCGGAGCGTTGCGCGTCGGCCCGCAATCTGCGGGCGCGGTCCCGGGGCCAGTCGCATACGGCAAGGGCGGCACCCAGCCGACCGTCACCGACGCCAATGTTGTTCTCGGCTATCTTCCGGAGGCGTTGCTCGGCGGCACCTTCAAGCTCGACCGCGAAGGCGCCAAGGCGGCGGTGCAGACGGTTGGCGATGCGCTGGGCATCGAACTAATGGCGGCAGCACGCGGCATCATCGACATTGTCAATGAGAATATGTTTGGCGCGCTACGGATGATTTCGGTGCAACAGGGCTATGATCCGCGCGATTTCGCGCTGATGGGGTTTGGCGGCGCGGGGCCGCTTCACGTCAATGCCGTCGCGCGACTGATGGGCAGCTGGCCCGCCGTATCGCCAGTGTCGCCAGGTGTGTTGTGCGCGCTGGGCGATGCGACCACGCGCACCCGCACCGAAACCGCGCGCAGTTTTTCGCGTCTGGCGAACACTACCGACACCGCAGAACTGCTTGCCATTCTCGACGAGATGGCAGCCCATACCCGCGGCGAGCTGGGCGATGACGGGATTGTCGAGGGCGACATCACCAGCCTTTTCGAGATCGACCTGCGGTATGAGGGCCAGGCGTTCGAGGTCGCCTTGACGATCGATCCCGAAAGCTTGCGGCGCGACGGCATATCGGGCCTGACTGATCGTTTCGATGCGGAGCATCTGCGGCTGTTCACCTTCAACATGGAAAGCGCGCACGAAATCGTCAATTTGCGTGCCGTTGCGCTTGGCAGCGCGCTCGAACTGCCCGCCGCGCCGCTGCCACAGGGGAATGGCGACCCGATTGCCGCCAAGCTGCGCGATCACGAGCTGTGGATGGACGGCCGGTCGCAAGCCGCGGTGATCTATGACCGGGCGAGGCTGCGAGCCGGGGACACTATCCCCGGCCCGGCAATCATCATCGAGATGGATGCCACCACGCTCATCGAAAGCAACCACGTCGCCACCGTCGATGCGGTCGGCAACATCCTGATCAACCCGGCCTGAGGAGGGGAAACGAGATGCCCGCACAGATCATCGAGACCAACCCCCAGCCGTTTGCTGCTGTCAGCGTCGATCCGGTCACGCTCGACATCATCGAGAACGCGCTGCGCAACGCCCGGGTCGAAATGGACGCTACGCTGGTGCGGACCGCGATGTCCCCCGGCATACGTGAACAGGGCGACGCCTTCCCTCTGATCGCCGATCCCGCCGGCAAGATGATCGTCGGCCAGTTCGGCAGCTTCATCGGCGGTTTCCTCGACGGCTATGACGGCACGATCGAGGAGGGCGACATGTTTCTCCTCTCCGATCCCTATAGCTGCGAGGGCGCGATCAGCCATTCGAACGATTGGCTGGTGCTGTTACCGGTGTTCAAGAATGGCCGGGTCATCGCCTACACCGCCATGTTCGGGCACCAGAGCGACATTGGCGGCAAGGTCGCGGGATCGATGCCGATCACCGCGCACGCGATCTTCGAGGAAGGCGTGCGCATCCCGCCTGTAAAGATCTACGCCAAGGGCGCGTACAACGCCGATCTCATCAAGCTCATCATGCATCAAACGCGAAAGGCAGACTGGTGCAAGGCCGATCTCAACGCGCTGATCGCCAGTTGCCGAGTCGCCGCGCGGCGCGTCGTCGAAATGAGCGGGCGTTTCGGCGACGATCTTTACGTTGCCGCAACGCAGGAACTGCTGGCGCGAAACCACCGCGCGATGAAGCAACTGATCGCCGGTGCAATCGGCGAGGCACCAGTCAGTTTTGAGGATTATGTCTGTGACGACGGGCTAGGCTATGGTCCCTACAAGATCAAGTGCACAATGCACCGCGATGGTGACAAGGTAGTGCTTGATTTTGATGGCACCGATCCGCAATCGAGCGCGTCGATTAACTTCTACCTCAATGAAAATATGTTCAAGATGTTTTTCGGTATCTACATGATTATGGTATTTGATCCTCAGATACTGTTCAACGACGGCTTCTACGATCTCATCGAAGTACGCATCCCGCAGGGATCGCTGCTGAAGCCCAATTACCCGGCGGCGCTTTCGGGTCGTACCCATGCGCTTGGTCGCATCTTCGACATTCTGGGGGGATTGCTCGGCCAGAAAACCCCCGAATTTTTGAACGCAGCGGGTTTTTCCTCCTCCCCCCATTTATTCTATTCGGGCACTGATTCGGCCGGCAAATATTTCCAGCTCTTCCAGATCGGTTTCGGCGGCATTCCGGGGCGGCCGATGGGCGACGGGCCGGACGGCCACTCGCTGTGGCCGGGCTTCACCAACGTCCCCAACGAATTTCTCGAACGCTATTTTCCCTTGCGAATCGAGCGGTACGAGACCGAACCCGATAGCGGCGGCGCCGGGCTGCACCGCGGCGGCAACGGCATCCACATGACCTACCGCTTCCTCGAACCGGGCATGATCGCGATCCATGATGATCGCTGGTTCGTCCATCCCTGGGGCGTCAATGGCGGCAAGCCGGGCGCGCGCGCGCGAAAATTGCTGGAGCGTGTCGACGGATCGACCGAGATTGTCGGCAACAAGGTCGAGGACGTCCGCGTCGAGGCGGGCGACCAGTTGCACTATGTCACCTGGGGCGGCGGCGGCTGGGGCGATCCGCTGGAGCGCGCACCCGATCTTGTGGCGCAGGAAGTGCGCGAGGGGCTGGTCTCGGTCGCTGGCGCGCGCAGCTACGGCGTCGTTGTCGCGAATGGCCAAGTCGATGCTGCCGCTACGGAGGCACTGCGCACGACCATGCGCACCGAGCGCGGGCCGGTCACCGACATATTCGATTTCGGCCCCACCATCGCCGATCTGCGCGAGACATGCGTCGCCGAGACCGGCCTGCCCGCACCGCTGCAACCGGTCTGGTACCATGACATGCGGGCGACAGCATGACGTTGACCATCGAGAACAAGGGCGCGCTCGCCGGCATTCGTGTCATCGAGCTTGGCCAGTTGATCGCCGGCCCGTTTTGCGGCCAGTTGCTGGGCGATATGGGGGCGGAGATCATCAAGGTCGAACCGCCCGGCGCGGGTGACCCGATGCGCAGTTGGGGTCGCGGCGATTATCCCCTGTGGTGGGAAGTGGTGGCGCGGAACAAGAAATCGGTAAGCGCGAATCTGCGGATGGCAGAGGGGCAGGAGATCGTTCGCAAACTGGCCGAGCAGGCCGATATCCTGATCGAGAATTTCAAGCCCGGCACCATTGAGAAATGGGGTCTGGGGCCAGACGTGCTCCACGCGATCAACCCCCGCCTGATTATCGTTCGCGTCTCGGGCTATGGTCAGACTGGGCCTTATTCGGGCCGTGCGGGCTTTGGCGGCATTGGCGAGGCGATGGGGGGCTGGCGGCATATCGTCGGCGACCCCGACCGGGCGCCGAGCCGGATGGGCGTGTCGATTGGCGATAGTCTGGCGGCGACCTATGGCTGCCTGGGGGCGCTTGGCGCGCTGCATGCGCGCGAACGGACCGGCAGGGGGCAGGTTGTCGATAGCTCGCTATACGAAGCCGTGCTGCAGATCATGGAAAGCCTGGTTCCCGAATATCAGGCATCGGGCTATATCCGCGAACGATCGGGGTCAAAGCTGCCCGGCATCGCGCCTTCGAACGTCTATCAGTGCAGCGACGGCGACTATTTGATCGGCGCCAATCAGGATGCGGTTTTCGCCCGGCTATGCGCGGCGATGGGCCGCACCGAACTGGCGCGCGATCCGCGCTATGTGGATCATGTCTCACGCGGGAAAAATCAAGACGAACTCGATGGCATGATCGAAGCCTGGACCCGAACGCTGACGGTGGCCGAGGTCGAAGCCTTGATGATCGAATATAGTATTCCCGCCGGCAAAATTTATCGCGCCCCGGAAATGCTGGAGGACCCCCATTTTGCGGCCCGGGGCGCGCTGGTCGAAGTGCCGACCGAACGCTGGGGCGACATCAAGATGCAGAATGCCTTCCCGTTCCTGTCCGAAACGCCGAGCAGCATCCGTAGGGCCGCCCCGACGAGCGTTGGGCAGGACAACGACCAAGTCTACCGGGAGTTGCTGGGCATGGCAGAGGAAGAAATTGCCGCACTGAGCAGCACAGGGGCGATCTGACGGCCGGCCAGCTGGGTGATCCGACGCCGGCAGCGGTTGGGCGATGTCACGATAACCAAGGCCCAGGTAGCCGCCCCGTTCAATGGCAAGCTTGTGAACCCGGGGCGGCATTCCCTGTCCATGGCAGTCGAGCCTAGCCCGTTGCGACTTCGGCGACCCGGACTTCCCCCACAGAGCTCTTGATGGCGGGGCCAGGTTTTTGAGAGATGACGCGGACGAAATCGTCCGCCGCCCGGTGAAGCGACGCCGTCTGAGCGCTGCCGTGCGGGATGACGTATCGGGCAAAGAGTTCGTAGGATCGAAGGGTCGCTGCGCTATCTGCCCATTCCTGGGTCGGGATCAGATAGCAGCCGATCTCGCCGACCGTATCGCGCAGCTCATCAAGATAGGCATGTGCCCGCTCAGGCGTGCCGATGATGACCGCGCCGCTGGCGTTCAACTTGTCGACCATGGTGTCGATGTCGTCCTCGGGCGAAACGTGGCGCGCACCCGATGCGTGCATGAACCCGACGAACTGACGCAGCCCGAAAGCGACTTCGCGACGCGCCTCGGCATCGGTCGCGGCAAGATGCATCCGAGGTCCGGCAAGACGAAGCCCCTTGCGATCAAGCGTCTTGCCGTTTGTCTCGGCGCTTTGCTCGGCTGTCTGCCAGATGGCTTTCAGCCGGTCGCCGCCGCCATGGGCAAGCAACCCCAGCGAGAGCATGCTGAGGCCGAACTGACCGGCAAGCATCGGACCGGCCGACGAGGATAGCGCAGAGACGACGACTTCGATCGGTTGATTGCGGTATGGCCGCAGTTGCAGCCGACCCTGTTTGATGGTGAACCAGTCGGTCTGGCGATCGATCGGCTCATCACTGGTCAGCAAAGCGACGATGGCTTCCAGTGCCTCGGCGTGCCGCGGCTTCAGGCTATCCGGGTCGAGCCCCATCATCGGCGCGTCGATCTGCGGCCCGCCGGGGCCAGTGCCAAAGATCACCCGGCCACGCGAAAGATGATCGAGCAGGACGATTCTGTCCGCCAGCATCAGCGGATGGTGGAACGGCAGCCCCGCCACGCCTGTGGCGAGCCGGATACGGGTGGTTCGCTGGCTGGCTGCGGCGATGAAGGTCTCAGGCGACGTGATGTACTGCCAACCGGAGCCATGATGCTCGCCGAACCAGGCTTCGTCATAGCCCAAATAATCCAGCGTCTCGACCAGCTTCAGGTCGCGCTCCAGCGACAGCGTCGGATCATCGCCGGGACGGTGGTTGGGCGTCACAAAAGCTCCAAATCGCATATCGCTCTCCTCATTCTAATGTTATTAGAATAGAGCCTATGCGGTCGCTGTCAACCCTGTGATGATTACCTTCAGCAACCAGTCGAAGGTCGCGTCATCGTCCAGCGGCATTTGCCACGCCGATTTCAGCTCAAATGTCGCATAACCGTGCACTGCCGACCGCAGGAGCCGCGCCGCGCGTGCCGCGTCGTCGCCGTGCAGCCCAATCTGACCGAACACATCGCGCAAATGCTCGGCAAGTCGACCCGCCACCGCCAGCCGTCGCGCGTCATTTGGGTCGGGCGTCTCGATCGACGCAGTATAACGCCCCGGATGTGCGTGGACGAACGCGCGATAGCCGCGGTACATGGCGCGCACCGCTTCCTCGCCCTGCTTGCCAGCGCCTGCGATTTGCACCGCATCCGTCAACTGCTCGACGGCCAGCAAGGCGATATCGGCCCGCAACTGCCGCAAGCTGCCGACATGATGCGATATCGTGGGCGTGCGGGCGTCACTCATCACCGCCAGCCGGGCAAGCGTGACCGCCGCCACGCCCTCCTGGTCGGCGAGGTCGGCGGCAAGATGCACCAGGCTTTCGCGACTGATACCGATGCGCTGCCCTGCGGTCCGGTGACTATTCATGATGGTCCCCGCCAATCGCAATTCGTGGCCGTTCTGTCAAAGCAATGTGGCGGCGCGCTCCGTGCGGCGGGCGCTGTCAGACCAACGAGGCATCCGCTATTCATTGCGGATGAGCCGCAAATCGAGAGCCCTGCCCGCTAGCCCGTTCCGCCGCTTCAATTCGTCGCCCGAAGTAATCCGCCTCGTGGTAATGATGTACGTCCGGTTCCCGCTATCGCTGCGCAACGTCGAGGACCTGCTGTTCGAGCGCGGCATCGACGTTTGCCACGAGACAGTGCGGATGTGGTGGAACAGGTTCGGACCCGTGTTCGCCGGCGACATACGGCGCGCGCGTGTCAGCCGGATGCGCGGCTTTCGCCACTGGCGCTGGCATCTCGATGAGATGTACGTGAAACTCAATGGCGAGATGGTCTACCTCTGGCGCGCCGTCGATCACGAGGGCGAGATCCTTGAGAGCTACATCACCAGGACGCGGGACAAGAACGCGGCGCTCACCTTCATAAAAAAGGCGCTGAAGTGCCACGGGTCACCCGCTGCGATCACGACCGACGGACTGCGCTCCTACCGGGCAGCGATGAACGAACTCGGCAATGCCGATAAGCAGGAGGTCGGTCGCTGGGCCAACAATCGGGTTGAGAACAGCCACCTGCCCTTTCGACGACGAGAGCGGGCGATGCTCAGGTTCAGGCGAATGAAGACGCTACAAAAGTTCGCCTCAGTCCATGCCAACGTCCACAATCACTTCAATCTCGAACGCCACATCGTCGATCGCCAGACCTACAAGGAACGCCGCTCGGCCGCACTGGCCGAGTGGCAGTCGCTCGCCGGATAGGATTCCGCCTCAAAGCCCGAACTGGATCGTGGAGAGACTGGTTCGCGTTAGACTGACAGCACCAGCGGGCCTGCTGACCAGCGGTTATGACCAGCGGTGTCTGGTTCTTGTAGGCTGTAAACACGTTGCCAAGCGAATGGCCAACCCCGGCCGCCGAGTGCAAATTCACGAAAGCGGCGTTGCGGGTTGCTTGCGCGTAGCCGTCAGCCATCGCCATCGCGACCGATTCCTGAAGGCAAAGCACATAGCTCATGTCGTCGGGCAGCTGACGAAACATCGGCAGTTCCGTCGATCCCGGATTGCCGAATATCACCTTCATGTCGAACGACCGCAGCAACGACATCGTCGCTTCTCTGACCGACATCGTGTCGCCCCAGTGCATTCCCGCTCCATCATTATCGGGGCTCGTTGGAATGGCCCAGAATGGGCAATATCGGGAACAGCAGATGCGGCCTATTGCAAAACTCCGCTTTTCCCATGCAAATGTCGCATGGCTCTATCCGCGCGCGATATCGAATGCTTTCTTGCCGTCGTCGATACCGGCACTCTCGGGCGCGCTGCGCTGTCGATCAACCTCAGCCAGCCCGCGCTCAGCCGCTTGATCCAGCGGATCGAACAGCGACTGGGGCAGGCATTGTTCGAGCGCATCGGGGTGGGCATGCAGCCGACCGCTGCCGGTAAGGCGCTCATTCCGCACGCACGACTGCTCGTCTTCGAAATGGCACAGGCGGTCGATGCGCTGGACCGATTGCGCGGGCTGAAGCAAGGCGAAGTCCGCGTCGGTGCGGTCGCGGCGGTGACGCGCAGTATCCTGCCGCACGCTGTCGCAGCGCTATTGCGCCAGTCGCCCATGCTCCAAGTAACCGTGTTCGAAGGCGTCGATGACCGCCTCGTACGGGCGCTCGAGGATCGCGAAATCGACCTGCTGATTGCTGGCAATGTCGGCGATGCCGATATTACACCCATCGGCGAGTGCCGCTTCGACGACAGCTATGAAGTCTTTTGCGGATGCGATATCCGCTGGCTTCTCTGGATGCCCCAAGCCTCGCCGACGTACTTGGGGAGGAATGGATCATGCCGCCGAAGGGCGCCACGCCCCGCGACCTGTTCGAGCGGACCTTGCGCGACATTGGCGCCCAATTGCCGCGTGTGGTCGTCGAGACCTGGTCGCCAAGCGCAATCGCGGCGTTCGTCGTCCAGACACGCTATCTAGGATGGCTGCCGCGCCCGCTGATCGCCTTTGAGGAGGCGGTCGGCGCCGTTGCCATATTGCCGGTGGCAGAACTAAGGCTGGGTCGCCGTTTTTTTATCTATCGGCGAAATCACGGCCTGCTTTCGGCCGCCGCAGCGCAATTCCTGGAATATCTGCCGCGCCTGCCGCCAAATTCCTGAGCGAACGCGAACGGAGCATTTCCCAGCCGCCGTGCCGCGACCGAGATTTGACGCTACAAAAACTCGCAGGCCTGGCGGCTTGGCACGCGTGCACGGCAATGACCCCGACGGCTTTGCCAGACTAACGGGGTGGCCTCCAATTAAGGCGAAACAAAACGCTCCAAAAATTCCCCGACGTTCACGTCAATGTAGACAGTCATTTCAATCTCGCACGCCGCCTGACCGACAGAGCGGCCCAAAAGGATGACACTCAGCCGGGCTAGCCGGGCGGCAATCGCTCATAAGATAACCAGCCATATCAAAGACCCGATCCGATCATGGGCTGACCGGTTCGCGTTGGACTGACATCACCACCCGGATCAATTCGATCTTGCAAGCGGCGGCATCGACGGCGACTAATGGCAACGGGCCAACTGCTGATGATCTACCGCGTAAGGAACCGATGATGAAGCGATCGCCTTTCTTCCTCGCCGCTTTGTCCCTGGTGGTCGCCGGCCCGGCCGCCGCCGGCACCCCGCGCGACGCGGTGCGGGCGTGGCGCGTAGCGCATGAGCACCAAATCCTTCAGGACTTCAGTACCTTCCTCGCGATGCCCAACGTCGCGACGACGCTCGCCGATGCCGACGCCAACGCGGCCTATATTGTGCGCCAGCTCGAAGCCCGGGGATTCCGCGCCCAATTGCTGCGCGCCTCACCCGGCACGCCGGCGACGGTCTTTGCCGAACGGATGTCGCCTGCAAGCAAACGGACGGTGCTGTTCTACGCCCATTATGACGGTCAGCCGATCGGGCAGAAGGGCTGGCTGTCACCCCCGTTCACCCCGACGCTTCGCAGCGCACCCCCGGCTAGTGCCGTCATCGACCCCGCCGCCCCGCTTGACCGTGAATCGCGCCTCTATGCCCGCAGCACCGGCGACGACAAGGCATCGATCATGGCGATGCTGTCGGCACTCGATGCGCTGAAGGCCGCCGGTATCGCCCCGACGGTCAACATCAAGGTGCTCTACGAGGGCGAGGAGGAGCAAGGATCGCCAAATTTCGCGTCGATCGTGCGCACACACCGTGATCAACTCCGCAGCGACCTGCTGATCATGGGGGATGGACCGATGCACCAATCGGGGCGCCAGGCGATCAACGGTGGCAATCGTGGCATCACCAGCTTCGTCGCCACGATCTACGGCCCTGCCAAGCCACTCCACGACGGGCATTATGGTAGCTGGGTGCCGAGCCCCGCGGTCATGGCAGCCGACCTGGTCATGCAATTACGTGACGACGACGGCCAGATCAAAATCCCCGGCATCTATGACGACGTGACTCCGGTCAGCGCCGCGCTAGACGCGATGCCGCCTGTCGAGGCCGAGCTGAAGGCTGCGCTGCTGCTTGGCCGCACAATCGGGCCTGCACGGCTCGCCGATGGGTATCTGAAGCCGACGCTCAATATCCGCGCCATCCATGCTGGCGACGACGGCCCCAACGCGGCAAACGCCATCGCGACCGAAGCCACTGTTTCGGTCGATTTCCGTCTCGCTCCCGGGGAGACCCCGGCGCGCGTCAAGACGCTGACCGAGGCGTATCTCACCACCCGG
Source organism: Sphingomonadales bacterium (assembly GCA_038230675.1). Lineage (GTDB taxonomy): Bacteria > Pseudomonadota > Alphaproteobacteria > Sphingomonadales > Sphingomonadaceae > Sphingomonas. The sequence goes on along the minus strand of JBBRMV010000001.1, from coordinate 132,200 downwards.
GGATGGACGATCGTGCACGCGGCGCCGGACGCTGCGACGCGGCTTGCCAATCCCAAGGTTTTGCGGCTCGATTGGGAGGCCGGCGGGTCGGTGGCGACGATGACGCCGCTCGATACCCCCGCTGCACTTGCCGTCGCCGCGTCGATCGGTCGCACGACCGGCACGCCCGTTATCAAGCTGCCGATCGTCGGGGCGAGTTCGGGCTTCGCAGAGGTCGTCGACGCGCTGAACGCACCGATGGTCGGTGTCAGCATCGCCAATTACGACGACAACCAGCATGCGCGGAATGAAAATCTGCGGCTCGGCAACCTTTGGGACGGGATCGAGGTCTATGCCGGCCTGCTCGCCGACCTCGACTGGTAAAGCGTTGCGCCGGAGGAGTCGCCATAGCTGAATGGCAATCGCTCGCGATCTAGGCGTGAACGTCAAGACCCAACTGCGTCATGGGGAGACGAGTTCGCATCAGACTGACACCTCCCTCGAACGTAACCGAATAGCCAGCGCACCAAAGTTCATTGGAAAACAGCCGCTTGCTCCCAAAAATATTGGAGCGGAGCCGGGGCTGAGATTTATCCGGGACAAAGCACTATAGAATTTGGATCATGGCGTACAAATGTCCACAAGTGCTTCGATCTCTTGCGCGACATCGTTGATCGCGAAAGCTACATGGAGCGCCTTCAGACGCACTGGCCGAGTAGCTTTCACGGGCTAGTTAGGCCATGCCTCCCAAAGGTTTGCGGCCATTGTGGGGAGAGGGCTTCGCATGCGACTGCCAGTAGCGAGAAAGGAGATGGCGCTTGGCGAGAGATGGTGACGAGAGGGCGAGTATTTTGGCCGAGGAGTTGGACAGGGTTTCCGAAGACGAGGCGCCAGTTGGCGTGCTGGACTCGCTGACGGGATATCATTTGCGGCGCGCTCTCGGGGTATTCACGAACGATTTCACGCGCGCGGTCGAAGGCACCGGCATGCGCCAGCTGTTGTTTGCGATCCTGTCGGTGGTCGGCGCCAATCCGGGCATCAATCAGGGGTCTGCGGGCCGGTCGCTCGGCATTCAGCGGGCCAATATGGTGTCGTTGATCAACCAGCTGGTCGACGCCGGCCTGATCGATCGGCAAACTGCCAGCGAGGATCGTCGGGCGTTCGCGTTGACGTTGTTACCGGCCGGTGAAGCGATGCTGGCCGATTGCCTAGTCAAGATCGAGGCCCATGAGGATCAGACCCTGTCCAACCTAACGCAAGCCGAGCGCAGGCAACTTGTCGCGTTGCTCGGCAAGATCGAGGCGCGTGAACGTTAATCCGCACCCAGAATCAACGCATCGAGCGCCATCGCGCCTTTGCCGACCGGATAAACGATGACGGGATTGAGGTCGATTTCCCGAATGGACGGCGTCCCAAGCAGCACCCTGGCGAGCGCGACGATGAGGTCCGCGACGGCATCGACATCAAGCGCTGGCGACCCGCGATAGCCATTGAAAAGGACACCGCTTTTGAGCTTGCCGAGTTCTGCGACAATCTCTTCCCGCCGCAGGTCTAACGGCAGCAAGCGCACATCCTGAAGAATCTCGGCTTGCACGCCGCCGAAGCCGACAAGGATGACGGGGCCCCAGTCGGGATCGTTTTTGGCACCGATGATCAGCTCGGTACCACGCTCCCCCATTGCCTCCACCAACACGCCGTCCAGGATGAGACCGGGCGCATTGGCCGCGATATTGGCAGCAAGCGTTGCCCACCCCTGGCGAAGCGCGTCGGCGGTGCCGAGACCAAGGATCACCCCGCCAGCGTCGCTCTTGTGCGGGAGCGCCTGTGCCTGCGCCTTGATGACGACGGGATAGCCGAGCACATCGGCAGCCGCGACGGCCTCTCCGACGGTTCTGACAAAATGCCCGGCGGGGAATTTGATGCCGAACGGCGCCATCAATTGCTTTGCGCGATATTCGGCGATCACGCCGCCCATCGGCAACTCCATGACGATCGGCTCGTAGTCGACGCTTGCGGCGCCACGCAGTGCGGCCCGCGTCATTTGCGCCACCGCCCTGAACGCGCGGTCAGGCGATCCGAAATAGGGCGTTCCAAGGGCGCGCAGGCTTGCGACATATTCGGGCGGCACTTCGGCCCCGTCATCCAATCCCGCAAAGATGATCGGCTTTTGGGGTTTGAGCGCCTCGATTGCGCTGATGATCGGACGGAATTTCAGGTGAGCGGTTGCAGCGTCGGTCTGGATGATCCCCAAAATGATACTGCCGATGCTCGGATCATCGAGCAACGGTTCCAGCGTGCGTCGATACAGATCAGGATCGACCAATGCCTGCGCCGTCAAATCCATCGGGTTGCTGACCGGAATGAAGGGAGGAATCGCTGCACGCAGACGATCGCTGGTCGCCGACGACAGCGCAGGCAGCGCCAGATCGAGGACGCCGCACAAATCGAGCGCAAGCGCTTTGAAGGCGCCGGATTCGGTGAGCACCGCGGTCCCGCCCGTCCAGATCGAGCCACAGCGCACCGCCAGATCGAGGACGTCGCCCAATTCCTCAAGGCTATCGACCAGCAGTACGCCGGCGCGTTCGACCTTGGCTTTCATCAGTTGATAGTCGCCGGCCATCGCGCCGGTGTGCGTCGCCGCCGAATGACGCGCTGCACTGCTTTTGCCCGGGTGGAGCAACACGATCGTCTTGCCGGTGGCATGGGCACGTTGGGCAAGCTCGAGAAACCGCGCCGGTTTGCGGAACTGCTCGACAATCATGCCGATGACTCGCGTATCGGCATCGCCAAGCAGATATTCGACATAATCCTCGACCCCGCTGGCCGCTTCATTGCCGGTCGACACCGACAGCGTGATGCCGAGCCCCTTGGCCATCAGCGTCGTCCCCAGCACGACCGCCATCGCGCCCGATTGCGACACGATGCCGATCGTCGCCTCGCGATCCCCGGGCGGCACCGGGGTCTCGACAAAGGTCAGCGGGATGCCGGCTGGATAGTTCACCATCCCGAGGCAGTTGGGCCCCTCGATCACCATCCCCGAATCGGCTGCGATGCGCGCCAGTTCGCGTTGCGCAGCAAGTCCCTCCTCGCCGCCTTCGGCAAAACCGGCGGAAAAGATGATTGCGGCCCCCACGCCGCGCGCCGCAAGGCCACGAACCGTCTCGAGCACCACACCGCCGGGAATTGCCAGAACCGCTGCATCGACATCGTCGGGGAGATCATCGACCGACCTGAAACAGGGCCGATCCCAGAGCATGTCGTGCTTTGGATTGACCAGATGGATGTCGCCGGCAAAGCCGTGACGTTCCAGGTTGGTCAGCACGGCGTTACCAAGCGCACCGGGCTTTTCGGAAACGCCCAAAATCGCAACCGACCGCGGCCGAAGCAGACAATCGAGCGAGCGCGATCTGGGGCGGATGGATATCTCAGCTGTCACGATCGACCCTATCATGTTGCGTGGCTGGTTCAGCCGGCCGGTCGCGCCGCACGTGGCGCAAGCAGGCGCCGGTCAACCCGCCTTCTTCACCAGATCATAAGCGCCAAGGCCCGGCTTGAAGGTCTTGTCGTCGATGAACTGCTTGATCCCTTCCTTGCGACCCTCATTATCGTAACTGTTGGCGGCTTCTTGCGCGCGGATCAGATAATCCTCGGCGTCGTCGTAACTCATCGTGCCGACGCGGCGCATCGCGTCCTTGGTGGCTTTAAGGGCAACCGGGTTCTTTTTGATCAGCACATTAGCGACCTCGATCACCCGGTCTTTCAACGCCTCGAGCGGAAGCGATTCGTTGACCAGGCCCCATGCCGCCGCCGTCTGCCCGTCGACATTTTCCCCCATCATCGCGTGGTACATTGCCTTGCGGAACGGGAGCAGCTCGTGCGCGACCTTCGTCGCGCCGCCGCCGGGAAGAATGCCCCAATTGATTTCGGACAAACCGAATTGCGCCTCGTCGGCGGCAAAGGCCAGGTCGCACGCGAACAGCGGGCCATAGCCGCCACCGAAACACCAGCCATTGACCATGGCGATGGTCGGCTTCTGATACCAGCGCAACCGCCGCCACCAGCTATAGGCCTCGCGCTGCACCGAACGGGTCATGCCGAGTCCCTGCGCTTCGGATTCGCGAAAATATTCCTTGAGGTCCATGCCCGCAGACCAGGCAGTCCCCTCTCCCGTCAGTACCAACACACCGACATCGTCGCGGAATTCGAGCAGGTCGAGCACCACCAACATGTCGCGATTGAGCGTCGGAGACATGCAATTGCGTTTGTCGGGACGGTTGAATTTCACCCAGGCGATGCGGTCAACCACTTCGTAAGAGACGACGCCGTTGGGGGAGAGATTGGTCATGGCGATTCCATTCTGTCAGATGTGATGGCTAGATGGGTGAGCCCCGACAGGGCCTGAATGATCAGATCGGGTAATGACCCGGCACCGTTTCGATCGTTATCCAACGAAGTTCGGTGAAGCTGTCGACGCCGGCCTTGCCGCCGAAGCGTCCATGACCCGATGACTTGACGCCGCCAAAGGGCATCTGTGCCTCGTCATGCACGGTCGGGCCGTTGACGTGACAGATGCCGCTCTTGATCCTGCGGGCGACGCCGAGCCCGCGCGCAATGTCCCTGGTGAACACCGCCGCCGACAGCCCGTATTCGGTGTCGTTCGCAAGCTCGACGGCATGATCTTCATCGCGCGCGCGGGTGATGCCGACGACCGGTCCGAAGCTTTCGTCGCGAAAAAGCTTCATCTCCGGCGTCACTTTGTCGATGACATGCGCCGGCATCAAAACGCCGTCTGTCTCCCCGCCGACCATCATGACGGCGCCGGCCGCCACGGCATCTGCGACGAGCGACTGCACATGATCGACCGTCTTGCGATCGACCACGGCGCCGAGCGGCGTGTTGCCCGCGCGAGGATCGCCGACGGGCATCTGGGCGACCTTGGCCGCAAATCGCTCGACAAACGCATCGGCGACCGCATCCACCACGATGATCCGCTCGGTCGACATGCAGATCTGGCCCTGGTTCATGAAGGCGCCGAAGGCAGCAGCCTTTACGGCCTCGTCGAGATCGGCATCTTCCAGAACGATCAGCGGCGCCTTGCCGCCAAGTTCGAGCAGCACCGGTTTCAAATGGCCCGCGGCGCGCTGGGCGATGATCTTGCCCACCGCCGTCGATCCCGTGAAATTGATACGGCGGACTGCCGGATGATCGATCATCGCCCCGACGATCGCCCCGGCGTCGGACGGCGCATTCGTGATCAGATTGACCGTGCCGGGCGGCAGCCCCGCCGCTTCGAACGCTTCGACGATCAGGGCATGCGTTCCCGGGCATTGCTCCGATGCCTTGAGCACCACGGTATTGCCACAGGCGAGCGGCATCGCGATCGCACGTACACCTAATATGATCGGCGCGTTCCAGGGCGCGATGCCGAGCATGACGCCAACCGGTTCACGCAGCGCCATCGCGATGCATCCGGGTTTGTCGGACGGAATGACCTCGCCACCGATCTGCGTGGTCATCGCTGCCGCTTCGCGAACGATGCCGGCGGCGAGCATCAGGTTGAACCGTGCCCACCCCTCGGTCGCGCCGATCTCGGTCATCATCGCATCGACGAATTGCGGCGCGCGCGCCTCCAATGCATCGGCTGCCTTGTTCAGCGCGCCGCGCCGCGCATTGGGGCCCAGCGCCGACCATGCGGGAAACGCCAGCGCAGCCGCATCGCACGCAGCATTGGCATCGGCGACCGTCGCCGCCGGCGCCGTCGTCGCCAGCGCACCGGTGACAGGATCATGGCGATCAAAGCTGGCCGTTGTGTCGCGGTTGGCCCCGCCCACGCGCAAAGAAACCCGAGTAGCCATCATCCCTCTCCGTATTTGTTATGCAACATAACTGCCGTTGCGGTGCTGTTCAACCGATAAAACGGCGTTTGCGGCAGCGGTCTCATTGGAGATGATAACGAACCGGTATCAGGCGTCGTCGAACAGGCGGTGGTAGATTTTATCGAGCGCACGCACGAATATCTGGAGTTCGTCGGGCGTCAGTGCTTCGCGCGCTGCCTGTTCGTTTTCGAGCGCGCGGCCGAGCAGCATCTTGACCGCCTCCCTGCCGGCATCGGTCGGTTCGATACAATGGCGACGTCGATCACCCGGGTTCTTGCTGCGCGCGGCCCATTGCCGTCGTTCTAAATCATCGATGATCCCGACCAGCGACGTCTGATCGAAACCGCCGACGCGCGCCAGATCGATCTGGGAAATGCCCGGATTGGCGACGATGAGCGCAAGCGTCGTGAATTCACCGGGGCGCAGGCCATCCCGCCAGTCGCCGGAGCGGAAACTATCGGTCAGGTAGTTGCGGATACGGCGCAATCGGAAAACGAGCACATCCTCGAGCACGCCGATCCCGAATCTTCTCGCGCCTTCCGCTTCTTGATCATCGGGGGGAGGCTGTTTGGATACCGCCGGGCTGTTCACGTCTTGATGCGCTCCTCGATGAAGCCACCGACCTTAGCGATCATCGCGTCGTTGTCCCACAATCTAGAATCGACCATGCTGGCGGTCAGCGACAGCGTCGGAATGCCGGCCTTTTCCAGCGCCATTTCGCAGATCTTGGTGCCAAAGGAGCTCATCCGGTCACCGATCGGCACCAGAATGACGGCGCCGTCGCACTGATAATCCTTTGCCTGCTGGATAATCCACTCCGCCATCCAGCCGGGAAGATGGAGCTGTTCGTTCATGCTGATATGGCGTGCCGCAAGTGCCCGCAGCGGATCGGGGTTGCCGGGCGCGTCGGGGCCAAAATATTTGCGGTATCCGTCCGACAGAAAATTCGAATACATCGACCAGACAAATACCGCGCCATAGCGCTCCTCGAACGCGCGGTAGAAGGCGGTGTTGAACCACAGGCCGTTGTTGACCCATAGCAGCCGCACTTTTTCGCCCGGGCAGATCGCATAACCTTGCTCGACGCGCTCTTCCAGCTCGTCGCAATAGGCCGTCAGATGATCGACAGCCCACTGCCCGCCGCGGTTCCATGTCGCGGCCATGATGTTGGTGAGCTGTTCGGGGAGCGACACGGGCACGGGCTTGGCACCGCCGATGATCCGTTTGGCGCGGTCCACCTGCTCACCGGCCAGATTGACGCGGTGCATGACCGCGCGCAGCTCGTCCGGGTCTAGCGAGCGGTGAGTCAGCGCCTCGGCCAGCGCAATGACCCGGTTGAGCTGCCCAACCTGAAAATCCAGCCGATGCGACTGATAGAGTGCTTCCCAATCATATTGGTTGCGCTCGAACCATGGGCTGTCGAGCTGTTCGAGCGACGAACTGTCGAGCGACACGAGCGGCACGCCGCCAAAGGCGCGGGCCCATTGCTCCCCGATCTTTTGTCCATAATCGCCGCGCAGCCGCTCCATGATCATCAAGGGCTTGGGCAACCCGCCATAGGGCGCGCGATCGGGGTTGCCGTCGCGCGTCGTCATGAAGGGCAGCGAGCCGTATCGCGGCAACCCGTCATGATAACCGAGCTCATCCATCAGCTGGAAATAATAGGGGGACAGCTGCTTCGCGGCGATGATCGCCGAATACCAAGGCAGCGAAATCACCGGGATGCCGAGCGCGTGGAATATCTCGTGCGGCGTGACGGCCTCGGCGATGACATAAGGGTCGCCGCCGGCGATCACGCGCTCGCGGAACTGCGCCTGACCGGCCTTTTGATAGGCGTTGGCCGCGTGCGTTGCGGCCATGCGCGTGTCGACGGGGGCAGCGGTCATCGCGCAGGTTCCTTCGCGAGCGTGGCGACGAATTGAGCGATCGCGGCGCGCTGATCATCGCGCGGGGGATCGAAATAGGGCTGTCGCTTCATGAACAGCAGCGGGATGCCCCGATCGTCGAGCAATTTGCGCTGATCGGGAAATTCCCAGCCAAGCGTATCGTCCCACTCGTCATGAAAGAAGACGACGCCGTCGACCTTGGCGGCTTCCGCCAGTGCAACGAAGTGCGCGTCCTGATCGACCTGGGGGTGGACGCGTGGCCCCGGAATATTGCGCTGATAATGCGCGGCAAGATTTTCCCACGGATCGCCGTCACAGCGGACCAGCGACCGAAAAGTCGGGTCGCCCGCGACGTGATCATGCGCGACGACGCTTGCTCCCGCCGCTTCGATCAATGCGGTCACATGGGGATCGGACTGGGGGCTACCTTTAAGCATCAGCCGGGGGCGATATGTTTCGGATCGCGCCGGCGGGTCGGCGATCAAGGCGTCGAGCGCGGCGATCGCGTCATCGGGATGAAGGATCGACGCCGCGCCGATCACCTTGAGCGCATCGACGCCGTTGATCGCGGCTGCACCGGTGCGCCACAATGCGCTCGCGGCCTGCAGGCGGGTGCGCAATCGGTTAATCCGGTCGATCGCGCTTGCGAGACTTTCGTCATCGATCGGACGGCCACCAAGCGCCTCCGTCCGAGCGGCGAAGGCACGCATCCGCCCCTCGTCATAACGCGCGGTGAGCCAATGCGGCGACTGCAGCAGGTCAAACAGATACGTCGCCGGGATCGGCGCATCGGCCTCCCAGGCGGGCATTTCGCGGAGGAAATAATAGAGCTGGAGATACACCTCCGACGAACGCGGGATCACCAGCAGATCGACGAACGAGAATTCCCCGGTGAGGACCGAGCCGAAGATCGAACGGATTTCGCCGTCCATATATTCTTCCATATAGCTATCGGCGATCGCTGCCCGGCGACCGGGATCGCCGACCAGCCGGACGCAATCGAGCCCGGCGGCGTAGATAATCTCGACCGGGATCGAATTCAGGAAATAGCCGATCATCGTCGCCCCGGCGGCTTTGCGACGCCGCGCCTCGCCCAGCCGATCGTCATAGGCGGCGACCAGCCTGTCGAGCGCGGCATTGCCCGTCATGCCGCAATCTCGACCACAAGCTTGCCCATCGCCGTTCGGCCGGCGATCGCCTCGATGGCTTGCGGCGCATCTTCGAATGCGAAGCGACGCGTTATTCGGGGCCGCAATTTGCCCGCCTGATATAATTCGAGCAGCTCGCCGGTATTGGTGGCGGCAACGCCGGGTTCGTTGGCGACGAAGCCGCCGTTGAAAACGCCGACGATCTCACACCCTTTGAGCAACGGCAGATTGAAGGGCAGTCGCGGGATCCCTGCCGTAAAGCCGACGACAAGATAGCGGCCTTTCCACGCCATCGAGCGCAACGCCGGTTCTGCATAATCGCCACCGACGGGATCGTACACGACGTCGAACCCGTTCGGCGCCGCGGCCTTGAACGCCTCGCCAAGCGCGCGGGACTGGTCCTTGTCGAGCGCCCCAGCGGGATAGACGATCGTGTCGTCGGCGCCGCACGTCCGCGCAAAGGCCGCCTTCTCATCGCTCGAGCTGGCAGCGATGACGCGCGCGCCGAATGCCTTGGCGATCTCGATCGCCGACATCCCCGTCCCCCCCGCCGCGCCGAGCACGAGGACGGTCTCGCCCGCCGCCAACCGTGCCCGTTGTTTCATCGCGTGATAGGTCGTTGCATAGGCGAACAGGAACGCCGCGCCTTCGTCAAAGGGCATCGCATCGGGCATCTTGACGCATCGCCCCGCCTCGACGGCGATCTGTTCGGCAAGGCCACCCCAGCCGGTGCGGGCGATGACCCGATCGCCGACCCCAAAGTTGGTGACGCCATCGCCGATCGACGACACGATGCCGGCGACCTCCCCACCCGGCGCAAAAGGGCGCTTCGGCTTGAACTGATAGAGATCCTGGATGATCAGGCTGTCCGGAAAATTGATACCGCAGGCGCGGACGTCGACCACCACCTCACCGGGTGCCGCTTGCGGCGCGTCGACATCGGCGATCGTCATCGAAGCGGGACCACCAGCGACTTCACTATGCCAAATTCTCATCGTCTCTCCTCGAGAACCGCCAATGCTTGAACTGTGACGCGCAGCGCCGACACCAGCGCGATCGGCTGATCGACCATCACATGGTGGCGGGCATGCGGGATGCTGATCGCGATCGGACAATCGGCCAGCAGCGATTGCATATTGGCCACGCTCTCGGCGTTCACCAATCCGGAGTCTTCGCCGAACAGCAACGCGACCGGCACCGAAACCCGCGCGACGATTTCGGGCATGCCGGCACGGTCCATGTTCGCCCATAGCCCCGGATCGAAGCGCCAGGTCCAGCCGGCGGGCAGATCGCCTTCCGCATCGACATGGCGGATCGAGCCACGCGCGATGTGATCGGTGATCTCGGGATGGTCGCAGGGCTGGAGCGGGGCATAGCGATAGCGCGCCAGTATCTCCTCGACCGTGGCGTAGCGCCGGGTCGGTGCGCCAGTGCTCGTCCAGCGTGGCCCCGGCCCCGTGCGAATGACGAAGCTGTCGATCAGGATGATGCCCGCGATCCGGTCCGCATGATTGGCCCCCACCACCATCGCCGGCGAGCCGCCGAAGGAATGCGCAATCAACATCGGCTTGCCGGCGCGGTCGAGCTGAGCCGCATCGATGGCGCCGAGCACTTCATCGGCAAAGGCAGCGATCGAATAGCTTTCTCGCCACCCCGATCCTCCCATCCCCGACCAGCTGATCGCAGCGCAGCGATGCGTACCGGCGAAAAACGGCGCGATGAACTCCCACCAGCCGGCATGCGCACCATTGCCGTGAAGAAACAGCAGGCCGGGCTTGCCGATCTCTCCCCAGGTCAACAGCTCGATCGGCGTCCCGGCGACATCGAAGGTCGACCGTTCGGGCGCGATCGCCAGCGCACGCTGGAACCACGCCGCCGCCGGGGGCCGCTCCCCCCGATAGCGCGCGAGGGGCGATTGCTCCGCCTCATCGCCCAATTGCCGCGCCTCGGGCGTCGTCATGCCAAGCTCAGAACTTCTTGGTCAGCGTAAAGTTGACGAAGCGACCAAGCGCGCTTGCCTGGCCCGGGTCGAAACCGTTCTGGATATTCACGAACGGCGCCTTCACATCGAAAATGTTGGTTGTATCGATGCTCAGCGCCAACCCCCGCAATATCCGGCTGTCTTCCTGAAATTCATAGCCGACATGCACATCGAAGGTCGTCCACGAGCTGACGCGCTGGATCGGCGTCACCAGATTATTGTTGTAGCCATTGACGTAGTTGAGCGTCACTTCAGCCGACGCGCCATGCTTCGACCAGTTGGCTGACGACCGGAAACGCAGATCGACGGGGTAATTGATGTTGCCCTTCTGATCGACTGGCGCCGCGACCGGGCTGATGGCGAATTTGTAACTCAGCAGATAGGTGCCGTTCAAATCGACGCCGAACCGGCCGATTGATGTGTCGCGCGAATAGCTGGCGGTGAAATCAAAGCCGTCATTGGTTATCGAGCCAAGATTTCGCGCCTGCCCGTTATACAGGAACGCGACCGTTGGCGGACGAATGCCGGCAATGGTAAAACCTTGCGCAAGGTAGGAATTGATCAAGGCGTCGCTCGGGTTGCGTGTCACCACGAACGCGTAGTTGGGATCGAGCAAGCTGTTATTGGTGCGCGGCGGAAACGAGATCACGCCGGAATAGTTGATGTTGAAATAGGTCGCAGACAGCGCGAACCCCGGCAAAGCCACTGGCTTCAACTCGACCGTGCCCGACCATGTCGCTGCTTTTTCGGGCGTAAGGGCGGGATTGCCGGCATTCAGCGACAGCCCGACGCTGCTACCCGTCGGCGACAGCGGATCGAGCCACGTGACAACGGCAAGACCGGCACCGGTGCGCAACAGTGGCAGATCCTGAAGCGAAGGCGCGCGGAACGAGGTGCCATAGCTGCCCTTCAGCACCAGGCCACCAACGGGCGACCAATTGACGCCGATCTTTGGGTTCGTGGTCGATCCGACATCGCTATAATCGTCGATACGGCCGGCAATCGACAATTCGAGGCGTTCGAAGCCGGGCGTGGCGTTGCTCGATCCAAAGATCGGGACGAACAATTCGCCATAGCCCGAACGCTGGTCACGCTCCTGCTTCTGGAACAGCAAGGCCGGCGTGTTCACGTTGCCGATCGCCGACCCGCCATCGATGGTATAGCGGACATATTCGGCACCAAGGGCAAGGCGAACCGCGCCCCCCGGCAGCGAGAATAGTTTGCCGCTGATATTGCCCGACACGCCCCGTGTCCGGTTGATCGCATACGGATTGAAGATGCCGACAAAAATCGAATCGAGAACAGCCTGGCTGTTCGTGCCGCCATAGGGATTGAACGCGGTCGCCGGATTGGCGCTGGCCAATGCCGTCGCAAGCGCGGTCGCATCGACGCGGCGCGTGACCTGGGCACTGCTGTCCACCCCGTAGAACGCAGCAAGGTTTGCCTGCCAACCCGGCGTGATTTTCCATTCAAGGCCAAGACTGTACCGGCGATCGTTGGTGTAGCCCGTCTGGTTGATCAGCCCCAATTCCCGGGTGAAATCATATTCCACCGTTTCGCTTGCCGGGTTGGTGCCCGGTGGAATGACATAATAGGCATTCGTGCGAGGAACCGTCAGGTTGACGAGGTTCGATGTCGAGCCTTGCTGCAATGCCTTGGCGATGTAGCTGCGGTTGCTGAACGCGACCTGCCCCGACAGCGTCAAACCGCTGACGATTTCCTGATGCGCGTTGAAGATGAAGCTGTCGCGGCTCTCCGCCGGCAGGATGTCACCGAAACGCAGGTTTTCGCAGAAATTGCGCGTGTTGCGCACCAGCGTGCTCGCCGTGGCGGGCGTGACCCCGGCTGCGGGGATGGCATAGGGGATGCCGCTGACGACGATATTGCCCGGCGTACACTGGCTGTTGCGGTAATCGGCGCCACCGAAAGCGCGCAGATCGGAGCGGACATAATCCCGCTCGCCACCGTTCAGATTGTCGCTTTCGCTATGTTCATAGCTGACGGCAAAACCGCCGGTCGACCAACGCTTGCCGATGACGACGCCGCCCTGAGCGACATAATAGCCGTCAGCAAAGCCATAGCGACCGCGCGCCAGCACGCCGTCATAATCCTTGCGCGTGATGAAATTGACGACCCCGGCAACGGCATCGGAGCCATAAATCGCCGACGCACCATCAGCGACGACTTCGACGCGCTCGACCGAAATCGCCGGGATGGCATTGGGATCGATATAGTTGCCGGACACACCGCTCGACGGCAGACGCTGGCCGTCGAGGAGCGTCAGTGTTGCGCCCGTCCCCAGGCCGCGCAAGTTGATCGCGCTGCCGCGGGTCGTGTTGGTGCCGCCCGTTCCCTGCGTCGTCGCCTGCGAGGCATCCACGCCAAAGCCCTGGACCTGCGGAACCTTGCGCAGAAATTCGGTGAGCGTGGCGGTTGGCTGGCGCGACAATTGCTCGGCATCGACGGCAATAACATTCGAGCCGACGGGTGCCACACCCTGAATACGCGACCCGGTGACGATGATGTCGGCGGGTGCAGTTTCGGCAGGGGCTGATGGCGGCGCGTCATTGGCTGGTGCCACGGGTGGGGCTGGCTGAGGCGCCAGCGGCTGGGTCTGAGCATGAGCTGATGTGCTGGCGAGCAGCAGCAGAATGGTCCCGGCAATGCGATTGGTCATCTTGTCCTCTCCCCGATGGCGACAGCCGCCGCACGATCTCGCGCCGATTTTTCGACGTCTAAATTTGCTATACATACAAACAGTCTGATGTGTAAAGCGTCTGCCATCCCAATCAAAGCGAGGCCGTGACCACGCGCCTGAAACGCAGGAAAAACTGGGGGAGGAGTCAATTCATGAGCGATGCAAGCGACCTTGTCATTGTCGATCGCCACGGACCGACAGCGGTATTGCGCATAAACCGACCTGAGGCGCGAAACGCAGTCGATACCGCGCTTCGCGGCGCGTTGATCGATGCGCTCGAAGCCGCAGCGATCGACCCTTCGGTCAAGTCGCTGGTGTTGACCGGCGAGGGGTCGGCCTTTTCGGCAGGTGGCGACATTGCCGGCATGAAAGCGCGATTGGCATCGGAGCCCGGCATCGTCGCCGCCGAGGGGTGGAAGCATCAGAGCCGCAACACGCACCGGCTGGTCACCGTGCTCGCCAAGCTTGAAAAGCCGGTGATCGCTGCGGTCAACGGGGCAGCGGCCGGCCTCGGCGCCGATCTTGCGCTCGCCTGCGACGCGATCATCGCATCGGACCGCGCAAAATTCGCTTATTCCTATATTCTGCGGGGGCTCATCCCCGATGGCGGCGGCATGTATTTCCTGCCCCGACGCGTCGGCCTGCCGATGGCGCGACAGCTGATCTTTACCGGGCGCACGGTCAATGCCGATGAAGCCCTGTCGATCGGACTCGTCGACCAGGTGGTGCCGAACGACATGCTCATGGAAACGGCGATCCAGCGTGCGGCAGATTATGGCGCAGGCTCGGCAATCGCGCTCGGGCTCGCCAAATCGATCCTAAGCCGCAGCCACGAGATGACGATCGACGACGTGCTGTCGGCTGGTGCTGCAGCGCAGGGCATCTGTTATGCAAGCCCCGAACATCGCCAGGCGGTAGCGGCTTTTCTTGAAGGCAAGCGATAGGCCATTGGCCGGCAAGCCTTGATATTGGCTATGCCGGCTGCCGTCGAGCAGCCGCCTTTGCGCGCGCCAGCCCCGCAATCGTGTCGAGGGTCGGCGTGGAAACGCCGGCGATCTCGCCGAACGCCTGGGGCATCGTGATCAGCGGGTAGATTTCCTGCGGGCGCCCCTTTTCATAGTCTTGCAGCATCGACGATTTATGGCCCGCCGCAGGGCCTTTCTGGTCGATAACGCAGGTGATGCCGTGGGCGCTGGCGATCGCGAGCGCATCGGCACCCAGCCGATCGACGATCGGCCGCAGATCGGGATCGTCGAACACCTCCCGCGATGTCTGCTCGGTCAGAAAAGCGAGGATCGACGCGCGGATATTCGCGATCAGCTTGTCCCATAGTCGCTGGCGCAGATCGTCGCACGGCGGCGATTCGATTCCGGCATCGGATAGCAATCGACGAAGCAGGCGCACGCGATCGCTGTCACGGTCATCGACCTCCCCGATGATCAGCCGATTGCGGCTGGGCGAATTATTCTTGACCACCCCCGGCTCGACCAGATCATTCGACGAATAAATCACCGCGCCAAGCGTCCGCTCGATGCCAATTTTGCGCCGCAACATGCCGCCGGGATCAAGCGCCGAAAGATCGGGCGGGGCAGGCCGCGAGGGCGAAAGGCCATCGGCATACCACCAGGGAATGCCGTTCTGCGCGAACAGGACGACGGTATCGGGGCCAAGCAGCGGAGCGATCCGCGCCGCCATGTCGGGCAGCGCGTGTCCTTTCAACGTGGCGATGACGAGATCCTGCTCGCCAAGATCCGCCGGATCCGCCGATGCGACGATCTTCGCGGTGCTGCGCGCATCGCCACTGATCATCGTCAGGCCGCCATTGCGGATCGCCTGCAGATGCGCACCGCGCGCGACGGCGGATACCGAATGCCCGGCATTGGCCAGGCGAACCGCGAAATTGCCCCCGACCGCGCCGGCGCCGTAGACGCATATGCGCGCGCGCGATGTTTCCTCAGCGCCGCGCACGTTGCGCCTCCCATTCGGCATCGGTCCATTTTAGAACATCCTCGGCGCCAGAATTGCGCAAATGGCGCGCGCCATCGAGCACGATCATTTCCCCGCTGATGTAATCGGCGGCGGGCGACAGGAGATAGGTGGCAAGATTGGCCAGTTCTTCAGGCTTGCCGACGCGTTCCAGCGTGTTGCTGCTGATCACGGGTTCGCGTTCCTCGCGCCCGGCGGCGACCTTTTCGAGGAAACCGGCGGTCGGGATCGATCCCGGCGCGATCCCCACCAGGCGGATACGCCGCGATGCCCATTCGACCGCCAGGCTCCTGATCATCGCCAGCACGCCCGATTTGGCAATCGCGGTGGGCACGGTAAAGGCGCGCCCGGTGATCGTCGCGGTCGACAGGATGCACAGGACCGATCCCGCACGGCCATCGGCGATCCAGCGCTTTCCCGTGGCGAGCGTGCAATAAATCGTGCCGTGAAGCGAGGCGGCCAGCACCGCATCGACGGCGCGGTGTGACAGATGCTCGGTCTGCGCCACAAAGGTGGCGCCGGCATTGTTGACGAGCGCATCGAGCGGTCCCGTCGCCCAGATGGCGTCGAGCATGCGATCGACCTGTGCCGCGTCGCGAATGTCGCAGGCAAGCGGCACAATTTCCGCGCCGGTCGCGTTTGCGATCCTGGCCGATGTCTCCTCGAGCACGTCCAGCCGGCGACCGCAGATGACGATCCGAGCGCCGAGTTCTGCGAATCGTTCGGCCATGGCGGCCCCCAGGCCGGTGCCGCCACCGGTGACGAGGATGCGCTTGCCGGCAAGCAAATCCGGGGCAAACATCAAACGGCTCCCTCGGCACGCAAGCTTGCAATCGCATCGGCATCGAAACCGAGATCGGCCAGAACCTCATCGGTGTGTTGCCCAAGCGTGGGCACCGGGCCGGCGGAGAGCTTGCCGCTTGCGAGTTGGAAGCCGGGGCCGACGATGCGTAGCGGATCGTTCGCCCCCGGCAGCTCGGCGTCGAGGAAAATGTCGCGCTCCTTGAAATGCGGGTGATTGAGCACCTGGCCCAGGTTGCGGACGAACGCGACCGGGACCTGCGCTGCGGCGAGCCGCGGTTCGACCTCTTCGCCGTTCTGATCGCCGAAAATATCGGCGAGGGCGCTGCGCAGCGCCTCGTGGTTCTTGACCCTCGATTTATGATCGGCAAACCGCTCGTCCTTGATCAACCAGTCGCAATCGAGCACCCGGCACATCGCCTCGATCTGATGCTGATGATTGGCGCCGATCGCGATATAGCCGTCGGCGGTGCGGTAGGTTTCCGAAGTGGCGACGAGCCGATAGCCCTTGTTGCCGGTCCGCGCCCGAACCTCCCCGGTGTAGAAATAGGTGGGGATGGCGCCCCCCATCAGGCTGAAGGCGCTGTCGAGCATCGCCACGTCGACAAAATCACCCTCTCCGGTCTTGTCGCGTCGGTGGAGTGCCGCCAGCAGGCCGATAACGGCCATATAGCCGCTAAAGGTGTCGATGATCGGGAAACCCACCTTCATCGGCTCCCCTTCGGGATCGCCGTTCATCCACATGATGCCCGACATCGCCTGAACGATGTGGTCATAGGCGGTCCAGTCCCGAAACGCCCCGGTCTGACCGAACCCGCTGATCGACGCGTAGACGAGACCGGGGTTGATCGCCTTCAGGCTCTCGTAGTCGAGGCCCATCTTGGCGGCGACGCCCGGCCGGAAATTTTCGACGAACAAGTCGGATTTTTCGACCAGCTTGTGGATCACCGCGATCGCGCCGGGCTTCTTGAAATCGAGCGTCATCGATTTCTTGCCGGTGTTGGCACCAGCGAACGGGACGCTCATCCCCGGCATGCCGGCATGCTCCGTATAGTGGCGAAAATCGTCGCCCACCCCGGGCCGCTCGACCTTGATCACATCGGCGCCGAGCAGCGCCAGCATGTTGGTGCAGGTCGGGCCCGACAATGCATGGCTGAGATCGAGGACCCGGACTCCTTCAAGGGGCTTCATTGGATATTCTTCCTCGCTCTCGGTTCGAGCTCGCGCTCTATGAATTCGACGACAAGCGACCGCATCCGGTCGTCGTCCCAACTCCTCGCATCGACCGGATCGACCGGCAGATCGAGCACCGGCACGCCAGCGTCACGCAGCGCGCGGCTGATGAAGCTGATGCCGCGGCTCGATTCGAGCTGTAGCGCACCGGTCACGCGGTGCTGGTGCGCCTCGTGCACCGCCCATGCCCCGCCGAGCGGCGGAATCCACATCTGTTTGGCAAGTGCTGTGTAGCGGCTGGCCAAAGCGCGCATCGGATCGCCGTGATAATCATAGCGGAGGTATCCGTCGCTCGCGATCGACAGATAGTTGGAGCGCACGAACACCACGCCGTGACTTTCCTCGAACGAGTCGAAAAAATCGAGCTTCTGCCAAAGTCCGGCACCGACATACATCATCCGGTGGCGCTCATTGGGGCATACCCACTGCTCGGCATCGGCGAGAGCCTTCACCTCTGCGTGAAAGGCAGCCGCCTGGTCGAGCGCCCACGGCGTGCCGCGGTGCCACTGGATGCCCATCGTCTGGCTCATCACTTCGCCAAGCCGCGCCGGCAGCTTGGGCGAATCGATGATGATCTGGCGGATCGCATCGAAATGCGCCTCCTGCCGATTGACGCGATCGACGATCTCGGCCAGCCGCTCCCGATCGAGCTTGCGCCCGGCGACGCGTTCGGCAAGCGCCACGACCGCCTCGAACTGCGCCACCATGAAGTCGATCCGGTGCGGCTCGTCATAATCCTCCCATTGGCGACGCTGCATCGACCACCAGTCGGGGTTCATGACGCGCATCACCGGCTGCTCGAGCCCCAGAAAAGGCACGCCCCACAGCCGCGCCATTTCGCACGACCCCCCACCGCCTTCGTTGGTGGAAACGACCGCCGATGCCTTGGGAAGCCCGCCCCAGGGCTTGTCGGGATGGCCTTCATCGAGCACCACGCCAAGGCCAAGCGCGGTGTAGCGTCGCAGGCCATCATGATAGCCATGATCGGTCATCACTTGCGAAAAATGGGCAGACTGCCGCCGTGCCGCGATCAGCCCGGCATACCAGGCGTCGGTGACGAAGGGGATATCGAGCGCCTCGAAAATCTCATGCGGGGCGATCGGACTGGTCAGGATATAGGGCTCGCCATCGGCCACGCGGGCCTGCAGGTCAGCGAACCATTGGCGCTGATGCGCGCGCAGGCTGTGGGTCACCTGAAGCTGGGTTGCGGCGCGGTGGCGTGCGCGGGCGTCGTCGGTCATGCAGCCTGCTCCCGTGACGCGAATTGCCCGACGAACGCGGCGATGGCGGGCGCCTCGGCAATCGGATCGCGCAGGAGCAGCGCCGGTTTCCCGACGGCTGCCGCGTGATCGCGCAGTGCGGGATAATCCCAGCCGAACTTTCGATCGGCTGGCGAAATGCCGAAGACGACGCCTTGAATGTCGTCGCGCATGATCGCCGCCTCCGCCCAGGCCGTTCGCGCCTCGCGTGGATGGACATCCTGGCCGACGGCGGCGGCGAGGGTCGCATCCAGCAGCGCAGAAACGGCATTGCCACCGATGGCGATATCCGGCTGCGCGGACCGACTACCCAACTCGCCATCCTCGGCGACGACGGTTGCTCCCGCCGCCTCGATCGCGGCGTGCCAAGGCTGGCCGCCAAGGAGCAGGAGACGAGGGCCGGGCGACGGCGCAGGTCGAGCGTCGATCCATTGCGACAGGGCGGCGGCAAAGATTTCGGGCGGATCGCGAAGACTGGCGGCGATGGCGGCCGTTGCATCGACGCCCGTCAGCCTGTTCGACAGGCGAGCCTGCTCGATCTTGCGGAGCGCGGCGCGGCCCAGATTGCCGAGTTCGACCGCATGCGCCAGCGTGGCGCCAAGCGGATCGACCCCGGTAATCCTGGCGAGCGCTGCCACCAGCCGTTCGATCTGGTCGATATTGTGGGCGCGCATCATCGGTTCGATGCTGAAGACGACATCGTGCAGATGGATCGGCGGCAGATCGGCGGCGCCGATCCGCACGGCTTCCTTCAGAAAATAATAGAGCCATTCATGCTGGCGCGTAACGATCAGAAGATCGAGAAAGGCATAGCTGCCGTCGAGGCCCCGCTCCAGAAATGCCCGGATTTCTTCGGGTTCGCCCGAAACAAGGTCATCGGCGAGCGGTGTTTCGATCGCTTCGGCAACGATTCGCACCGGCAACGCGCCTGTGGAGCGCACCAGATCGATCGGCACGCCCGCGCCGATGATGCCGATGACCCGCTGGCCCCTTGCCTTGGCGGCCAGCGCATCTGCCAGGGGATTGCGGTCGATCGCGTCGAATAGCGTGCTCATCATGCCCCTCCCCGCCATGCTTCGTCGGTTTTGACGACCATATAGCGTTTAATCTGTTATGTTATGCAACATTTTTAATCTTGCGCTACGCAAAGCTCAAGCTATTATTCAGTTAGCCTTAATAACATAAAAGCAGATGGAGCGGGGATGGACTTGTCGACAGAAGGTCCGCTGAAAGGCGTAAGGATCCTCGATCTGACGCGGGCACTCGCCGGGCCGTTCGCAACGCTTTTGCTCAGCGGCCTTGGAGCGGAAATCGTCCGCATCGAAGAGCCCAAGGGCGATGGACGGGAAAACGCACCCTTTCTCGGTAAGGACGGCGCCAGCCTGCGGCGGTTGCATGACGACGATATCGCGATCGGCCATCTGATCCGTCACCGCGGCAAGCAATCGATCACGCTCAATCTCAAACACCCCGAAGCGTCGGGCCTGTTCGCCAAGATGATCCCGCATTTCGATGTGGTGATCGAAAACTACACCCGGGGGACCGCCGAGCGGCTCGGCGTCGGCTATTCGACCGCAAAGCAGGCCAAGAGCGACATCATCTATTGCTCGATCAGCGGCTTTGGGCAGGAGGGCAATGCGGGCGGCGGAAAGGCCATGGATGGCATTATCCAGGCGTTGAGCGGCATCATGATGACAAGCGGATCGCCCGATGATCCACCGGTTCGCATCGGCGTGCCATTTGCCGATCTCAACACGCCGCTGTTCGCCGTCATCGGCATCGTCTCCGCGCTGTTTCACCATGCCAAAAGCGGCGAAGGACAATATATCGACGTGTCGATGCTCGGGGCGCTGAGTGCGCTTCAGGCAGCAGAGCCGTTCAAGCTGCTCGAGGATCTCGGCGTGCCGATGCGAACCGGCACGACCGTACCGCGTCTGACGCCGTTCGGTGTCTATCCGACCAGCGACGGCAATATCGTCATCTGCTGCTCGGGCGATCGCAACTTTCGCTTGCTGATCCGCACGATGGACATGCCCGAGCTCGAGCATGATCGACGCTTTGAAACCCAGGTCGAGCGCATCCACCACTATAGCGAACTCGACGATATCATCCGCGACTGGACGCAGCAACGGACCACCGCACAGATCAACGCGCTCCTCGATGACGCAGGGATCGCAAGCGCGGCGGTTCGCACCCCCGACGAGGCCAATCGCGATCCGCGGGTGTTGGCCCGCAAGGAAGTGGTGAGGCTGGCCCACCCCGTCCACGGCGAAACGGCAGAGGTATTTGCGCCCGGCCTGCCGATCACCTTTTCGCGCACACCGGCGCGGATGGCAGCCAGCAGTGACTTGCTGGGCGCCGCAAACGACAAGGTTTACCAGTCGATGCTGGGGCTCAGCGTCGATGAAGTGGCGAGGTTGCGCGACGAAAAGGCGATCTGACCGCGAGCAACATCGCGGCGGACAGGAGATTGAGGATGGTTGAGGCAGCGTCGATCGCCGATCCCCCGCTTGATTCAGAGCGCCCACGGTGGCGCCCCTATCAGATCTGGCTGCTGACGGTGCTGGTGCTGGTCAGCATCTGCAACACGATGGATCGCGGGATCGTCTCCCTGCTTCAGGAATCGATCAAGACCGATCTGAGGCTCAGCGATGTCCAGCTCGGCCTGATCAGCGGGCCAGCGTTCGCGCTGTTCTATTCCGTAGCAGGACTGCCAATCGCGCGATTGGCGGAACGGGCAAACCGGTCCAATCTCCTTGCCGCTGCGGTCGCCTTCTGGTCTGCGATGACGGGGCTGTGCGGCTTCGCCACCGGCTTCCTGCATTTGGTGGTGCTGCGCGCGGGCGTCGGCATCGGCGAAGGCGGCGCGAATCCGATCAGCCATTCGCTGGTCGGCGACCAATTCTCGGTTCGGCAGCGCGGCCGGGCGATGTCGGTGCTGGCGACCGCGACCCCGATATCGGGCATCCTGATCCCGCTGACTGCAGGGCTGATTGCGCATTTCTACGGATGGCGAGCCGCTTTCATGGCAGCAGCAATCCCCGGACTGATCGCGGCCCTGCTCGTAAAACTGACACTGAAGGAGCCGCGCCTCGGCAGCACCACGCCGCGCCTGCCATCGCGCTTCACCGCCGATATTGGCTGGCTGGTCCGAAATCGAGCTTTCATCTTTGTCTTTCTCGCGGCCGCCTTCAACGGCGTCGGCATCCAGGGCACGGGCATATTCACGACATCCTACCTTATCCGGGTGCAGCATTTCGACCTTGCCGAAGCCGGCACGGTGATGGGCACCGTCGGCGTGATGGGATTGCTCGGGACGTTTATCGGCGGCTATTGCGCCGATCGCTTCGCCGACACGCACGGTCGATCCTATGTGTTGGTGCCGGCGGTCGGTGCGCTGCTCTCGTTCGCGTTCTTCATGATAGGGTTCAGGCTTAATCTCGTCTGGCCCTCGATTGGAGCGATCCTGCTGGCCAATATCGCCACCGATCTCAAGAATGGGCCGAATTTCGCGGCTGTGCAGAACATCGTGCCCAGCCGGATGCGCGCGACGGCGGCGGCAATGTTCTTTCTTGCCGCAACCATGGTCGGCGTGACCTTTGGCGCAAGCCTGGTCGGCTTCATGAGCGACCATTTCGCGATGGTCAGCTTCGGTGGCGATTATGGCCGTATGTGCAAGGGCGGTCACGCCATTGTGTCGAGCCTGGCCGCTGTGGATGCGGCGTGCGCATCGGCCTCGGCAGCAGGATTGAAACAGGCGCTGGGGCTGCTGCCGATCACCTTCTTGTTCGCGGCGACGTTTTTCTGGCTGGCGAGCCGTTCGATAAGGATCAACGAGGAATGAGCGTTGCCGCGCTTGCCGCTGCGTACCGCGAGCCCGAAGCCTATGCGCGGGCGCGAAAGGATGCCGGGGAGAGGATCATCGCGCATCTGTGCGACAATGTCCCGACCGAGTTGATCGCCGCAGCCGGCGCGTTCCCGTTACGGGTCCACGGCAGGCCGAGCCGGCATTCGGGTGCATCGGCCCGGCTGATCGATCCGCTCTATCCCCCCGATGTGACGCAGCGACCCGATTTCGTCGGATCGATGATCGATACGCTGCTCGACGGGCGGTATGATTTCGCCGACGCGGTAGTCGTGCCGCACAATCGCAATGCCATTCAGGCCATCCACCGCGAACTCGGCGATGCGCGCGCCGAACGAGGGATATCGACCCCGCCGACCTGGTATCTCGACAAGGCGTGGTCGCCGTTCGAGGAGGCCGCGCGTTACAACCGGGCGGCAATCATCGGCTTGCGCGACCGGCTCGGCGCCTTCGTCGGTCGACCGATCGACGATGCAGCCCTGGCGGCGGCGATCGCAGACGCCAATCGCGCGCGCGACGCGGTTGCCGCCATCATCGCCTGCCGCCTCGATGGCCTTGCGGGCAGTGTCGCGCTCCAACTCATCGGTGCCTTCTGGTCGCTGCCTGCGCGCGACTATGCGGCGCTTGTGGATGCCGCATTGGCCGAACCGTCACCTCGCCAATCCGGGCCTCGCCTCTACCTCGGCGGCAGTCCGGTCGACGAGCCCGAGCTTTATGCGATCGTGGAATCGCTCGGCGCCAACATCGTTACCGAGGATCATTGTTGGGGTGCGCGCGCCGCCGACGGCCGGCTGCCGACCGATATCGCCCCGATCGAAGCGATCGCGCAGCGTTTCCACAGCTTTCCGGCGTGTTCGATCCGCTTTCCGTTCGAGCGCGTGATCACCGCCAACCTCGATCGCGCGCAGGCCGCGCGCGTGGACGGCGCGATTTTCTACGTCGCCGCCCGCGACACGACCCAGGGTTGGGAAACGCCCGAACAACTCAAGGCATTCGCAGCTGCAGGCATACCGACGCTGCATTTGCGATCTCAGCCTTACGACGTCGCCCAGGCGCCCGAGCTTCGGAGCCGGATCGACGCATTCATTGCCACGGTGCGGTCATGAGCGACACCGCCAAGCCCCGCCGTCTCGCCAGCGTCGATGCGGTGCGCGCGCACCAGCGCAACTGGCTCGAGACCACGCGGACGCGCGTCGCCGCTGGAGAACCGTTCGCGATCTGCAACGCCGATGATTTCGAGGAGATATTCACCGCCTTCGATGTGCCCGCGCTCGTCATCAACTACTGGAATTCGGTCATTACTTTTTCCGAGAAAAAGGGACCGCATTTCAGTGCCGTGCTCGATGCGCATGGATATGAGCCGAGCAATTTCGGACTGGGATTGGCCACCACGCTCGCGCCCGAGCAAGCGCCGTGGGGTGGCCTGCCAAAGCCGGCAATCATCGTCGGCACCACGCGTGACGAGGCGCAACTGCGCGTTACCGAGCTCTGGGCGCGCGCATTCGGCTGCGATTGCTACCCGCTCGATTTCAGCTGGGTGTCGCAGTTCAGCCATCCCCTGCCCGGCGATTGGTGGAACTATCACCGCTCGCGCAGCGCCGAAATGGTCGATCCGTTGCGCGTCGACTTGCGATGCGAGCAATTGCGCGGCCTCATCCGCCATCTCGAACATAGTCTTGGCCGGCCGTTCGACAAGGCTCGGTTCGTGGACGTGATGGAGTTGCTCAACGTCCAGATGGACCGGTGGCAAGAGGCGATGCGCCTGATCGCCGCGGCGCGCCCCTTGCCGGTCAGCCTGCGCGATCAGATGGCGATGTATCAGGTGATGTGGCAGCGCGGCACACAGCAGAACCTGGAGCTCGTCGAGAATTTCCTGGCCGAGGTGCGCGGTCTCGTGGCGGACGGGGCAACGGCGCACCCTGCCGAACGGCTCCGTATCTATATGGCGACCAGCGGAAACGACCCGCAGTTCCACGCCTATGTTCGCGAGCGCTGGGGGGCTGCGATCGTTTCCAACCGCTATAGCAGCATCGCCCCGATGTACGCGCGCGACATCGACGGCGATCCGTTGCGCGCACTCGCGCGGCGCCAGCTGTTCCTGTTCGACAAGGAGCCCCATTGGGAAGCGCATGAGGCGCGTCATTGGGGCGCCGAGGTGGTGATCGGCATCGAAGCCGACGGGACCCGAGACAGCCGCTACCAAAAGGTGATGGCAGCGGCAGGACTTTCCTACATCGCCATCCCGCGCGACGCCGATACGCCAGAGATACGCGACCGCATCGATGCTGTCCTTGGCCCACTCTTGGAAAAATAGTCATGCCAGAAAACTTATTATTTGACCGATATAGTCATACAGCATAACTTACTGATCGAATCCGCACGTGAGATGTGGGTCACCTGAGGAGAAATAGGATGACCGGAATGGTTTATTTCCGGAGGGCTCGCCTGCTCGCGAGTGCCTCGGTATTGGCTGTTATAGTGTTCGCGTCGCCTGCCGTCGCGCAAATCGCGCCCGTCGCGCAATCGCCCGACAATAACGCCGCTCCGCCGACGACCGCCCCTTCGAATGATGACTCATCAAGAGCGCCCGACATTGTGGTGACGGGCAGCCTCATTCGTGGAGCGGCCCCGGTCGGCTCCTCACTCATCGCGGTCGGTCGCGACACCCTCGTTGAAACCGGCACGTTGACGATTTCGGATGCGCTCAAGGAGATACCGCAGATTACCGGGCTCGGCGTCGATGAATCGCACCGTGGCGCACAGGGCGGATCGTCCAACATCTTCTACAACAACCAGATCAACATTCGCTCGATCGGCCCGCAGGCATCGCTGACACTGATCAACGGCCACCGCGCGCCATCGACCGGAACGGCCGGATACAGCATCGACCCTTCGGTCATCCCCACATTGGCGGTCGAGCGTATCGAGGTTGTCGCCGATGGTGCATCGGCAATCTATGGCTCCGATGCGATCGCGGGCGTCGCCAACATCATCACGCGCAGTCGGTTCAACGGGCTTGAAGTCACCGGGCGTGCCGGCGGCGCGGATGCATATGACGAAAATCAGCAGGGCATCATCGCAGGCAAGCAATGGTCGAATTTCGGCATCATGGCGGCGTTCGAACATAGCTATCACAGCCGCCTCGAAGGGCGGGATCGCGCCTATTATCGCTATGATCTGCGCGACTATGGCGGCCATGATTTCCGCCCCAACCAGTGCAACCCCGGAACGATCGTGGCCGGCGGCGTTCGATACGCCATCCCCACAGGTGGCGTGACACCGGCGACCGCCAATCTGCTCGTCCCGGGCACGCGCAACACCTGCGATGTGTGGAACACGCGGACAATCCTGCCCGAACAGGACCGCGTTTCGCTGTTCGCTGCGGCGCATTGGGAGCCGGCGCCCGGCTTCAGGTTGTTCGCCGAAGGCTTTTATTATGATCGGCGCTTCAACCTGAGCGCACCCAACACCACGCCGGCGCAGACGATCACCGTGCCGCGAGCCAACCCGTTCTTCGTCGTGCCCCCTGGCGTCAATCCGGCGATCGCCAGCTACACGATCGAATATTATGTTCCCGGCGTCGGCCCACAGTTCCGGCATGATGGCGGTGCGAAATCGTTCCAGGCGGTGGTCGGTGCCGAGGTAAAGCTGTTCGCCGGGTTCCAGGGGACAGTTCAGGCATCCTATGGTCGCGACAATTCGGAAGCCAGCTATCCTCAGATCAATGCCACCGCCCTGACCGCTGCGTTGCGCGATCCGAACCCGCTGACCGCGCTCAACCCCTATGTAAACGGCATCGGCAGCAACAATCCCGCCACGCTGGCGACGATCTTCAACAGCAGCTTTTATGCGCCGGGCGTGACCGTCCAGAAATTCGTCGAGGGCAAGGTGGACGGGCCGCTCTTCAATCTGCCGGGCGGTGCCGTGCGCATTGCGGTCGGCGGAAGCTACCGCGAGGAAAGCCTGCTCGCCGGCAGCAGCGCGGGCCCTCCAGGTGCGGTGGTCAACGCAACCGTCACCGGCGCGCGCAACATCACCGCCGGATTTGCCGAGATTCTGGTACCGATCTTTGGCGACGACAACGCCATTCCCGGGTTCAACCGGCTGACGATCGATGCCGCTGTCCGCCACGAAAGCTACAGTGACGTCGGTGCCACCACCAATCCCAAATTCGGCATCGATTGGTCGCCCGTTCGGGGGCTGTCTTTCCGTGGCAGCTATGGCACGTCGTTTCGCGCCCCGTCGCTTGGCGAAATTTACAATCCCAACCCGGCACTCAACGTCAATAATTTCATCGATCCGGCGTCACCCACCGGCCGTTCGGACGTGTTGGGCTGGAGCGACAACAATCCCGATTTGAAACCGGAAAACGCCACCACCTGGTCTTTTGGCGGGGAATTCGCGCCGCCCGGCATCCGCGGCCTGACCGTTGGCGGCAATTATTTCAACATCGACTATCGCGGTCAGATCGCGCGCTATCTGAATGTCACCACCGTCCTGCAGCAGGAAGCGTTCTTCAAAGACATCATCATCCGCACCTACACCCCGCAATTCCTGGCCGGGCTGCTCGCGCGCTTGCCGGTGCGCAACGGCGTGCTCCCTGTAAATCCGGTGATCATCGATGCCCGGTATCGCAATCTGGGCGCGCTGCAGGTGCAAGGCGTCGACGCCAATCTGAGTTATCGGTTCGACACCCGTAATGTCGGGCAGTTCAGGGCATCGCTGATCGGCACCTATTTCCTGTCATATGATGTCGCCGTGTCGGCAACCGCGCCATTTGTCGACCGTCGCGATCAGGTTGACTGGCCACAGCGTTTCAGCCTGCGCGGCACCGTTGGCTGGAGACTGAACAGCTTCAACGCCAGCGTTTCGGTGGCGCACACGCCGCCGTACAACAACGCGACGGTCACGCCTGTCCAGCGGGTCGACAGCAACACGATCACCGATCTCCGCCTCGCTTATGAGGCAGGCAGAAACGGCATCCTGAAGGGCGCAACGGTGTCGGTCGACATCAGCAACCTGTTCGACAACGATCCGCCATTCGTCGACATCATCGGCGGCTTCGATCCCAACGTTGCATCGGCGCAGCGGCGCAAAATCCTGTTGTCGATCGGCTTCAAGCTTTAATCGTCGTCGGTCGCGGGCAGCCACACAGGGCTTGCCCGCGACAGCGATGCGCGCCACCGTCGTGCCGACATACGCTGACGAAAGACGCCTGTGCCGCGACCCCGCAAAATCGCTCCGTCCGAGCCGACCGCACCTTCACGCAATGTGAAGCCAAAGGGCTTCCCGCGCCCATTCTACCTCATCACCCAGCTCAATATGGAAGTGCTCAACCGTCTCGAGCGCGACATGAAGGATACAGGGCTCACCCCGGCGGTAGGACGCGTCCTCAACGCAGTCGCCACACGCCCGCATATTTCTTCGTCACAGCTTGCGGCGATGTTCGGCATCGCCCCCCAATCGATCAAGCAGTCGATCCAGCTGCTGGAGGACAGGCAGCTGATCAAGCGCACGGCATCCGAGAATGACCAGCGCGTGCTCGGCGCCGAGCTGACCGAAGCCGGCTGGGCGATGCGGGCACGGCGCGAGGCTTCGCTGACCAAGATGTATGCCGAAGTCTTCGACGTTCTCGAGCCTGAGGAGCTATCGGAGCTTGCCCGGCTGCTCATCAAGGTTCTGCTCAACGCCCGGCCGTCAGCACTCGAATATTATGCTGACCTTGCCGGCGCGGTAGAGGCGGCCAAGGCGCGCAAAACAACCGAGTAACTTGCGCGCTCCATTGTTATGCGTGCAAACATAAGCTAGCCAGAACCAAGGCGCTCAAGCGTCAAGGGAGAGGCGAGCGATGGCATCGATCGGCGGCGGCAGCGCAGCGACGGGAGCGACCGAACCGGCGCTGGGGCTGGAAGAGGCAAACACCGGGCGGCGGTGGACTCGCCGGCAAATCCTGGTGCTCGCGCTGCTGCTCGCGGCGAGCGTGTGCAGCTATGTCGATCGCTATATCCTCCCGTTGCTCCAGGAAATGATCAAGCCCGAGTTGCGGCTGTCGGATGTGCAGCTTGGACTGGCGACAGGGCCCGCATTTGCGATCTTCTATTCTCTGTCGGGATTGCCCGTCGCGCGCCTTGCCGAGCGGTTCGACCGGCGCCGGTTGCTGGCGGCGACGGTCACCTTCTGGTCGATCATGACCGCGCTTTGCGGTTCTGCGGGTTCGCTCGTGTCGCTGGTTGCCTTCCGTCTTGGCGTTGGCGCGGGCGAAGGCGGCGGGGTGCCGGTCAGCCATTCACTGCTGTCGGATTATTTCCCGCGCAAGCAACGCGGCCTTGCGATGGCCGTCCTGAGCACCGGGGCACCGATCGCGGGCATAACGATGCCGTTCGTCGGCGGTTATGTCGCGCATATCTGGGGCTGGCGGGTCGCCTTCGTGACCCTGGGGATGAGCGGGCTTATCCTGTCGCTGTTGATTTTGCTGACGCTGCGCGATCCGCGCACCGACGGCGTGACCCCGCGTCCGCGCAATGAGGCGTTCTGGACCGATATCCGATGGCTGTTCGGCAATCGCGCCTTTGCATGGCTGTTTGTCGCCGGGGCATTGATGGGCATCGGCAAGGGCGGTTTCGCCACGTTTCTCCCCTCTTTCATGATGCGCGTGCACCACCTCGATCTGGTGCAGACCGGCGGGGTTATCGGGATCAGCGGCGTGGCCGGCGTCGTCGGCACCTTTGTCGGTGGCTATCTGGCGGATCGATTTGCCGACGAGCGCGGGCGATCCTACCCGCTGGTATGTGCGGTAGGCGGCATCATCACGGCTGCCTTTTATTTTGGCGCGCTCTACCAGACCGCCTGGATCCCGACCTTGATCCTGCTGATCGGCGGCACCTTTGCATCGGACATGAAGACCGGGCCCAATTACGCGGCGGTGCAAAATCTCGTGCCCGCGCGGATGCGGGCCACCGCCACCGCGGTCTTCATGATCGCTGCGACATTGATTGGCAGCAGCGTTGGCCCGCTGATTGCCGGGTTCGCCAGCGATTATGCAGCGAGCAGCCATTTTCCCGCCGCCTTGGGGAAGTTTCTGCAGGCATGCCCGGGCGGCAAGCCGCCGGCGGGATCGGAAGAGGCGCTGGTGACGGCATGCAAGGTCGCCGGTGCGAGCGGCCTGCAATTGGCGCTCAACATCAATGCGGCCGCCTGTGCCGGGGCTGGCGTCGCGTTTTTCATGTGCAGCCGCTCGTTCCGGCCGCATGAGGAAGAACAGGCCGCCTAAATCACCCCCGCAGCGCGCAATTCGGCGCGCCGTGCGGCATCGATTCCGAACCGCGCCAACGCAGCATCGGTATCGCGACCGAGCGAGGGAACGCTGGCGGGCGGGCGCGTGATCGTGCGCCCGCTGAAGGTTGCCCCCGCCACGGGTTGCGCCTTGTCACGAGCATCCGACCAAACATCATGGACCATGCCGGCGTCGGCGTAATAGCCGCTGTCGACCAGCGATTTGAGCTGTGCCACCGCGGCGCTTGGCACGCCGGCGGCGAGCAGGTCGGTCTGCCACTCGACCGCATCGCGGCTGGCGAGTCGCTTCTCGATGACCTCCAGAAGCGCTTCGGCATTGGCCTCGCGCGCCTCGGGCGAGGCGAAACGCTCGTCGTCGAGCAAGGACGGGCTACCGAGAATTTCGGCGAACTTGCCGAACCAGCGCTGATGCGCCGCCATCACGAAGACGCGACCGTCGCGCGCCTTGAACCGGCCGACCGCCGGCCGTCGGCGCTGCTTGCCGACGCGGGTGCCGGCCATCTGCTGGGCAAGCCCCGATGAGGCGAGGGTGAGCGCTGCATCGGCCATCGTGACTTCGAGCCGCCGCCCCTCTCCCGTCCGCCGCTGTTCGAGGACGGCCCCGAGGATCGCGATCACCGCGCTCGTGCCAGAAAAAATATCGAGCATGCCGATACCGAGATCGCGCGGATCGGTGTCCTCATCGAGATACATCGCGCTGAGCCCGGCTGCGGCCTGTACCGACCATTCGACGGCGGGCCATTTGGCGCGCGGCCCCGATGCGCCGAAGCCGCTGATCGAGCAGTAGTTCAATTTCGGGTTGGCGGCATGCAGCGCTTCCCAATCGACGCCGAGCTTTTTCGCGGCGTCGGGGCGGAAATTCTCGATCAGAACATCGGCCTTGGTTGCCAGTTCCTGCATCAATGCCCGCCCCGCCTCGGTTTTCAGGTCGATGGTCACCGATTGTTTGCCGCCGTTGACGGCATCGAAAGTGTCAGGCGCGAAGTCGCGGAAATCGTCGCCGACCCTGGGGGGTTCGACCTTGATGATCTCTGCGCCCAGCATGCCGAGATGATAGGTGCAGAACGGCCCCGCCAGTGCGTGGGTCAAATCGAGGACGCGGACGTCGGCAAGGGGGTTCATCAACTCTGTCCTTCGGTCAAAATATGGGCGCCGCGAAGACGATCGATCAGGGCGGTGGCGTCGGCCGGAATGTCATCGCCGCGCCAGGCGACATGGCCATCGGGACGAACGATGATGTACCGGTGGCGATAGGTATCGGGCAGCGGTTCGCCCGACAAATCCAGCGTCTCGAAGGGCATTCGCGACGCCTTTGCCGCAGCGATCAGCGGCGCAGCGCCGTCGATGCCTGCCCGGTTGGTAGCGATCAGCGTGTAGCCCATCCCGAGCCGATCGTAGAGCGAGAATCCGTCGCGGAGAAAGAAATGCGGCAGGCGGCACCCGGGCACCGTTGATGGGATGTAATCCGCCATGCTGTATTCTGGCGCCGCTTCAGCATCATAGGCGACGATCGGCGACCGGTCGTAAAAATAGCCGAAGTTCAAGCCGGCACAGGCAAATTGCTGGACGTTCAGCCGGTACGCAGCTTCGCCGACCCGCGCGCGGGCAGCCTCGCCCTCGGCGCTGTCATCCTCGATCTCGGCGGGGAGCGTCGTGCGCTCGCGGATCGCGCGCTCGGCATGGCGCATCGCAAATCGCGAGACCTGTTCGGTAATCGGCTGACGTTCTGCGGCATAGGCATCGAGGATCGTCGCCGGTGCCCAGCCGCCGATGTGCGCCGCCAACAGCCAGCTCAACCCGATCGCATCGGCGATGCCGGCGTTCATTCCGTAGCCGGCATAAGGCACCCACAGATGCGCCGCGTCACCGCACAGGAACACGCGACCGACTCGGAAAACATCAGCGACGAGGCGCCGGCCGATCCAGTCCTCGGCAGTGATCAGTTCATAGTCGACGTCGGGACCGACGCCGAGGATCGCCCGAAGACATGCGTCGCGATCCACCGCGCCGGCATCGGGCTCGCTTGGCAGCAAGTAATTATGGACGAGCCACTCTTCCTTGCCGTCGATCGCCAGAACGGTGCCCGCCCGCTCCGAGTTATAGCAATAGGTCATCCAGCCCTTGGGATCGGGCACCAGGGCGAGCAGGGCAGGCATGCGGATATGGCTGCTCTGCACGCGCTGGATCACCGCGTCGCCCTCAAGCTTCGCACCGATCGCCTTGCGGACCATCGAACCGCCGCCATCGCAGCCGATCAGGTATTGGGCGCGGAGGATACGCTCGGTTTTTGTGTCGAGATCCTCGATCGTCAGGCTGACGCCGTCATCGTCCTGAGCCAGCCCCACGGCGCGGTGGCGCGTGAAGATTGTCACCCCGGGCATCGCCGCTGCATGCGCGAACAGGATCGGCTCGAAATAAATCTGGTTGATGCGGTGCGGCGGCTCCGGCGTCGCCCAGTCGGTGTCGACGCCGGTCGCGCCCTCCCGGCGGCCGTTGCGGGACGGGATGGATATCCGCGCCATCTCGGTGCCCGTCATCCGGGTCCGGAACACCGCGTCGTGGGGATAATCATGAGGCAGCCCGGCATCGCGCACCGCATCGGCGAAACCGAAACGCCGCAGCATCTCCATGGTGCGTGACGACACATGGTTGCACTTGGCGCTCGGCGGTTCGGCGGGGCGGCGCATCTCGACGATGGTCACTGCCAGGCCCCGCCGCGCCATATCGATCGCGGCAACCAGCCCGACCGGCCCGCCGCCCACGATCAACACGTCGCACTCCATCGTCACGACGCCGCCAGCCGGGTCGCCCGGGGATCCTTGAACCTGAATATCGTCACCGCGAGCGCCGCGAAGGTGAACAGCAACGATAGCGCAAAAACGGCCGGAAACCCCGCAACTGCCATCAGCACGCCGCCAATCAGTGGCGACACGGTGGCGAGCGATCCCTCGATCGTGGTCGAGATAGCCAATCGCATCGGCAGTTCGTGGCGCGGCCCGAATTCAAGCACGATCAGCAATGCGCTCATCAGATATCCCGATGCTGCACCCCCAAGCCCCAGAAACGCAACGAACAGCCATATCAGATCGCTCGACGACCAAAGGACGATCGTCGCAAAGGCGCCGAGCAGCAGCGACACGAGCAAGGGCGCGCGAAATCCATACCGGTCGCCAAGATATCCCCAGACCGCATTGGTCACCATATCCGCGCCCAGGAACGCAAACGACAACAGGCCCACCGTCTTGCCGTCCAGTCCATGCGTTTGCCCGGCGAACAGGATATAGAAGGGCACCGCCAATCGCGATGCCATGGTCAGCGATTGGATGATCAGGAACACCTGATAGTTGCGATCGCTCCTGATGATTTGCGGCATTTGCCGAATCCACGCAGCGATCGTCTCCGATCCTGCGCGTGCCGGCGTATGCGGCTCGCGCATGGCGCTGAGCGACGCCAGGCCCAACACCGTCAGAACGAACGACAGCAGAAAGACCGTCGAATATCCCGCATCGCCGCTTGCCCCGCCGATCAGCGCGCGACCGGCGATATAGGAAACGCAAGCCGCCAGCCCGCCACCGACGACATTGCGCCAGCCCTGCAATCGCCCCCGTTTGGCAAGCGGGATCACCTTTCCAAACAGTGCCTGGAAGGCCACCCGCTGGGCGCCGGTGAAAAATCCGATCGTGAAGATGAAGAACAACGCCGCCACGACCCTTGCGGTCCCCGTGAGCAATATCCCTGACAGCGCCAAGAACAGGATCTGCAGGCACATCAGACCACCGACCACGAAGGCGGCCGGGCGCACCAATGTCTGCCGCTCGATCTGCGCTGCTCCCGCCACAGGAGATAGCGTGGTGCCCAAATAGAGCAGGGACGAGCCGAGCGCGACGATCTGCGTCGAATGGGTCAGCGTGAAAAGATAGGCAGGCACGAAAGTGGGCGCGAAAACCAGGCGAAAACCGGTCATCCCAAGCATGCCGTGGAAGAAATGCGAGGTGTAATTGCGCGGCAGGTCGCGCTCGATCGTCGCGTCGAACGCTTGCTGGTCCCATGGGCTTTCGGTGAACTGCGCCGTCGCTGCGCCAATCATCGCTTCGACCTGTTCCGGCGGCGTCCTTTCGCTCATGTCCGCCTCCGATTGATAAGTATGCCTGTCGGTTCGGTGTGCCGTTTGCCATTACGCTCCCTCGAACGCAATCGTTTGTTACTATAACAATCCTCAATCAAATTGGTTATGTCCCTTGACAATTTTTTGAGGGTGGGCTTCCATTCCGATCGTGCAGGTCCGGTCCAACGGGTCGCCAAATCAATAGGAATGGATGACCCTGTGGCGCGTAGCGATTTCTGGATGACCGAGCGGATTCGTGTCCGCTTTACCGAAGTGGATCGGCAAGGGATCGTCCAGAATGGCGCCTATTTCACCTATTTCAGCGTCGCACTGAACGAATATTTTCGCGCATTGCCTTTCAATCGCGATGTCGAGAATGTCCCCGGCGCAGGCTTTCATGTCGTGCGCGGAGACATTGAATATGCGGCCCCACTGCGCTTCGATGAGCTTTTCGATATCGGTGCGCGGATTACGCGGATCGGGCGATCGAGTTTTACCTTCGCCTACGAGATTTTCCGCGAGAATGAAGACCAACGGATCGTCTCGGGAAGCCAGGTCTGGGTCAATACCGATCAGGCGACGAGGCGGTCGACGGCACTACCTGACATTTTTCGCGATCGGGTTGTTTTAGCAGAGAAGCACAATGTCGAGCTCGCCTGATATTATCGCGCCTGCCGCCGCCGTCGCCGGTGCGGCTGCGCCGCGCAAGGGGATGCTCGGATGGAATCGGGCACAGATCTATGTCCTGCTGCTGCTGGTCCTGCTCAACATCTCGAACTATCTCGACCGCGGGGTGATCAGCATCCTGCAAGAGCCGATCAAACATGACCTGAAATTGCAGGACTGGCAGCTGGGGATGATCAGCGGGCCGGCCTTTGCCTTGCTCTACTCGCTGTCGGGCGTGCCGGTCGCACGGATCGCCGATCGAGCGAACCGGATTACGGTGTTGTCGATTGCGCTGGCCATGTGGTCGGCGATGACCGCCGCATGCGGGTTGGCCGGAAGTTTCCTGCATCTCGTCGTGGCGCGGGTCGGCGTCGGCGCTGCGGAGGGGGCGTGCACGCCGACTAGCCATTCGCTGGTCGCGGATATGTTTGAACCGCGGCAGCGCGGCCTGGCCCTGTCGATGCTGACGACCTCGATTCCGCTCGCCCAGCTGATGGCACCGCTGATCGGCGGCGTGATTGCGATGAACTATGGCTGGCGCACCGCCTTTGTCGTGGTCGGGCTGCCCGGCATCGCGATCGCCTTGGTGATGTGGCTGACCGTCAAGGAACCACGCCATGCGGCTGTTGTGCAGGCGCCCAAACCCGGTTCCTTTTTCGTCAACATGCGCAAGCTTCTGGCCAAGCGTTCGTTCGTTTGGCTGTTCGCCGCCAGCGCGTTCATGGGCGCATCGGTCACCGGTACGAATTTGTTCACCGCCTCCTACTTCCTTCGGGAATATCACCTGACGTTGACGCAAGTCGGATTGGTGATGGCGGTCGGCCTCGGTCTGGCGGGTTTGACGGGGACCTTTCTGGGAGGATGGATCGCGGATCGTTTCGCCGGGTCGCATGGCCGTTCCTATCCATGGACATGCGGCGTGGGCGCCGCCTTTGCCGGGCTGTTCTTCGTCATCGTCTACACGCGCGATGATTGGCGTTGGGCCCTGCCCTTTCTGCTCCTGGCAAATATATTCACGGATTTCAAAAACGGGCCGAATACGGCTGCGGCGCAGAACATGTCGCCGCCGGAAATGCGATCGACGACATCGGCCGTCATGATGGTCGCGGTCATCGCCATCGGCGCGACCGTTGGGCCGCTGATGATCGGCACCCTCAGCGATATATTCGGGGCGCGTGCCTTTCCCGATGCGCTTGGTCATTTTCCCACCATTTGCCCCGGTGGCAAACCATTGCCCGGCGCAGCCGAGGCGGTGGGCAAGGCATGCGCATCGGCGTCGGCGGCCGGCTTGCGCACCGCTTTGATGGCACCGTGCGTCACTTACATCCTGGCGTCGCTGTGCTTCTACATGTCAGGCCGCACGATTAAGGAACCGCTGGAGGCATAACCAGGCATGTCGGGCGACGATCGCCGGCAGCGGGTCTCGCGAAGGCTCGGCTATCTCGATTTTGAATCGGCGGCCGACGATGCCGCACGATGTGCTGCTGCCCGGCGAATGAAGCTTGCCACTGATCGCGGCAATTATTCGGGTCGCATCACCTATGCGTCGTTCCTGGTCGAGGGAAAGCTCGCAGCATGCGACGACCGCAACCGTCGCCGAAGCGCGGGCCTATGTCGCCGCCGCCCGACCGCTGGCCGACGGATTTTTCGAGCGGATAGAGGGGTGGTTCAGCCCGCTCGACGGTGACACGACCGGGCTCGTCAGCGTGCTGCAGATGACGTTCAAGGGCAGCCAGCCGATGACCATGTCCGAACTCTCGACCCTATCCCCCGACGGCACAAGGCGGATGCGGGTTGCCCCATTGTGCTGCCTGGCCGCCTTGTCGCTGCGTTGATCTCGATTGCTTCGCTTCGCGACACCCTGACTGGCGCGATCCCGATATATTGTGGTAACCGATTGGTTGCATGAAGCGATTGCTGATCCTGATTCTCGCCATCGTCGTTCTGGCGGCACCCATCCCGGCAATCGCGATGAAGACGATGTGCGTCGCCCCCATGCCAAAAATGGCGTCGATGGATCACGGCACGACAAAGCGCTCCTGCTGCGATGAGGAGCACAAGGCCTGTCTTCAGGCCTGCGAAGCCACACTGGCCGTAACATTGGTTGCCCCGCTCGGATTGGCTGATTACCGCGTTGTCGAACCCGGCATGCCGGCAACTGCCAGGCTGGCGCGCATGACAATCGCCAATATCCATTACGGCCTCGACAGACCCCCTCGATCAATCGTTTGATACGCGCCGGGCCCGCCGCTTGAGCGGCGCGTCGGCAAACGACGATATCATGCCCAGCTTCAGCGGATCGGGATTGGAGGCTTGTGCCGCCATGATCCTCGATTGCGTGCAGGCCGGGCCGTTGATCAAGACCATGTCTGGGGAATTTGCGCATGCGCCATTATCTGGTGTTCTCGGCGATCATGTTGGTCGGGTCTCCCGCCACGGCCGGTCCCTTGTCCTTCAAGGACGCGCTGGCTCGTGCCGACCAGGATGCTCCAAGCATCGCCGCACGCGCCGCGCAAGCTGATGCAATGCGTTCGACCGCGATTGCCGCCGATCGACTGCCCGACCCAAAGTTGGAAGTGAAGCTTCAGGATTTCCCCGTCACGGGCCCCGACGCCGGCAGATTCAACAGCGACAATTTCACGATGGGCGTCGTCGGCATCATCCAGGAAGTCCCCAACATCGCCAAACGGCGCGCCCGCGCAGCCCGCGCGACTGCCGATGTCGGTGCGGCTAATGCCGATGCGGCGGCAGAACGCCGTCGCGTCCGCATCGCCGCAGGGATGGCCTGGATCGACTTGTACTATGCCGAACGGCGACTGGCGGTTCTCGATCAACTCGACCGGCGTTTGACCTATCTGGCAACGACCGCGCCTGCCCGGCTGGCGAGCGGCAGCGCGCGACCCGCAGAGGCCATCGAGCCGCAGCGGCTGAAGGCGGAGCTCGCCGATCGCCGCAGCCAGCGCATCGCCGAGATTGCTGGCGCACGCGCGAAGTTGACGCGCTGGACAGGCGATAGCGATCCGCAAGCGATTGGCCCGCCGCCCGACCTTTCACCCGATGGGGCACGGCTTCGCGCCGGTTTGGCCACGCTGCCTGCACTTCAGGTGAAGGATGCGCTGATCGGCCAGGCGGGGGCAGAAGTCCGTCTGGCCCAAGCAGCGAAGAACCCCGATTGGGAGGTGAGCGGATCGGTCGGCAACCGTGAGCCGCGTTACGGCAATTTCGTCTCGCTTGGCGTCAAGATCGACCTGCCCCTGTTTGCAGGCAAGCGGCAAAATCCGATCATCGCCGCCAAGACAAGCGAGATGACACGCGCCCGGCTCGACCGGGCCGATGCCGAACGCGAACTGATTGCCGCGCTTGAAGGCGATCTTGCCGATCACCGCATGCACCATGAGCGATTCGAACGGGGGCAGACGACGCTGTTGCCACTGGCGCGGCAGCGCGCCGAACTCGACCGGGCCAGCTACGCGGCGGGGCGGATCGACCTTGGCACTGCACTGCAATCGGCGA
The DNA here is from genome assembly GCA_038230675.1 of Sphingomonadales bacterium. GTDB lineage: Bacteria > Pseudomonadota > Alphaproteobacteria > Sphingomonadales > Sphingomonadaceae > Sphingomonas. The sequence goes on along the minus strand of JBBRMV010000001.1, from coordinate 93,911 downwards.
TCGCGATGGTGGAAACCGAAATCGAGTTGCTCGATCGCGAAGCCGATGTCGTGCGCGACGGCGTTCGGATTACACTGACATATCAGGGAGAACTGCCGTGAAGATGACGTCGCTGCAAGCGTCGCAGCTCGCCGCGGCATTGGCCGGGGTGGCACTGATCGGTTTTGTTGCGGGGCGGTTTATCGCCCCATCGGATCATGCCGCATCATCCGCCACGGCGTCGGGCGGCAAAACGGCGCTATATTATTACGACCCGATGTTCCCGAACCAGAAGTTCGACAAACCGGGCAAGTCACCCTTCATGGACATGGAACTCGTGCCCAAATTTGCCGACGACGGCGCTGGCGGCGCCGGCGCAAGCGGTCCACCGGCGGTCACGATCAACCCGGCGGCAATGCAGAATCTGGGTGTCCGCATCGTCGCTGCGAGACGAGACAATCTGTCGACGGGTCTCGATGTGACCGGAATCATCGCCTTTAACGAACGCAATGTCGCGATCGTGCAGGCGCGCGCAGCAGGATTTGTCCAGCGCGGCTATGCCCGCGCACCGGGCGATGTGATTGCGGCAGGGGCGCCGCTCGCTGATGTGTTGGTGCCCGAATGGGGCGGGGCGCAGCGCGAATATCTGGCGGTGCAGCGCACTGGCAATGCGCAGCTGACCGCCGCGGCGCGGCAGCGAATGATGCTGCTCGGCATGCCCCGGGGGCTCGTCGATGCGGTGGCGCGCAGCGGGCGGGTCCGCGACGTGACGACACTCACGACACCGTCGGGCGGGGTCATCGACACACTTGATGTTCGGCCTGGCATGACGCTGGCGAGCGGTCAGCCGCTTGCGCGCATCGTCGGGTTGGGTTCCGTGTGGCTCGATGCCGCCGTGCCCGAGGCGCAGATCGGCGATGTCCGGCCCGGTGCGACCGTTACCGCCGACCTTGCTGCATTCCCTGGCGAGCATTTTCCCGGCCGCGTCCAGGCGATCCTGCCAACGGCACAGACCGACAGCCGGACCGTCACCGTCCGGGTTGAATTGCAGAACCGGGGGTTGCGCTTACGCCCCGGCATGTTCGCCCGCGTAGCACTTGGCCAGGGCGACCGCAGCGCACTGTTGATCCCCAGCGAAGCGGTGATCCGAACCGGCAAGCGCACTATCGTGATGCTGGCGGCTGGCGATGGCCGCTATCACCCCGCCGAAGTGCAGATCGGGCGCGAAAGCGGCGGGCGCACTGAAATTCTGGCTGGGCTGGCCGAGGGCGAAAAGGTCGTCGCATCGGGGCAGTTCCTGCTCGATTCCGAAGCGAGCCTGACCGGCATTCCGGTGCGGGCGATCGGTGCTGCCCCAACGAGCAGCTTGAAGTGATTGCCGCCGTCATTCGCTGGTCGATCGCGCAGCGCCTGCTCGTCCTTTTGGCTGCGCTGATGATCGTGGCGGCGGGCGTCGTCGCGGTGAGGACAACCGCGATCGACGCCCTTCCGGATCTGTCCGACGTGCAGGTCATCATCCGCACCAACTATCCGGGGCAGGCACCGCGCATCGTCGAGAATCAGGTGACCTATCCGCTGGCGACGACGATGCTCTCGGTGCCCGGCGCACGGGTCGTCCGGGGATATTCTTTCGTCGGCTATAGCCTGGTCTATGTGTTGTTCGAGGATGGCACCGACCAGTATTGGGCGCGCAGCCGGGTGCTGGAATATCTCAGCCAGGTGCAGGCGCAATTGCCCACGGGCGCGAAGACCGAGCTTGGCCCGGACGCAACTGGGGTCGGCTGGATTTACGAATATGCGCTGGTCGACCGCAGCGGCCGCAACGATCTGTCACAGCTGCGCAGCCTGCAGGACTGGTTTCTGCGCTATGAATTGAAAACGATCCCCGGCGTCAGCGAAGTCGCCGCTGTCGGTGGCATGGTCCGGCAATATCAGGTGGTGCTCGATCCCGATAAATTGATCGCTTACGGCGTAACGCATGGCGCGGTGATCGACGCTGTGAAGCGTGGCAATCAGGAAGTTGGTGGCGCGGTGATCGAGCAGGCCGAAGCCGAATATATCGTCCGAGCCAATGGCTATCTCGCCAATCTCGATGATTTCCGTGCGCTGCCGATCAAAACGACGGCGGGCGGCGTGCCCGTTACCCTGGCCGATGTCGCGACGGTGCAGGTGGGGCCGGACATGCGGCGCGGCGTCGCCGAGTTGAACGGTCAAGGCGAAGTGGCCGGGGGCATCATCGTGCTTAGATCAGGCGCCAATGCTCGCGCGGCGATAAGCGCTGTGAAAGCGAAGCTGGAAACGCTGAAGGCCAGCCTGCCACCGGGCGTCGAGATTATCCCGACCTATGACCGCTCGGCGCTGATCGGGCGATCGGTCGACAATCTGACGAGCAAGCTGATCGAGGAGTTCATCGTCGTCGCGGTCGTCTGCGCGCTGTTCCTGTGGCACGTCCGCTCCGCGCTGGTCGCGGTGGTGACGCTGCCGCTGGGCATTCTCGCGGCGTTCATCGTCATGCGAACGCAGGGGATCAACGCCAATATCATGTCGCTGGGCGGGATCGCGATTGCCATCGGTGCGATGGTGGATGCCGCCGTCGTGATGATCGAGAACGCGCACAAACATCTGGAGCACTGGACGCGGGACAATCCCGATTCCGAACTTCAGGGCGCGGCGCGCTGGACGGTCATCGCAACTGCCGCCGCCGAGGTGGGGCCGGCGCTCTTCCTGAGCCTGATGATCATCGCGCTGTCGTTCATCCCCGTCTTCGCACTGCAGGGACAAGAAGGCCGCCTGTTCGCGCCGCTCGCTTTCACCAAGACCTATGCGATGGCAGCGGCCGCAATCCTGTCGGTGACACTCGTCCCGGTGCTGATGGGCTATCTGATCCGGGGCCGCATTCCGGCGGAAAGCGCCAACCCGATCAACCGGGTGCTGACCGCGATCTATCGCCCTGCGCTCGATTGGGTGCTGGTCCGGCCAAGACAGACGCTGGTGATCGCGGCGGTGGTGTTTGCGACCAGCCTGTTCCCGCTGTCGCAGCTTGGCGGGGAGTTCATGCCGCAGATCGACGAGGGTGACCTGCTTTACATGCCTTCAGCGCTCCCTGGAATCTCGACGGCGAAGGCAGCGCAACTGCTCCAGCAGACCGACCGGCTGATCAAGACCGTGCCCGAAGTGGAAAGCGTATTCGGCAAGGCCGGTCGCGCCGAAACCGCGACCGACCCCGCGCCGATGGAGCTGTTCGAGACGACGATCCGGTTCAAGCCGCGCGACCAGTGGCGTCCGGGGATGACGCCCGACAAGCTCATCGATGCGCTCGACAATGCGGTGAAAGTCCCCGGCCTCGCCAATTTCTGGATACCGCCGATCCGAAACCGGATCGACATGCTCGCCACCGGCATCAAGAGCGCCATCGGGATCAAGGTCGCGGGTGCCGACATCGCCCAGATCGACGCGACCGCCAAGCGTATCGAAACCGTGGCGAAAACGGTGCCTGATGTGTCGTCAGTGCTCGCCGAGCGACTGACCGGCGGCAGATATATCGACGTCGATATCGATCGCTTTGCCGCGTCGCGGTTCGGGATGAACATTGCCGATGTCCAGTTGATCGTCTCCAGCGCGATCGGCGGTGAAACCGTGGGGCAAACGGTCGAGGGGCTGGCGCGCTATCCGATCAACGTGCGCTATCCGCGCGAGCTTCGCGACAGCGTCGATGCGCTGCGCAACCTGCGCTTCCTGACCGCCGGCGGCCAGCAGGTGACGTTGGGGACGGTCGCCGCGATCACCACGAGCGAAGGTCCACCCATGTTGCGCAGCGAAAATGGGCGACCGGTCACGTGGATCTATGTCGATGCACGCGGCCGCGATCTCACCTCGATCGTCGCGGATCTGCAACGCGTGATCGCGCGCGACGTCAAGCTGCCGCCGGGTATCAGCGTGAGCTTCACCGGGCAGTTCGAATATCTCGCGCGCGCCCGCGAGCGGCTGACGGTCGTGGTGCCGGCAACACTGCTGATCATCTTCGTCCTGCTCTACGTCACGTTCGGACGGTTCGATGAGGCGTTGCTGGTGATGGCGACCTTGCCCTTCGCGCTAACCGGCGGGTTCTGGCTGCTCTGGCTGCTGGGATATAACCAATCGGTGGCGACTGCAGTCGGGTTCATCGCCCTGGCAGGCGTGGCGGCGGAGTTCGGGGTGATCATGTTGATTTACCTCAAACACGCGCTTGCCGAGCGAGGCATTGATCCCACCCCCGCCGAGGTAGAGGCGGCGGTGCGCGAGGGCGCGCTGCTGCGGGTGCGGCCCAAGGCGATGACGGTGGCCGTCATTCTCGCCGGCCTTTTTCCCGTTCTGATCGGCACCGGCACAGGCTCTGAAGTGACGAGCCGCATTGCCGCACCGATGATCGGCGGCATGCTCACCGCGCCCCTCCTGTCGATGCTTGTCATTCCCGCAGCATATCTGCTGATGCGACGCCGTCGCCCGCACCCCACGCCCATCGCTCAAGGAGTGACTTGATGCCCACCGGCCGATGCAGGACAGCCACATCGTTTCGTTAAACAGAACGATATCACCAAAACAATGCATTTTCTATTATCTCACGGGTCCGCCATGCAGCCTCTGCGTCGAAGGCGAAGCAGCGGAGACCCGTATTGTCGATCCACCTTGTTCCAATCATAGCGCCGTTGCTGGTGCTGATTGCTGCCGGCATCGGCTTTGTCGCGCCGGCGCGTCCGGGCGCGATCCCGTTGAAGCTGATCGAGACGCTGGCCTTGCTCACGGTCGCTGTGTCCATCGGGTCGGTGGTTTTGCTGATCGCTTCCGGGCCGCAAACCAGCCTGGTGTCGCCCTACCCGGGCTTTGCCCCCTCGATCAGACTGGATGTCATCAGCGCAGTGATGCTGCTGCTGGTGTCGTTCATTGGCTGGATCGTGGTTCGTTACGCTGCCGTCTATCTCGATGGGGAACAGCGGCAGGGTAGGTTCATGGCGTGGCTGTGCGCCACGCTTTCGATGGTCATGATGCTCATTATTGCGGGCAATCTTGTCCAGCTCGTGCTTGCCTGGGTGTTGACGAGCTTGAGCCTGCACCGGCTGCTGTTATTCTACCCGGATCGCATTGCAGCGGTGCGCGCCGCTCGGAAAAAACGGGTGACGGCGCGGGCCGCCAACGTCGCGTTGATTGCCGCAACCACGTTGCTTGCGGTCAGCTATGGCACCACCGACATCGCGGCGATCCTCAACGCTGCACGCGTCGGTGAAGGCGGCGGCGGCGCGGCGGCGGCAGCGGCGCTGCTGGCCGTCGCAGCGCTTCTCAAATCGGCACAGTTCCCCTTGCATGGCTGGCTGACGGAGGTGATGGAAGCCCCCACCCCGGTATCCGCGCTGCTTCACGCAGGCGTCATCAATGCTGGCGGATTCATCCTGATCCGCTTTGCCGATGTGATGCTGCTTGCCCCGGGTGTTCTGGCGGTTCTGGTCATCATCGGCGGGTTTACCGCGCTGTTCGGCGGGTTGGTGATGCTGACGCAGCCAGCCGTAAAAACCTCACTCGCCTGGTCTACCGTTGCCCAAATGGGCTTCATGATCATGCAATGCGGCCTGGCGCTATTCCCCCTCGCCCTGCTGCACATCGTTGCCCATTCGCTTTACAAAGCGCACTCTTTCCTGGCGTCGGGCGGAGCCGTCGAGCGGATTGCGGCAGCGCGGCGGCCCGGCCCGGTTGCGGTACCCAACGCAAAAGCGGTCGGTCGCGCTTTTCTGGCTGCGGTTGCGCTCTATGCCGCGCTCGGCTGGGCATCGGGCTTTCATGACAATTCCCCTCAATCGATCGCGCTGGGTGCCATCCTGATCTTCGGTGTGGCCTATCTGCTTGCACAGGGCTTGGCCGATGCCGCACCGCAAGCCCTGACCCGGCGGATGGCGGTTTATTCGATCGCGGCGTCGATTGGCTATTTCGCGCTTCACGGCCTGGGGATCTGGCTCACGGCAGGCACGCTGCCAACGACGCCGACACCAGGCCCCCTGGAATGGGCGTTGATTGTGCTTGCGGTGCTCAGCTTCGGGGTCGTCGCCGTGGCCCAGGCCATGTTCCCGCTATGGGCCTATCATCCGGCGGCAGCGGGACTGCGCGTGCACCTGGCCAACGGGCTTTACGCCAACGCTGTGTTCGACCGGCTCCTCGGCGGCTGGTCGCATCAGCGGCAATCATAACTGACCGGGGAGTATCTCAATGTCCGCCATCGCCCTGACTGAGCCCTGTGAACTAGGTGCGCTGAATGCTGCAGCCGATCGTGCGGCGCGCGCCATTGCGCCGGCATGGCCGCTCGCCTCCAGCGTAGCGGTCAATCCCTATCTGGGTCAGGCAGATCATGGTCTTGCCCAGGCCGCCGCGCTGCTCGCGCGCGTTTCCGGCGCGCCGGTGACGATGCCCCGGCAATGGTATCGCGATCTTCTCGCCTCGGGAACCATTACCGATGCAGATCTGGCTGGCGCGCTAAAAACTGCGACCGCATCGTCCCAATCCTTCTCGATTGCGGCGATGAAAACGGCTGCATCGCACACGCCAGAGCGCACCACCCGCCTACCGACGATTGCCGATCTGGCGGCCGACATTTCCGGAATCGATTGGCCGGGCATCATCGCGGATCGCTTTGGCACATGGGCGAGCGGTTATGTTGACGAGGGGCAGGCGCTGTGGGCAGCGCCGACCGGCAATGGCGCCTATGCAGCATGGCGTGCCGTGGCAACGCATGATCTGACGCCGGAGATTGCCGGTCTGTCGGGCTTCGCTGCGTTCGTGGCGCACGCGCCCGAGACGGCAAGCGGCGCGCTCGCCCGTGCCACGGCGCGACTGAAACTTTCACCCGCTGCGCACCAAACCTATTTTCACAGCCTGCTGATCACCCTCGGCGGGTGGGCGCAATATGCTCGCTATCGGTTGTGGCAGGCAGAGCTGGCGGGCAGCGACGACGATACCATCACCGACTTCCTCTCGATCCGCCTGTTATGGGAGGAAGCGCTGTTCACGCAATATCGGCAGCAGATCGAGGGGGCGTGGGCGGACAATGTTGCCGCACATGAACGTCCGATCGAGCCGAATGACGATCAACTGATCGACGCCGTCCTTCAGGAAGCCTGCGAGCGCGCCGCGCAGCGGTCGCTTGGCGAGACGCTGGCAACAGCGACCGTCAGCGTTGAACGTGGCCCGCCGCTGCTGCAGGCTGCATTCTGCATCGACGTCCGGTCGGAGGTTTTCCGCCGCGCGCTGGAATCGGTCGACCCGCAGGTTCAAACGCTCGGCTTTGCAGGCTTTTTCGGGCTGACCGCTGCGCATTACCGTTTTGGTTCCGACGTGGTGGAGCACCGCCTGCCGGTGCTGCTCAATCCCGCGCTGGTCTCTCGCTCCGGCAGCGCCGCCACGGCAGGGGCGGACCTCGACCTTCGCTACAAGGCGCGCGCGACGCGGGCCTGGGGGCGCTTCAAGCTGGCGGCAGTGTCGTCATTCGCTTTTGTCGAGGCGGCCGGCCCCATTTATATCGGCAAGCTTGTCCGTGACGCGCTGGGGCTCCACGGCACCGCACTGCCGAACGATCCGGCACCATATCCCGATCCAGGGCTTGATCGCGCGACACGGGTCGGGATGGCGACATCGATACTGCGCGCGATGTCGCTGACCACCGATTTCGCACCGTTGGTCCTGCTGGTCGGGCACGGGGCCAGCGTCGTCAATAATCCCCATGCCAGCGGCCTGAACTGCGGTGCATGCGGCGGCTATTCGGGTGAGGTCAATGCGCGGCTGCTCGCCGATATGCTCAACGATTCAGATGTCCGCGCTGGCCTGATCGAGGCAGGCATTCATGTCCCGGCCGACACGCTTTTTGTCGGCGCCTTGCACGATACCACCACCGATTCAGTGGCGCTGTATGCTGATGACCACCCGTCCCCTGCCCATTGCGCCGGGTTGGCCCGCGCTCGAACATGGCTGGCAGCTGCCGGCGTGCTGGCCCGTGGCGAGCGGGCGATGCGCCTGCCTCGCGCAGCAGGGGAGCGCAGCATAGCCAGACGCAGCCGGGACTGGTCAGAAACGCGCCCCGAATGGGCACTGGCGGGATGCAACGCCTTTATCGCCGCGCCGCGCATCCGCACCTTGGGCAAAAGCCTTCAAGGTCGCGCCTTTTTGCATGATTATGACTGGCACCGCGATGATGGCTTCGGTGTGCTGGAGTTGATCATGACGGCGCCGGTGGTCGTCGCAAGCTGGATCAGCCTGCAATATTACGGATCGACGGTTGCGCCCGACCTGTTCGGTGGCGGCAACAAGCTCCTCCACAATGTGGTTGGCGGCATTGGCGTGGTTGAGGGCAATGGCGGCCTGTTGCGCGCCGGATTGCCTTGGCAGTCCGTGCACGACGGCAATGAAATCGTCCATGAGCCGCTTCGTCTGACGGTCTGTATCGAGGCCCCATGCGAGGCGATGACCGCCATTCTCGATCGGCATCCCCAAGTTCGCGCGCTGTTTGACAATCGTTGGCTGCACCTGTTCGCGCTCGATGACGCAGGCAGGATGGCGTGGCGATACGCCGGCAACCTCAGCTGGGAACGCGTAGTCAAACACGGCAAATCCGCGCCTGCACCGGAACTGGTCGCATGACCTTGGCAGATTACAACCGACGCGCGTGGCGTTTCGTCATACAATAAATGCGCTTTTTGGCATCACGCGCTCGGGTCAGGAAGGCGCAGAATTGAGCCGTACGATCAATACATGATGAACGAACGAAAGGAACGCATGATGGTACAGGAGCCCGAGATGATGCTGGCAGTAACGGAACTGCGCATTACTTGGGTTCTTGACCATCCGCACATCAGCGATTGGCTGAAGCAAGCGCTCCGAACCGCAGACGGCCGCGATCCCATAGCGATGCAAAATGATGTCGAGATGCTGCGACACCTCATCACCCCGCGCACCCAGGCACAGATCGAGATCGCGATGGCATCCCGGCGCGCAGATTCTGTGTGAACGATCGCTCGTTTCGGGCCGACCGCTCTCAAAGCCCTTGCCGATCTACTTTGGCAGCACGAGACGGATGATGCCGGCGGCAGCGTAGGAGGCGCAAATCTCCCGCGGACCGCCCCATTTGCCGCTTCAATAGTCTTCAGCAAGGCATCGTGCTCGCGTTCATCGGCGCGAGCCGTCTACGTCAGCAGCGTAGTCGGTTCTGATATGACCTCGCCCCTGTGGTTTTCGAGCGGGTTTCAAGTGTCACGGCCCTCGATAGGGTGTGAGCCAGCTAGAAGCCGAGTGGCGTCCGATTGCCGCTTGCCCCGGCCGCACAAATCAATCGCCCCAGAATCCCGCAGCTGGTGGCACGAGCACACCGTTGTCGAACCGAAAGCCGCCACCGCGATCGTGGGTAAAAAGATAGGGGCCGTCGAGATCGGTAAACTCGGCCCATTGCGCGAGCAACGCCGCCGGCGCGATCGCGAGCGACGAACACAGCATGCAGCCGACCATCAGACCAAGCCCTGCTTCGCGCGCCAGCCGCGCCATCGCCAGCGCTTCGGTTAACCCGCCGGTCTTGTCGAGCTTCAGATTGACATAGTCATAGCGCCCGACGAGCCCTGGAATGTCGGCGGTGGCGTGCGCTGCCTCATCGGCGCAAATCGGGACCCGGCGCGGCAATCCCGCCAGCGCCGCGCTCGATGCGGCGGGAATGGGCTGTTCGAGCAGATCGACCCGCGCCCCTGCCAGCTCGTCCTGCAGCGCGACCAGTTGCGCGATCGACCAGCTTTCGTTGGGGTCGATGATCAGGCGAGGGGCGGGTGCTGCGGCGCGGACGGCACGGATGCGCGCCATCGGATCGTCGCCATCGACCTTGACCTTGATGAGCGGGATGGTCGCCAGCATGGCGGCCTCGGCGGCCATCGCCTCGGGCGTGTCGATGCCGATGGTGATGCCGCTTACGGTGCGCCCGAGTGGGTCCATGCCCGCCAGAGCCGCGACCGAAGTGCCGCTGAGCTTTGCCTCAAGATCCCACAGCGCGCAGTCGACCGCGTTGCGGGCAGCGCCCGGCGGCAACAGCGCAGACAGCGCGTGTCGGTCGCCGCCGGCCTCGAGCATCACGCGACACGTCTCGATCGTCGCCATGGTCGAGGCGATGCTTTCCCCGTAGCGCGCATAGGGCGTGCATTCGCCCCGCCCCGTCACCTCGCCGTCGGAAAGAGTGACGGTAACCACCTCCGCCTCGCTGCGCGATCCCCGCGAAATGCGGAACGGTCGGCGCATCGGGAAGACATCGTGTGTCATGGCCAGTCGGCGCGTCATGCTGCTGCCTCCACAGACCAGGCGGCATGATCGACCAGGATCGATGCGACAGCGAGCGCGACGCCCTTGCCTGTCGCGATGTGCAGGAATTCGTTCGGCCCGTGCGCGTTCGGTTGCGGGCCGAGCACGCCCGCGATCACGAACTGCGCAACGGCTTCGTCCATGAAACCGTGTTTCGCCCAATCGGGATCGAACAGCGGCGATTTATTGGAAATGCCGATGTAGCGCGTCAGCTCATCGATGATTTCGCCGTCCCATAGCGCGTTGATCGTCGTGCGCGCCTGCGCGACATTGGGGGTTGCAGATGCAAGCGTAGCTGAAGCGCTCATGCCGCTATACCCAAGTTGAAGCGCTGCATCAGATGGTCGATGATCGGATCGGGGCCGAAGCGGTGCGGATCGGTGCACGGCAGGCCGGTCTCCTCAGCGGTTGCCTCGCACAGCCGCCGGGCGGCATCTTCGGCCATCTGCACGGTGTTGAGCGCGACCCCAACCACGATTACATCGGGGCTGGTAAGCCGTGCCACGCGCACATTCTCTTCGATACAGGCGACTACACCCGGCAGCGGGTAATGCGGCAGACCGCGCAGGTGCGGGCGTGACGGATCATGGCACATCACCAGCGCATCGGGCTGCGCACCGTGCAGCAGCCCGGTCGACACCCCCGCAAAGGAGGGGTGGAACAGCGATCCCTGCCCCTCGATCAAGTCCCAGCCGCCGTCGGTGCGCGCCGGCGACAATATCTCGATGGCACCCGAAATGAAATCGGCGACCACCGCATCGACCGGGACACCCGATCCCGCGATCAGGATGCCCGTTTGCCCTGTCGCGCGGAAATCGGCGGCGATGCCGCGTGCGCGCAAGGCAGTGGTCAGCGCCAGCGTGGTGAACATCTTGCCGGTCGAACAATCGGTGCCGACGGTCAACAGCCGCCGCCCCGCGCGCTTGCGACCGTTGCCGACGGGCAGATCGGCGGGCGGATCGCGCACGTCGAACAGCGACACGCCGGCGGCGGCAGCGGCATCACGCAGTTCGGGCTGATCGCGCAGGCGGTGGTGCAGCCCCGATGCCACGTTCATTCCCGCCGCAATCGCCGCGCGCGCGTCCGCGATCAGCGCCTCATTCAGCCGCCCGCCGGCTGCTGCGATCCCGAGCACCAGGGTCTTTGCGCCCGCTGCTGCTGCTTGTGCAATTGTCATACTCGGCAGGCCGAGCGTCAGCGGGCAATCGTCATGGCGAAACTCGGCGACGCAATCATCCGGGCGGAACACCGCCAGCCCGCGCGATGTCTTGATGTCGGCCGGTTCCTGCGAATGGCCGAGGTAAAGCAGAAAGGGCGACGGGATCATGAGCCGCATCCGCATTTGAGGAATGCAGGAGGATTATGGTGCAAGCCGGCGGACAAACAGCCCTTTATCGCGCCAATTATCATAACCTCTGGTTATGTGTCGGCGACGAGCTCAGCGACGATATCGAGAAAGCCCTGCATCTGGATGGTCGGCGGCCGGCTTTCGAGCCAGATCGCGAAGACGTCGAAGGATATCGCAGGCTTGATCGGCTGGAACACCAGATCGGGCGTCGCCACCACGCGCGCGGTGAAATTGTCGATCAGCGCTGCGCGCACCCCGGCCCGCACCAATGCCGCCGCGATATAAAATGTGCGCGCCGAAATCGATTCATCGAAGCCGACATCGAGCCGGGTCATCTCGCGACTGATCAGGTCGCCGATTGGCCCGCTTTGGACCACGCTGACGATCTTCTCGGCCGACAGGCTGGCCAGGGCGACACGCTCGGTCGGCACCTCGCCGCTCGCCCGGCGCGTCAGCAGCCCCAGCTCGCCCTCGCCCAGCCAGCGCGTGGCGAGCGGAAACCCGGCGGGGGGCTCGAACGCGATCACCACATCGGTCGACTGATCGAACAGCGCGCGCGCAAGATCGCCGTGATGGACAACATCCAGATCGAACGCCGTCGTCGGATGCGTCTCCAGATAGCGCGCCACGGCATTGGGCAGCAGCCCGAGCCCAAGCGACGGTAACGCCGACACCCGCAACGTGCCGCCATGCCCCCGGCGGATGTTCCGTCCGGTCTGCTTCAACGCGGCCACCTTGGCCTGGATTTCGGCAACTTCGCCGAACATCGCCCTTGCATCTTCGGTCGCGATCAACCGGCGGTGGCGGCGATCGAACAGCGGGAAACCCAGCTTGTCCTCGGCATGGCGCAGCGTCTTGGTGACAGAGGGCTGCGAGATGCCCAGCGCACGCGCGGCAGCACTGACCGATCCGTTCATATAAACGGCGTAGAAAATCTCGATCTGGCGCAGGTTCATGGTTTTGGCGACCGGTTGAGCGCAGTTGATGTATAGACTGGTGCTATATCCCTGTCCGATCGTCAATTGGTCGCGTTTGCCCCTTTGTGTCGCCTGTGCACATCGGCCCGAGCCGCACCTTGGTCATAACCGTCGTGACGCTGACATCGGCTGCCGGCGCGGTGAGATTGATCGTGTTGGTGACAACCACAGGCGGCACGACAGGCGGCGTGACGGGCGGCGGCGTGATTGGGGCCACGGCTATGACGACGACTGGTGTCACGGGAACGGTGTTGATACCGCCGACGATCTGGGCGCGCGTCCCAAGTTCGACGTTGTTCGTCGTGGTGTTGAACACCAGCCTGTCGGACCGATCATCGAACTGGATCGTGGCGCCGACCACACCGACCGGGATCGTCACCGATATCCGGTCCGCGCCCGTCCCCGAAGTAAGAACAACCACCGAACCGTCGCGAACGATTGTGTAGGAGCCCGCCGCGCCCCGCAGCCTGATTACATCACCGCCGGTATTGAACGACGCATCGAAAACGGCGGTCGTGCCTGGCCCGACCGTAATGGTCTCAACGCCCGATACCGTGCCGTAGATTTCAAAGACGCCATTCGCCAGATTTACGGAATCACTGCGGCCAAGGATTACCTGCGCCATCTAATCGTCTCTTCCATTCAGCAATGGCTGAAAATCCGCGCGTGACCGGTCGCCCCAGCGTGGTTTGCCCGACGCAGCGTTTTCTACGCGATGTGAAGGGGAAAGGGATTGGACCCATGTCTCAAGCAGTTGGACCCATGTTGCAGGTGCGCGCGACCGGACCTGCTTTGGGGCGATTTCGTCCATATCAGCCAGCCGACTGCCGCGCTCGATCATCGCCGGGCGACTCGCCAAAAGCTCGACTTGGCTTGGGAGTTGGCGGATGCGGATCGATTCTGTCGATGACCGGCGAGCTGCTGGCGAACAGGAATGCCCCGACGATGCCGGGGCTGACACCCAGTGCCTTCGCGCCGCCTGTTGACGCCACTTCGAAAAGCCGCCTGCCGGGTGATTGCGATCATAGACTGGTAGCGCAAGTGCAACCGGGTTACCGGCGTTCGATCATCGTGGTGGGAGCCACCTTATGACCAAGGCAACTGTTTCCCTTCCAAATGTCCACGCCGACACGATCGCCACGCTCGAGACGATCGACGCACGGCTGCGGTGGCTGGCATCGTGGACGATCCACAATGCCAACCATTTGCGCGACAGTCGCGACGGGTTGAAGGTTGGCGGGCATCAGGCGAGTTGCGCCTCCATCTCGACGATCATGACCGCGCTGTATTTCGCAGCGCTGGGTCCCAACGACCGGGTGGCGGTAAAGCCGCACGCCGGGCCGATCCTGCATGCGATCCATTATCTGCTCGGCACGCAAAGCCTCGAGCAGCTTCAGGCATTTCGCGGGTTTGGCGGGATGCAAAGCTACCCCAGCCGGACGAAAGACCAGATCCCGGTCGATTTTTCGACGGGCTCGGTCGGGCTGGGCGTGGCGATCACCGCCTTTGCCTCGCTGGTGCAGGATTATCTCGTCGCGCACGGCAAGCTCGCGCCGGAAGATACCGGCCGGATGATCGCGCTGATGGGCGATGCCGAGCTTGATGAGGGCAACATCTATGAATGCCTGATCGAGGCGTACAAGCATGATGTGCGCAATTGCTGGTGGATCGTCGATTACAACCGGCAGTCGCTCGATGCGACGACGGCGGACCGGATGTTCGACCGGTTCGACGACATCTTCGAGACCTGCGGCTGGCGCGTGCTGACGCTCAAGCATGGCAAGCTGCAACGCGCAGCTTTCAAGCAGCCCGGTGGGAGCCATCTCGAGGCCTGGATCGATCAATGCCCCAATGCCGATTTCGCAGCACTCACCTATCAGGGTGGGGCTGCGTGGCGCGACCGGTTGCTGCGCGACATTGGCGACCGCGACGGCGTCGGCGGTCTGCTCGCCGAACATGATGATGCCGCGCTTGCGCGGTTGATGACCAATCTGGGCGGGCATTGCATCGAGACGATCCTGGAGGCGTTTGCCCAGGCCGCCGATGACAAGCCGACCTGCTTCATCGCTTATACCGTCAAAGGATATGGCCTGCCCTTTGCGGGGCATAAGGACAATCATGCCGGGCTGATGAATCCTGGCCAGATCGAAGCCTTGCGCGATCAGATGGGGATTGCGGCGGGCGATGAATGGGTGCCCTTTGCAGAGCTTGGCGACAACGCCAAGGCCAGCGTACGCGCCTTTATCGATTCATCGCGATTGAACGCCAAGGTCGGCGATCGGGGTTTTGCGACGGTGCCGGTGCCCGATCGTCTGCCCGTGCCGGAGGGCGATGATCAGGCAACGCAGACGGCGTTCGGCAAGATACTGCTCGATCTCGCCAAGTCTGGACATGCGCTTGCCGATCACATCGTCACGACATCGCCTGATGTCACCGTGTCGACCAATTTGGGGGCGTGGGTGAATCAGCGCGGGCTTTTCCGGCGCAAGGACATGGCCGATGTGTTCGCTGCCGCGCGCATCCCCTCGGCGCAGAAATGGGCGGCGCGTCCGGCCGGGCAGCACATCGAACTGGGCATTGCCGAGAACAACCTGTTCCTGATGCTGGCGGCAGCGGGAATAGCGGCACCGCTGTTCGGCACGCGGCTGATGCCGGTGGGCACCGTCTATGATCCGTTCATCGCGCGCGGGCTCGATGCGCTGAATTACGGCTGCTACATGAACGCACGGTTCCTGCTTGTCGCGACGCCATCGGGGCTGACGCTGGGGCCGGAAGGCGGCGCGCACCAGTCGATCAATTCGCCGCTGATCGGCATGGGCCAGCCGGGGCTGACCTATTACGAACCTGCCTATGCCGATGAAGTCGCGCTGCTGATGGGGCATGCCTTTCGCCACATGCAGGCGGACGACGGCGGCGCGGTCTATCTGCGGCTGTCGACGCGCAGCATTGCCCAGGCGCCCCGCGATGATGATCGCTGGGAAGCGGGCGCGATCAAGGGTGGTTACTGGCTCAAGCCGCCCGCCCCCGGAGCCGAGGCCGCGATCATCGCCACCGGCGCGATCTTGCCTGAAGCGATCGACGCGTGGGAACAGCTGCGCGAAGACATACCGGGTATCGGGCTGATGGCGGTCACCTCGCCCGATCTCCTGCATCGAGGCTGGTCGGCCGCGCGCGCGGCGCGCTGGCGGCGGCAAGGGGACGGCGGCGGCGAAGCGGCGCACGTCGCCACCCTGCTCGGCGCCCTGTCGCCCACCGCCGGGCTGGTCACCGTGATCGACGGCAGCCCGGGCACGCTATCCTGGATCGGCGGGGTGCGCGGCAACCGCGTCTCCCCGCTTGGGCTCGACCGGTTCGGGCAGACGGGGAACTTGCCAGACCTGTACCGCGAATACCGGCTTGACGCTGCCGCGATCATCGACGCGGCGGCAGAATTGTTCCTTTGAGCGATCCGCTGATCACCATCGACGATGTTCGGGCGGCGGCGCGCGCCATCCACGGCAAGATCGATAACACGCCGTTCCTGGATTCGCAGACGCTGTCGGAGCTGACCGATGCCGATATCTGGCTCAAGTTTGAAAATCTGCAGTTCACCGGCAGCTTCAAACAGCGCGGCGCACTCAACAAGCTGTTGTCGCTCGATGCCGCACAACGCGCCACCGGCAAATGGGAAGACGAGGCGCCGGGCGGGTGCGCTTATACCCTTCGCATGCGTGGATGACTTGGCCGCGCCGGCATCGTCAATGCGCCTCCGCCATGTTGACGGCACGCTTGGGTTTTGGGGCAAGCCACACGAACGCGGCGGCGAGCAGGAAAACGGCAAAGGCATATTGGAAAACATGCGTCGCGCCGACTGTCGATGATTGGGCGTCGACCAGTCGATCGATCGATGCCCGCGCCTGATCCGCCGAGAATCCTCGCGCCTGGAGCGCCGTCATCGTTGCCTGAACGCCGTTCAGGCTTGGCACCATATCCGACCGGCTGATGCGGGATGCCCCGTCCCAGGCGGTGGTGGCCATCGCCGTGCCGATCGCCCCGCACAATGTCCGCACAAAGCTCATGATGCCCGCCGCCGATGTCGTCTCGCTCGGCTTGACCGAGGCAAGCGCGATTGCTGTCAACCCGATGAAGAAGAACGGCATGCCGATACCCTGAAGCAATTGCGGCATCGCCAGCTGCCAGAAATCGGCTTCCGTGCTCCAGCGCGCGCGCAACAGCGACATCAGGCCAAGCCACACGATGCCGCAGCACACCGTGATCCGCGGATCGACCCGTCCCAGCATCTGCGCTGCGACGGGTGACATCAGCACGGCAAATACCCCGACAAAGGCGGTCGCATAGCCAGCCTCGGTCGCGGTATAGCCGACCACTTGTTGCAGCCAGAGCGGCGTCAATACGACCGATGCGAAAAAGGCGCCAAAGCCGAGCGCGACCGCAACCGTCCCCGCTGTAAATCCGCGATATCGAAAGATCCGGATATCGACGATCGGGTTCGCCTCCCCCAATTCCCAGATGATGAACGCGGGCAAGCCAATCGCGGCGATTACGGCCATCGCCGTGACGAATGGCGAGGCAAACCAGTCATTCTCCCGGCCGGTATCGAGCATTAGCTGGAACGCGCCGACCCAGATGATCAGCAGGACCAGCCCGACGACATCGATCCGCGCCTTTGCAACCGGCGTCTCGAACGGCGTCACCAATCGGCCGACCGCAAAGATGCAAATGACGACGATCGGCAGATTGATGAAGAAAATCCACGGCCAGCTCCAATTGTCGCTGATCAGCCCCCCCAGGATCGGCCCGGCGATCGGTGCGCAGACCGTCGTCATCGCCCATAGCCCCAACGCTGCCCCGCGAAGCCTTTGCGGGAAAACCCGCATCAGCAACGCCTGCGACAGTGGCATCAAGGGCCCGCCCGACAGGCCCTGGAAAATGCGGAAGACGACGAGCGCCTCCAGGCTGCCGGACACCCCGCACAGGAACGAGAACACCGCAAAGCCCACCAGCGAATAGAGAAACCAGCGCACGGTGCCAAAACGCGCCGCCAGCCAGCCCGATAGCGGCACGCTGATCGCATCGGCGACAGCATAGGAGGTGATCGCCCAGGTGCCCTGCGAGGGGGAAATCGCCAGTCCGCCCGCGATATGCGGCACCGACACATTGGCAATCGTCGTATCGAGCACGACAACGAAATTGGCGAGAGCCAGCACGAACCCTGCGAGGACGAGCTTGCCGCCGGTCAGCGGTTCGGGTTCGGCCCGCCGGGACACTGCCGGCGTCGCGCCGGGGGCGGCTGGGCTTGTCACGATTATCTGCCGCGCGTGTCGATAACGGCATCCATCGACAGCCCGACCCGCAGCGGGTGCGCCCGCACTTCCCGGGCATCGAGCGCGATACGGACCGGCAGACGCTGCACCACCTTGACCCAGTTGCCGGTCGCATTCTGCGCCGGGATCAACGCGAACGCAGCGCCCGTGCCGCCGGCAAAGCCAATGACCTTGCCGTGGAAGACCACATTGCTGCCGTAGAAGTCCGACGTCAGTTCAACGGGCATGCCAATGCGCACGCCGCGCAGCTGGCTCTCCTTGAAATTGGCATCGACATAGGCACTCGCGATCGGCACCAAAGTCATGATGGGCGTGCCGGCCTGGATGCGTTGGCCGATCTGCACCTGCCGGTTGGTGACAATCCCGTCGACCGGGGCACGGATGACGGTGCGCGCGAGGCCGAGCCTTGCCGCCGCCAGTCGTGCGCGTGCGGCGGCGACATCGGGGGCGGAATAAACCGTTGTGCCGCGCACCAGCGCTTCGCTGGCCACCACATCGCTGTCGGCCGCATCACTGGTCGCTCGAGCAGCGGCAAGTGCGGCGCTGGCGACCTGGCGAGCGGCTGAGGCACCGGCATAGGCGGCCTGGGCGGTCGTGAGTTCCTCACCCGAAACCGCGCCCGAAGCAGAAAGCGCGGTGCGGCGGGCGAGATCGAGCCGGGTGCGGGTCATTTCCGCATCGGCCTGTTTCAGGCGCGCGCGGGCCTGGGCGATATCGGCATCGCGCGACGCCAGCTTTGCCCGCGCCGACCCGGCCTGTGCCGATGCCTGCCCAAAACGCTGCTGCGCCTGAAACAAGGCGGCTTCGGCGGTGGCGACATCGACCTCGGCATCGGCAGGATCGATGACGACGAGGACATCGCCCCGCTTCACCGATTGCGTGCCACCGACGCGCACTTCCTTCACCGCGCCGGAAACCAGTGCCGTCACCTGCGCGGTGTCGGCGCCGACATAGGCATTGTCGGTCTGCAGGCGCCCCACTTGCGTCAGATAATACCACAGCCCGATGATGAGGGCAGCGGCCAGCACCGATACGCCCAATATGCGCAACAAACGCGCGCGCTTGCCATTGCTGACAACGGCGGCGGGGGCGTCGACAGGCATATCTTGCGGGGAAGCGTCGGCCATCACTTGGCTCCTGCATCAATAGGGATGGAACGATAGCCGCCGCCGAGCGCGCGGATCAGGATGATGTCGAGTGCGGTACGGCGTGCGTCGAGATCAGCCGCCGCCCGGCGCACCGCCAGCAGATTGTCGGCAGTCGTCAGGACGGACAATTGATTGGCGAGCCCGCCGCGATAGCGCAGCAGGGCAATCCGGCTGCCCTCCTCCGCCGACGCAAGTGCTGCCTTGAGCTGTACCAGCCTGACGTCGGCTGCATTGCGGGTCGCCAGCGCGTCGGCCACATCGCGAAGTGCCGCGACCAAGGTCGTGTCATAGCGCGCCACGGCAGCATCATAATCGGCGCGTGCACCGCGATATCGTCCCTGAATCCGCCCGGCGTCGAACACCGGCAGGCTCACGGCGACGCCACCATTGCCATAGGAGGAACTGGTCGCCAGCAACCGCCCGACCCCCAGCGACTGGAAACCGGCCAATACCGACAGATTGATGTTGGGATAGAAATCAGCCCGCGCGACCTTTACCCGTGCCGACGCCGCTTCCGCGCGCAGCCTGGCCGCGACGATATCCGGCCGGCGCCCGACCAGATCGATCGACGCATTCTGGGGAACGCCGACCGGCACCGGCTTTAACGCTGGCCTGGCAATGCTCAGGCCGCGATCGGGCCCTGCACCGAGCAAAGCCGCGATCCGGTTTCGGGTCAGCGTAATGGCTTCGTCGGTCGCCAGCACATCGGCGCGCGCTTGTGGCAGGCGCGTTTCCGCCTGGGCGATACTGCCGCGATTATCGAGCCCTGCCGCAACCCGGTCCGCCGTCAGCTTGGCAATTTGCTCGCGCACCTTGACCGCATCGACGGCCACATCGCGCTGGACATGATATTGCGCCAGATCGGCATAAGCCGCCGCTATATTGGTCGTCAGCAAAAGGCGGGCTTGCGCTGCATCCACCCGTGCTGCTTCCGCCTCGCCGCGCGCGGCGCGCAAAGCGGCGTGGTTCTTGCCCCACAGATCCGGGCTGAACGACAGGACCGCCGTCAACCGCCCCGTATCGAGCACACCATCGGGCACGAATTGCGGCGGCGGCCCCAGATTCTGGCTTTGCTGCGTGCCGCCCACCGATCCATCGACGGCGAGGCTCGGGCCGATCGCCGCGCGCGCCTGCTGCGCCATTGCCTCCGCAGCGCGCACGCGAGCCGCCGCCGCGGCGACGTCGGGCGAACCCTTCAACCCTTCCGCGATCAACGCATCGAGCGCCGGATCGCCAAGCCCCGTCCACCAATCATCCTGCGGCCAAGCCACGACCGCTCCTGCCAGTGATTGCTGTGCCCCAAGCGAGGCAACGTCACGCGGCATTGCCGCCTCACCCAGCCGGGGCATCGGCGCGCATGCTGTGGTGGCTAGCAAGACGAGAAGGACGATTTGACGATACATGCGGGTGACCGTACTATGTGGTATCATCGACCTTTCGCGAAAGTCGTTTCAGTTGTCAATCGAAACGATACCAAACGGTACAAATTCTTCCGCGCGCGATGCCCGGCGCGATCTGATTATCGCGACCGCCCGCGAGGCTTTTTTCACGCACGGCTATGCCGGCACCGCTATGTCGGCGATCGCGGCCAGCGTGGGCGGTTCCAAAACGACGCTCTGGAGCCATTTTCCGTCGAAGCAGGACCTGTTTGTGGCGGTGATCGATGATCTGGTCGGTCGCTATGGGCAGGCGCTGACGATGCCGCTGGAGCCGGGCGAACCGCTGGAGCCCGCACTGAGACGATTTGCCGAAGCATTGATGGCGACGATCCTGTCAGAGCCGATCATCGCGCTTCACCGGATCGTGACGGGCGAAGCCGCGCGCTTTCCCGAATTGGGTGCGCTGTTCCATGAGCGCGGGCCAAAACGCGGCAAGGAGCGACTGGCCCGCTTTCTCGAGGCTGCAATGGCGCTCGGCCAGCTTCGCGCAGGCGACCCGATGATCGCCGCGCGGCAATTTGCCGCGCTGTGCCAGTCCGGCGTCTTCCAGGATAGCGTGTTCGGCGTGGCAGGCCCGATCCGTCATGACGATGTCCGTGGCGACATCGATGCGGCGATTGACAGCTTCCTGCGCGCCTGGAGTCCCGATCGATAGCCGTTGCGCGACCGGTGAACCGTCCAAAACCGTCGCTGCTGAGATTCAAGAGCTGGCGCTTGTGCCGTTCGCTCAAGTCGCGCCATGCCAGCCATGCCACCAGTCAGCTGTTGCGGACGTGTCCGGTTATACTGCGTTCAAAAATGCACTCAGCAGGTCATTGACGACCGCCTTCGGAAATCGCCGAGCCACGGTGATCGCGAAAAACGTCTCGATTATCCCGTTCAATGAATCGGCCTCGATCAGTTGACCCGATGTCAGTTCGTCCCTGACCGCAATGGGCGGCAGAACGGCGAGCGCAAACCCTTCGCTAACGAGAAGGCGCATCATGGCAATATCATCCACCTCCGCTGCGATTTGCGGCCGCACCCCAAGGCGATCCACCAGTCCGTCGAAATCGGTCCGCACGCTGTTGCCGATGGTCGGCAGGATAATCGGCGAGGTCGACAGTAATTCGGTGATCGATCGTTTGCCGCCCAACAGGCGAGGCGTTCCGACAAGGCTCACCGGCTGGTCAGACAATTTGTGGACGATGAACGGCGACAGCGCATCGGTCTGCGGCGCCTGATTGGTCAGCACGATGTCGAGGTTGAGGGAACGCAGCCCCACGAGCAGTTCCGCCGTGCTTCCGGACCGGAGAACGACTTCGATATCGGATCGATCGAGCACCGGCCTCAAAAAACTGATCTGGAAATTTCGAGACAGGGTAGCCAGCGCGCCGATACGTACCGCCTGCCGTGCCACCCCTGTTTCCCGGAGCGTGCCGACCAGGTCGTCGCCGGCCGCAAAGATCGCCTGCGCATGGTCAAGGGCAATCCGCCCGGCCTCTGTGAGATGAAGCTGCCGGCTGCGCCGTTCAAACAACGGATGGCCAAGCCGCTCCTCCAGTTTTCTGATCTGAACCGACAGCGCCGATTGCGAGACATTGAGGCGCTCCGCCGTGCGCGACAGATTACCGTCACGCGCGACAGCCCAAAAATAACGGAGATGATTGTAATTCAGCGAGGCCATCTTCATTCTGTTAAACCGAACCAAAGCGGCCTGAAAATGAATTTTTGGCTGCGCACCGAAGCGATTAGGACTTGGCGTGATGCTGGATCAGATCACAGGAGGAGCTCAGCGATGACATCCTCCACAGCGACAACCGTCCGGTTGCGCGACGTCTGGCGCTGGGCAGGGCCTATTCTCGGTCCGGATCGCAGCACCTTCGGCGTCGCGGTCGTCTATGGCATCGGCATCAGCCTATTATCGCTGGCGACACCGATTTCGGTGCAGATGCTGATCAACAGTGTCGCCAATACCGCCCTCCCCGCGCCGCTTTTCACGCTATCGGGCGTGCTGTTCATTCTGTTGATGCTATCGGTGGTGATGAGCGCGTTTCGCACGCATCTGCTCGAATTGTTCCGCCAGCGCTTTTTCGCGCGTCAGGTGGCGGAGATCACGCTGCGCGCGGTTCATGCCCGCAATCCGTTTTTTCAAGACGCGCGCAATGCCGACCTGTTCAACCGCTATTTTGAAATCATCAGCGTGCAGAAAGCGGTGCCGTCCCTGTTGATCGGCCTGTTCACGATCTTGCTGCAATCGGCGGTGGGGTTCGTCGTCACGTCGCTCTATCACCCGATTTTCCTGGCGTTCAACCTGGTGTTCATCGCGATCGCCTGGCTGATCTGGCAGATCTGGGCGCGTGCGGCGATGACGTCTGCGGTCGCGCTCAGCCACCGCAAATACGAAATGGCGCACTGGCTGGAGAGCATCGCCGGATCGAACGGCTTCTACAAATCAGACCGCCATATCGGCTTTGCGATCGAGAAATCGGAGGCGATGACGGCGCGCTATCTGCAGGCCTATCGCCGGCATTTCCGCTTCAGCTTTACCCAGGCGGTCGCGTTCCTGACGCTTTATGCGCTGGCGAGTGCGGGGCTGCTGGCGCTGGGCGGGTGGCTGGTGATTCAGGGGCAGTTGTCAATCGGCCAGCTTGTCGCGGCCGAATTGATCCTGTCGTCGATCTTTTACGGCACCGCACAGCTCGGGCCCTATCTCGATACGTTTTACGATCTGGTTCAGGCCGTGGAGGAGCTCGCCTTGCTCCACGACATCCCGCAGGAAGAGGGCGGTCGCGCGCAGGTGACGGCCGATGTCGCTGGCGATCTCGTACTGGCAGATGTGCGGATCGGCGATCTGCGGCTTGATTGCCGGATCCCCGCAGGGGCCAAATTGATCGCGCACGGCGATGCCGAAGTGCAACGGCTGCTCGCCTTGTTGCTGAAACGCCATGTCCGACCCGACGGCGGGTTCGTCACGCTGGGCGGTGTCGATCTGTCGACGCTCGATCCCAGTCACCTGCGAGCCGAGGTGATGGTGCTCGACCGGGTGGCATCGGTGGAGGCCACCATCTTCGATTATCTCGATCTGGCCTGCGCAGACGGGCACGGAACAAAGGTGATGGCGGCGATCCAGCTGGTCGGGCTCGATCGCCGGATCGGCAGGTTGCCGGAGGGTATCCACACGATTATGTCGGCCACCGGCGCGCCCTTCGCAGCGGCGGATCTGATGCGGCTGAAGCTCGCGGCAGCGTGGCTGCGGCGGCCGCGCATCCTGTTGATGAGCCCGCTGTTCGATATGATCCCGGCGGCCGAGCTGGCCCGGATATTGGCCGCTTTCAGCGACACGCAGACCAGCATTGTCTATTTCACCAACCGCGCCGATCCCCCCATGCTTGGCGGCTATTGGTGGGTGGGCGACACCCTCCAGCGATCAATCGCCGACCGTGCCGGGTTCGATGCACTGCGTTACGGCCAGGCGGAGGCGCACGTTGCGGACGCGTGATCAGGAAATGGCGATGTTCGGCTCGCTGGCTGGATTGCGCACGCCGTCGATCACCCGCGTTCTGGCGTTGATGATCCTGTTCGGCATCGCCGGCTCGATCGCCTTCATGCTCTATGTGCCCTGGGTGCAAACCGCGCAGGGTAACGGCCAGGTCATCGCGCTCGATCCGCGCGACCGCGTGCAGAATGTGACGGCGTTGGTACCGGGGCGGATCGACGACTGGTTCGTCACCGATGGGAGCCTGGTCAAGCGCGGCGATCCGAT
Source organism: Sphingomonadales bacterium (assembly GCA_038230675.1). Taxonomy (GTDB): domain Bacteria; phylum Pseudomonadota; class Alphaproteobacteria; order Sphingomonadales; family Sphingomonadaceae; genus Sphingomonas. The sequence continues at coordinate 69,607 of JBBRMV010000001.1, read as the reverse complement.
TGCCCGCGTCATCGATAATGATCCGATGCTGCTTGCCCGCCTTGCCGGCGAACGGGCGCAGGTCGCCGCAGAGATCGCCGCTGCCGAACAAGCTGCGCGTACCGCGCAGCTCGATGTGGCACGAACCGGCGCCTTGTTTCGCGAAGGGTTGGCGGCGCGGCGCGACTATGAAGCCGCGCAGATCAAGGTCGCCGAATACAGTGCCAAGGTGGCCCAGGGTCGTGGCGCGCTGACGCGCGTCGATGTCAATCTCAACCGGCAATCGGCCCAGGTCGTTCGCGCGCCCCGCGACGGGCGGATCATGGCGATCAATGCCGGTGACACCGCAACGATGGTCAAGCAGGGCGATGTGCTCGCAACCTTCGCGCCCGAGGAATCGGCTCGCGTCGTGGCGCTTTATGTCGATGGGCGCGACGTGTCGCTGATCCGCGCCGGCGCCCGCGTCCGGCTGGAGTTCGAGGGCTGGCCGGCGATCCAGTTCAGCGGCTGGCCTTCGGTTGCTCGCGGGCTTTTCGATGGCAAGGTACGCGCGATTGACGCGTCGGCCTCCCCCAACGGCCTGTTCCGCATTCTTGTCGGCCCGGCAAACGACCGGGCACCCTGGCCGCGCGAGCCCTATGTGCGGCTGGGCGCAAAAGTACGCGGTTGGGTGTTGATGAACACCGTGTCGGTTGGCTTTGAACTGTGGCGCCAGCTGAATGATTTTCCGCTCCAATTTGACCGCCCCGCCGACGCCGCGGACAAGGCGAAGGCGTTTGGGAATAGCAGCGATGCGAAGTAGCCTGGCGATCCGCCTTGCAGCGTTTTTGACATGGGCGGGCGTGGCGGCAATGGCCGCGCCCGCACAGGGCACGAACGCTGCGGAACGATTGCCACCGCTCATGCTCGATGAGGTACTGCAATCGTCGCGAACCCACGCACCGGCAATCCTCGATGCGGTCGCGCGTGTTCGGATCGCCGAGGGCAAGCTGCTGAGTGCCGAGGGCGCGTTCGACACCGTGGTTTCCGCAGAGGCCAGCACCCGCCTGTCTGGCTATTACGACGGCAAACTGATCGGCGGCACGATCACACGCCCGATCGAGCAATGGGGCGGCAGCCTTTATGGCGGCTACCGCGTATCCGACGGGCGCTTCCCGATCTATGAGGACAAATCCTATACCAATGTGCTCGGCGAGCTGAAGGTCGGCGCGGTATTTTCGCTGATGCGCGACCGGCTGATCGACGAACGCCGGTTCGGGCGGGCGAATGCCGCGATCGATGTCGAACTGGCAGAAGCGAACCGTCTTTTCACGGCGCTCGGGGTCCAGCGTCGCGCGGTGGCCGCCTATAACGGCTGGGTGGCCGCGGGGCTGAAGCTGACCATCTATCGCGATCTGTTCGCGCTGGCCGATGCGCGGCGCAGCGGGTTTGAACGCCAGGTGGCTGCAGGGGCGCGACCCCGCATCCTCCTGATCGAGAACGAGCAGAATGTGCTCCGGCGCCAGACTCTGGTCGCGCGCGCCGAGCAGGAGCTGGCGAGCGCTGCCAATCTCCTGTCGCTGTTCCTGCGCGATCAAGACGGCACACCACGGCGGCCCGACGCCGCCAGACTTCCCGATGCATTGCCCCGGCCGACGCCGAAACCACTCGATCCGCAACTGTTGGCGAAAAGGCGCCCGGACGTATCGAGCCTGGAACTGCGCCTGGGTCAGACCCGTCAGCGGCTGGCTCTCGCCGAAAATTCGCTGCGCCCCAGGCTGGATTTAAAGGCGGAGGTTTCGCAGGATATCGGCCCGATCGGCGCTGGCGGACGATCGCGTGTCGGCACCGAGACGATCGTCGGGCTGAACTTCAGCCTGCCGCTCCAGCGTCGGGCCGCCAGGGGACAGATCGCACAGACGCAAAGCGAGATGGAAAGCATCAGGCGGCAACAGCAGCAATTGAACGAACAGATCGGCGTCGAGCTTGAGGGATTGGCGATCGATGTCCGCGCCACCGGGCGGTTGGCCGGTCTGGCAGAGCAGGAGCAGGCACGGGCCAGCGAAATGGCCAATGCAGAGCGACGCCGGTTCGAGCTAGGCTCGAGCGATTTCTTTCTGGTCAACGCACGCGAGGAAGCGGCGGCGGACGCTGCCATCAGGCGGCTCGATGCGCGCTATCGCCAGCTGGTCGCGCACGCAGAGCTTGCCGCTGCGGCCGGTGACCTGGCGGCGCTGGGGCTCGAATGACAGGCTTCGGTCAAGCGCAAACCGGATCGATGCCCTTTCACTCTGCGGTCCATCCTCCGTCGACGACCAGGCTGGTGCCGGTGACGAGTGCGGACGCATCGCAGGCGAGGTAAAGTGCCGCGCCCATCAGATCTTCGACGCGGCCGATGCGCCCCAGCTTGATCTTTGACAGCACCGATGCCTTGAAGTCCGGATCCTCGAAATAGGCGCTGGTGAGCTGCGTTTCGATAAATGTCGGGGCAATCGTGTTGCTGCGAATATTGAAGGCGGCAAGATCGAGCGCGAAGGCTTTGCTCATCCCCTCCAGCGCCCATTTCGACGCGCAATAAAGGCTGCGGTTGACCCCGCCGACATGACCCATCTGGCTGCCGATATGGATCAGGCTGCCCCCTCGCCCTTCTGCAAGCATCCGGCGCACACATCCTTGAGCGACGAAGAAGGCGCTCTTTACATTGAGGTCGAGTACCGCATCATAGTCAGCCTCGGCGACATCCTGCATCGGCATCGGTCGGTTGGTGCCGGCGTTATTGATGAGGATATCGAAGGCGGGGCGCGCGTCGAAAAAGGCTCTCACGGCGGCGAGGTCCGACACGTCGAGGATGCATGCATCGCCATCGACGGCAGCGGCGGCTGCGCCAATTTCCTCGGCTGAGCGCGACACGAGCGTTACCCGCGCGCCGGCTTCCGCCAGTGCCGCCGCCAACGCCAGGCCGATGCCGCGGCCTGCACCGGTCACGAGTGCACGCCGCCCATCGAGGCGAAACGAGGGCGTGAGGGGCAATTTCACCAATGACAGCTCCTCAGCCTCGCGCCTCTGCCTTGCCGGCATAGGGAATATTGCGACCGCCATAGCGACGTACCCGGATATTGGCCTGTTCGCCGTGCCCGGCAAACCCCTCAAGCGCGCATAGCCGGCTGCAATATTCGCCGATCATCGTGCTCGCCTCGTCAGTCAGAACGCGCTGATAGGTGCAGGTCTTCATGAATTTCCCGACCCACAGGCCGCCGGTGTAGCGAGCGGCCTTCTTGGTCGGCAATGTATGATTAGTGCCGATCACCTTGTCGCCATAGCTCACATTGGTCCGCGCGCCGAGGAACAGCGCGCCGTAATTCGTCATGTGGCGCAAGAAATAATCGGGGTCGCTGGTCATCACCTGCACATGCTCGCTGGCAATATCGTCGGCGATTCGGACCATTTCGTCGTCGTCCTCGGCGACGATCACCTCGCCGAAATTGGCCCAGGCGCGGCGGGCAATATCGGCGGTCGGCAGGATGGTCAGCAGCCGATCGACTTCACGGATCGTTGCCTCGGCCAGGACCCGTGATGTCGTCAGCAGGACAGCCGGACTGTCAGGGCCATGCTCGGCCTGACCCAGCAAATCGGTAGCTGCCAGTTCGGCGTCGCAACCGACATCGTCGCAGATGATGAGCGTTTCGGTTGGGCCGGCGAACAGATCGATCCCGACCCGACCGAACAGCTGGCGCTTGGCCTCGGCGACATAGGCGTTGCCCGGCCCGACCAGAATATCGACAGCACGCATCGAGGCCGTCCCGATAGCCATTGCGCCGACGGCCTGGATGCCGCCCAGGCACCAGATTTCGTCCGCCCCCGCCATCGCCTGCGCCGCAACAATCGCAGGGGCGGGCTTGCCGGCAAAGGGCGGCGCGCAGGTTGTCACCCGCTGCACCCCTGCGACCTTGGCGGTGATGACACTCATATGCGCCGATGCCAGCAACGGATATTTGCCGCCGGGCACATAGCATCCGGCCGCATTCAGCGGGATGTGCTTATGACCGAGCACGACGCCGGGAAGTGTTTCAACCTCGACATCGAGCATCGAGGCGCGCTGGATTTGCGCGAAATTCCTGACCTGGGCCTGGGCGAATTCGATATCCTTGAGATCCTGCGCCGAAAGCTGATCGATGCAGCCCTGGATTTCATCGGCGGTCAGCCGATAATCGTCGCGGTCCCACCCGTCGAATTTCACGCTCAGCTCGCGCACGGCAGCGTCGCCGCGCGCCTCGATATCGGCGAGAATCGCCTCGACGGCATCGCGCACGTGGCGATCATTGGTCGCCCTGGTTTCGGCAGTTGCACCGCGCTTCAGCCATTGTGCCATCGTCAGTTCCTTGTCGCTGCGGCAGCGAAAATATCGATACCGAATTGGTGGAGCAGGTCGGGAATGTCGATCATCACCCAATTCTCGGTGAGGAAACCGTCTTTCGCGCGCCAGAAATCCATCACCCGCATCGTGATCGCACGATCCGTCGCGTCGATCCCGAGCCAGCCATTGCCCTTGTGCGTGGCGGTGATGCTGGGCCACCCGGTCGATGCGACGAAATCACCATCGCCAAAACGTGCCCGGTGATTGCCGCCGATCCGGTCGGGAAAGGCGGTGAGGAACGGTCCGGCATGGCCGCGTTCATAATCGGCAAAGCCCCGGAACGTGCCGATCGGGGCCGGACCGAACCACCAGAAATCCTCGGCGAAGAAATCGCGCATGTTCATCGTTTTGAGCGAGCCATCGAACTTCATCAGCCCGCCGATCATCGCCTCGACAATGGCAAGGCTCGCAGCACCGTCGCCCTGCGGCCAGATGCCCCCACCACCCAGCGGCGGCGGCGCCATGAAATCGGGACCGAGCGGCGCGGCGAGCGGCCAAGTGCCCGCCTGGCGCATCAAGGACGGGAGATCGAGGAAGACGATCGTCTCGATCACCTGACAATTTTCCCAGCGCTGAAAACAGCCGAAGCGAAGCCACACGGTCCGCCCGGTCGGCGTGATGCCGAACAGCGGCGCGACCAGCCGACCGCAAAGATGGCCGCTCGACGCCGTCCAATCGCCGCCACGAAACGCGCCGCGCATCGCAATATCGGTGCGCACTTCGTAATTCGGGATCGCCGCGCGTAGCGGCGCCAGCAGCGCCTCCTCGACGAACGCGGCACCGATTCCATGTTCGATCGGCCTGCAAGCATCAAGCACATGCGACGGCGAGAGCACCGCACAGGCGCGCGCCGCAAAAATCCCGCTCGGGTCGATGCCAGCCGGAAAATTCTTGTCCATGGCGCCATATTGACTGCGAATGCAAAAAGCTGCAACCCGTTATAAACGAGAGCGCGTTGGGGAAAAACGGTGAGGGATGTGACGACGTCGACGCGCTGGACCGCCAATGATCTTGAGGCGCGGATCGTGCGCTATGGCGATCTTCGCCCGTGCTACAACGCGTTCATCGACACGCGGACGCCCGGATCGGAAGCCAAGGAAAATTTCACGATCATCGGACCAGGCGTGTCCGAAAATCCCGAGCAATATGTGCATATCGCCGAGCCGCACGGATTCAATATCGGCGGTGCGCGCCAACCGCCGGGATGCGTCAATTCGCAGCACAGCCATGACACCGCAGAAGTCTTCATCGTGCATTCCGGGACGTGGAGCTTCAATTTTGGCGAGCACGGCGACGCCGCCCGCGTGATCTGCCGTCCGGGCGATACGATTTCGTTGCCGACAGGCATCTTTCGTGGCTTCACGAATATTGGCGAAGATATCGGCTTTCTGTGGGCCGTGCTGGGTGGCGATGATCCGGGCCGCGTTCTCTGGGCACCCGAAGTGTTCGACATGGCGGCGGAATATGGCCTTGTTCTGCTGGAGAATGGCCTGCTCGTCGATATCGTCGCCGGGCAAACGCTGCCTGACGACATTGGCCCGATGCCGCGCACCTCCGCCGACCAGGCAGCCGCCATGCAGACCCCATCGGCAACCGAGGCAGAAGCGCTTGTCGTTCGCGCCGCAGATGTGAGCGCCGCGCTGATCGGTCCGGGCGCGCCGCTGGATTGGGATCACGGCTTTGCGCTCGATCGTCTGATCATCGACGGCGCTGCTGAGCATGAGCTGGCCGGTACGGTGATCTTCATCAACGAGGGGCGATTGTCATTTGCTATTGACGGGGTGGTTGTCGCGTTGCGCCAAGGCGACACAATGACGGTGCCGCCCGGTGCCCGTATGACCGACATGAAAGGTGATGCAGCGACGCTCTTTGTCGTCCGCACCGCCTAGCATACGTCCCGTCGCCTGGCTCACCGGTCAACCCGGCACATCACCCGCGGATGGCGGTTGCGAGCGCTGCTGCCCCTTTGAGCATGAAATCCTGATCCGATTGCAGCACGAACAGGCTGGCGCCCTTGTCCCGCCACAACGGCACATCCCCCGCCCGGCCAAGAAACATCCCGACGGTCAGGCCGGCTGCCCGCCCCGCAGCACAAATGCGCTCGACAGCGGCAACCACTTCGGGTGCGTCAGGATTGTCTGTGCCCATCGAGATGGTGAGATCGGCGCGGCCTATGAACAGCGCATCGAGCCCCGGCGTCGCAGCGATCGACGCTATTTCGCCCAATGCCTCGGCATCTTCGATTTGCGCAATCACCACCATTTCGGCGGCCGCGACCAGATGTTTCGCCATGCCGAGTGTCGTGTAACCGGCCGCCCGAGTGCTTCCGGCGAACCCCCGGCCCCCGGGGCCGTAATGGCAGGCCCGCACTGACGCCTGCGCCTCGGCGGCCGACCGGACATGCGGGATCACGACCCCTTGCGCGCCCAGATCAAGCGCATTCAGTATCTGTTCCGGCGCTGCGGACGCCGGACGAACCAGCACGGGCATGCCCCCCGCTCGTGCTGCCAGGATGCAGATGTCGAGCGTGCCACGATCGAACGGTGCATGTTCGGCATCGAGAACAAGGCAATCGAGCGGCGACCAGGCCAGCACCTCGACAACATTTGGATGCGGCGTCTTCACCCAGGTGCCGGCGATCAGATCGCCGCTGCGGAGCCTGTCACGAAAGCTTACCATAGCCGCGCACTCGCCAAAGCCGCGCCCTCCGCCAGCGTTGCGAGCTTGGCATATACGATATCGGGATCGACGGCACCGAACCCTGCAAAGGTGGAAAAGCCGCAATCCGTCCCCGCAATGACGCGCTCACGGCCGACGATATTGGCAAACCGCTCGATGCGTTCGCACACGACGCGCGGATGTTCGACAAAGTTGGTGGTCGAATCGATCACGCCTGGGATCAGGATCTTGTCGTCAGGAATCAGATCGATCATTTCGGCGAAATAGTTCCAGTCATGCTGGTGGCGCGGGTTCGACGTTTCAAACAACAGTCCGGCCGGCTTGGCCTTCATCAGCGTCGGCAGGATGACGCCCATTTCGACATCATGGGTATGCGGCCCTTCGTAATTGCCCCAACATACGTGCATCCTCACCCGGTCGGCGGGCACATTGCGCAGTGAATGGTTGAGCACCGCAACGTGCATTTCGATGAGGGTGAGATACTCGGCATCGCTGCGATCCTTGTACATCATGTGGCGGCCAAGCCCGAGATCGGGACTGTCGAGCTGGAGAATCAGACCGGCTGCTACAATCGCTTCATATTCGGGGCGCATCGCCTCAGCGAGCGCATCGAGATACGCATCCTGCGTCGGATAATGCTCGTTCGGCTGGAACAGCGCGATCACGCCGGGCGATGCTGCGTTCATGAAGCCGCCGACGGGTTGGTGCCTGGCGAGCGCCGATGCCATGTGCCGCAGATCGTCTTCGAGCGGCGCGAGCGTCTTTGCGGCAACCGGCCCGATGCATTTAGGCCGCCGGTAACTGGGCGTCCCCCCGCCCCTCGCCTGACGTTCCAGAAAGCCGGGAAAGTCCTCAAGATCTGCCGGCGGCGTCCGGGGACTATCGCCGTCAAAGCCGGTGATGCGATCCTTGATATAGGTCGCGTAGGAAATCTTCGACATCTCGCCATCGGACACCAGATCGATTCCGGCGGCGACCTGGCGCGCGACGGCATCGTCCACGGCATCGCCGATGACCCGGTCGAACACCGCCATATCGAGAGCATCGCCGCGTTCGGCGGCAAACACCAGATCGGTCACCGCCTTTGATCGCGGCAGCGATCCGACATGAGTGGTGAGGATTTGATCGGTCATGCAGCCATCCTTTCATCGAGCCATTGGCCAAGCGCGGCCGCCAGAGCATGGGGCGCCTCGAGCGGGAGCATATGTCCGGCGCCGGCGAACTCGACGAGCCGCGCGTCGCGCGCGATTGCGACCCACTGGCGGTGCCATGCAGGCGGGCACAGCCGGTCCTCCAGCCCGCAGCCAAGCAGCACCGGAACATCGAGCGCCGCCAATGTATCGCGGCGATCCTCGCGCAGGCGCAGTGCCTCACTCTGGCGAACAAAGGCGTCGTCGCCGATCGCGAGCCCCATGTCGCGCAACAAGGCGAGCAGCGCGGGGTCGCAGCGATTGGCCGGTGCAAGATAGTTTGGCTTCAGCTCATCGACCAGAACATGTTCCAGGCCGCCGGCCCGTACCGCGGCCTGCTGCATGGGCCGATACGCCGCGCGCTCCGGCAGGTCGGCCGCCGCGTTGAGGCCAAGCAGGACAGCGCCGCCGATCCGCTCGGGCGATTGATGCGCCATTTCGAGCGCGACGATCGCGCCCATCGAAAAACCGATCGGCAACAAGGGGCCATGGGTCGCCGCCAGCACGGTCGCCGCCATCGTGGCAATGCGGTCGTCGCGGGTGAGCGCCACGTCGACGGGGCTCGACAGGCCGGGGCGGGCGAGCGCCTCTAGCAAGACGCCGTCACCGCCGCGCCAGAGCCGCTCGTCGCACATATTGCCGGGTAACAGGACCGGGGTAATCGTCACGATCCGATACGCGGGGACCATGCCGGTTCAATGCTGGCGGCCTCGCCGGCGCGGTCGCGAACGATGGTCTGCCGCTCCCCCTGCCACACGATCGCAGCCAGCGTGAACCCTGCCGTGCGGACGTTGCCCGGCCCAAGCCGGTAAACCGCAAACAGTGCGGCGCCGCTCGCTGCATCACCGAAGGCGCGAATGGCAAAAGCGCGCGCGCGATAGGGTGCTCGGCCAGGTTCGGCGGGCCAGTCGCGCGCCAATGACCGGCCGATGGCCACGACGCCATCTGCTGCATCAGCGGCAAGCGAGGGGTGATCCGACAACGCAAGGAACACATCGTCGCGCGCCTGCAGCAGATCGGGATCGAAGGCGACATCGATCCGGGGTTCGCGGACCGCCGGCGCACCCCCGCCAAGCCGCCACAATCTGCCGATGCCCCCTTCGGCTATATCGGCGATCAGCGCCGCCTCGCCATCGATCATGCAAAGGTGGCCGGCAGCGTCGACCCATATGGCGTCGGCGCTGATCGTAAACGGGGCGCTGCGCAGCGCCTCGACAATCGCTTCTTCGCCATAAAATTCGCTGCCGAACGCCTCCATGCGGCAGGTTTGGAGCAAGCCCCGAACCGGTCGTTTGCCAGCAGCCAGCGCGCGCAAAACCTCCTGCATATTCATGCGCCAAGCCCGCCGACAACCTGGCGCAAGACAGCGAGCTCATCGAATATGGTCACATCTTCCACGATCAACCCGCCACGCAACCGGTAGTGCGAAACCGCCATCACCAGCACGGCCCGCCCGCTCGGCGCGCCCCAGACGCCGGCGCCTTTGTGCGCGCCTGTCAACGACCAGCGAAGCGCGACCGCGATATCGCCCCCGGGCAAGGGACGCGCCGCTACATGTTCGAGCCGCCAGGCAATGTCGTGCAACGCAGCGCGGATCTGGATCAGGCAGCCGACCCACTGACCGCGCCCATAGCCGTGACGATTGGTTGGCCACCGCACTTCAACGGCAGGCGACAATGCCTGCGCCGCCTGCCCGTAAAGATCATCTCGAAAGGCTTGCGCCAGCATCGCTGCTGGCGCGATTGCAGGATGGTCCGGCGGGATCACGACATCGGCGAGCGACCGCGTCTCGGCCATTTTTGCGGTGCGCCATTCGTGCCGCCCCTGATCGCCTTCTCGGTCGGCAAGCGCCTGCGCGCCGGCAATGGCCCAGGCATCGCCGCCAACCTGCAGAACGCCACGCAAATTGTCGCGCACCAGCCATTCCTCTACAATCCGGTTTTCGCGACACAGGCAATCGGCGATCGTCATCACGCCGTTCGAGCGCATTGTCGCTGGCCCCAGAAGGACCTCTTCGCCCATATGTGTCGACCGGCTGACAATGCGGTGCGAGCTGTAGAGCCCGGCATCACCGTCATCACTCCAGATCACGTCTTCGCCGATGAGTTGGCGGTCGGGGGTGGCCGACAGGGTGGCGATGGTATTTTGCACGACCGCCTCGACGCCCGTCACCGGCCCGGCCAGCGTGTGGATCGCGCAATCGGTGCTGTAATGCGTTCGACACAGGCCAACGTCCTTCTGTTCCCAGATACGGTGCGTGCAGCGGATGATGTAATCGACAAAGTCGCGGTAGATCGCTTCATAGCCGGGCAAATCCTGCCGGCGTGGCCCCTCGGCAAGCAGATCATCAAGCGCTCGCCCGACCGGGGATCGCACCTCCGGCACATCGTCCCAATTGGTCATGCCGTCCGCCTCAGCGTTTCGGGCAGGGCGAGCCACACCATCGCCGCCAGCGCGAAGGCGGCACATCCGATCAGCATCACCGGCGCCATCCCCCAGATCGGCACCAGCGCGCCGGTGATCGGCGGCGCGGTGATCGAGATGATACGCCCCCAATTATAGATCGACGCCGCCGTGGAGCGCAGGTGCGGTGGATAGAGTTCGGAAAACCACGGCCCCCACACCGCGCTTGCCGACAACATGAACCCGTAGGAAAAGCCAAGCGCTGTGAACAGCACTGGCGACAGCGGCACGAACAGATAAACCGGAATGATCAGCGCCGCTGCAATGAACCCGAACGCGCCGATCCGTCGCCCCAGCCGATCCGACAGCCAACCCCAGGCAAAACCGCCAAGTGCGGCTGCGATAAACTGAAAGGCGAGCACGGTGCCGACGACGTCGGGCGGCACCAGCCGGACCTCCTTCAGATACGTCGTCGCCCAGCCCGTGAATGCCTGATACGCGAAGAAATTGAGGCCAGTCATCGCCACCAGCATCAGCGTCTGGCGGCGAACGACCGGCTCGAAGAGCTCGGTGATCGGCAGGCGCCGCGCAGCAACGACCGGGGCATCGGGATCGACGCCCCATGGCACGAGCCTTTTGTCATCGGGCACGAACAGCGGCGCAAACAGGGCGGCGGCGAGCGGCACCGCCCCGGCGTAAAGCATCGTTCGCCAATCATAGCCCGCTGCGATTACCTGCCCCGATACAAAACTGAGCACTGCGACCGCGATATTGTAGATACCGAGCACAAAGCCCGCCACCGTTCCCCGCGTCCCGCTCGCAAACAGGCCCGAATAGATGCCGACGGTGATCGGGAACATCGCCCCCAGAAAGAACCCCATCGCCGCGCGGTCGACCGCGAGTTGCCAGAACTGGGTCACGACCACGCCGGAAAGCAGGCAGGCGCCATTGCCGATCATCACGATGATCAGCGCATTGCGTCGCCCGATGCGATCGGCGACCTGCCCCATCACGACAGCGCCGATCAACGCGCCCGACGATTGAATGCTGTAGAGCCAGCCCGATTGCGCCACCGTCATGCCCACACTGTCGCGAAGATAGGGCCTCAGGATATCGACCGTGTTCCAGGCCCAGGCATAAAAGAAATAGCCAAGCATCAGGAAGGCAAGCGCACCGTAACGACGGGCTCGCGACAGGTCTTCGGCGCGCAACATCCCGGACAGGCGCTTCATCGACGAGCTGGCCAAACAGCACCCTTTCGTGGAGGCGCGACCTCGGTGATCGGACAACAATGCCCGTCAGAATATCGCATCATTTCGCCGATCGCATGACGACCGCAACCCCATAGGGTGCAAGTGTGAGCGAAGTGAGCGGGCCAACCCGGTCGAGCATGTTCGTAAACGGTGCCGGCAGGGCCAGAGTCCGGGTCGCCGTCGCCCAGTTGATGACGATGTAGACGCGTTTGGCGCCTTCTCCCCGCGCGGTGATCTCGACCCCGTCGGGGGCACCGGGAAGCAGCGGCGCCGCACCCGCCTGTGCCGCACACCAAGCGATCACGCGGTCCATCGCCGCGGGATCGAGCCAGGCACCAACATAGGTCACCCGGCCACGCCCGACCTTGCGGGTGACAATCGCAGCGGCATTGTCGAGCCAGTCGTCGGAAGCCGGGTAACGCATCAGCGTCGTGACATCGGGCGCGTCGACCGCGATGCGCTCTGCCCAGATCGTCGCCGTCCCCGGGCCAAGATCCCCCGACAGCGCAAGTGGCGCGGGGGGGACATGGGTCTGGTCGATATGGACCCCGAGCAATCCGGCCAAAGGACCGGGCGCGCCCGGCGTCCACAGGCGGTTGCCCGCATCCTTCACGCCCGCGCGCGGGCCAAGCACCAGATGCCCGCCACCCCGCACATAGGCCTCAAGTGCCTTGGCCTGGGCCGCGTCGATCACATGAAGCGCGGGGGCGAGCACCAGCCGATAGCCGTCCAGCCGTGCCGTTGGCGGCACCACCGCGATACCGGCGACATGCGGCTTGGTCGCACGGTAAAAATCGCCGAAGATCGCAAATGGATCGTAATCGACCGTCATCGGCTGGCGTTTGATCGCCCAGCGGCTTGGAAAATCATGCAGGATCGCGGCATCGGCCACGGGCGCCGTTCCGGCGATCGACGGGCCAAGCTTTGCAAATTCCGCGCCGATCCGTGCTGCCTCGGCAAAGACCGGCTGTGGGCGGCCGCCCGCGTCGGTCAGCGCGCCGTGCAATTGCTCGACCCCGCCGAGTGCCGGGCGCCAGGTCCAGAAAGCGTAACCATCGGCGCCGTGCGCGACCGCTTGCCAGGCCATCGCCCGCACTTCGCCCTTTGGCATGATGTAGTTGCGGTCGGCCCAGTTGGTATTGCCGGGCGCCGTTTCCATCACCCAGAAATTGCGGTTGAGAAAGCCGCGGTTCATGTCGTTGAGGAACCCGCCTTCCGCTGCATCGACGCGCGCGCCTGGAAAATACCAGTCCCACGAAACCAGATCGAGCGGCTGCGCGGTCAGGCCGAAATCGAAATTATCATAGCGCCCGGTGTAATTGGTCGTGATGAATTTGGGCTGCGGCAGATGCGGTCGGATCGCGTCAATCTGGACCTGCTGATATCCGCGCCATTCCTCGCTGAAGAAACGCATCCAGTCGAGATACAGCGACGGACTGTCGCGGGCGTCCGGGATCGGCACTTGCGACCAGTCCGAATAGGCAAGGCTCCACTGCGCCCCGACATAGGCCGCGTTGAAGGCGTCGATCGCGCCATATTTGGCCCGAAGCCACTTTTGGAACCGCGCCCGGGTTTCCTCGTCGGTGGTGGCGCGGCCATATTCATTGTCGATCTGGAAACCCAGCACCGCCGGGTTGTTGCCATAGCGCGCCGCCATGCGCCCGGCGATCTCGGCCGCTTTTGTGCGGTACAATGCGCTGCCGACCGAGAACTGGCGTCGCCCGCCATGGCGCGTGCGGACGCCATTGGCCTCAACCAGCAGGATTTCGGGATATTTGGTGGTCATCCACGCCGGCGGGGCGGCGGTCGGCGTACCGAGCACGACCCTCAGTCCGTGACGGGTGGCCCGGGCGATTGCCCGGTCGAGCCATCCCCAGTCATATTGTCCCTCGATCGGCTCGATCGTCGACCAGGAAAATTCGGCGATGCGGATGAAGGTGAAGCCGCCCGCCCGCATCAGGTCGAGATCGGCATCCCAGCTCTTCTCCGGCCATTGTTCGGGATACCAGGCGGTGCCGTATTCGATCGACTGGGTGCGCATCGCCACCGGCCCTGCGATAGCCGGGCCAGCGGACTGGCCGGCCATCATCAATGCAATCAGGCCGGTCAGCAAGCGCATGTCAGTCTCCCTAGGCCCGGCGACACGTGATGCCGCCGGGCCGGATCCACCTAGTGCCGAATGCTGAACCTGACGCCAAAGAATCGCGGAGTTTCATAGCTCGCATTCAAGCCCTGCGACCCGAAAACGCCACGATTTTTTAAAGCGACGTTGCCGATATTCTCGACGAACAAATCGATGCCATAACGCTTGTCCTTCGACAGCCATGCCAGGCGCGCATCATATTTGGCATAGGCCCTCTGGATATCGAGGATCGTGTTGTAATCGGTGTTGAAGAATGAACTCGACACGACCGCAGAGCCCGATGGCGTCAGCGTGCTGCCATCTGGCAAGGCAAAGTCATATCGCGCCCCAAAGGTGAACTTCGACGTCGGATTGAACGGGATGCGCCTTCCAGACAACGAGAAGCCATTTGGTGCCGCAGGATAGTTTGGCGGCGGGCTGGTGATGTAATCGGTGTATTGGGTTTCGACAAAAGTCGCGGTCGCATTCAACGTCAGCTCAGCCACCGGACGCGCGACCAGCTCGAATTCGGCACCTTGCGCATAGGCCCGGCCCGCGTTTCGGATTGCCGAGAGCGTCGTTGCCCCCACCAGGAACTGGTTCTGGACCTGCAGATCGCTGAATTCGTTGCGATAGAGCGCGACGTTGAACTGGAGCTTGCCGTCGATGAAGCGGTTCTTCGACCCGATTTCATAGGCGGTGACATTTTCAGGCGCAAAGGTTGCCGGGATCAGCGGATTGGTTCCCGCGCCGCCATTGAAACCGCCCGACCGGAAACCCGTTGAGACATTGCCGTAGAGCAAGTTTTCGGGCGTGATGAAATAATCCAGACCCGCCCGCCAGGTCGTCTTGGTAAAGGTACCGCCGAGCCGGAATGAATTATTGACGATATCAGTGCCGGCGACGATCCGAAAATTGGTTACGTCAAAGGTCTTTGTATCTTCGGTGTAGCGGACACCGCCGGTCACGCGGAGCCCGGGCAACACGAAATAGGATGCTTGCCCATAGACCGCCTTTGAGACGACACCCGAAGTGAAAGGTCCGCGACTGCCGGCGACACCGTCATTGATGTTGGTCCGGAACGAGCCAAATTCGTCAAAAACCTGATCGTCGAGATAATAAAGGCCGGCGATCCACTGAAAGGGCTTGGTTTCCACGCCGCCGATCTGGAATTCCTGGCTGACCGCCTTGCTGCCGCGGATCTGCCTGCTCTCGGCTGCCGTCGGCCCTGCGACCTCACCGGCATTCGCCCGGTAGCTGAAATCCTGGTAGCTGGTGATGGAGCGAAAAAAGACCGTGTCGGTCGAGTATTTGATCTGGCCCGAAACCGCCGCCTGCTTCAGATCGGCAAAGGACCGCAACTGGCCCTGCCAGACATAGGGGTCGGGATTGACGGTCACGCCCAGATCGCGACCCTGGAAATCGGGGATGCCGTCGCGCTGGCCCGATGCCGCGGAAAAGAAATTGAGGTTCGGGACATAGACGCCGGTCAAATCGCGCCCGCCGGTGGCGTCGAATTGTGCCTGGGTGGCGTTGGGATTTACGAAGCCGCCCTGCGGTTTGTAGCCGAACGCCTGGCCGCCGGTGCCGCCTTCGGTCCAATAGCTCGCCCTCAAGGTAAGTTCGAGGCGATCGGTCGGCGTCCAGAGCGCCGTGCCGCGAATGAACTTGGAATCCCGCGAATACAGGTCATTCCCTGGAACAACGATGTTCTTCACATAGCCATCACGCGTTTCGCGCGAACCGGCAACGCGGATGGCGAATTTATCGGTCAGCGGGATGTTGACGAAGCCGGTCAGCGCGACGCGCGCATAATTACCGACGATGAGATCGCCGCCATAGTCGAACTCTTTGGTGGGCAGCGCGCTGACCACGGAGACCGCGCCGCCAAAGACGTTGCGGCCGAACAGGGTGCCCTGCGGCCCGCGCAGAACCTCGACGCGTTCGACATCGACAAAGGGCTGTCCCGCCTGGGCAGAGCGGCTCTGATAAATATCGTCGACGTAAAAGCCGATCGTGGGATCGCCATTGCCGGCGACGTTTTCGGTACGGACGCCGCGGATTGCCGGACGCGCTTCAAGGCCCGATCGACCAAAGCTGAAGCCGGGTACGAATTGATTGAGCCGATTGATATCGTCCGTGCCGGTCCGCTTCAATTCGTCACTGGTCAGCGCCGTGATCGAAATCGGCACCTCCTGGAGCCGCTGCTTGGTGCGCTGGGCGGTCACGACAATGTCGCCGACAGCGCCGTCGGCCTCGGGCGGTTGCGCATTCGCAGTCGTTTGCGCAATCGCGGGACTGGCTACCGCGAATCCCATCACGATCCCTAGCGATGTCGACAACCTCAAGATATTGCGAACCCCATAAACCATCACAATCCCCCTATATCCAAGATCGAATGGTATGTATTTTTGACTTCGTATGCAATTAAATATTGCAGTAGCGTTAAACGGCTTTCCGGGCGCGTCGTATCGGCCTGCGCTCACGGCATTTTTGATCATTCTGGGTGGTTGACGAGCGTCGTCTCCAGTCGATCGGAGGCTTGCTATCTCGGCGCCAGACGCGCCGACTCCCCTTCGACAAAGGCACCGGCGAAGGTTCGTACTTCGGGCGGCAATTCGGGATCCTCGATCCGCTCCAGGATCATCGCAACCGCAGCTTCGGTCATCCGGCGAACGGGTTGGCGAACCGTCGTCAGACGATAACTGCTCCACAGCGCCGGAGAGACGCCATCGAACCCGACAATCGACAGGTCGCGCGGAATCGTCATCCCAAAGCTGTGCCGGGCGCAGTCAATGGCACCGATCGCCATCAGATCATTGGCGCAGATCAGGGCATCGAATCGATGATCGGCCATGGCCATCAGCGCGCGCAGTCCGGCCTCGCCACTGGCATAATCGAACGCGCCCTTGACCACTACTGGCTGAAGACCGAGTTCGAGCAAGCGCTGCTGCGCGCCCGCTACCCGCTCCTGGCTCACATAGGAATCGTCCGGTCCGGCGATGATGCCGAAATCCCGGTGTCCGGCGGCGACAAGCCGATCGACCAGCTGGCGTTCGCCGCCCGCCGAATCGCAGCACACGCTCGCCACCGGTTCGCCTTCCCCAAAGCGGTTATAAAGGACCACCGGCACATGCCTCCGCGCGAAATCCCGTAATTGTGTCGATGACAGCCGCGCCGCGACGATTGCCCCGTCGACGCGGTAGCGCCAGACCTGGTCGAGCACCGCATCCACATCGCTTTCGGCCTGCAGCGCGAACAACAGCACGCGGATGCCATGATCGGAAAGGCGCGACGTGATTTCGGCCAGCACCTCGGGATAATAGAGATTGGTCAAGTTCGAGATGAGCACGGCAACAAGGTTCGACCGCCGGGTGATGAGGCCGGAGGCCATCGCGTTGGGATGATAGCCAAGCTGCTCTGCGGCCTCGAGCACGCGGGTGCGCGTCTTGGGCGATATGCTCGATCCTTTGCGAAAGCACCGCGATACCGCCGATTGAGAAACACCCGCCAATCGCGCCACGTCATAGGATGTCGGAATCGCACCGATCGCACGGGCCGGCGATCCACCACCGAAATTATCGTTGTCAGCCATGGCACCATATGCGCGCCAAACATCGTTCTGCTCAACCCCGATGGCCCCGTCCCGCCACCCGGGGGCACACTGGCGGTTCGACCAGGTGCGCCGCGATCGGCATCGACTGCCGCAATATGTGACCGAGACCATGCTTCGTCGCGCCCGAGGTGCTTCAACTCAGCTGCAGACGACTCTAGGCGGGATCGTCGTCGGCCAGGACAATCCGAGACAGCAGATTGATCAGAGTCTTCTGCTCGTCGGCATCGAGCGCCGCCAATGTGCGTGCGGTCGCACCCTCGATACAGCTGTCGAGTTGTCCCGCCACGACGGCCCCGTGCGCGGTAAGCGACGCCAATACCACCCGGCGATTGGCGGGATCACGCCCAAGATCGACCAGGCCGACCGCAGCCATGCGCCTGACGATAGTGTGGGTGTTCGCCGGCTCCATACCGACGCGCCGCCCCAGCTCGGCCTGGGTGATGGGCCCTTGCGCAAGGGTGCCGAGCACCGATGCCTGAACCGGCGACACATCGCCAAGGGTCTCCAGCGCCGCCGCCGTATTGCGACGCGCGATGGCATAGCTGCGGCGCAACAGATGCCCGACTTGCCGCAGGACAAAGGCGCGGGGCGCAGCGACATCATCCCGCTGCCCCGGCGCGCCCGCGTTCAAATGCGTTTCAACATCAGCCAAGCGTCAACGCCGCTTCCTCATAAGTCGCTCGCCCGACCTTGTCGGTTTCAAAGATCGCGCGCTCTTCAACCCAGTCATGCGTCTTTTGATACATTTCGGGCGAGTAGGGTTCAAACACAATGCGCTCGCCGGGGCCGAAGGCATCGACATTGATGCGGTCATGATATTCCGGCAAAATCTCGTTGAGGTAGAAATGGGTATAGCGCTGATGATGCAGGTCGATGTCATGCTGGGCACGGCGCAGCGCAGCGTAATATTTGGCAACATCGTCGGCGTCCACACCCTCCGGCACCATGCCGACGATCATGAAAGTGCAGTCGGCGATTTTGCGCATCCCCAGTTGCTCGGCGATATAGGCCTCGATGCCGAACAGCGTCGCTGCGGGCGCCTCGCCGCGATCGAGCCGGCCAAGCCGCAGGTCCGGACGGCCGCCGAAATTGAGCTTGATCCGATTGGCGGGAAGCACCGTTTCCAGCGCCTGGATCGTGGCATAATGACTGCCCGACTGATAACCGACATCGACCGGCACATCAGCGAGATCAGCCATCTTTCGCACGGGCGCGTCCGCCGCGACGAAAATGCCGCAAGGCGACACCGAATAGGCATCCCCGTAAAGCCGGCCATGCTTGTTGGAGGCAGCCATGTTGACGGTCCAGTGGCACGCGCATGAGATGCTGACGTCGCGGCCTTCCTCATAAGTCTGATACGCGCCCGACGGATTGTCGGCGGTGTTCTTGTCCAGGACGACCTGCGCCATTGTGTAGCGGGTCAATCCCTCGTCTGCGAAATAGCCGTTCGCATCCGCGATCCATTCCTGCAAGCGACCGTGCGTGTTGATCTTGAAGGTCATGTTCCGTCTCCAGTCGATCCAATGGCTGACGGACTATATAATGATCATAACTTTATTGTCTGTCAATGCCGGCAGCGGCAAAGGCAGCCGCCTTTGGCGAGCGGCTGCGGTCGGCTGACGACCGGCGATGGGGACAGTTGTTGAGCCGCGGGTCCGATCTAGAATTTACGGTGGAGCGAGATGACCGCATCGGCAGTCGACATCGCATCATAATCTTGACGCGCATAACCCGACACGCCGTCGATGGTGAAGCCACCAACCTTGAGCGACAGGCTGTTGGGCACACTGATATCGCGCCCGGCCGAGGTTAGGTTGGCGAGCAGCGACACGCTGCGCGGAAAAACCGATGTCGTGACGATCGCAATCATACCGGCTCTGGGGGCATCTGGCGACGCTGCACCGGCATCACGCGGCGTCTTTAGCCGGCGCACCGTACGGCCCTGTCCACCAACATCGTTGGCGCAACCAGGGGTCGACTGCCGATCGCAGCGATAGCCCGAGTGTTGCGCCTCGGCGTACGCGGGCCATAACGCCAGCAAAGTGATGAGGAGCGCACCGAAATGTGCCTGGCGCGTGACGCAGCAAAACACGCGTTGGACGTACGCTCCGTTGCCAGACGACATATTGCCCATGTCCGTGCCCCGCTGCCAAAACCCGCCTCCGATTGAAATGAAATACGCGCCGGATCGCTATCAAGTTCGTGACGATCGGCGTTAATTCGTGGTCAAGCTCGTTTTGAATATGAGCCGCCGCTTTCAAGCCTCCGCTACAAACCCAGATCGCTCAGCCCCGGGTGATGATCGGGTCGCCGACCAAGCGACCAGTGGAATTTTCGGTCGGTCTCGGCAATCGGGTGCTCGTTGATGCTGGCGATGCGCCGTTCCATCAGGCCGCGCTCGTCGAACTGCCAATTCTCGTTGCCATAAGCGCGGAACCAGTGGCCACTGTCGTCGCGATACTCATAGGCAAAGCGCACCGCGATGCGGTTGCAGGCATGCGTCCAGACCTCCTTGATCAGGCGGTAATCGAGCTCGCGTGCCCATTTGCGGGTGAGGAACGCTTCGATCTGATCACGGCCGATGATGAATTCGGCGCGGTTTCGCCAATGGCTGTCGGGGGTGTAGGCAAGCGCCACGCGCGCTGGGTCGCGGCTGTTCCAGGCGTCTTCGGCAAGGCGCGCCTTTTCGGCGGCGCTATCATCGGTAAACGGCGGCAGCGGCGGGCGGCTCATGCGGTGGCGCCTTTCAAGCGGGCGTTTTCGGTTTCGAGCTCGGCGATCCGCGCTTCGAGCCGGGCAAGCGCGGCGGCAACGTCTTCGGCATCGAATTTCTGCGGGATATGCTGGGGGCAGTTCAAATCCCAGGCTTCGATATCGAACAGGATCGCGGCTTCCGCCCGCGCCTTATACCCTTCCGGCATCAACTGCGCGTTGAGCGCATCGTCGCCCTCCACAACGCGCGCGCGGCCCCAGATCTTGACGCGACGCCGCTGCGCATAGTCCATCAGGAACAAGAATGCCTGCGGGTTCTCCGCCAGATTGCCGGTCGAGATATATTGGCGGTTGCCCGCATAATCGGCAAACCCGATCGTACGTTCGCCCAGGATGCGGATGAAGCCCTTCGGACCGCCGCGATGCTGGGCATAGGGCTGACCACTCGCGCTCGCGGTGACGAGATAGGCACTGTTCGCGTCAGCCAGTGCTTCGATCATGCGTTCGTCGATGCCGGTGCGGAACCCGCCGCTCGCCTCCATCCGGGCGTACATCGCACGTGACCCGCGACGACTTTGCACATCCTTTACGGCGCCCGAAAATGCGATGTCACTCGATGGCATTGCGCTGTTCCCTATCGTGATCGGCGCCGCCTCGCGCCACTGACCGGAAAATAGATCCTTCCGCCTTGCAATAGTATAGCCTAATTTCGGAACATATCCTTCCACATCATGGTAGGCGCGATGGACCGGCTCGAGGCGATGCGAACACTGGTGGCGGCGGCGGACGGGGGCAGCCTTTCGGCGGCTTCGCGTGCGATGGGCGTGCCGTTGCCCACCGTCAGCCGGCGCGTATCCGATCTTGAGGCGTATCTCGGTACGCAATTGCTGGTGCGCACCAGCCGCAGATTGATCCTGACGGAAGCCGGCAGCGCCTACATCGCCTCGGTCCGGCGCGTGCTCGACGAGCTTGGCGAGGCCGAACGCGCGGCGGCGGGCGAATATCGTGAGCCACGCGGAGAACTGATCGTCACCGCGCCGATCATGTTCGGCAAGCTCCACATCGCGCCGATCGTGCATGACTTTCTGCGTGCCTTCCCCGAAGTGCGGGTTCGGCTGGTGCTGGCGGACAGCGTCGTCGATCTCGTCGAGCAGCAGGTCGATGTCGCGCTGCGGATCGGCAATCTGCCTGACAGCAGCCTGATCGCCAGGCGCGTTGGCGAGATCCGCTGGGTGATCTGCGCCAGCCCCGGCTATCTGGCGCAGCGTGGCCAACCGAGCGTGCCTGCGGATCTGGCCGGCCATGATTGCATCGCGTTTGAAGGACTGCAGACCGTCCGTAACTGGCCGTTCGGCGCAGACGCCAAGGCAAGCTCGATCGCGATCCGCCCGCGATATTCGGTGAACACGGCGGACGCGGTCATCGCCGGGGCAATCGCCGGTCTCGGCTGCGCACGCGTGATGAGCTATCAGGCCGCCGAGGCAGTGGCGCAGGGCATGCTGATCCCGATCCTTGAGGACGATGCTCCGGGTTCGATACCCGTTCACCTCGTCCACGCCGCACAACCGCTTCAACCCCTGAAGCAGCACGCCTTCATCGATTTCGTGGCCCCTCGGCTGAAGCTGATGCTCGAGCGGATCGAAAATGTTTTCGACGCCCTAGGGTCATTGTCGGCGTGATTGTCAGCGCGATTGTCGACAATCAATTATGACAATTCAGGACAGCACCCGGTACAGACATTACCGCACCATCGTCGATTTCGATCGATTGTATGAAAAGCGCAACTACTTTATGGTTAACGCCGCCGCGCGTTATTTGGTTTGATCAGTTTTATCCAGAGGTCGAACTGGCACTGATCCGGATTCTATTGTTCGATCCGGATTGTCGTTGCGTGTCCCATCGAGCGAGATAGTTGCAGAGGAACGGCCATGGCATTGCTCATTCGCGGTCTCGCAAATTCTGGCAAGGATAGCCCCCGCGCGCGTCGCGCCGGATTGCGACCGGCATCGGCGTTCACGGTTGGCGCTACAGCGCTGATGCTCGGCATGGCGGTCTTCTACGCGACCGCCGCCGCTGGCGACAATGTCGCGCAAGGCCCAGACCCGGTCGAATTACGGCGCTTTATCGGCGAGCAAGTTGGCGGCATCGACAAGCTGAAGATGCCCGCCAACAGCGATCTTCCGCTGCCGCGCCAGGCCGATGGCCCGGTGCCCTATCGATACGAACTGACCGAGGCGAAGCGGTTTCTCGGCAAGATGCTGTTCCATGATCCCGTGCGGACCGCGCGCGTCAACGAAAACATGGGCCAGCCGCTCAATCTGGCCGCCGGCACGGCGTTTGGCGGCACGATCGGATCATCGACGCCGGGAATTCGCGACATCGTCGCGACGACGCGACAGACCGGGTCTTGCGGCAGCTGCCATATCGGTGAGGCTGCGGGCAAAGCCGGCCAGCGGCTGAATTTCAACACAGGCGGCGAAGGGCGCGGCTACACCGATGCGTTCGGCAAATTCTTCCCGCGGCGTCGGCCTCAGGCGAACCTCACGAAATTGCGCCCTGCGCCCTTGTTTGCCGGCGACGTGCTCGTCGATGCGCTGCCCACGCTGACCGACATCTTCATCGATGCGAACGGTCGCCGCGTCATCACGACGCCCGCGCTTTTCTATCACGAGCCCAAGCCGAGGGCGCTGCTCCAGACCGGTCGTCTCGATGAACTCGACAGCGTCGGGCGGTTGTCGCCCAATCTGGTGGGGACGGGGTTCAACAACCGCCTGCTGTTCGGCGGCTTTGGCGGAGAGCCGCAATCGACGCCCGGCTCGCTCAACCCGTTCAGCGATCCGGCTCCGGAAAATCTGACGCTGCTGCTGCTCGACGCGCACCGGATGCTCAATTTTCAGTCGGCGGCGCTGCTGAAGCATCCGGCGTACATCAAATTGTTTCGGGATGCTTTTCCCCGCGAGGCGGCGGAAGCCGACGCGTCAAAGGACCTGACCAAGCTCATCAACGACCAGACCGAGTTTCGCGCTCAGGCCGCGTTCCTGCGCACGATCGTGACGCGCGATACCCCGTTCGACCGATTCCTTGCCGGCGACAACAAGGCCCTTACCGCAGCCCAACTGCGCGGTGCGCGGCTGTTCTTCACGCCCGCCGCCAACGGGGCCGGCGGCGCGGGCTGTTCAGGCTGTCACAGCGGCCCGGCGCTCAACAAGCAACCCAATGATCCCGACGTCACGGGCGCAGGCGCATTTGTGGAGCAGAATTTCTTCAACATCGGCATCGGCGATCACCCCGTCCAAGCGCTCAACGCACAGGCAAGGGGGACGCTCAAGCGGTGGCGTCGGGGCGCGGACGGCTTCCCCTATCATGCCGAGGATAATGGCCGCGAAGAAGTCACCCACCGCCACGAAGACGCTTTCAAGTTCCGCGCGATGACGCTGCGGCAATTGAGGGGCAGCGGCAATTTCTTCCACAACGGATCGTTCGACACGATCCGGGCCGCCGTCGATTATTTCAACGCCGGTGTGCCGCAAGACCCGACCGCCGGGGCCGCGCGCACGCTGTCGCCGCGTTTCACCAATCCGCGCGGCCCCGGCTACCCACGCGGCCTTGGCCTGTCGCCGAGTCAGGTGAGCGACCTGACCGATTTCATCGAAAACGCGCTTTTTGACCCCGCCTTCATCTCATACGATCCCAAATCGCGGACCGACACGCTCCAGCCGAATCCGCGCGATCTGGCCTATTCAAGATTTCGCCCCGATCTGGCGGCTCTTGGTGCGAAGGACGGCTTTATGCCGAGCGGCCTTGCGATCGACAATAACGATCCGCTCACGCGGCGCGATCAGGGTCTCGAATTTCTCGATGTCACCCCCATGGTGAGCGCTCGGCTGGTGGCGTCCAGTGCGCAGGGACAGCAGCAAACCGATCAATATGCCCTGACCAACACCAGCCGTTCGGTCGTCGACACCCATTTGTTGCTGATCCTTCGCGGACTGCCCACGGGCATCCGGTTGACCAATGCGAGCGGCCTGACGAGCGCCGGCGATCCCTATATTCGCCTCTTCCTCGGCCAGGGCATTCTCGAGCCCGGCAGGCAGGTGTTGCAGACATTGGTGTTCGCCCGCCCCGCCGGGGCGAATGCGCCAAAGGCAAGCTATACGCTCACATTGCTGTCGGGGCAGGGTAAGCCGTAAACGACCGGCCGCCGGATCCCGGAGTTACCGCTGGACTTTGCCGCACGCCTTTGCACTTGAAGCGCCAGGGCCGATGACCGTAGGGCGGTGGGCGCAACCGATGCGGGAAGATAATGGTCACCTCACCTGTCAGCCGCATGTCAGGGTTTTCAGTATCCTGCCCGGCTTTCGCAGCTGAACGATTTGCCGCCCCTGACCCGCGCACCAATGTCGTCTGCGGAAGTGACCATCACGATTGCACCTCGCTCCGATTTGTTTTAGGTTTAAAATAAATGAGGAGTCAGTGATGCGGATCGCATGCTTGGGCGGTGGACCAGCGGGGCTTTATTTTGCGATTTCGATGAAGCTGCGCGATCCCTCGCACGAGGTTCATCTGTTTGAACGCAACCGGGCCGACGATACTTTTGGCTGGGGCGTCGTGTTTTCGGATCAGACGGTCGATAACCTGATCCGCAACGACCCGGTGAGCGGCGCCCAGGTCCGCGATGAATTCGCGCATTGGGACGATATCGAGGTTCATATCCACGGCGAATGCATCCGCTCGTCCGGTCACGGTTTCATCGGCATCGGGCGCAAACGGCTGCTCGCGATCCTCCAGGAGCGCGCACGCGTGCTGGGCGTGGTGTTGCACTATGAACAAGAAGCCAGCGCCGACCTCGACGATTGGGGCGATTATGATCTCGTCATCGCAGCAGACGGCGCCAACAGCCGTATTCGCGATCGCTATGCCGAACATTTCGACGTCGATAATCAGCAGCGCCGCAACAAATATATGTGGCTGGGCACGCACCGGACGTTCGACGCCTTCACCTTCGCGTTCGAGAAGCTGGCGCAGGGCTGGGTATGGGCGCATGCGTATCGCTTCGACGACAATCTATCGACCTTCATCGTCGAGATGGCGCCCGAGACATGGGAGCGGCTGGGGCTTGAGGGCAGCAGCCAGCAAGAGGCGATCGCCTGGAGCGAGCGCGTCTTTGCCAGATATCTGGACGGCAACGCGCTGATGTCGAATGCCGGGCATCTGCAGGGATCGGCGGCGTGGCTCAACTTTCGGCGGATCGTCTGCGGGCGCTGGTCGTACCGCAATCTCGTGCTGCTCGGCGATGCGGCACACACGGCGCATTTCTCGATCGGATCGGGCACGAAACTGGCGCTGGAGGATGCGATCAAGCTTGCCGAGGTGCTCAATCGGCCGGGGCTCGACCGCGAGGATGCGCTGCGCGAATATCAGGAAGAGCGCACCGTCGAAGTGCTCAAGCTGCAGAACAGCGCGCGCAATTCCACCGAATGGTTTGAAACGCTCGACCGTTATGTCGATTTCGAACCGATCCAGTTCGCCTATTCGCTGCTCACCCGGTCGCAACGCGTGAGCCATGAGAATTTGCGGCTGCGCGACAAGACCTGGCTGGAAGGCGTCGAACGCTGGTTCCAAACCAAGGCGCGCGGCGCACCGGCGAACGATGCTGCGCCGCCGATGTTCGCGCCCTATCGGCTGAGGGAGATGGCGCTGGAAAACCGCATCGTCGTATCGCCGATGGCGACGTATTCGGCGATCGACGGCACGCCCAACGACTTTCACCTCGTCCATTACGGCGCCCGCGCGCAGGGTGGCGCTGGGCTGGTTTATACCGAGATGACCTGCGTTTCGCCAACCGGGCGGATCACGCCGGGATGCACGGGGATGTACGCGCCCGACCATTCGGCGGCGTGGCAACGCATCACGGATTTCGTCCACACCAATTCAAAGTCACGTATGTGCCTGCAACTCGGCCACTCGGGGCCAAAGGGTTCGACGCGGGTCGGTTGGGAGGGCTATGACGTGCCGCTCGCCAGTGGCAACTGGCCGTTGATCTCCGCCTCCGATGTGCCTTGGAGCGCCGCCAATCAGCGTCCCACCGCGATGACGCGCGAGGACATGGACGCGGTGCGCGATCAGTTCGTCGCGGCCACAAAGATGGCGATCGAGGCTGGCTTCGACATGATCGAGCTGCACTGCGCGCATGGCTATCTGCTCTCCAGCTTCATCACCCCGCTGCACAACCACCGCGACGATGATTATGGCGGCAGCCTGGAAAACCGGCTGCGGTATCCGCTGGAAGTCTTTGCCGCGATGCGCGCGGCCTGGCCTCAGGATCGCCCGATGTCGGTGCGGATATCGGCCAATGACTGGATGGGCGATCTCGGCGTCACGCCCGACGATGCGGTCACGGTAGCGCGCGCCTTTGCTGCGGCCGGCGCCGACCTGATCGATGTGTCCGCGGGCCAGACCTGGGCCGAGTCCGAACCCGTCTATGGCCGCATGTTCCAGACGCCGTTTTCGGACCAGATCCGCAACGAAGCGGCGATCGCGACGATGGCGGTGGGCAACATCTATGAGACCGATCACGTCAATTCGATATTGGCCGCAGGTCGCGCTGATCTGGTCGCGATGGCGCGCCCGCATCTGATCGACCCGATGTGGACGCTGCGTGCCGCCGCCGGCTACGGCTATCGCGGGATCGAGGTGCCGCCGCCCTATCAAAGCGGGATGATCCAGCTGGCGCGCAATCTGCAGCGTGACGCCGCGCAAGAAGTGGCGCTCCGGGCCTGATGTCGTTGCAGGGCGCCCACGCCGTCGTGACCGGCGGTGGCACCGGAATCGGTGCCGCTATCGCGCGCACGCTCGCCGCAAACGGGGCGCGGCTGACGGTGATCGGGCGCCGGCGCGCGCCGATCGAAGCGATTGCAGCCGAAATCGGTGGCCTGGCGATTTGCGCCGACGTGACGCTTCGCGACCAGGTCGATGCCGCGTTTGCCCAGGCGCGTGCGGCACATGGGCCAATCGCCATATTGATCAACAATGCCGGGATCGCGAGCAGCGCGCGCTTTGCACGGCTGGGCTTCGAGGCGTGGCGGGAGACGATGGCGGTCAATCTCGATGGGCTGTTCCATTGCTGCCAGGCGGCGCTGCCCGATCTGCTTGCCGCGTCTGATGGCCGGATCGTCACCATCGCCTCGACTGCCGGGCTGAAGGGCTATGCGTATACGGCTGCCTATGTCGCGGCAAAGCATGGCGCGGTGGGGTTGATGCGCGCGCTCGCTGTTGAATATGCGGCGACCCCCATGACCGCGAATACGGTGTGCCCCGGCTTCACCGATACCGATATCGTCGCCGACGCAATCTCCACAATCACCGCGCACACCGGCCGAAGCGATGACGAGGCGCGCGCGCAACTTGCCCAATTCAATCCGCAGGGCAGGTTGATCGATCCGGTCGAAGTCGCAGAAGCCGTGCTATGGCTGTGCCGCCCACAAAGCCGGTCGATAACCGGCCAGGCGATTGCCGTTGCAGGAGGGGAAGTCACATGAACCCGGCCGAATTTGCCCCCGCCCATTTTGGTTGGGATTTCGCCGAGGGCGTCGCCACGGTGACGCTCGATCGACCCGAGCGGAAAAACCCGCTCACCTTTGAAAGCTATGCCGAGCTGCGCGATCTGTTTCGGGCGCTGGCCTATGCACGCGAGGTCAAGGCGGTGGTGATCGCGGGTGCTGGCGGTAATTTCAGTTCGGGCGGCGATGTGCACGAAATCATCGGACCCCTCACCGAAATGGCGATGCCGGAACTGCTCGCGTTCACGCGGATGACGGGCGATCTGGTGAAAGCGATGCGCGCCTGCCCTCAGCCGATCATCGCCGCGCTCGACGGCGTGTGCATGGGCGCGGGCGCCATTCTGGCGATGGCATCCGATCTGCGCATCGCGACGCCGGCGACCAAGACGGCGTTCCTCTTCACCCGCGTTGGCCTGGCCGGATGCGACATGGGGGCCTGCGCCATGCTGCCCCGGATCATCGGCCAGGGCCGAGCCGCCGATCTCCTCTATACCGGTCGCGTGATGACAGCGGACGAGGGCGAGCGCTGGGGTTTTCACAATCGGCTCGTGCCAACGGACGCGCTGCTCGACGAGGCGACCAGCCTCGCGCGCAGCATCGCCGCCGGCCCCAATTTCGCGCACGGCATCACCAAGACGCAGCTCAACACCGAATGGGCAGTGAGTCTCGAAACCGCAATCGAGATGGAGGCACAGGCGCAGGCGATCTGCATGGCGACCAATGATTTCCGCCGCGCATTCGAGGCGTTTGCCGCCAAGCGCACGCCCGTGTTCGAGGGCGATTGATGCGCACGTCCAAGGGGAAACAATCGTGATCGCGCCGTTCCGCGTCCGCTTTCCGCTCCGTTTCGCGCACTGCGATCCGGCGGGGATCGGCTATTATCCCCGCTATCTCGAACTGTGCGATGCCGCGATCGAGGATTGGACGGTGGCAACGCTTGGTATGTCGCGCGGCGACATGCACGTGAACCGGGGTCTGGGACTGCCAACCGTCGATCTTCACGCAGAATTTGCGCGCGTCAGCCGGATCGGCGATTTGCTCGATTTCGATGTGTCGGTTGGCCGGCTGGGGCGATCGTCGATCGATCTGGCAGTCGATGTGCAGTGCGGCGGTGAACCGCGCTTCCGGATCGACTTCATCCAGGTGCTCACCCGACTTGATACGATGCGGGCCGAGCCATGGCCTACGGAATGGCGCGAGCGGCTGATGCCGCTTGCCGAAAAGGAGACGATTGCTTGACCGTCCATCACACCCTGCTCCCCACCGGATGGAGCCGGCCCAAGGGCTATGCAAACGGCATCGCGGCGCGCGGTCAGCTCGTTTTTACAGCGGGCATTGTCGGCTGGGACGCGGATGAGCGCTTTGTCTCGGAGGAACTGACCGGCCAGTTCCGCCAGGTCCTGCTCAATACGCTCGCGGTGCTGGCTGAGGCTGGCGCTGGCGCGGAACATGTCGCGCGGATGACCTGGTATGTAACGAGCCGTGACGATTATGTCCGCCATCTTGCCGAGATCGGCGCGATCTACCGCGAGCTGATGGGCAAGGTGTTTCCCGCGATGGCGGTCGTCGAAGTCACCGCGCTGGTCAATCCCGAGGCGCTGGTCGAAATCGAGACGATCGCAGTGATACCCGACTGAGACGACCCGATCGGGTTAGCTTCGTCGGCGCGCGCCGGCCAGGCCAGCCAGATTATCGTGAAGGGCATTGAGACTGGCGGTAAGCCCTTCAAACTGTTCGATCGAAAATCCGTCGATGACCTGCGCATAGATGGGCGCGGTGCGGGTGCGTGCCTCGGCCAGCTTGTCCCGGCCATGCGCGGTGAGCGCCACTTCGATCACCCGGTTGTCGCTTTCCAACGGCGTCGAGCAGATCAGCCCGGCGCCCGCCATCCGCTGAACGATACGCGTCATCGTCGACACCGGGATTACCGCCACCTTGGCAAGCTGCCCAACGCTGCGCGGCGAATGCTGCCCCAGCACCATCAACACCCGCCAATAGGGAATATCGAGCCCGATTGTCCGCAACTCGGCACCGATCACCAGATTGTAACGGCTGACCAGCCGGTTGAGCAGATAGAACGGGTATTGATCGACCTGGAATGCCGCGCTGCCGGGGTCAGCCTGTTTCCTCGGGTCCTTTGCCATTGCCCCCTCCTTATCCAACCGCCTTGCGCGTCGGCCGCGCGATGCTGATCGACGCGATTATTTGCAATTGCAAATTTCTTCTGGCACAAAATAATACTGCACGAACGGGAGACGAACGATGGTTGCTGACGCATTGCAAGCCTTCGCCGCAGGAGTCGCAACGGGCGCGATCCGCACGGTCGATCTCACCCAGACATTGTCGCCCGACACCCCGACCCTCGTACTGCCGCCCGAATTCGGCCAGTGCGCCGGGTTCAGCCAGGAGGAAATCTCGCGCTATGACGCGCGCGGCGTCGCCTGGTACTGGAACAATTTCACCGTTGGCGAGCACACCGGCACGCATTTCGACGCGCCGATCCACTGGGTAACGGGCAAGGACCTGAAGCAAAACGCACTCGACACGATCGATCCCGCGGCATTCGTTGCGCCGGCTGTCGTGATCGACGTGTCCGCCAAATGCGCCGCCGACCCCGATTATCTGCTGACCGTCGGCGATATCGAGGCATGGGAAGCGGCAAATGGCCGCATTCCGCCGCGAAGCTGGGTGTTGCTCCGCACCGATTGGTCGAAACGATCGGTCGAGGATTATGTGAACCGACGCGAAGACGGCGCGCACACGCCGGGGCCGTCTGCAGAGGCAGTGCGCTTTCTGGTCGAGGAGCGCGATGCGCACGGTTTTGGTGTGGAGACGATCGGCACCGATGCGGGCCAGGCGCATCTGCTCGACCCCGCCTACCCCGCCCACACGATGTTCCACGGCGCGGGGCGTTACGGGCTCCAATGCCTCGTCAATCTCGACCTGCTGCCGCCGACGGGCGCGGTGGTGGTCGCCGCGCCGCTGAAGATCGCCGACGGATCGGGCAGCCCGCTCCGCGTCCTCGCCTTCGTCGCGGACTGACGCGGTGGCCGAGCGCTCGTTTGCCGCCGAGGTCGAGCAGCTCCGGCTCGGCGACGGGGAGATTTTTCACGGCGAGGGCATATTGGCCGTCACCAAGGCGCTGCTGCAGGCGGGCGTCGCCTATGTCGGCGGCTATCAGGGATCGCCGATCAGCCACCTAATCGATGTGTTCGCCGATGCCGATACGCTGATGCGCGAACTCGGCGTGCATTTCGAAGCCAGCGCGAGCGAGGCATCCGCAGCAGCCATGCTGGCGGCCTCCGTCAATTATCCGCTACGCGGCGCGGTCGCGTGGAAATCGGTGGTCGGCACCAATGTCGCGGCCGATGCGCTGTCGAACGTCGCATCGGGGGGCGTGACCGGGGGTGCGTTGATCATCGTCGGGGAGGATTATGGCGAAGGCTCCTCGATCATGCAGGAGCGGACGCATGCGTTTGCGATGAAATCGCAGATGTGGCTGCTGGATCCACGGCCCAGCCACGCGCTGATCGTCGATCTCGTGGCAAAGGCGTTCGAGCTATCCGAGGCATCGCACACGCCCGTGATGCTCGAAATGCGGGTGCGCGGCTGCCACCAGACGGGCAGCTTCACCGCGCGGGATAACCAGCGCCCGCCGCTCACGGTCGGGGAAGCTGCCGAACATCCGGTGCGCGACACCAGCCGCATCGTCCTGCCGCCCGCCAATTTCCTCCATGAGGTAGAAAAGGTCGAGAAGCGCTGGCCCGCCGCGCAGCGTTTCGTGCGCGAGCAGCGGCTCAACGAATGGTTCGGCGCTCCAGACGGAGACATCGGGCTGATCGTTCAGGGCGGGCTGTTCAATACGCTCAACCGCGCGCTCGAACTGCTCGGCTTGTCGGATGCCTATGGCAATGCGCGGTTGCCTATTTACGTGCTCAACGTCACCTATCCGCTGATCCCCGATGAAGTTGCCGAATTTTGCGCGGGCAAGCGCGCGGTGCTGGTGATCGAGGAAGGCCAGCCCGAATTCATCGAGCATGAGCTGAACACGTTGGTCCGTCGCGCCGATTTGCAGACGCAGGTGATCGGCAAGGCGGTGTTGCCGCGCGCGGGCGAATATACCGGATCGGTACTGAAGGACGGGGTCGCCGCGTTCCTGCGCGAATGGGCGCCAGCGCTTGCGCCTGCCCCGGAGGAATTGGCCGTGCCTTCGCCGATCACCCCGGCGGACGTGGCACAACGCCCCGCCGGTCTGTGCACCGGCTGCCCCGAACGGCCGATCTTCTCGGCGATGAAGCTGGTGCAAAAGGAGCTTGGCCAGTTTCACGTCTCGGCCGATATCGGCTGCCATCTTTTTTCGATTCTGCCGCCCTTCCACATCGGCAACACGACGATGGGTTATGGACTGGGCACCGCCGGCGCCTCTGCCTTCAAGCCGCGCGGCAAACGCGCGATCGCGGTGATGGGCGATGGCGGGTTCTGGCATAACGGCCTGACATCGGGCATCGGCAATGCCGTTTTCAACCAGGACGACAACGTTACCATCATCGTCGACAATGGCTATTCGGCAGCGACCGGGGGGCAGGATATCCTGTCGTCGCAGGCCGACAATCCGGTGCGCCACACCAAACACCCGATCGAACGCGCGGTACGCGGGATCGGCGCCGAATGGGTGCGGACGGTGACGCACACCTATGACGTCGCCCGGATGCGCGACACGCTCCGCGAGGCGCTGACCAGCGGCGAAAAAGGGCCGAAGGTGATCATCGCCCAGTCCGAATGCCAGCTGAACCGCCAGCGTCGCGTGCGTCCGGCGGTGCAAAAGGCGATCAAGGCCGGCACGCGGGTGGTGCGCACACGCTTCGGCGTCGATCCCGATACCTGCACCGGCGATCATAGCTGCATCCGCCTGTCGGGCTGCCCCTCGCTCACCATCCGCGCCAATCCCGATCCGCTGCGGCAAGACCCGGTCGCGCATGTCGATAATAGCTGCGTCGGCTGCGGCGTCTGCGGCGAGGTAAGCCATGCAGCGATACTGTGCCCGTCTTTCTACAAGGCCGACATCGTCTTCAACCCGAACGGGTGGGACCGGATGCGCGATCGTTCGCGCCGCTGGCTGATCGGCGCGATGCAGCGTCGTGCCGATCGCGCTGCTGCGAAACGGGCGTTTTGACACATGGCGCGTGACGACCCCGCGAGGCAGCGCATCACCATCGCCATCCTCGCGCTCGGCGGGCAGGGCGGCGGCGTGCTTGCCGACTGGATCCTCGATGTCGCCCGGGATCAGGGCTATCGCGGCCAGGGCACGTCGGTGCCCGGCGTCGCCCAGCGTACTGGCGCCACCGTCTATTATATCGAGCTGTTTCCGGGTTTGAGCGGGGGTGGGCCAGAGCCGCTGCTCGCGCTGATGCCGCTGCCCGGCGATGTCGACATCGTGATCGCATCCGAACTGATGGAGGCCGGCCGCGCCATCCTGCGCGGTTTCGTATCGAGCGATCGGACCACGCTGATCGGATCGACCCACCGCGTCTATGCGATCGATGAAAAGACCGCGATGGGCGATGGGCGCCTGAGTGCGGACCGGATCATCGCATCGGCGCAGGCACGCGCGCGACGCTTCATCGGCTTCGACATGGACGCCGTCGCCACCCGATCGGGCAGCATGATCAGCGCAGTGATGCTTGGCGCGCTGGCGGCAAGCGGCGCGCTGCCCTTTGCACGCGCCGCCTTTGAGGAGGCGATCCGGGCGGGCGGAAAGGCGGTGGCGTCCAATCTCGCCGCGTTCGAGGCGGGATTCGCGGCAGTCGATGCCAAAGAGGAAGCCCGCCCGGCGGAAACGGTGCCGCCTGCTTCGACCACCCCTGCCGGGCGCAATCTCCTCGCACGGACCAAGGCCGAACTGCCGCTGCCGGCACAGGACGTCGCGATCGAGGGCGTGCGCCGCACCTGCGACTATCAGGATCATCGTTATGCCGGCCTGTATCTCGACCGGCTGGCAGTGATTGCTGCCACCGACGACGGGCGTGACGGCTGGTTGCTGAGCGTCGAGGCCGCGCGATACCTCGCATTATGGATGACCTATGAAGACACCATCCGCGTTGCCGATCTGAAAGTGCGCGCAACCCGGTTCGCCCGCGTCCGGGACGAAGTCAGCGCCGAGGCCGATCAACCGCTCGCGATCACCGAATATATGCATCCGCGCCTCGAGGAATTGTGCGAAACGATGCCCGCCGGGATCGGTAAATGGATACTCGATCGGCCCGCCCTGTCCGCACGGTTGCGCCCGTTCTTCAGCAAGGGCCGCCACGTCCAGACGAGCCGCCTGCGCTGGTTTATCGTGTTGAGCGGGCTTGCCGGGATGCGGCGCTGGCGTCGCGGCACGCTCCGCTATGCAACCGAGCAGGCGCGTATCGAGCGCTGGCTCGATCTCGTGTCCACAGCCGCTGCAACCGACATTGCCGCGGCAACCGAACTGGTTGCGTGCCAGCGGCTGATCAAGGGCTATGGTGAGACTTTCGAGCGCGGGCTGGATAGTTTCGAGCGCATCGTGGCCCTTTGGCCGATGATTGCCGGGAAGCCCGAGGCCGCGTCGATCCTGCGCGCGTTGCGCGAAGCGGCGCTTGCCGATGACGAATCGAAGGCGCTCGACGCCGCGCTTGCCGAGCTGGAGCTGGCCTGATGATGGCCGCATTCGCGTCCTTCGCGCAAGACCGGGACGGCGACCGGGCGAGGCCGTGATGAACACCGAACAGGCGCTGAAACAGGCAATCGAATTGCTCCGGTCGGGAGAGCTCGATGCCGCAGCGACACGACTTGACGCGGTCCTTTCGACAGCACCCGACGAACCCGATGCGTTGCAACTGCTCGGCATGGTGGCGCGGGGGCGCAAGGACCATGCGCGCGCGGTCGATCTGTTCCGGCGGTCGCTGTGCGCGCGACCCGGCCAGCCCCACGTGCTCAATAATCTGGGCAATGCGCTGGTCGATCTGGGCCGATCTGCCGACGCGATCGAAGCATATCGCGAAGCGGTTCGCGTGAAGCCCGACTACGTCGATGCGCTGACCAATCTTGGCCTTGCGCACCTGGCGGGCGACGAGCCGGCATTGGCGCTGGCGGCGCTGGAGCGGGCCGTCCGCGGCGATCCTCGCAGCGCAAAGGCATTGGCCGCGCTCGGCGCGACATTGCGCGCGCTTGGCCGGCTTGAAGAAGCGCTGGCCGCGTTTCGCGCGTCGCTTGCGCTCCGGCCGAACGACATTGCCACACTGCATAATTATGCTGTTGCACTGCGGATCTCAGGCGATGCGCAGGCGGCCGCGACGATCCTGGAGGCTTGCGCCGCAGCCGAGCCGGGTTCGGCGGAAATTCGCTATAATCTTGGCCATTGCCAATATGACCTCGGCAGGCTCGATGCGGCCATGGCCGCTTACCGCGATGCGGTCGCGCTGCGGCCGGGCTACCGCGACGCGCATGATTCGCTCAACCGCCTCTATTGGGAGACCGGCGATGCGCGGTATCTTGCCAGCTATGCCGATGCGATCGAGCGCGACCCGGGCAATGCCGGGTTGCTTGCCGATCTTGCCAACTGGCTGAGTTTGGGGGGGCGCACCGACGAGGCCGCGACACTGCTTGACGATGCGCTGGCACGGGGCATCGACACGGCACTCTTGCGTGAGCGGTTGGGTCAGGCGCGAGCGGCGCTCGGCGATCTGCCGACGGCGCTGGGCCATTTCCAGGCAGCGATTGCCGCCGCGCCCAACGAAATCGCCCCGAGGCTCGACCTGGCCCGCACGCTGATCATTCTCGAGCGTTATCAAGACGCCCTGGCGGCGCTCGAGCCTGTGCGCGTCGCCAGGCCGCTCGATCAGCAGGCGATCGCCTATCAGGGACTGGCCTGGCGCCTGCTCGGCGATGCGCGCGCCGGCGTATTGAACGACGCGGATCGCCTTATCAGCGAGCAGATGTTGCAGCCGCCCGCCGAATGGGGCGGGATCGAAGCGTTCAACCGCAAGCTTGAGGCCGCACTGGCGCGTCATCACCATACCAGCCGCCACCCGCTCGAACAGACGCTGCGCGGCGGCACCCAGACGATGGGCGATCTGTTCGGCCTGCCTGACCCAGAAATTCAGGCGGTCCGCGACATGATAGAGGCGGCGGTTGAACGGTACATTACCGCCCTTCCCGACGATCCGGCGCATGTCTTCCTGGGGCGGCGCGGCGAGCGCTTCGGTTTTGCCGGCTCTTGGTCGGTCCGGCTGCGCGCGCAGGGGTTTCACCTCAACCACGTCCATGCCGAGGGGTGGATCAGTTCCTGCTATTATGTCGGGCTGCCGGCTGCAGTGGCGCGAGGTGACGAACAACAGGGCTGGATCAAATTCGGCGAGACCGGGCTCGGCCTTGGGCAACGCGAGCAGGTGTCAAAGGCGATCCGGCCCGAGGTTGGAAAGCTCGTGCTGTTCCCGTCCTATATCTACCACGGCACCTATCCGTTCGAGGATCAGGGCTTCAGGACAACGATCGCGTTCGACGTTGTCCCAGTCGAAGCGGCGCAGCGCGATCAACGCGCTGTGCCGCTGGGCCACCCCGCCCCTTAAAACTTGACCGTGGCCCCCATGAAGAACCGGATGCCGAGCGGATCATAGGTGCTCGGGAAGGTATTCAGCTGCTCCTGCGAACTGCCCAGAAGCTGCTGATGATTGTCGAACATGTTGATGATCCCACCGAACAGCGACAGCCGCTTGAGGTCCCAGTTCGCCGAAAGATCGAAATAATGCTTCGGCTTCAGCGTCGGCACGGCGAGCTGGGCTGCGGTATTGAGACCGCGCGTTACCCGGTCATCGGTCGACTCACCGATGTAGCGATAGCGCAGGCTGAAACTCAATTTGTTGACGCTCAGCGTGGCACGCGCCGTTCCCTTCCAGGTCGGAAGCGGCTCGCTGCACGACAGGCCAAATGCGCCCGCGCACTCGATCACGAGGCCGGGGATCGCCGCGACCGGATTACGCCGGAACGTATCGAGCCAGCTCACCGATCCCGCCAGCGAGAGACTCGATTTGCCGCCGATCAGTCTGCTGACATCGAAGCGATAGGCAGCGGCGATGTCGATCCCGTCGGTCTTGATCGAACCGATATTGTCGAATGGTGCGCTGATGCCGCCGGGCGCGCCGATGGTGCCGTCGGGCAACCGCGTCACTGATCGACAGTAGAAGCTGTTGGCATCCTGGATCACGGTATAGCATAGATCGAGGACGTTGCTGAGCGGTGCGCGGAAGATCGCGTTCTTGATGGCGATATTATAGTAATCGACCGTCAGCGTGAGGCGCGGCGCCGGCTGGAAAACTGCACCCAGCGTCAAGGTATCGGTTGTTTCCTGCTGCAAATTCGGATTGCCGCCAACGATACCGCGCAGCTGGAAATTCGGCTGCACGCCGGACGTGCCGACCACCGATGTCGGCACGCCGGTCGCGATGCACAGCGCGCGAATTGTCGAATTGGTGGCAGCCGTCGCCAATGCACAGGGATCGGTCGCTGCTTCCGCGATGCCCGTCTGCGAGCGAAACAGCTCGTCAACGCTCGGCGCGCGCACCGCGCGCTGATACTGCGCACGCAGCAAAATCTGCGGGATCACCTGCCAGGTGGCGCCACCGCCATAGGTCAGCACACCGCGGACATTGCGGAGCGAATAATCCGAATAGCGGATGGCGCCATTGAGATCGAGGGTGGAGAAGATCGGCACGCGAACCTCGCCGAAAACCTCCTTCACATTATAGCCGCCGCCGGAAATCACGCC
Source organism: Sphingomonadales bacterium (assembly GCA_038230675.1). Taxonomy (GTDB): domain Bacteria; phylum Pseudomonadota; class Alphaproteobacteria; order Sphingomonadales; family Sphingomonadaceae; genus Sphingomonas. Next base: position 31,914 of record JBBRMV010000001.1, on the reverse strand, counting down.
GACATCGCCAACGCCGCCTTGCGAGGGGATGAAGAACGCCGAAACGTCGCGATATTCCACACCCGCTGCAAAACCGACCGGGCCCGCCGGCAGGCTGAACAAGGTGCCGGTTACCGCACCGGTGGCGACCTGCAACGTCGCTTCCTGGCTGCTGGTGGTGCGGCCCGTGATGAAGGCGATGCCGGCCGGCGAGATATTAGGGCCAAAGATGTTGAGCGGCACACAGCCGTTCGACTGATCGAGACAAACCAGCGTGCCGCCACCTGCCACCCCTGCGAAGGGAAACGGGCTGGTGGCGTTCGTCGTCGGATTGCGGAACACCGTCGTCACGCCCTGGGTAAAGGCATTGGCGAGGATGACGCCTTCCGAATTGGTGACGTTGCGGGTGCGGGCATAGGAATAATAGGCATCGAACTTCAGATCGGTCAGGAAGCCCTCACCGAGCGAACCGATATTGCCGCGCAGCCCTGCGACGACGCGGTAGGCGTTGCGCTCAAAGTCGGACGTGCGAACGGCACCTTCGCTGATGCGGCGACCGATGCTCAGCGTCGTGAAGCCATCGTTGCGCGTCGCCGCCGACGTCTCGGTCTGGTCCAAGGCGCGCAGCAGGTTCTGGACACCCGCCGTCAAGAAGGGGCTGTTGACCTGGAAGCTGTAGCTGCCGCTGATCGGCGTCGGTGCAAACCGGGTTCTGACGATGTTGTTGGTGTAGATGCCCTCGAAATAGGCTTCGACATCGTTGAACAGTTCGTATTTGCCCATCGCGCCGAAGATGCGGCGTTCCTGCGGAAGCTGGATGTAGTTGTCGGGATTGAAGTTATAGCGATCGCCCGGGGGTACGAACCGGCTGACCTGAGTCCCCGTACTGTCGAACTTGAAGCCGTTGGAATCGACGTTGCTGAGCCCCAATGCGGCCAGCGCGGTGACAACTTGTGGGCGCGCAGCCTGGGCAGCGCCAATCGGCAAGCCGGCAAAGCGGCCATTGGGAATGCCGCCGCTGCCACCGCATTGAAGCGCGGGCACACCGTTGATGACGGTATCTTCAAGAAAGCATTGCGACCGATCGCGCGCGTCGGCATTGAGCGGATCGCGGCTGAAATAATTGCCGTACACCGTAATGTTGCCACGACCCCCGGCGAATTCGCCGCCAAGGATTGCGTCGAGGTTGACCCGTCCGGCATCGCCCTGGGCGGTGACGTCATATTGGCTGGTGATCTGAAAACCGTCGAAATGATCTTTCAGGACGAAATTGACGACGCCCGAGACCGCATCCGAACCATAGACCGCCGACGAGCCGCCCGTCACCAGTTCGACCCGATCGATCAACCCGGTCGGGACGGTGTTGAGATCGGTTATCTGCCGCGCATCGAAGAAGATGTAGCGCCGGCCATTGACGAGCACGAGATTGCGCTGCTCGCCCAGGCCGCGCAGATTGACGGTCGCGACGCCGCTGCTTTCATTGTTGGTGAAGCCCGATTCACCCGGCACGACCTGCGGCAGCGTGTTGAGCAGATTTTCAACCGTCGCCGAACTCGTCTGAGTGAATTCTTCGGACGAAATCTGCGCGATCGGATTGGGGGTCGTCAAACCCACCGTTGCGATGCGCGATCCGGTGACGATGATCGCATCGTCGTCAGTCTTTCCAGTTTGCGCGGCAGACTGCGAATAGGCCGGGGTCGCGATTCCGGCGACGATCAACGTGGATGCAACGCCGGCCATGAACCGGGCACGATTGCTGATATTGGTCATTTCGCTGATGTCTCCCTCCACGTTGAAGTCCCAAATTTCTCCTGACGGACTGACCAAGTTTGGCGCTGTCTGGCGTGTTTCATGGGGGCCGATGCCCGTGCCAAATCGTGGCCGTGCAGATCGGTCGAGCCGGAAAAATGCAAAGCGCTCCAGCCAAGCCGGATCGGCGCACTGCTCCCCGCTGCAACAGCGTATATCATGTTGCGAGCCCCCATTTTGCCATCGCTGACGATGGGGCGTTGCCCCCTTTTCGCCAGATACTTTATGTGTAAACTATATCCGATGGCGCGCAACAGAATTCTTTAAGCTTTTAAGACTCTGTCAGATAAGTGCGACAATCGGCGTGCGACATGCGTTTTGTGACGCGCTGGACGTATCGAGCCGGCGGGCTATAGGCGCGGGGAGAAACCGAGTGAGGGATGAAGCCATCAAACTCATGCTTGCCGATTCGCCGCTGACGCTGACCGAAAAACACGACGATGCCGTTTCCGAGCCGGCGGCGATCCGCCTCTGGCTGCGTCTCCTCACCTGCTCGATGACGATCGAGAAGCGGATCAGACGGCGGTTGGCGGATGAATTCGACACCACGCTGCCGCGGTTCGACGTGCTCGCCGCGCTCGACCGGCGCACCGACAGCATGACGATGGGCGAGCTTTCCCAGGCGCTGCTGGTCACCAACGCCAATCTGACCGCACTTGTTCGGCAGCTGCAGGAGCTTGGCTATCTCGAAATGCGTCGCGATGCCGACGATCGGCGGTCGTGGCTGGTGCAGATCACCGACAGCGGCCGCAAGCATTTTCGCGAGGTTGCGGTCGAGCATCATCACTGGATCGCATCGATGTTCGCCGCATTATCGGCCGAACAGAGCGAGCAGCTCTATGCCTTGTTGGCCGAATTGAAGGGGTCGCTGGTCGCCAGCGCCGAACAGGCGTGACGATGCCGGAGTCCCCCTCGGTCGACATCGCGCCCGCGCCAGTGATCGCCAGCCTGAAACCCTTTTATTGCGAACTTGCCGCTGGTCGCACGATCGCCTGGTGCCAGTGCGGGCAATCGAAGCGGCAACCTTACTGCGATGGCCGCTCGCACGAAGGAACCGGCTTTGAACCAGTGCGCTACACCGTTGGCGCAGCGGCGGAGGAAGTGTTGCTATGCGGCTGCAAGCACACTGGCACGCCGCCATTTTGCGACGGCACGCACAGCAATTTGCCGGGCGGTTACAGCGGCGACACACGCAGCGATGCGGAACGCGCCAGCGCCCGCCGCGTCGATGATGACGCAGAGGGCGTGCGCTCTCTCGACGAGCGTTGCTATATCGTGGCCGCCGCTGCGACGCGCCCCGCTGGGCAGCCCCAATTCTGGAGTCGCCCGCTGATTTCGCCTGCGCAGGGCGCCCAGTACCAGTCGCAATTCTTCGTCGAGTTGCAGCCCGGCCCATCGCCGGTGCTCGCCGCGAGCGGACGCAACGTCATCCTGTTCGTTGCGAGCGGGGCCGGCGCGGTCGAGATATCGGGCCGCCGCTTTGCGGTAGGCCCATCGGACGGCGTGCATATCCGCACCGGCGAAGCTTTCCGCCTGCATGCCGACACCGCAATGCGGATGTTCGTGTCGGCGCTGCCGGCGGCTGACGCACTGGAGACGCTGGACGCGATGCCGGTGAATTTCGACGCACGCTACCCCGACCGCGTTCGCGGCGTTGACGTGGCGCAGCGGCTGGAAATGGGGCCACGCTATTTCCAGATGCTGGTCGATAAGACCGTCGGGTCGACCGACGCCGCGCAATTCATCGGCCATATTCCTACGTCGCGCGCAGAAATGCACCGCCATCTCTATGAAGAAGCGCTGATCATTCTAACCGGCGGCGGCATCTTGTGGAATGAGGGCAGCTGCGCACCGGTGCGCGCGGGCGATGTCGTGTTCCTGCCGCGCAAACACGCGCATTCGCTCGAATGCACCGATCCTGCGGGAATGGATGTGGTCGGCGTGATCCACCCGGGGGACAATCCGGGGATCAATTATTGAACGCGGCTCGACATTCCACGATGTTTTGACCCAAACCCATCTCATATCGTGACGCCAAAGCTTTTCGGTTTCTATCCCTCTTCGCCAAACAGGTTGCCTTGTGTCCCCGCGAAGGCGGGGACCCAGACTGGGCTCCTGCCTTCGCAGGAGCACAACGGGTCGAACAAGTCTTGGGTAGCGGGGCCTTCGAGGCCACGGACCCCAAAATCTGAATGTCGATCGGTGTCAGGCGTTGGCCGTCTTCAGCCCAACAAGTCACGGTGCTCGGTCAGGGCGGCGAGCAACCGGTCGATATCGGTTGAATCATTATAGAAATGAAACCCGAACCGGATGTTGCCATCGCGCTGCGAGGCAACGATTTGACGATCGATCAGCCGCTGAACGAGCGTTTCCGGTTGTGCTGCGCGCAACGCGATCATCGGCCCGTGTGCGTCGAGCGGGGTGGCGATGCCAAAGCCTGCGTCCCGGAAACGCGCAATCGCCTCTGCGGTGAGCATGCGGACGTGCGCTGCAATCGCCTCGGGTCCGATCTCTGCGATCAGGTCGAGCCCGGCATTGGAGGCATAGCAGGACAGCACCGGCGGCGTGCCCGCCTGGAAACGCGACGCGCCATGCCCCGGCTCATTGGCGAAGATGTTCATGTCGCCGGTCCGCTCCTGCGCGAACCAGCCACTCATCGTCGGCACCATGCGGTCCGCCAATTCGCCGCGCGCATAGAGATAGCCGATACCCGAGGTGCCGAGCAGATATTTATACGTGCCGCCCACCGCGAAATCGACGCCGAGCGCCTTCACGTCGAGCGTCTCCGCGCCGAGCGACTGGAAACAATCGAGGATGACGAGCGCACCATGGCGATGCGCCATCGCCACAATCGCGCGCACCTCATCATCGAGCAACTTGCCGCCATGGCGATAACAGACGCGCGACAACGCCACGATCCGCGTGCGTTCATCGATGGCGCGTTCGAAATGCTCGAGCGGGATTCGCCCGTCATCGGCTTCCGCCACATGCTCGACGATGGCGCCGCGCGGCGTCTGCGCATGCCAGATCTGGCCACTCGTCGGGAATTCGTAATTGCTGACCAGCACACGGTTGCGCGGGCCGGAAAAATCGAGCGCGCTCGCCAGCGAATTGATCCCCGAAGAGGTTGAGGCCGTCACCGCGATTTCCGCCGGGTCAGCGCCGGTCAGCCGCGCCATGTTGGCAGCGAAAACAAACGAACGCCCCACCCAGGCGTCCCAGTCGGCGCCCGTTTCGACACGCAGCGCGACATATTCCTCGATCGCCCCCTGAACCACATCGGCCAGCAGGCCGTAGGACCCACTGTTGAGATAGGCGAGCCGCGGCAAGGACGCAAACCGCGCGCGCACGCCCGAAAATGCCGATCCGGTGTTTTGTTGAGCGAGCATGGATTCGGTGCTGGACATTCTCGTCCTCATAGAGTTATTTTAAGCTTATAGCAATTCTGCTGGTCGCGGATTTGCCCAACCGGAAAGTGGGGTCCACCGATGCACCTGCCACGCCTTATGCCCGCCGCCTTGCTGCTTGCAACCGCCCTTTCCAGCCCGGTATTTTCGAGCCCGGCGCTGGCGCAGCGCAATGTCCAGCCCGGCCAGCCCGCACAGCCTTCGCCGCGCATCGCCGCCCCCACCGTGATCCATGCCGGCAGGTTGATGACCGAGCCAGGCAAGCCGGTGATGACCAAGGCGACGCTCGTCACGCGCGGTGGCAAGATCGAGGCGGTCCGTCCCGGCTTCCTCAGCGCCGCCGAGCTTGGGCTTCCTGCCAACACGGCGGTGATCGATCTGGCCGATAAATTTGTGATGCCGGGCTTCATGGACCTCCACGTCCACATCACGAGCAGTGGCCGCGCCAGCCGCTTTGCCGGGCTTCAGTTGCGCGAGGAAGACGCGTTTTTCGCGCTCAACGGTTTTGCCAACGCAATGGACACGTTGATGGCGGGCTTCACCACGATCCGCGATCTCGGTGCCGCCCCGGCAGCGATATTTTCGCTGCGCGATGCGATCAATCTGGGCGTCGTTCCCGGGCCGCACATCATCGCCGCAGGGCAGGGCTTAAGCCCTACCAACGGCCACGGCGATTCGCATGATATGAAGCGCGCCTACCTCGATGCGGACCCTCGCCGAAATGTGTGCGATGGCCCCGAGGATTGCCGTCGCGCGACTCGCGAGGCGATCAAATACGGCGCCGACGTGATCAAGGTGCATGTGACAGGCGGCGTACTCGATCCGTCGGACGCCGGCACCGAGCAGCAGTTCACCGACGCGGAATTGAAGGCGATCGTAGAGGCCGGGCATTCGATGGGCCGCAAGGTGACGACGCATGCGCATGGCAAGGGCGGCATCGATGCAGCGGTGCGCGCGGGCTATGATTCAATAGAACACGCGATGTGGGCCGATGAGGAATCGCTCAAACTGATGAAGGCGCGCGGCACCTGGCTGATCCCCACGGTGTGGCCGATCTCCTATGTCGGCGATACGCCCGAAAAGATTATGCAGGGGCCGTTCAAGGGCATCAATCCCAACTCGCTTGCCAAGCTGTTGAAGCTTGGCGATCAGCCAAAGAAAATGGTGCGGATGGCAATCAAGATCGGCACGCCGATTGCGCTGGGCACCGATAGCGGCATCTCACCGCACGGCACCAACGCGCAGGAAATGCTCGAATATGTCGATGCCGGCATGACCAGCGTCGAGGCGTTGAAAACAGGGACGATCAACGCCGCCGCAGCCGCCGGGCTGAAGGATCGCGGCCGGCTCGATCCGGGGATGATCGCCGATGTGATCGCGCTCGACGGCGATCCGGTTGCCGATATCGGCCAGGTGACGCATGTCGATTTCGTCATGCGCGACGGCATCGTTTTCAAACAGGCTGGCAAAGAGGTGAAGGAATGAGCATGCTCGCAAAACGCTTCGTCCGGGGGCTGGGCATCTGTGCCAGCACGATCGCCGTCGCCATCGCGGCACCGGCGGCAGCCGAGGATATCATCGTCGACAATGTAACGCTTGTCGACGGCACGGGTCAGCCCGAACAGGCGCGCATGTCGATCGGCGTCGACAAGGGCAAGATCACCTTCGTCACGCCCACCGCCGTCGCGCCGAAGGTTTCCGGGCGGCACATCGATGCCGCCGGCAAATTCCTGATGCCCGGCATGATGGACGTTCACATCCATCTGAAGGGTGCGCGCGGTGCGAACAAGGCAGACCCAAAGGGACATGAAATCGGCGTTCAGGCGCTGGCGAGCTATCTCTATTCGGGCGTCACCACGCTTTATGATGCCGGCAACGTGCCCGATTTCATCTTTGGCCTGCGGGCCGAGGAACGCGCGGGCAAGATCCTGTCGCCGCGCATTTTTGCGACAGGCTATATCGCGACCTATCCCGGCAGCCACGGCGACAGCGGCGGCCTGTCGATCGACAACTGGACCGAAGACCGGCCAATGCTGGTCAAATATCTGGAGGAGCAGAAGCCCGATATTCTGAAGCTGACGCTCGAGGAACATGGCTGGGGCACGCGGCCGCTGATACCGCTCCTCCCGCTCGACCTGATGCAAAACATCATCCTCGAGGCGAACCGCCACGGCATCCGCACGACGGCCCACACATCGAGCGAGCTTCACGCGATCGAGGCGATCTTTGCCGGCATCGACAGCCTGGCGCATCCGGTCATCCAGGGCCCGATCACCGACGAGTTCGCCAAGCTGATGGGCGCGAAAAAGACACCGATGGCAACCACGCTGACCATCGGCGAAGGCTATAGCCGATTGGTGGAACATCCCGATTATCTCGATCAGCCGCTCTACCAGGCTTCCTACAGCATCGCCGAGATTGCTTCCCTGCGGACCAAGACGCTGGCCGAGTGGAAGGCGCGCGACTGGACCTGGTGGATGAAGCTGATGACGCCGATCGCGCAGGAAAATATGCGCAAAATCGATGCGGCCGGCGGTGTGATCGCGATCGGCACCGATCAGACGATCGGCCCGGCGGTGCACCGCGAGATGGAATTGCTGCAATCGGCGGGCGTGCCGGCGGCGCACATCGTGACGATCGCCACGCTCAACGGCGCGAAACATCTCGGCAAGGACGACATCCTCGGGTCGATCGAACCGGGCAAGCTTGCCGATATGGTGCTGCTCAGCGCCGATCCCACCCTTAACATCAGCAATGCCAAGGCAATCGTCTGGGTGATGAAGGGGGGCGTGCTGATCGACGAGGACAAGCTGCCGCTCGCGGGAGGAACACAGCCGCTTCGCCGCACCCAGCGCTGACGCTTTCCCGGCCCTGAAAGGATCATCGTGCCGAGGCTCGCGCGCCGCATTTCCGACACGTCGCAAAAGAGCTTCGGCATGTATGCAAAGGCGGCTGCTCTGGGAGCCGCGGGCGCAGACTTGATCCATCTGGAACTCGGCAAGCCCGCCCACGACACGCCGCAGCACATCAAGGATGCGGCGATCGCCGCGCTCCAGCGGGGCGAGGTGCATTACAGCGATTTGCAGGGTCAGCCCGAATTTCGGGCAGCGCTCGCCGCCAAGCTCGCCGCGTTCAACGCTCTGGATTATCGCGCCGACGAACTGATCGTCACCAACGGCCTGACCCAGGCATCGTTCGCCGCGTTTCTCGCGCTGGTCGATCCGGGCGATGAGGTGATCCTCCTCGAACCCTATTATCCCCAGCATATCGGCAAGGTCGAACTCGCCGGGGGCACCATCGTCAGCGTGCCGCTCGACGCCGGGAACGGCTTTTCGATCCGCGCCGACTGGATCGAGGCAGCGATCACGCCGCGCACCAAGATGATCGTGCTGGTCAACCCGTGCAATCCGACCGGTCGTGTCTATTCCCGCGAAGAACTCGCCGCGCTGGCCGATATCGCGGTGCGCCACGATCTGTTCGTCGTGTCCGATGAGGTCTATGAACTCATCACCTTCGCCGGCCACCGCCACATCAGCATCGCCGCCCTGCCCGGTATGCGCGAGCGCACCGTCAGCATGTTCGCCTTCACCAAATCGCACGCGATGGACGGCTGGCGGCTTGGCTATCTGGCCGCCGATGCAGCCCTCATCCCCGCGCTGATGAAAATCACCGCCAACGATGCGACCCACGTCAACAGCTTCATCCAGTTTGGCGGGCTCGCGGCGGTGACGGCGGGCGACGGCGATGCGGCCGCGATGGTGGCGGATGACCAGATCAAGCGCGACCGGATCGTGCGCGCGCTGAACCAGATGCCCGGCGTGCGGTGCGCCGAGCCCGAGGGCACGATCTACGCCTTCCCGGATATCAGCGGCATTGGACGCAGCGCGCAGGCGCTGGCCGATGCGATATTGGCGGAGGCGCGCGTCGTGGTGGAGGCGGGCAGCTTTTACGGCGCGGCGGGCGAGGGCCATTTGCGGCTGTGCTTCGGCTCGGTCGACCATGCCGACCTGGACGAAGCGCTGGCGCGCCTTGGCCGGTTCTTCAACGCGCTCAGCTAGGGCGGGCCGCGTTCACCCGCTTCCAGATGAAATAGGCAAGCGAGATCAACACCAGCCACGGCACCCCGACGATCCAGGCGATGTTCCAGAATTCGGTGTCGAACGCCATCGTGATCAGGATGGCGGACAGCAGCACCAGCCCAGCGATCTGCATATAGGGAAAGAACGGCATCCGCACCGGCAGCGTCATGCCCCGGTGGCGGCGGCGAAAGCTGATATGGCTGAGCAAAATCGTGATCCACACGATGATTGCCCCGAAGATCGCGATGCCGAACAGGTAGTTATAAGCGAGCGGGGTGATTTTGGAGACGCCTGCCGCGAGCAGGATGCACCCGCCCGACAGCAGGATCGCCGCGACGGGCGATCCGCTGGGGCTCAGCCGGCCCAAAAATGCCGGCGCATAATTGCCCCGCGACAGCGAAAACAGCATCCGCGAGCACAGATAGATGTTGGTGTTCATGCTCGATAGCGCCGCGCTCACCACCACGAAATTCATGATCGCGGCCGCCTGCGGGATGCCGGTATAGGCGAGCACGCGAACGAACGGGCTTTGAGCCACCACCTGCGCGCCCGATTCCGTCCACGGCACGAAGCAGACGACGATGGTGAGGGCGAACAGATAAAACAGGATCAGCCGCGCTGCCATCGTGCGCAACGCGGCGGGGATCGCCTTTTCGGGCTCGCGCGTCTCGCCCGATGTGACCGCGATCACTTCGATGCCGACGAACGAGAAGATGCCGATCAACACCCCCATCCACACGCCCCAAAGACCGTTGGGCATGAAACCGCCCGGCAAGCCCGTCAGATTATGGAAACCGACGGGTGTCATCCCGACGCCCAAAATCGCGCCGATGCCCAGGATGATGAACAGCACGATCGCCACCACCTTGATGAAGGCAAACCAATATTCGAACGTGCCGAAATCACTGACCGAACGCGAGTTCACATAGACCAGAATGAAGGCGAAGCTGATCGACCAGACCCATACCGGCATTTCGGGAAACCAATAGGTCATGTAGACGCCGGCGGCGACCGCTTCACCCCCGATCGCGATCACCTGCGCCATCCAATAGGTGTAGCGGACCATGAAACCCGCCCAGGGATTGAGATAGGTTTCGGCATAGGTGCCAAATGACCCCGCGCTCGGATGCATCACCGCCATTTCCGACAAGCTGAGCACCATCACCACGGCAGCGAAACCCGCGATCAGATAGCTGAGGATCACCGCCGGCCCGGCATAATGGATGGCAATGCCGCTGCCCAGGAACAGGCCGGTGCCGATCGCGCCGCCAAGCCCGATCATCACGACCTGTGCCTTGGTCAGGCCCTTGGCCAATCCCTGCTCGCGTTCGGCGATTTCCTGTTCGCTCATTCACGGCCCCGCTTCGTTGATGATGGCTGTGCCGGGGGTAGCATCCACGACGCCGCACGACAAATTGCTTTAGGTATAAAGTTACTTGGCCAAAGATGCTGCTCGATCCGCCCTTGACCCCGCCGCTGCGCGCGCCGCAGACAGGGTGTATGGAGTTTTCCCCCGCCGTCACCACGATCGCGCAGACGATCCAGCTTTCGGTCAGCCCGGTGTTTCTGCTCGCGGGAATCGGGGCCGTCCTGAACGTGCTTGCCGGGCGGCTCGGTCGCGTCGTCGATCGCGCACGGTCGCTGGAGCAGCTTCACCCGCGCACCAGCGGACCCGAACATGACCGCCATGTCTGGGAATTGCGGCTGCTTGACCGGCGGATGTCGGTGATCAATTCGGCGCTGTTCCTGTGCGTGTCGAGCGCGGTCGCGATCTGCTTCGTCGTCGCGTTGCTGTTCGTGGCCGAACTCGCGCACCTGCATATCGGCACGATCGTGGCGCTCACCTTCATCCTGGCGATGGTGCTGCTCACCTCTGGTCTGATCATGTTCATGATCGAGGTGCGGCTGTCGCTGGCGGCAACGCATGTCCGCGTCGAATTGCTCGAACGCGAACGCGCCTAGCGCACCCCTTCTGCGCCCGGCCCCGGATCGACCGTCGCGAGATAGCGCGGCGCCACACGCGCTTTGCTTGCCTGTTCATAGGCATAGCCAGCGCCGAGCAACATCGCCTCGCTGAATGCCGGACCGATGAACGACAGCCCCGCCGGCAGGCCGCGCACCAGCCCCATCGGCACCGTCAGATTGGGGTAACCCGACACCGCCGGGAATTTGCTGGAGGAGGGCCCCTGCCCCTGATCGCCATAAACGGGTTCAGTCAGCCAAGCCGGTCCGGTCGTCGGGTGGACGATCATCGCCACCTTCGCCTTGGCGAGGACCGCGTCGATCCCTTCCGCGCCGGCCAGCCGCCGCGATTTTGCGCGCGCGCCCAGATATTCGGGATCGGCGAGCCCTTTCGATTTTTCCGCAAGCAGGAACGTTTCCTGCCCGAAAAACGGCATTTCGGCGGCCTTGTTGACCTCGTTGAAGGCGATCAGATCGGCCATCGTCCGCGTCCTGACGGTGGCCGGCGTCGTTTTCAGATACGCCTCCAGATCGGCCTTCAGTTCGGTCACCAGCACCGCGAACTCGGCCTCGCCGAGCCCCTCGGCCTTGGGCATCTCGACGTCGACAAGCTCGGCACCCTGCGCTTTCAACACTGCGAGCGCGGCATCATAGCGGGCCGTCAGATCGTCGATCATCTTGGGCCGGACGACGCCGATCCGTATCCCCTTCAGCGCATCGGGCGACAGGCCGCCTGCATAATCGCGGCGATGCGTATCCGCGCCGCGCGTCGCCACATCGGCAGGGTCGCTGCCGATCATTGCGGCAAACAGGATCGCGGCATCGGCAACGTTGCGCGCCATCGGGCCGGGCGTGTCCTGGCTATGGCTGATCGGTACGACATGCGTGCGGCTAACGAGGCCCACCGTCGGCTTCAACCCGACAAGCCCGTTGATCGAGGACGGGCACACCACCGACCCATCGGTTTCGGTGCCGATCGCAACCGCGGCAAAGCTGGCGGCGATCGCAGCCCCCGATCCACTCGACGAACCGCACGGCGTCCGGTCGAGCGCATAGGGATTGCGCACCTGCCCGCCGACCGCGCTCCACCCGCTGATCGAGCGCGAGGACCGGATATTGGCCCATTCGGACAAATTGGTCTTGCCCAGGATCACCGCGCCCTGTCGGCGAAGGCCTGCGACGACGGGCGCATCGCGGCGAGTGACATTGTCCTTGAGCGCCAGACTTCCCGCCGTCGTCGCGACTGGATCGAGCGTTTCGATATTGTCTTTGATCAGCACGGGCACACCATCCAGCGCGCCGAGCGATTTACCTGCCCGGCGGCGTGCATCGGCGGCACGCGCCTGCGCGATCGCATCGGGGTTGATCGCGATCACCGCGCGCAGCTTCGGCCCCTGGCGGTCCATCGCCGCAATCCGCGCCAGATAGGCGCTCGTGATCGCCTCACTCGATGTCCCTTGCGCCATCATCGCACGCAGATCGCCGATCGATTTTTCCTCGACGACCGGCGCCTGTTGCGCCGAGGCTGGAAGCGCCGTCAGCGCGGCAAGCAATAAAAGACCGGTCGCGCGGATCATGCCCATTCCCCATCGGCGCGGTGTTGCGCCACTATGATGATGCTGCGGGATGGACGGCGGCTGCACAAGCGCCGCTTGGCCAAATTCACGACAAATGCGCGGTAAATATGAAAACAGGCTGTAGAAATGAAAAGAGGCTGCCGGGGGGCGCAATCGCGCCTCCCCGGCAACCTCCTGACATGGTCAGCGGCCGAAAGCTCCAGCCCGGGAAACCATGCGAACCGCCAATCCTGTGGGCTCATGCGTTGACTGGGGGAGGATACCCCCCGCGCGAGCCCGGCGGATTAGCGCCGCGCCTCCCGAACGAACTGAACCGACCCCATTGCTGAACCATGAGACATCGGATCACCTCCTTTCGCATTGTTGAAACGGCGTACCCTGCCTGGGCACGACTCCTGTTTGAATCATGTGATTCATAACTACAAGTCTTGTAATTAAATTCATTTTGAGCGATTCAAGAGGACTGTGCCGGTCGCAACGCGACGCACTCCCCGATCACCCTCCCGATCACCGTGTCCGCTGGCACTGCAAAAGTCGGCGCGGTGCCCAATTTCACGCCGATCCGTCCCGTCGCGCCCGCCAGCACATTTGTCAGAAACGGATCGCCGATCGGCACGCTCGCGATGACGCCGGGGGCAAAATGGCGTGGTGCAGCGGGGAAGCCCGCCGCCCCCGTCGATGTGATGATCCGCAGCATGCCCGCATTGCTCGTTCCCGCGCGCACGAACAGCAGACGACCGGCGGCGCGGTCGCAGCGGATGCCGAAACCTGGTCCCTTCGCGCCGTCGCCGAACAGCGCGGCATCGCCTGTGGTCGCCCGGTCGATCCGCCACCTGCCGGGTGCCGTCGCAACCCCGTCGAGCTCGGGCGTGGGCAGGGTCCCCGCCGCGACGGGACGATCGGGTCCGGCGATGGTCGTGCGCATCGGATCATCGGCGAGATCGCCGTCATTTGCGGCAGCGGCCCCTTGCGGTTCGGCCTTGGGATCAGCTTGCGGCGGTTGATGGCACGCGGCGAGCAACAGCGCGAGCAACAGGCCGGCTGCCCTCACCGGCGGCAATCCTCCACGACGCGTGGCATTTCCGCCCATGCCGGGACGACGAGCGTCGGCAGCGTCGCCTGTTCGATCACGAAGCGGCCCCGGCTGAAGCCGATCGCGTCGAGCAAGGGATCGCGGGGATCGATCGCCGCCGCCATATAGGCAGGCACAGCGCCGGTCGGCAGCGTCGGGACGCTGCGCAACAGGCTTGAGCTGCGCACCGTCATCGGCGCGTTGCCCCGGGCCGCGCCGCGCCTCGACACGAAAATCTGCCGGGCCGCCCGGTCGCACCGGATCGTCAGTTCTGCATCGGCACCGCGCGGCCCAAACAGCGCGATGCTGCCGCGCGCATCCTGGCGATATACCCAGTCACCGGGCGTCAGCGGCCAATCACGCCAGTCGCCGCGATAGACGGGCGCGGCCGGCAATGGCGCAGGTGCCGGCGGAGCGATCGCAACAGGCGCCAGTGGCGCTGGACGCGGCGGGCTGGGCGAGCTTGCGCAACCGGCAACGGCGACAAGGGCGATGAAGGGCAGACGGCGCATCGTGTCTCTATGGTCGATGCGGCGCGGCGGCTCAACCGGGCATCCGCCGGCCAATGCCACAAAAGCCTTCCCTTCGACGCGTCCATGCGCGACGAAGCATCACGGGTGGAGGACACATGGATCGCAAAAGGCTTCGATCGATCATCGGCGGTTCGGCCGGCAATCTCGTCGAATGGTATGATTGGTATGCCTATTCGGTGCTGACCATCTATTTCGCGCCGAGCTTTTTTCCAAAGGCCGATCCGACCATCCAGTTGCTCAACACCGCCGCGATCTTTGCGGTCGGCTTCCTGATGCGGCCGATCGGGGCGTGGATAATGGGCAGCTATGGCGACAAGCATGGGCGCAAGGCCGGCCTAGCGCTTTCGGTGGGGCTGATGTGCGCTGGATCGTTGATGATCGCGGTCGCGCCCACCTACGCGCAGGCCGGCATCGTTGCGCCGGCCATCCTCGTCATCGCGCGGATGCTGCAAGGCCTGTCGGTCGGCGGCGAATATGGTGCCAGCGCCACCTATCTCTCCGAAATGGCGACCCGGGACCGGCGCGCCTTCTGGTCGAGCTTTCAGTATTTCACGCTGATCGGCGGGCAACTGCTCGCGCTAGGCGTCACACTGATCCTGCAGGCGCTGCTAGATCAACCCGCGCTTGAGGCATGGGGCTGGCGGATCGCCTTCGTGATTGGTGCAGCGCTCGCGCTCGGCGTCTACGTGCTGCGCCGGCGGCTTGCGGAAACCGCCGCCTTCGAAGCGCTCGACAAAACCCGCGAACGGTCGACCGCGCTGAGCCTTTGGCGTGCCTTCCCACGCGAATTCCTGATCGTGGCGGCCATCAGCGGCGGCGGATCGTGCGCCTTTTATGCCTACACCACATACATGCAGAAGTTCCTGGTCAACACCAGCGGCTTTGCCAAACAGAGCGCGACCGAGATCATGACGGCGGCGCTGATCGTCTTTATGCTCAGCCAGCCGGTATTCGGCCTGCTTGCCGATCGCTTCGGACGAAAACCGATGCTCTATCTGTTCGGCTTTGGCAGCATGGCGGTGTCGGTCCCGGTCTTCTCGGCGCTCGCCGCAACGACCGATGCGGTAACGGCGTTCGCGATCATCCTGGTGCCGTTGCTGCTGCTCAGCGCGTACACATCGATCAGCGGCCTCATCAAGGCCGAGCTGTTTCCCGCCCATATCCGCACGCTGGGGGTCGCCCTGCCCTATGCGATCGGCAACACGGTCTTTGGCGGCACTGCCGAATATGTCGCGTTGAAATTCAAGGACCTGCACATCGAATCGGGCTTCTACTGGTACGTCACAGCGATTGTCGGGATGGCCACGATCGGCTTCGTGATGTTGCCCGAAACCAAGCATGCCAGCCTGATCGTCGAAGACTGAGCCAAAGCGGAGCAAGATTTAACAAATTAAGCCGATATTATCCAAATTGGCCCATCGTCCGATATTGCACTTAATCGGCGAAACCATTTCGGATCAGGCACATAATGCTCAATTCAAACAAGATTTCGCGCCGGTTGAGCGCTGCGGACATTGCGATCCGCGTCCGGCTATACGGTGACAACGGTGCCTTCCAGCAGGCCCTGCGTGCCGTGTGGGCTCGCGCGAGCGACATCATCAGGACGCTTGCCGATGAACAATGGCGCCGGACCTTCACCAATCCCCAATCGGGCGTGCCGGCGCATGCGATCGACACGATGGTCGCCTATGTCGTCGAGACGACCGAGCAACGCTGGACATGGGACGTCGATGAAGCCTGGGTCAATCTCATCGCCAAGCGAGGGAGCGAGATCACCAAGCAGCGGATTTCGCTGCCGCATGTCATCAAGGGCATCTGCGATTCGGTTTCCGGGCTGAGCCTCGCTTTCAAGCGCGAATTTTCCGACGACGTGGATTTCCTGACGCTGGCGCTCGACACCGTTCACCGGCTCCACATGTTCGAGATCGAGATTTGCACGAGCCAGATCGGCGTCGTCCGCCGTGCTGATACCGCGATCGCCATCGAGAGCGCCAGCGCGGCGTTTCTGACGGATATCGGGGCGCTCGTCGACGCCGGCACGCTCGATACCGATGCGCTGCACCGCCACACGGTCGGCACCGCGGCCGCCGCACGCAACACCCTCGCGCGCGCGTCCGACGTCGCATCGGTCGCCGAGCAATCGGCGCTCGCGATGCGCGATGCCGCGCAAACGGCGGCAGGGCTGATCCGCGCGATCGAGGATGCGCGCGGCGAAGTGGACGCAGCCGCCGAAATTTCGACCCGCGCCTCCACTCAGGCAGGCGCCGCCGTCGCGATGTCCGAGACGCTGTCGGAGCATGCCAAGTCGATCGAATCGATCCTTGGGCTGATCCGCGACATTGCCGGCCAGACCAATCTATTGGCGCTCAATGCAACGATTGAGGCGGCGCGAGCCGGCGACGCCGGACGCGGTTTTGCAGTGGTGGCCCAGGAAGTGAAATCACTCGCCAACCAGACCGCGCGCGCAACCGACGACATCGCCGCCAAGATCGCCGCGATCCAGTCGGCGACGCGCTCGACGGTCGAGACCAACGCCTCGATCCGCGCGACCGTCGCCGAAGTTCAGCAGTCCGCCGAAAAAATCCGCCGCGCGATGGAAACCCAGGCGCAGACCGTCACCGCGATCACGGCGTCGGTAGACGAAACCGCGCTCGCCGCCGATTCGATGTCAACGACGATCGCGGGCATCCGCGAGGACACCGATACCGTCACCTCCGAGATCGACGCGCTCCAGGACCGCGTCCATGATGTCGATACACGCCTGACCAAGCTGCGATCGGTAACCGGCGCGTTCGTCGATTCGATCGCGCAGCGCGAGGCAGCGGCTTAGGCCGGGAGTTGAGGCGGCCGATTTCGTGATCGGCACGCTCCGCAAAGGATTCAGCCCTTTAGCGGCCTTTTGAAGCGGAACACGAAGCGATCGGTCTTGCCGCGTATCGCGGGCACGAACACCAGCGTGGTATGATCATCGCTCGGGTTGCGGAGCACATCGCTCGTCCCGTCGAGCACGAAGCCGGCCTTCAGGAAATCCGCCTTCACCACTTCGGGATCGATCCGGTGCAGCTTGTCCACCGTGGCACGGGTATCGCCGGGCAACCCGACATGATCGATCACCGCGACGGTCCCGCCGGGCTTCACCGATTTGTAGAGCGTGGCCAAGAAGGCCGCAGGATCGGTCCGCCCGATCTTGTACTTTTCGCTCACCCAGTAAAGATCGTGATAATCGAGGTGGATCATCACGAAGCTAAAGGCATTGGCCGGCGCGGCGAAGTTTTCGAACGGATATTGCTCGAAACTCACATTTGCTTCGCGCTTCATCAATTCGGCCCAGGCCTTGGCGCCTTTGCCGGTGCCATCGTCGAACTGCTTGGGATCATAGGCGGTGACATGGCCCTTGGCGCCGACGGCACGGGCCATGATCTCGGTGTAATAGCCCGTCCCCGCCATGATATCGGCGACCTGATCGCCGGTCTTCAAGCCTGCAAATGCCAGCACCTCGACGGGCTTGCGGCCATCATCGAGCTTGATGTCGTCCGCCGGGCGTCCGGGCGCCGAAACGGCAGCGGCAAGATCGGGTTTGGCGACCTGCTTGGCGAGGATCGGGGCGGCGGCGGACAGCGCGAGCGCCGTTGCAGCAAGCAGCATCGTCATCGAACGCATCGGCCTGATCCTCTAACCTGTGGCTTTGGTGTGTTGAAGCATCAATACACCTGATGCGCGCCATCCACAACGCGAATCGTCTTCGCCATACTATCGCCCCCGCCGCGAACTTCCCGCCATACCTGCGCGCATTTTCTGGCTTTTCCCGTAGCGCGTTTTCCTCGTCCCCGGCTTGCCTTCGTTGCTGCGGCCCATCACCGGCAGCTTTTGCTGATCGACCGGCAGGCCGAGTTCTTCCTGCTCGAGCTGGCGGATCTCGTCGCGCAGGCGGCCGGCGGTCTCGAACTCGAGGTCCGCTGCGGCTGCACGCATCTGCTTTTCCAGGCCCTCGATATACGCGCGGAGGTTATGGCCGACCATGTGCGGGCGGTCCTCATCGATCTCGACCGTCACCTGATCGCGGCTCGCCACATCCTTGATAATGTCGCCGATGTTGCGGCGGATCGTCGTGGGCGTAATGCCGTTCGCCTCGTTATACGCCAGCTGCTTTTCGCGCCGGCGCCCGGTTTCGTTCATCGCCCGCTCCATGCTGCCGGTGATCCGGTCGGCATAGAGGATGACGCGCCCGTCGACGTTGCGCGCGGCGCGGCCGATCGTCTGGATCAGCGACGTTTCGCTGCGCAGAAACCCTTCCTTGTCGGCATCGAGGATCGCGACCAGCCCGCATTCGGGGATATCGAGCCCCTCGCGCAGCAGGTTGATGCCGATCAACACGTCATACACGCCGAGCCGAAGATCGCGGATCAGCTCGATCCGCTCAAGCGTCTCGACATCGGAATGCATGTAACGGACCCTGAGCCCCGCCTCGTGCATATATTCGGTCAAATCCTCGGCCATGCGCTTGGTCAAGGTGGTGACGAGGGTGCGATAGCCAGCTTCTGCGGTCTTGCGGCATTCGACGATCAGGTCCTGCACCTGTTCCTCGACGGGCTTGATCTCGATCGGCGGATCGATCAACCCCGTCGGTCGGATCACCTGTTCGGCGAACACGCCGCCGGTCTGCTCCATTTCCCAGGAGCCCGGCGTCGCCGAGACATAGGTCGTCTGCGGCCGCATCGCCTCCCACTCATTGAAGCGCAGCGGGCGATTGTCGATCGCCGAGGGTAGCCGGAAGCCGAATTCGGCGAGCGTCAGCTTACGCCGATGATCGCCGCGCGACATGCCGTTGATCTGGCCGATCGTCACATGGCTTTCATCGACGAAGAGCAGCGCGTTGTCGGGCAGATATTCGAACAATGTCGGTGGCGGCTCGCCGGGCATCCGTCCGGTCAGGAAGCGCGAATAATTCTCGATGCCCGCGCAGCTGCCCGTCGCGGCGATCATCTCCAGATCGAACTGGGTGCGCTGTTCAAGCCGCTGCGCCTCAAGCAACTTGCCCTCGGTGACCAGCTCCTTAAGCCGCTCTGCAAGTTCGAACTTGATCGCCTCCATCGCCTGTTTCAGCGTCGGCCCCGGCGTGACGTAATGGCTGTTGGCATAGACACGGACATAATCGAGGCTCGCGACCTTCTTGCCGGTCAGCGGATCGAACTCGACGATTTCCTCGATATCGTCACCGAAGAAGCTGACGCGCCAGGCGGTGTCTTCATAATGCGAGGGGAAGATTTCGAGGTTATCGCCCTTCACGCGGAAATTGCCGCGCTGGAACGCCGCATCGTTGCGCTTGTATTGCAGCGCGACGAGCTTTCGCACGATCTCACGCTGATCGACACTCTGGCCTTTTTTCAGATCGAAGATCATCGCCGAATAGGTTTCAACGGAGCCGATGCCGTAAAGACATGAAACCGATGCCACGATGATCACATCGTCGCGTTCGAGCAATGCGCGTGTCGCCGAATGCCGCATCCGGTCGATCGCCTCGTTTACCGAGCTTTCCTTCTCGATATAGGTGTCGCTGCGCGGCACATAGGCTTCGGGCTGGTAATAGTCGTAATAGCTGACGAAATATTCGACCGCGTTGTTCGGGAAGAACGACTTCATCTCGCCGTAAAGCTGCGCGGCGAGAATCTTGTTGGGCGCCAGGATCAGCGCGGGCCGCTGCACCGCCTCGATCACCTTGGCCATCGTGAAGGTCTTGCCGCTGCCCGTCACTCCGAGCAGCACCTGGTCGCGTTCACCGCCCCGCGTCTGTTCGACGAGCTCCGCAATCGCCGTCGGCTGGTCGCCTGCGGGCACATATTCCGATTCGATCACGAATGCCCTCCCCCCTTCTGCCTTGGGCGGACGGGCGGGGCGGTGGGGGATGAAGCTCTGCCCGGTTTCGGGCTCATCTAGGCTGGTGCGGATCTGAATGGCCATCATTTGCCGATATGGGATCGAGAAGGTTTTGCGCAACTATGCGCGATCGCACTTGTACCCGTTCTGTTCCCAGGATACAAATGCGTACCAAACAGGAGGGAATCGACATGATCGGCTATGCAACCGTCGGCACCAACGATATCAGCCGCGCGCGCGGCTTTTACGAGGCCTTGCTCGGCATGATCGGGGCAAAACAGATCATGGAGTTCGGCGATTTCACGATGTACGGCACAACGTGGGATAAGCCGGCGCTTGCGGTCACCACCCCTTATGACAAACAGCCCGCGACGCCGGGCAATGGCGCGATGATTGCGCTGGTGGTGGATGAACGCGCCAAGGTCGACGCGCTGTATGATCAGGCGATCGCGCTCGGCGGCAGCTGCGAAGGGCCTCCGGGGCTGCGCGGCGAGGAAGGGCCGCAAGCGTTTTACGGCGCCTATTTCCGCGATCTCGACGGCAACAAGCTGTGTGCCTTCAGGACCGGGCCAGCGACCTGATCGCGGGTTACGCCCCGCGGCGATAGGCGATGCGCCACATCGCATAGCCGGTCGCTGCGGTGAGTGTGGCGAACAACAGGCTTATCGCCGCCGCACTCGCCCAGCGGAACAGCAGCGTGCGCATGTCGCTTGGCGGCGCATCGACAAGCCCGAAGCCATAGGTCTGGCTGAACAGCAACAGCGCAAATCCGGCCACGCCGCCGACCAGGATCGCGTGGCCGGGACCGCGCCTGCCCATGGCATGCATCACCAGCCAGATCGGCGCGCCGACCGCGCCAATCGCCAGCACCGTGAACACCCATCCCAGCACCACCGCGGCAACGATGGCAAGCGGCCCGACCCCTCCCCCGGCGATGGTCAATGCAGCGCTGGCGGCGGCGCCGATCACGCCGCCAAGAGCGACCGCGAGACCCGCACGATCGAGCGAAGTATGATAGCGGCTACTCACGTACTCGGTCATTCCCCACCCTTAACGCCCCATGCCTAACATCGGCGATGGGACGGCCCAAGGGGTCCATCTTACCCGCGGAGCCCGATTTGGGTCATCTCACCGCAAGGCGCGAACTTGCGGCGTATCCAGACACTGCAGCAGCTGCGTGCGCGGCACCGGCGGCGACGCCTGCGGCGGGACATAGGCGGCAATCGATACCGGCACACCGATCGCGACGGTATCGAAGCGGCCACCCTGGCGGGTGCAGCGCATCGCCGCCGCCAGCAATCGCGGTGGGGTGTCATAGCTCTCCGAACTCAACCGGAAAGTGCCCCAATGAATGCCGATCGCGCGCGACGCGCCAAGCCGGCGGGCGACCTCCACGGCATCGACCGGGCCGATATGGCTGCCGACGCTCATCTGCCCGGGCACGAAGCGAAACGCCCCGATCGGAATGAGCGCAAGCCGCACCGGCCCATAAGCCACCGCCTCACCGGGCCAGCGCAGATCGCCCGCGCCGGTATCACCGGCGAAAAACAGATTGCCGCCGGGTAGGCGCACGACAAAGCTCGACCACAAGGCGCGGTTGCGATCGGTGAACCAGCGGCTGCCCCAATGATGGTTGCGCGTGACGACCACCTCGACCCCGGGCTTCACTGCGATCCGGCTTCCCCAATCGAGCGCCTTTGCCGGCACTCCCACCTGGCCGATGACAGCATCATTGCCGAGACTGGTCACGATCAGCGGATGATCGCGCGTCCAGATGCGCTTGAGGGTCGCCAGATCCATGTGATCGTAATGATTGTGGCTGACCAGAACGATGTCGATCCGGGGCAGTTTGTCAAACGCGATCCCCGGTGGCGCGACCCGCGCCGGCCCGATGCCGAGCGGCCCCGCCGTATCGCTCCACACCGGATCGGTCAGGATGTTGAGCCCCTGCGTCTGCACCAGCACGCTCGCATGGCCGATCCATGTCGCGATCATCGCCTGCCCTTCGACGCGGGCGGGGGGCTGGCGCGGGCTGATGACGACGCGACCTGGCCAAAGCGGCCGCCCATCGCTGCCCAGCAGATAGCGCACCAGGAAATTACCGCGATTGCCCCCGGTCGGCGGTGCGAGCGTGTCATCGCCATCGGGATTGGAAAAGCGTTGCCCGTCGAAATGGCCGCTCGGCTCCCCGCGATAATAAACGGCATCGAGGAAATGCGGGACGATCGTGATCGCCAGGCACAGCGCGATCACGAGCCACATCAGTGCCTTGATGGCCAACAGCGAGAGGCGCCTTACCATCGGCGCGCGATGTCACAGCGCCTTGCGCGCCGCAACCCCGTGTGTATCGCTGGAGCGGTTGCGCGCGGCGACGCTTCGCGGCACGCTTGGGGTGTGTCAGCCTTTGCCCTGTTCATCGCCGCCGCCATCCCGTCGGCAGTGCCAGCCACTGTCCGCGTGGATTTCGACCCACGCCGGATCGCCGCGGTGGCCGTATCGGGCCTCGCTGACAGAGCGCGGGCCCGGCGCGTGCAGATCGACAGCCCGGTCCGGATCGCCTCGATATCGAAGCTCGCGGTCGCGGTTGCGGTGATGCGCATGGTCGATCGCGGCATGGTTTCGCTCGACCGCGACGTGTCCGCCTATCTCGGTTGGCGCTTGCGCAATCCGGCCTATCCCGACACGCCGATCACACTGCGCCATTTGCTGTCGCATACCGCGGGGATTCGCGACGGCGCCGATTATGCGTTGCCGCTCGACGCCGATCTCGAACGCTGGCTGCAAAAGCCCGGCGCGTGGTCCGGCAATGCCGCGCCGAGCGGCTATTTCACTTATGCCAACCTCAATTTCCCGGTCGTCGCAGCCGTAATGGAGGGCGCCGCGAGCGAGCGTTTCGACCGGCTGATGCAGCGGCTCGTTTTCGCGCCGCTCGGGCTCGACGCGTGCTTCAACTGGACGACCTGCTCGGACCGGGCGATCGGTCGCGCAGTCGTGCTTTACCGCACCGACGGCAGCATCGCGCGCGACGATCTTAATGGCATCCGCCCCGCCTGCCCCGGCACCCCCGCCAGCGACAGCGGGTGCGACGTCTCGCGCTATCGGCTCGCCCATAACGGCGCGTTCTTTTCGCCGCAGGGGGGCATGCGGATATCGATGCCCGATCTCGCCCGGCTCGGCCGCGTGCTGTGGCGAAGCCCGGCCAATTTCCTGTCCCCGAGCAGCCTGGCGGCGATGACGACGCCCGCGTGGCGCTATGACGGGCGCAATGGCGATACCGAGGGCGGCTTTTATTGCGGCTATGGTCTCGGCGTCATGCTGCTCGCGCTGCCCGGAAGGCCGGCCGATTGCCGCGACGATCCGGTCGGCGACGGCAAGCCCCGAATCGGCCATGCCGGAGAAGCTTACGGCGTGCGGTCGGGGCTATGGATCGATCCGCAGACGCGCACCGGCACGGCGTTCTTCACCACCGCCGTGCCCGATGATGCACCCAAGGGCCGCTCCGCATTCACCGCTGCCGAGGAAGCGCAGATGGTGCCCGTCAAACGCTAGCCAGCAGACCCTCCCGGGCAATCCGCTCCTTCCATACGAGCGGCGCCAGCGCATGGACATTGGCACCCGTCGCATCGACCGCGACCGTCACCGGAAAATCCTCCACTTCGAATTCGTAGATCGCCTCCATCCCCAGATCGGCGAAACCCACCACCTGCGATCCCTTGATCGCGCGCGAAACGAGATAGGCCGCCCCGCCGACCGCCATCAGATAGGCGCTCTTGTGATCGCGGATCGCCTCGACCGCCGCCGGCCCGCGCTCGGCCTTGCCGACCATCGCCAGCAGCCCTTGTTCAAGCATCATGCGCGTGAACTTGTCCATCCGCGTCGCGGTCGTCGGCCCCGCAGGACCCACCACTTCCTCGCCGACCGGATCGACCGGGCCAACGTAATAGATCACCCGGCCCGCGAATTCGACGGGGAGTGGCTCGCCGGCCTCCAGCATATCCTTGATCCGCTTGTGCGCGGCATCGCGGCCAGTGAGCATCTTGCCATTGAGGAGCAGCCGGTCGCCCTGCTTCCAGCTTTGCACGACGGCTGGCGTCAGTGCATCGAGATCGACGCGGATCGCGGCCTTGTCGGGGGTCCAGTTGACGTCGGGCCACGCGCTGAGCGCCGGCGGATCGAGATAGGCCGGCCCCGATCCATCGAGCGTGAAATGCGCGTGGCGGGTTGCGGCGCAGTTGGGGATCATCGCGACGGGCTTGCCCGCAGCGTGGCACGGCGCATCCATGATCTTCACGTCGAGGATGGTCGACAGACCGCCAAGCCCCTGCGCGCCGATGCCGAGCGCATTCACCTTGTCGAAAATCTCGATCCGCAAGGCTTCGATATCGGTGCGTGGCCCGCGTGCCTTTAGCGGCGCCATGTCGATCGGTTCCATCAGCGCCTGCTTGGCGAGCAGCACGCATTGTTCCGCCGTCCCGCCAATACCGATTCCCAGCATCCCGGGCGGGCACCAGCCGGCGCCCATCTGCGGCAGCATCTCAAGCACCCATTCGACGATCGAATCGCTTGGGTTCATCATCTTGAACTTGGACTTGTTCTCGCTGCCACCGCCCTTGGCCGCGACATCGATGCCGACGGTCGCGCCGGGCACCATCTCGACGTGCAGGACGCACGGCGTGTTGTCCTTGGTATTGCGGCGGGTGAAGGCGGGATCGGCCAGCACCGATGCGCGCAATTTGTTGTCGGGGTTGAGATAGGCGCGGCGCACGCCGTCATCGACGATATCCTGCAACGATCGGCTGGCGTCGTCGAGGCGGCAGTCCATGCCCCATTTGACGAAGACGTTGACGATGCCGGTATCCTGGCAAATCGGCCGATGCCCCTCCGCGCACATGCGCGAGTTGGTCAGGATCTGCGCAATCGCGTCCTTTGCGGCCGGGCTCTGCTCGGCTTCATAGGCGACACCAAGCGCACGAATATAATCCATCGGGTGGAAATAGCTGATGAACTGCAGCGCATCGGCGACGCTTTCGATCAGATCGGCTTCTCGGATGATCGTGGTCATGGCGGGTCCTTGCGGTGCAAAAATCTGTCTGGCCATAGATCGGCGCGGGTGGCTGGCCAATATCACCGCGCAATTCAGGTGCTGCGGAAGCAAAGCATTAAGTCTGTTTTGATAGCAGAGTGGAAACCAGGGGCGCGTAGTCAATCGGCATGGCCAGCAGCAAGAGCGATGTGACCGACAAAACCCTGCCGGTGATCGGCATCTGGGGCGCGCTGGGGCTGTCGGTTACCGACGCGGCGAAATCCGGCGTCGATTTTGCCGGGCATATCCGCCAGATCGCAGCGATCTGGCCGGCTACCTTCCTGGCGCAGCTGATCTCGATTGCCACGCTGATCCTGGCGGCAATGCGGTCCGGGCAAACCGCCCTATTCGACCATGTCCTGGCCGAGGCCGGAACGGTGGCGACGATCGGTTTTGCCGCGCTGCTTATTTTGAAACTGCCGGCAACCAGCGCGTGGGCGCCAACGCGCCATATCCACAGCGCGATCGGCTATGGGGTGGCGCTGGCCATCGGCCTGATCAGCTTGCTTTGGGAGGCTTCCCATCTGCCGGTCAATGGCCTGCAGCTCGCCTGCTTCGCCGCGATCCTTGGCGCGATCGGCGTCACCGCGATGGCGCTACATCCCATGCGCGCAGCATTGTTCGGCTTTGCCTCGGCGATTGCGGTAACGGTCGTGGCGCTGGCAGGCTTCGGCGCCGGCAGCATGCTTGGCCTTGGCTGCATGCTGTGCCTTGGCATTGCCACGCGCCGTCTGGCCTTGCACGATGTGGCCGAAGCCAGGCGGTCGCACCATGCCAACGGAAAAGGGTTGCTTGCCGCGCGCCTCGTCAGTGAATTCGAGGCACAGGGCAGCGGCTGGTTCTGGCAGACAGATCGCGACGGCCGGCTCGTCTATCTGTCCGAAAAAGTCGCCGATGCGGTCACCGAACCCGGCCTGCCGCCGCTCGGTCGCGCGCTCACCACCTTGTTTCAGATGGACAGCGCAGCACCCGGAACCGAACGCACGCTCGGCTTCCACCTTTCGTCGCGCACCGGGTTTTCGGACTATCCCGTGCGCCCGGTCACGCTTGGCACGATCGACAGCTGGTGGTCTATTTCGGGCCGGCCGATGCACGACGCGCACGGCGAGTTTGAGGGTTTTATCGGCAGCGGTGCCGATCTCACCGAGAAACGTCGGGCCGAAGCCGAGATTACCCAACTGGCATTGTTCGACGGGCTGACCGGGCTCGCCAATCGTCAGCGGATGCGTGTGTCGCTCGACAAGACACTCACCCAGCCCTCAGGGCCTTACCGCCCATCAACGCTGCTGCTGCTCGATCTCGACCGGTTCAAGGTGGTGAACGACACTCAGGGTCATCAAATGGGCGACAGCTTACTCAAACAGGTCGCCCAGCGACTGTTGCGCGCGATTGGCGATGCCGGCCTGGTCGGGCGGCTGGGCGGCGACGAATTCCAGATCGTGCTGCCCGGCGAGAATGACGTCGACCGCCTTTCGGAAATGGCACGCACCGTCATCGCTTCCTTGTCGCAGCCCTATCTGATCGATGGCATCTCGATCTCGATCGGATGCTCGATCGGCGTCGCGATCGCGCCCCAGGACGGCACCGATTCAGAAACGCTGATCCGCAACGCCGATCTCGCGCTCTATGCGGCGAAGGCCGATGGCCGCGGCGTTCACCGCTTCTACCGTGAGGAATTGCTCCACGGGGCGCAGAACCGCAAACAGCTAGAAGACGATTTGCGCGGCGCGCTCGTCCAGAAACAATTCCACCTCGTCTATCAGCCCGTCGTCGGCACACAGAGCGAACAGATCGTCGGCTATGAAGCACTGATCCGATGGGAACACCCGACCCGTGGCGCAATCTCTCCTGCCGATTTCATTCCCGTGGCCGAGGAATGCGGCCTGATCGAATCGATCGGTGAATGGGTGCTGCGGACGGCCTGTATCGATGCGGCGAAATGGCCCGCGCATGTTCGTGTGGGCGTCAACGTCTCGCCCGTACAGTTCGCCAATCCCGCGTTTCCGGCGATCGTCACCAATGCGCTGGCAAAATCGGGGATCGACGCGCGCAGGCTGGAGCTCGAAATCACCGAGGGCGTGTTCCTCGCCGAATCGGCCTCGACCGATCAGATGTTCAAGAGCCTGAAGGGCATTGGCGTGCGGCTCGCGCTCGATGATTTCGGCACGGGATACTCCTCGCTCGGTTATCTGAAGAGCGCGCCGTTCGACAAGATCAAGATCGACCAGAGTTTCGTTCGCGGGGCCGTGTTGCCCGGCAGTCGCAATGCCGCGATCATCAGCGCGATCGTGTCGCTTGCCAACACGCTGTCGATGGAGACGACCGCCGAGGGCGCCGAGACCCGCGACGAAATCGAACTGATCCGAACGCTTGGGTGCAGCCACATTCAGGGCTTTGTCTATGGCAAACCGGCACGTGCCGAAGACGTGCTGGAAATGCTGGATGTCAGCCACGGTGCGGCGACCCCGACCGGCTATCGCACCAGCCGTGGCGCGCGCACGACGATGATCAAATCGGCCAGGCTTCAGATCGGCGATGCCAGCGGCGAAGTGCGCATCCGCAACATCTCGTCGACGGGGGCGATGATCGACGGGATCAGCTTTGGTCGTTCGATGCAAAATGTCGACCTCATCATCGAATTGCTCGAAGGCCAGATGTTCCCGGCAAAGCTGCGCTGGGCCGAAGACGGCAAGGCCGGTATCGAATTCACCGACGCCTTCAACCTCGAGCGGCTGCACGGCGCCGTCGAAGCCCGCAACATGCGCAAGGTCGGCTGAGCAGCCACAACCGGGCACCGATTCAAGCAGGCGTTGACGGCCCGATGCACAGAGGGTGGCCGCGTGAAAAAATCCGACAGGCCAACTTGTTTCTCTTGCATTCCACGCATCCCGCAGAAGCCCGCGCGTCGCTGCATTGCAGCATTTTCAGCGTGCCACGAGACGACTCAAAATAGCGACGAACCGAGTCGCTAATTTGTCATTTACCGTCTTGCGCGGTCACGCGATTGGGCACAATCTGTTGTGGTTGCGTTCGGGGGCGGGCCCAAGCACTGGTAGGATAGTTGTCGCGACACGATGTTGTGCAATGGCGCCTTCTGCGCTTTTGCCTGCTCGATGGACACTTTTTGTTCTCGGTTGTGGCGCGCCGGATGATAGCATGGGGGTTCGCCCCCGATTCGGAATTGCAAAGTGATCGCGGCGTCGATCGAAACGGCCAGATTGGCAGGAACGGGAAAAGCGGACGATGGATTTCAGGGACGGCCAGGAAGCGAGCAACGATATGGCGACGGACATGATGGAGGCGGCGAGCGCAGCGATGGCAGCGGGGATGGCGGCGGCCGTGACAAAGGCCAAAAGCCCGGCGCCCGCCGATAGCAAGGCGATCAAGCCGCAGCCTTACCCGGTCGAGGTCGATCATTCGCGCGATGCCCTGCTGACCGATTTCGGCAAGGACACGCTTCAGGATCGCTATCTGCTGCCGGGCGAAAGCTTTCAGGACATGTTTGTCCGCGTGGCATCCGCCTATGCCGATGATGCAGCGCACGCGCAGCGCGTCTACGACTATATCTCGAAGCTGTGGTTCATGCCGGCGACGCCGGTGCTGTCGAACGGCGGCACGGGGCGCGGCCTGCCGATCAGCTGCTACCTCAATTCGGTGCCCGACAGCCTGGAAGGCATTGTCGATACCTGGAACGAGAATGTCTGGCTGGCCAGTCGCGGCGGTGGCATCGGCACCTATTGGGGCGCGGTACGCGGCATTGGCGAGCCTGTCGGCCTGAACGGCAAGACCAGCGGCATCATTCCGTTCGTTCGCGTGATGGATTCGCTGACGCTCGCGATCTCGCAAGGATCCTTGCGGCGGGGTTCTGCCGCCTGTTATCTCGACATTTCGCATCCCGAGATCGAGGAGTTCCTCGAAATCCGCAAGCCTTCGGGCGATTTCAACCGCAAGGCGCTCAATCTGCACCACGGCGTGTTGATCCCCGATGCGTTCATGGAGGCCGTCCGCGCCGGCGCCGAATGGAATTTGCTCAGCCCCAAGGACGGATCGGTCCGCGCAACGGTGGACGCCCGTGCGCTGTTCCAGAAGCTCGTCGAAACGCGGCTGGCGACCGGCGAGCCCTATATCGTGTTCAGCGATCACGTGAACAGCGCGATGCCCAAGCATCACCGCGATGTCGGGCTGAAGGTATCGACCTCCAATCTGTGTTCGGAGATCACCCTGCCCACCGGCCGCGACCAGTTCGGCAAGGAACGCACCGCGGTCTGCTGTCTCTCGTCGCTCAATCTCGAGACCTGGGATCAGTGGAAGGACGAAAAGGGCTTTATCGAGGATGTGATGCGTTTCCTCGACAATGTGCTGCAGGATTATATCGACCGCGCCGAACCCGGCATGGCCCGCGCCGCCTATTCCGCTGCGCGCGAGCGCTCGGTGGGGCTTGGCGTGATGGGTTTCCACAGCTTCCTCCAGGCGCGCGGGCTTCCGTTCGAGGGCGCGATGGCGAAGCAGTGGAACCTCAAGATCTTCAAGCACATCAAGGGCCAGGTCGACGAGGCGTCGATGCAGCTCGCGGTCGAGCGCGGCGCCTGCCCCGATGCCGCCGATCAGGGCGTGATGGAGCGGTTCAGCTGCAAGATGGCGATCGCCCCGACGGCTTCGATCAGCATCATCTGCGGCGGCGCGAGTGCGTGCATCGAGCCGATCCCCGCCAACATCTACACCCACAAGACGCTGTCTGGCAGCTGGTCGATCAGGAACCCGCATCTCGAGGCCTTGCTGATCGACAAATCGAAGAACAGCGAAGCGGTGTGGAGCACGATCCTTGAGAAGGGCGGCTCGGTCCAGCATCTCGACTTCCTCTCTGCGGAGGAAAAGGATTGCTACAAGACGAGCTTCGAGATCGATCAGCGCTGGCTGCTCGAACTTGCCGCCGATCGCACGCCCTATATCGATCAGTCGCAGTCGCTGAACCTGTTCATCCCGGCCGATGTCGAGAAATGGGATCTGCTGATGCTCCATTTCCGCGCGTGGGAGCTCGGCGTGAAATCGCTTTATTATCTGCGCTCGAAATCCATCCAGCGCGCGGGCTTTGCCGGCGGGGTGGAGGCGGACAACACGCCTGACCTCAAGCAGATCGAGCTCGCCGAGAAGGATTATGACGAGTGCCTGGCGTGTCAGTAGCTACACGACCGGGGCGTCCCCGGTCGTGTAGTGAACAGGACAACCGTTCAGGCTTCTTCCTCGAACGTCACCGCGACATCGGCGTTGGCGCTGAGCCGGACCTGGTCGCCCTCGACGCCGGCGACGAGGCCGGCCGGGATGTAATGGTGATGCCCTTCATGGCTTCCCGTTCCTTCGACGACCTCGGCTCCGCTGTCCTTCTTGGTCAGCTTGATGCGGTCGCCGTCCATGTGATCGACGGTACCGACATGGACGCCGTCGGCGCCGATCACTTCCATATGTTCCTTGATCTGGCTGGTATCGGTCATGGCAATTCCTTTTCGTTGGGGGCGGGCAGTCAACGCGCGCCGCGCGTTTTGGGTGCGGCCGCCGGTCAAAAGATCGCCGCATGAATCGATCGATCCGCCGCCTCGCCCCGCTGTTCATGGCGACCGCGATGCTCAGCGCCTGCGCTCAACAGGCGGCGGGCACGGTGAAGCCCGAGGCGCCCGGATTCCTGCTCGGGCTGTGGCATGGCTTCATCTTCCCGGTCGCCTGGGTGCTGTCACTGATCGTGCCTGACATCGCCGTCTATGCCGTGCCCAATAATGGCGGCTGGTATGATTTCGGCTTTTTCATCGGCGTCGTCTTTCTGGGCGTGGGATCGCACCGCACCAAGAAAGTCTATGTCGAGCGCGTCGTCGTGCGGCGCGACCGCGCATGACCCGCGCGCTCGCCTTCTTCACGCCCCCCGTGATCATGGGGCTGGTCGCCTCGGTGGCGGGTCTATTGGCCGTATTCGTCGTCTCGCGTCCCGGGGCTACCGAACAGGCGCGCTACGCCAAACGCATCACGGGGACGATGCTTGCGGCGCTGGCGATCATCCTGGGCGGCTTTGCCTGGGCTTTGGGAAGCTGGAGCACGACATCATGACCGCGCATTGGCCGCAAATCTTGGGCATCATCATCGGCATGAACTTGGCTTTTGCCGGCTATGTCGTCGCCTTTCTGGTCGGACGCCCCTTGCGTGGGCATGCCGGCCCTGCACCTCGCTCCACCACATATTTGCGCATTCCCGGCCTCGTCATCCTTGTCGGTGGCGTCGGCTATGCGCTGATCTCGCTTTTCCAGATCCTCTGATTATCTACCGATTGTATCGAAAGGTCCGCTTATGTCCCTCCTCGAAGCCCGCAAGACCTACAAGCCCTTTGAATATCCCTGGGCCTATGATTTCTGGAAGCGCCAGCAGCAGATCCACTGGATGCCCGAGGAAGTGCCGCTCGGCGAGGATTGCCGCGACTGGGCGCAGAAGATTTCGGATCATGAGCGCAACCTGCTGACGCAGATTTTCCGCTTCTTCACTCAGGCCGATGTCGAGGT